>CAWASQ010000001.1:0-12475 GCA_963784465.1 uncultured Verrucomicrobiae bacterium
GCCGAGCTGGAACGCTTCAGCGATACTTCGATTAAACGTCGTAATCTTTCGCCATGCTCGACCAACTTGGGAGTCTAGACTTACGAGCATGTGAGGAAGAGTTTTGGCAGCAATTTTTGTAACAACTGCCGTCGCGGTTTTCTTTGCGCTGACGTTTGTGGCTTGGAGGCGGTACCTTTGGGCGGCGGAGAAGGTGCCGCACGGGCAGGCGGATACCTGCCCATACACCTTGACGGATGTCTTCGGCGACCGCCCCCTCGTGAACGTACCGCATCAGAAAGGAATCCGGTGGCTCACAGAGGTCTTCAGCCGCTCCGCCGAAAAGTTTCCGCATTTCACGGCCTTACAGATTCCCCACACCGGAGAATCCCTGACCTTCGCTGAGCTCGACGCGCGAGCGGAAAGCGTGGCCGCGGCCCTTTCTCCCTTCCTCACAGGACCCGACCAGGTCGTGGCCGTGGCCATGTCGCAAGACAACTGGCAAATCGTGGCCTCCCACCTAGGCATTCTCAAGGCAGGCGGCACCGTGATGTTCCTCGATACCACCTTGCCCGACGCCCTGATCACCCACATGCTCAACGACGCACAGCCGGTAGTCATTCTCACGCGGGGGCAAGACAAGATCCGCGACCTGCCGACGCTCGATGTCTTGACGTTGCCGGAGAGGATGCCCCGAAGAGAACCGCCGCCCTGGCTGGACGACCCCACGCAGCGCCTTGCGACCATCTTTTACACGAGCGGCACCACTGGGATGCCCAAGGGCGTCGAGTGCCCGCACGCAGGTTACGTGAACCTGGCCCTGAGCTACGCCGATTACTTCGATCTCCTTCCCGGCATGGACGCAACCTCGCTTACTTCGTCGCTGGGCTACGACGGCAGCATCCCCGAGATGTACAGCGCCTGGGTGTCGGGCTGCGCTGTGGTAATGCTGACCAAGGAGCAGATCCGATCTGGCCCGGACCTCGTCCCCGTCCTCCGCGAAGCTGAGGTCACGGTGCTCTTCTGTCCTCCGGTGCTGCTCACCACCCTTACACCAACCCCCGAATTAGATCTCCCCTATCCGGTGTGCCGCTACATCGTCCCGGCGGGCGAAGCCTTCCCCAGCGCGCTCGTGGAGCCTTGGACCAGGGCCAGACGCCAGATCATCAACACCTACGGTCCCACAGAGGCGAGCAGCGACACGAGCCGCCAGAGCTTGCGGCCGGGGGAGCCCATCACAATTGGCTCGCCATTCGCCAACGTCACCTACGTCATCCTCGAGGTCGACCAACTCCAACCACTGCCCCACGGCGAGGCTGGAGAGCTCTGTATCGGTGGGGTGCACGTTGCACGCGGGTACCGCAACTTGCCGGAGCAAACCGCCCAGAAGTTCATCACGCACCCTCAGTTCGGCCGCCTCTACCGCACCGGGGACAAATGCAAAATCGACATCCAAACGCAGCGCGTGCACTTCCTCGGCCGAATCGACACGCAGCTCAAAGTGCGCGGACATCGCGTTGAGGCTGCAGGCCGTTGAGGATATCCTCCAGACGCAGTTCAGTGAGATCGAGGCCGCCGTTTTGGATTACCAGAACGAGACGCTGGTCGCCTTTGTTGCCACGCCTTCAGTCTGCGAAGGAGAGATCTCGGTGGTCGCTCCCGCGCCGGCGGAGTGGGCTGCCCGGGTGACGGCGACGCTGGCCAAACAACTTCCAGCGCCGTCGGTCCCGACGAGGATCTTCCTTGTAGAAAAATTCGTCATGAAGCCGGTTTCGGGCAAGATCGACCGGAAGTGCTTGCCAAACCTATCTCATCTACTGAGAAACGCCGAGCCGGAAGCTGAAGACACTCGTTGGGACAGACCGGCCAGTGCGCGCGACACAGGGGACGGGGACGTCAAGGTGCCTGATGCCGAAGCGGGCATGGATCCTGAGTGTGAGGAAGTGCTGTCGATCTGCAGGGCCGTGTTCGAGACGCCGTTGGGATTGGACGATGGATTCGCTGAGGCTGGTGGGCACTCGATCCTCATCGCGCGCTTGGCGCAGAAACTGCAAGCTGCAGGATGGGTGGTGCAGGTCCGGGCGCTGCTCAGTGACTGCAACACTGCTCGAAAGGTGGCCAACCGCCCGCGGGCGCTCCAGCAGGCCTCCAAGGCCTTTACGGCCCCTCTGAAATCCGACGAGAACAGCGCCGAGCGCGACGAGGCCGCGGCAGAGGTGCTCTCCATCGGATACTTCACCACCCTGCAGGTCCTCTTCGCGATTTTCTTGTATTCCCCGCTCTTAGTGGCCCTCCTCAGCTTCGTCGACTTCATCGAATTCGGGACGATCTTCACGACCGCCAGCCTCGGGGCGTTCATCATCGACGGTTTCTTCCTTTATTTGCTGGCCCTCGTCACGCCCTTCGCCAGCCTGCTCTGGGTCCTGATGATAAAGTTCTTCATAGGTGGTGACATCTACAAGAACAATGTGACTCCGGGTGTGTACCCCAAGTGGAGCAAAATGCATCTGCGAATCTGGTGCATGGGACGGCTGGAGAGCATGGTGCTCCTCCCGCTGCGTGCGATGTATCGCAGCGCTCCGCTTATGGCATTCGTGTTGCGTCAGCTCGGCGCGACCGTGGGCGACAACCTTCAGTGCGCACACGATGCTGATCTATCCGGGCCCCTGGACTTGCTCTCCATCGAGGACGATGTCGCGATTCAGACTGGAGCCTACATCCAAACGGCCAAATGGTCGGGGCAGCACCTGCATGTCGGCCCTGTTCACCTCGAGAGCGGTTGCAAGATCGGGATGCGCGCCGCCATCGCCAACAATGTAACGGTGGGCCGCGGCACGTGGATCACTCCGTTCACCCCCATCCTCAACAACGTAGGCCCGCAGGAGATATGGGAAGGAGCTCCCGCGCGCCTCAGCGGGCGCTGCACGGAACTGAAGCGCACGGCGATCGCCTGCCAGTACGCGTATCCGATCTGGCTACTGGAGATCCTCAACGTCCTTATGCAGATCTTCCTATCCTTTTGGCTCATTGTGGTCCCCACCGCCGCGATCTTCTGGCTCGCCCGCGCCTTAGTACCTGCCGGAGAGGCTGAACTTTCCGACGAATATTTCAGGGTGACGCCGCTGTTTGAGATCGTCTGGCACCTGACTCTTTACGCGTTCATCGCCACCTGGGTCACCATTGTCGTGACCTCTTTGCTGGGCTGCCTCTTCATCCGCTGGACGGCCGCTTCGCCGGGTCTATACCCCTCGCGCGGGCTCAGGGGCGCTCTCCTCATGTACAGAATCAAGAGGTTGAACGGCATCCAGAGACTGTGGACCTGGACCATTACTGGGCAGTACCTGAGGGCGCTCGCTGGCATGCGCTTCCCGCGGTTTGGCGGCTCCGAGTGCGACGTCATGTTTAACCTCGTCCCGGAGGTTGCTACTGCCGACTCCCAGGTATTCTTCGCCAATGGATGTTTCACGAACGTGCTCGATTATGGCGCCGAGCACTTCAAGCTGCGCCACCTCGATATGCCCCGGTATTTCTTCGGCGGTAATAATTGCGTGGCGGAGTGCGGGAATTTCCCGTCCAACTTCCTGCTAGGCGTCTCCACGCCGGGCAATGATATACAGTTCCGACGACAAATGCGGTCGCGGCTTGGCGAGCCAATCACGGTGGCGGGAAATCCGCCCGTGAAATTCGCGAGCGTGTCATTTGAGGCGGAGAATGAAACCCACAGACGGCCGGGCTTCCTCCTCTTCCTGACCCGGGTCTTCCTGTTCGACTTCTTCAGCATCGGCATTCTGCCTATCACCGAGATGATCGTCTTCCCGATTCTGTACATTTGTTTGCTGCGATTGGGCGGACACCCAATCGCCAGCGCGGCGATTGCTCTGATCCTCGTGGAAGTCAATCTGGTCCTATTCAGCCTCGCGATCAAAAAGTCCCTCGTCGGCAGCGAATGGGGAGCTGATCACTCGACCCCCTTCTGGTCCTGGCGCCACTTCGCCTACTTTTTCGCGCAGGACTGTTTCTTCGTCTGGTGCAGGGGTCCTCTCGTGTTCTGCGGCGGGACCATTCTCGCGAATTCCATCCTACGGTGGATGGGATGTCATATCGGCCACGGGACAATCGTGACCCGGCCAATGCAGTGCTCCGACTGGAACGCGGTAAGCTTCGGCAATGACTGTGTTATCGATGGCTTCCTGCAGTTTCACAGTCTCGAGAACATGATGCTGAAGGTGAAGCGAACTCACATCCAGGACGGCTGCACGGTCGCCTTCGGCGCCACGGTGATGGGCGGCGCGGTCATTGAGCGGGACACAACGCTCTTGCCATCGTCACTGGTCCTCAAGGAGATGCATTTGGTGACAGCCATCTATGAGGGGAGCCCCGCGGAGCCTGTAAGTGTCACAAGGTAGCGCGGGAATGCATGACGCCACTCGTTCGAGAACCCCGCCTCGCCCGGTTGACAACGCGGACTGGCTGAAAACCGCGGCAATCATCTCGGTCTCGGTTGGCCATTTCGGCTTTTTCTTCATGGAAGACGACCGCTGGTGGAGCGTTTTCGGACGCTTTGCAGCTCCGCCGTTTTTCTTCCTTGTGGGTTACGCGCAGACCCAGACTGTCCCTCTTCACTGGATCTGGATCGGCGTCATTCTGACTTTGCTCGAAAGCTGGAACGCCGACTGGACTTGGGTGGCACCGAACATTCTTTTGAGTCTCGCACTCATCCGCATTGCACGTCCTTATGTGCAGATGCTTGTGCAAACTCGCGGCTGGCCTGCCTTCATCCTGCTCGTCTCCACACTTCTTGCGGTGCTGCCGGTAGCGGCGAAGATTGTCGACTACGGCGGGGAGGGATGGCTGTGGGCCCTGTTCGGCTTATGCCAGCGCCAATATGTCGACGGCATATCCGCTGTCGGCAGCGTCGGCGAAACTCAACGCTCGTCAGCATCCGCGTTGGCTGCGACCGAGACCGCCGGCCTGATGCGGCTTCTGGCCTGCTTGGTCGCTGCGGTCGTCTTCGTCTGGCAGGAACAAGAGGAATTCTCGTTTCCGGCAATTCATTTAGCCGTCTTTATTTTGGGCCTCGGCGTTCTGTCCATCAGCCTGTGTCTATTCAAGCGTGGCGAGAGCCGCCTCCAACCGCCAGAAGCCATAGCCGGCGCCCTCCGCTTCGTCGGTCGGCACACTTTGGAAATCTACGCCATCCAGCTTGCCGGCTCCGAACTCCTTGTAAAGTTGGTGCCCGATCTCGCCCCCTGACCCGAGACTCGCGCACAAAGAAACTTGGCGTGCGATACGTTCTGGAAGGCAGCGTTCGCAAGAGCGGCAACCGCATCCGGGTCACGGCGCAATTGATCAATTGATCTACGCACAGGACGGCGCACACCTGTGGGCGGAACGTTACGACCGCATCAAGCTGTGTATTTCGTATTTCTGATGAGAGGGCAATACGACGAAGCCGTGGCCGATGCCCGGAGAGCCTTCAAGCTGGCGCCTGGCTCGGCCGATGTGGCGGATCTTGCCGGCTTCTTTCTCGCGCGGCCTGCACCCCTTGCACCTGCTCGTCTATCACAGCAACTTGTAAGCGTCACGCCGAGCGCCACTATCAAATAGGACCATAGGCGTCATAGGATGCGGCTATGACGGTTATGGAGCCTGGAACAGAGATTTTGAAGGTTGATGAGATTGGCCGCATTCAAACGCCACCGGAGAAGCGTGAGGCGCTGCTTGCCGAGTATGATCGTAGCGGGATGACCGGTGCGCAGTTTGCGCGCTTTTCCGGGGTGAGATATGCGACGTTGATGTATTGGTTACAGAGGCGGCGCAAGGAAACTGGCCGGGGCGAGCAGATGGCACCGCCGGGGCAGGATCATCCGCGTTGGCTGGAAGCGCGCGTGGAGGGAGAAGTCCCGAAGTCTGAGAACGTCGTGGTGGAAATGGGAGATGGGGTTCGCATGCTTGTCGGCAACCGGACGCAGGCCGCATTGGCGGGGGAGCTCCTTCGGGCGATGGGATTGGGTCGGGGATGTTGAGGACTTATATCTGGCGCTCTTTCCCCACGACCAAACACCGGTTTTGCGGCAGACGTCGCATTGATTCGGGGCGGTTTCGCCGAGTATTTGCGCGGTCTCGGCTTTTCCGCATTCACGATTGGGCAGTACCAGCGGCGTGTGATGCGCGTGGCGCATTGGCTTCGTGAGCATCGGCATCGCTTGCCCATAAGCAAGCTCAGGCGCGGAGCGGTTCCCCGCCTGTTGAGTGATTGTTTGCCAAGTCGAGCCACTGAGACAGTGAGCGGCTATCGAAAGGCCTTCTTTCATTGGCTGAGGTTTCAAGAACGTTACGCAAGGCCAGTCAGGCGGCCGCTTTGGCAACCTTGGATCGAGGACTATATCGATTTTCTCAGGACGCATCGCGGCGTGGGCGCATCGACGATCGAACACAGCGTGGCTACTGCACGCGAGTTCCTGCGTTGGCGGTTCGGTTGCGGGCATGCCGACTGGTCTCGAGTGCAGGCGAGCGACATTTGGGGGTTTGCTCGGTCCTGCGCGCGCGGAGCGAGGTCGATTTATACCAAGGCGCGCCTCGGACATTTGCGAGGGTTTTTAGCCTTTGCCAATCTGCGTGGCGCGTGTCCCTGGGAGCTGATCACAGCGGTTCCAAAAATCGCCGTTCCGGGGCACGCTTCTCGCCCTCAGATCCTTTCTGAGCGACAACAGCGGGAGTTGCGGGCGTCATTTCGACGGACTTCGCCAGAGGGCAAACGCGATTACGCGATGACCCTGTGCATGCTGGACTTGGGACTGCGTGGCTGCGAGGTAGTCGCATTGCGCCTTCAAGACATTGATTGGCAAGGACGTCGGCTTCATATTCCGGCAACCAAGACCGGCCAAGGCAGGCTGCTTCCGATTCCAAGACGGATCTTTGCGGCACTTCGCGACTACGTCGAGAACGGCCGTCCGGCGGCGGAAGCCTTCGATCATGTGTTTGTGCGACATCCACGTCGCATCGGCCATCCGCTATCACGGAGCGCGCTCAAGGCGATGGTATCCCGGGCCTACCAGCGCTGCGGATTTCCAGAGTCGTGGTCCGGTACACATCGGCTGCGTCACACCTTTGCTTCACGTTTATACAAGCGCGGCGCGCAGATGAAGTCACTTGCCGATCTCCTTGGTCATCGCTGTCTCAATTCCACCAACGACTATACGCAAGTCGATCTGCAGGTCCTGCGAAGCTTGGCCCAACCATGGCCGTGCTGATTATGAGTGCTCCAGTTCCAACCATACGAGAGCTTGTGAGGCGTTACCTCAAACACCGTCGCCAATTTGGCTATCGTCTCCGCAGCCAGGGCTATGCCTTATTCGCGTTCGCTCGCTTTGCCGATCACGTTGCGCCGGGCCGATCACTAACGGTGGGGATCGCTTTGCGATGGGCTACCCGGCAACCGGCCCTTCCGGTCACGGTCGCCAGCCGTTTGAGCCTCATTCGAGGCTTTGCCAGATTAACACCGGAGCAAGAATTTCGGAGGCCCTTCAACTCACTCCCGCCGGCATCCAACATCGCGTGGCGCGTCTGCACGGCAAGGGACGCAAGGAGCGAGACGTTCCTCTCTGGTCTCAAACACTCCGGGAGATTCAGAAGTGGTGCCATGAAAACAAGATCGGTTCCACCCAACCGATCTTCGCCAATCGTGATGGTAAACCACTTTCACGCCGTAGCGCAGCACGGCGTTTCGCACTTACGCTTCGCAAGGCCCGGAAGAAGTACCCTGCCCTGAACAGGCCCAACCTTTCACCGCATACTCTAAGGCACACTGCGGCCATGCACCTGCTCCAATCCGGCGTTCCTCTGGAAATTATCGCCCTATGGCTTGGCCATGAGCAGGTCGTCACCACCCATGGCTACATCGAGGCCGATCTATCAATGAAGAATGAGATCCTCACTCGCCTTCAACCTACCCGTTGGCCCCGGACACCAAAACGCTCGTTCTCCAACATCATGGCCTTTCTTGAGGCCCTCTAATATGGGACACCGGGTCAGACTCATATCAGAGGATAGCACCATCTGCCGCTACAATGTCCCATAATGGCGCGTGTCGCATAACCATCAAAATAGAGCGACTTCACACGCGTGCGTCCCGCATTGCAGAATACGAAAAGCTGCCCGCTCATTGGATCCTCCTCCAGCCGGCTACGAACCAATCCGTAGAGCCCGTCAAATCCCTTGCGAAGATCAGTCGCCCCAACTGCCAGATACACCCTCCGCGCCCCTGCGCCCAAGCTCAGCATCGTGCCACTTCGCTCACAATGCCGGCCAGCACGCGAACCTCCCGTTCGTCGAAGTCCCTTCGACTTCCAGCCACGCTCTTCCTCCAAATCCCATTTGATAACGGCCGTGCATCGCAATCGCCCAAGCTTCAACCTCCACAAAACGCGCTTGTCCGGCCCCCTTGCGCTTGCCGAGCCAACGCTGAAGATTGAAGAGCCCAATCCCCTCTCGACGGCAAAACTCCACCCGCGTTAATCCGCTCTCCTCATACAGTTCGATAATTCGTGCCTTCTCCTCCGCGCTAAAGCGCCGACGAGGCGTTCTGCTCATTCCATTCTCGCCTTCCATGCCCGGGACTATCCCAAATCCCGTCGCCCTCGCATAGTTGGCTTTGCCTACGCGGATACGCTGTTCTTCAAGGTCATATCGCCTCAACCTCTCGGGAAAAAGCGTTTCATGGGACGGTGATTAGTAGGCATAGTGGCCGCGCAATACCGCGCTGAGCCAATTGCCAGTGGTCGGAGACCGGAATATGTCTCCGCTTCCGCATTTCCAGGCGGAGTTGCTTCAGCTCGGACACCAACTATACCTTTTGCGGGGATAGGCAAAAAAACCCAGTATCTGACCTTGCGCCTTTTTAACTGATAGCGCCTCAGCAATTGTGGATCCGATCCGATCAGGTCCGAAATTGTCATGGAAAATACCCTGACGGAAATTTCGGCGGTTTGGGCTTACAACCCTTTACCGCCGCCCACCTTGTCATCGACCGGTCCGCGTGCGACGTTCGGTAGCCCCGTCACGCGGTCGGCCTCGGTCTTTGCCCAGGCTGCGTAGCCGTCCAGCGCTTCTCGCGCCGCGGGCGGCAGAGTTCCGGTCCCAACATGACCATCGACTCCACCGTCTTGATGTAGCTCTCGAGCATCTTCGCCAAGATCTGGAGCCGCTCTGGCGTGTCCCCCTGCATGGTGCGCAGCTTACTGTAGTAGGCAAGGGTCAGATCGTGAAAAGCGAAAAGGTAGTGTTGATTAAGTTCTGTTGCCTGCCGAGAGCGCTGTATTGCCTCATCGTAGTCGCCAAGGGCTAGCGCGATGCCGCCGAGCCCATTTTGCGCGCTCTCGTCGCAATCGTTGATAGTCAGCGCAATACGGAAGTGTTTGCGCGCCTGATCGTAGAGCTGTTCTGCCTGTGCTTGCTGGCTACGGCTGAGGTAACTCTGCGCGAGGGCGCCGTAGCTGTAGCCGAGTTGATCGTGAACGGCGGCGTCCGTAATATTGCTCTTGGCCGCTTCATTCGCATAGCGCTGCGCCTCGCGAAGCGCGTCCTCTGCCGCCTGGAAATACTTCTGACGTGTCATTGTGTTGCCCTGGATCTGATAGACCTGCGCCATTCCGAGATAAGCCTTGGCAAGCTTTGGTTCGCGCTCCAGAGCGGCGAGGAAGCACGCTCTAGCCTCGTCGGGTCGATGCGCGCTTAGGTACATTTGGCCGAGTCGATAGAAGTCTTCCGCGCCCGCGTGTTCCCCTTTCAGTATCGATGCGGCTTGATCGATGAGATCTCGCGAGCGTTCCCGCTCGCGCTCCACGGTCATGTTGAAGGTGATGACCTGCACCACCGTGTCGGCTCGCAGGTGCCGGATGAGCGTTTTTAGCCCCTGCGATTGCTCGACGAGCAGCTTCTCGAGCATGGTCAGTTGATTTCCTGTCGAGCTGCGGTCTCAAGGATTCGGGCCAGTTGCTCCGCTTTGTGCTCGTCGCTGTCGTCGAGCGCCTTCCAATACTCGCTGGCAAAGTTACCGACTACAGGAACCGAGGCGAACAGGGCCGAAATCGAAGCGTCAAGAAACTTCTGACCCTTTAACCGACGAGCCGCCTCGAGAAGATTCGCCTGTGTCTGCCGCCAGTCCATAACTCCTCCTCAAACGCCGGTAATGACGCGCAACGATACGAACAGAACAAGCGCGCACGGCAGGTTTCTTTTCACGAGGCCTCCAGATATACCTAACTCGATTCTCGCACACAAGTCTCAGCGTAAGGAAATTCTCCAGGGACGATAGTGATCTTTCTTCGAAAACGCGGACTGGACTCTTTGTTTCTTAGTTGAGGTTAATGGTTTGGCTGCTGCATTGAAAGCCCTTTGGTGATGGGGCCGGGTTGTTTCCGGCGGCTTGAACAACTCCACGGAGTTGTTCACAGCCAGGACGGCTAGAGCCGACCTGCTCAGTAAGGCAGGTCTCGCCGCCCAGGCTGCCGCCCCCAGAACAACCCTCGCGCTGCGAGCAGAGCCAATCGTTTTCGAACTGCGCAGGCGATCGATAACCAGGGCGCTGTGTCGGCGACGCGTGTTATAGAAGGTTTCGATGTAGTCGAAGACCATCAGTTTGGCGACCGCTTTAGTTGGCGCAATCGAGCTACCGAAGCATTCGGTTTTCAGCGTGGCCACGAAGCTTTCAGCCAGTGCGTTGGCGTAGATTGCGAACTGCACCCGATGGGCGGGATTTAAAACGGTATTTTCGGTAACTCACCCGTTTCATCCATGGCACGGGCGGCAGTTTGAGTTTGTGGATTGCCGCCGGTGCTGGGGGCAATGGAGGGTCTTTTACTACACTGAGGATCGGGAGTTGGCCTATTTTCCAGCAAGCTGGACCGACCTCGGGGAAGCCGATCCCTTTGTGGTCCTCTCTGGCGGGAAAGCCGTAGCCCGGATCGAAGACCTACTTCGGCTTGCCGGATTGATCGGAGATCTCAAGGCGGGGATGTAAAGGAAATTAAACCGAATGCGTAAAGTAAATAGAGCCGAAATGCGAGTGACCAGGCCGCCTGCCCGGAAAAAGATTGAGACCCTGCGTAGCGCGGGCGCTCTCAATCGCCACCCGGAAAAAGTCCGCCACCCGCGGTTCCTCGAAAATAATTTCTTCGATCCCCACGATCTCATTCAGCTCAAATAGGAGACGATCCGGGCCGTGGAGGTCGAGGGTCAACCGATCGCTCGAGCGGCCGTGGATTTCGGGCTGTCACGGCCCACCGTCTACGAGGCAAAAGAGAACTTCCGGCAAGTTCAGGCCTATGAGCCACCATTGAGCTGTTCTGGGGGGAACAGCAGGCCACCAGGACATTCGCTTCGGTGGTCTGCATCTTTTCCAAGAACGGCGCTTATCGTCCTTGCTTCGCTACCGCGCAACCTTCGGCCAAATGCCGGCAAGCTTTACCCGATTTAGATCCAATCACACTTTGCCACTTTATGCCCACGAAACCTTCAATTTGGGAGTTCCTCCCACAACCAGAACGAGACCACATTCCGCCGCGAGACCGCCAGGATCATCAAATCTGGCCCGGCTACTGGATTTACCACAACCGCGATGACTCGATCTCCTTCGGCACGGAGCAGCGGGACTACTTCGGCTGGCTTCCAGCCGAAATTACTCGCGCCGTCCCGGAGTCGGTCATCAACACCATCGCCTCGATGGTTTGCCACGCCCACCGTATGGGGCGGAAGGAAGCGCACGATTACCTCAAGCAATTCGTTCTCGAGCAGATGCGAGTGCCGGACTTGCCGCACTATCCGATGAACGACTTGCGGAAAATGACTCCTCCGCCGTTGCCACGCGTGCCGGACAAGTGACCATCGCATCCCTCAACTGCGACGGGTGGAATGGGATCAACGGATGAACACCTTCCTTCTGGTTTTTAGGCAACTTGCCCCTTCCTGACCGGAGCCAGACGGGAGATGCTCCTGGACGTAATAGCAAAGGCGACCTTCCTGTACGATTTCGAGCGCTTGAGTGTTGGAAGATCCTTGATTGATTTCCCTGCCTTCTGCTGGGCGAGCCGCAGCTCGTAAAGACTTTGCAGGTTGAGCCAAAACTCGGCGCTAGTGCCGAAGAAATGAGCGAGTCGTAAAGCAGTGTCGCCAGTAATGGCACGCCGGCCGTTCAAAATGCTGGTGACGCGGTTTGTTGGCACATCTAGCCTACGCGCCAGCTCGGCCGCGCTCATGCTCAGTTCCTTTAACTCTTCGGCCAGGTGTTCTCCCGGGTGTATAGCTATCTGTGTCATAGTGTCATCTAGTGATAATCAACAATCTCCACGTTTGACGGTCCCGGCGATCCTTCTCGCCATTCAAAGCAAATCCTCCATTGGTCATTGATACGGATGCTGTACCTGGCCCTTTCGATCGCCGCTCAGCGCTTCGAAACGGTTGCCGGGTAATGCGACAAGGTCTCTGAGCGTTGTGGCCG
>CAWASQ010000002.1:0-75558 GCA_963784465.1 uncultured Verrucomicrobiae bacterium
GATCCTGCGGATCTCAAGCTGATGTTTCTGCCGGGCCGACTCCTCTTGCTGGGCCGTCCTCTGCTCGGCGAGGCGCTTTTCGGTTTCAATGGCGCTCTGTTCACTCTCCAGGCGTAGCGCGTTGCGGACGGCGCTGAAGATTCTCAAAGGGCTGCCGAGAATGCGGACGCTCTTGATTTCGACGGTCTCCACGGCAATCCCCCAGAGTCCCGCCACGTAGGCCATTTCTTCCTTGAGTTGCAGGATGATGCTGCCGCGTTGCGCAAGGCATCCTCAATAGTCAAGCGGGCGACCTGATGCCGAATGGCCGATTCCACGACATCCTGCAGGGCCCCGCCGATTGCGCTCAAGGCGGCCTCAGCATCCGTGAAATCAAAGTTTGCCGCTGCTTTTCCGGCATCGGAGACACGCCAGACGGCGAAGCCTGAGATTTCGACACCCTGGTTCTCGGCGGTGATCTGGTCGGCCTTGAACTGGATCGTTCGTGTCGAGGAGGGAATGATCGTATAGCGGTCAATCCATGGCAGTTTGAAGAAACTGATGCCCCTCCCCAAGGTGACGGATCTTACCCATTCGTTGGTGAATCACAAATTCGGCAGGGCCTGCATTGACGATCCCGATGGTTTTCATGTTTTCGTTTTCACAACGCCAAATTATCGTTGCCAAGTAACTCTGGGTAGTTCTCAAATTGCGAGTATAATAACTATGAAGTTATGTTTAACGAGTTGCTCTCCGAAGGCGGGCTCTCACTGGATCGGCTGAAGAACTTCTGCGCGATGGCGGAAGCCGGGGGCATCGCCAGGGTTGCGGGTGGCGATCCGGCCAAGCAAAGCCTTTACAGCCGGCAACTGCGGGAGTTGGAGGAATTTTTCGGTGCCGAGCTGACCCGAAGAAAAGGCAAGGGGATCGAGTTTACCGAGCAGGGAATAGAACTGGCGCGGCAGGTGCGCGCGCACTTGCAAAGCCTGGCGGATTTCAAGAAAGCCTGCGCGGGCCTACCCGTGGAGTTCCGGATCGCGTCCGGCAACAGTATCGTGGAATGGCTCGTTGTTCCCAACATCTCCAAGATCACCGCGGGAGCGCCATCGGCGCGTTTTTCTTTTCAGAACATGCGCACCGTGGAGGTTGTAAAGGGTTTGAGGGAGCACAGCATAGACTTTGGTATTCTGCGAAAGTCAGCTGTCGTCGCTCCGTTGAAATTCCACTCGATTGGCCAAATCGGCTCCGCGCTGTTTGCGCCGCCGGCATGGGCGAAGGAGAAAGAGGATGCGACGGCGTTGTTGAGACAACGCCCGGTGGCAATACCTGCCGGGGGCGAGTTTGACAAGCGCTTTAAGAGTGCTGCGAAAAGGTGAAGCTGACTCCAAATCTTCGATTCAGCTGCGCGAGTTTCACCCAGGTTGCCGAGTTGGTGCGCTCCGGCCATGCTGTCGCGCTGCTCCCAGGAATGGCCGAACCCAGTTTGCGGGCATGGGGCGTGAAACGGTTCGATTTCGCGCCTATGCACACCTACCGTCGCGAGATCGGTATCGTTTGGCATCAGCGCCTCGTTTCGATCCGGCCGCAATCGGAGTCTGTTCTGCAGGGACTTAAGCGGATCGCCGCGTGAAGACGCGTAGCTAGGTAGCGCGGTTTCCCTGCGGAAGCGCGCACCGAAACTCGGACCAATTCCGGAAGCTTCCTGAATCAACAGTCCAGCCAGTCGTCCTCCTGGAAGGACGACGGAAGAGTCGAAGAGAAATTACAAGCTGGGCAAAACGATTTGGACGGGCGCTAGCTTAGCTAAGCTAGGCCTTGGGACGCACCACTGGAATAGCCAACTCGCGATATGCACCAACTGTCATCTGATTCACGGCTTCTGCGATCTCCAAAACGTAGCACTCGACCAACGGCCAATTGGTTTGTGTCAGAGCGAGGACTCCGATTTCCCGTCCAGTCACTTGCTGCTGGAATCTCATGCTTGCGTCGCAGGTTACGAGAAGATCGAAGCCATCGGCCTCGGCCAAATCCAGCAACTCACCGTTTGTCTTCTGGTGCCAGCCGCAGTGGTAGGCAGAGAACACTTCATGGCCTGTCAGATGCTTACGAAGCGGCCACGGGACGTCATTGTCGAAAAGGATGCGCATCAGTGGCTCACAGCCACTCCCGGACGAAAGACGGACCTGATGCGCCGCAAGACCTCCAGGCTCGCTCCCCGGATACCATTCAAAGACCTCTTCGGGCGTTGCGCCGTCTTCAAAGCACTTAAGCACGGTCTCCAACCGCAGCCGGGTGCCGGCGAGCACCGGTTCTCCCCCAAGAATCTCGGGATCGCTGGTCACGAAGCCTTCAAACTGCTTTTCCACCGCTGCCATGTTTTAATTTTCATCGTTGGCAGCTGCTTTGTCCACAACGCACTCGCGGGCCAAATGGTGCCAAAGCCGCTTGATGAGTTTGTCATCTATAAGGTCCCGGTCGCCTGCCAATCGGGCAATACCACCATCCTCTTTCCTTCCGCGATTTCAGGCCTCTACGCGAAGTCCGTCGCAGTGCAGGAACAGCCCAACGCGGAGTTCCTCCTCTCGTTCTCCCCGGGGAACTTCTACTTCACGGTCCGCGCACTTAGGAAGGACGCGGAAGATCATCTCACCGTCATCTACAACAGGAAGGCCTACGTGCTGCATCTCGCGGCCTCGGAAGAGCCCTTCTATTCGGTGACGTTCTTTCAGGGCGGCAGCACTCACGCGGCCTCACGGTCGGTGGTTCCCGGGCGATTGCTTTCGCTTCTGGACAAGGCGAAAGCCTATCCCCTTTTTCAAAAGGACCACCCGGACGCACTGACCGGAGTGCTCCACGCAGCGCCAAACGCAACGAATTACTACGACAATTTCAAGGTGGTAACGCGCGACGTGTGGCGGTTCGAACAGGAAGACACGCTAGTCTTCCACATCGAGCTCGAAAATACGTCGGACAGCGCGATCTATTACAAACCCCAGGACCTCGCGGTCCGGCTCGAAGACCGGATCTACACGCAGTCAGTTGCAGATGCCTCCGGCGTGATGCCGCCCAAGTCCACGACACCGGGATTTTTCGCCATCACCGGCAACGGAAGCGGGGGCCGCAACAATCTCGCGCCGGACAACAAGTGGAACGTGCTTGTCGTGCGGGTGGATGGCCAGCAGCAGGAGGAGAGCAAATGAACGCGCGAAAAATCTGGACGGAACTCTTTCAGAAACCGGCCGGGCGGCTCGTGCTCTTTCTCCTCATTGGCGGAATATTTCTTGCGTTCTTGCTGACGCGGCGCGGCCCTCAACCGAAGCCGGACAACACGCCAGTCGACAGCCAGGCTACGCAGGCAAAGAGCTATTCCTTTAAGGAGGACATCAAGCCGCTGTCCCGGACCGAGGCGACGCCCTCTCCGCGGGAACCCGAGAGAGTTGCCGCGCGCCCCACACCGACCCCAAAGCCGCCGCCACCCATCCCGCAGACGATCTTCGCCACAAAGGAGCAATCAGTCAGCGAGTGGTTCCTGCCCTATGGCCGCTTGCTTCGCTGCGAGTTGGTGAACGCAGTGGATTCCACCAACATCGACACGCCGATCATCGGACTTGTCATCGAGGACGCCTGGAACGACGGGCGAGTGATTATCCCGGCGGGAACGGAGGTCCATGGCGCGGCTCAGAAATCCGCGGTTCGCGAACGCATCGGTTCGGATCGGCAATGGTTCCTGGTATTTCAGGACGGGAGGGAACTTCCCATCTCCGGTGCGGTGTCGGACTACGCCCCGCGGGACTCCGACTCCTGGGCGGAATCGGACGGCTCCGCGGGCCTGCGCGGGTTCGTCGTGAAATCCGACAAATATGCGGAAGCCAAAGCCATTCTCGCCTCGATGATTTCCGCGGGGGCGGGCGCGTTCCCGGAAACGACTACGCTCCTCTCTCCTTTTGGCGGCGCGACGCAACTCGGCTGCGGCGGGATTGAAAGCGCCTTTTCGCGGGATTGCAGGCCGGAGGACAACTTTACTCGGAGCGCCTTCTCGAGCGGCTGAAGGACCCATTCTCGAGCGTCCTTCCGCGGGCACGGGAGCGCTGAAGCAAAGGGCGGGCCTGACCAGACGGGCGGAGGCAACGAGACCCATCAAACGATTTTTCCTTTCGCGATACCCCGGATCGCGCGGAGGACGAGATTTCCGATCGCGGGCGCAAATCGTGCTGTTTCGGCGCTCGGAAGCCGACGATCAGCGCCTATGGCGTTTGCTCCGGTCTCCGGCCGGAGATCCGCGGTCGTTGCCAGATCTGAACCGGATGGCTCGCGGCACGAGGAGGCGCAGCCGAAGCATCCGCGCGAACAGCTCGAACGAAAGTTCTGCTCGCAAGATGCAAGACCATGAGCGCAAGCAGGGATACGACGCGAAGGTCAAAGCCTGGCTCGAGAAGCCCGAACAAGCGGAGTTGGTCCAAAGCCTGAAGGCCACCATCAGCCCCGAGATGAAGCCTGAGAGACAGGCCCAAGCGCTCCTCAATCAAGCCAAGAACTACATCCGGAACACCGGCATAAGGCCATGAGCTCAGATTCACCAAATCTTGTTTCAGTCCGCTACTTTGCAGCTCGACTTGGAGTCAATGTGCGTACTGTCTGGCGGTTGATGGCCGGAGATAGGAATTTTCCCAGACCGGTAAAAGTCGGACGTTCTACTCGCTTTGTCTCGTCTGAGGTCGAGAACTACCTTCAAGCATTACTCGCCCGGAGAAAAACCGTATGAAATTTTTTGTTTTCAAACCCAAAAGGAGGAAGAAAGGAAAGCTTCTCGTTGGCCGACTGTATCGTGGTCGCTACCGGCTTGAAGACGACTCAGAATCGATTGAGGTGTCCTTAAAGGTCACGGATAAGCAGGTGGCGCTCTCCAAGATGGAACGCCTGGTCCGCGAAGCCCAACAGGAGCGATACGGGATTATCCCACCCCGAAGTTTAAGCGCCGCGCTTACGACCCCTTTTGCAATCCATCTCAAAGAATTCATCGCCGAGCTTCAGAAGCTTGGAAGAGACGAGCGATATGTTGAGCAGCGGAAATCAGCACTTTCCCGTTTGTTCGCAGAATGCGGCTGGAAATCCTTGGGAGAAATCAGCCCGGACCACTTTCTCAAGTGGCGCCGACAGCATACGGCAGGTGCGAAGACATTGAACGAATATCTCTCCGCCGCGAACACATTCATCAATTGGATAAAGCGCAGCAAGCGCCTCTCCCTTGAAAACCCCCTCCAGCATGTCGAGAAGATTTCAACCGTCGGCCAGCAAACATATGAGCGCCGACCTTTCACCGATGAAGAACTGCGACGCCTCATCGCAGTTTGCGCGTATCGCTCGGTCGTGTACCTAACTGCGGCACATACCGGCCTACGGCGAAAAGAGCTTCGCACCTTGGTGTGGGCCGATGTCTTCCTGGACTCAAGTAACCCGCATATCGTGGTGCAGGCCAAGAACGCCAAAAACCGGAAGCTGCAATCTCTCCCGCTTCACCCGGAAGTCGTAGGAGCTCTCAAGAAGCTCAAGCAAGAGAGGCGTTCGGCACCGACGGATCGGGTCTTTTGCGGGATTTTTCCGAAAAGAGAAACGTTCCGCCAGGATTTGAAAAGGGCCGGCATCCAGAATACCGAAGATCCATCGGGCAAGCTTCATTTTCACTCCCTGCGACACACCATGAATCATCGTCTGCAGGAGAATGGGGTTGTTCCGACCGTAGCGCAGCACTTGATGCGGCATAGTACCATAATGCTGACCACAAAGACCTATATCAGCTCGGCCTCGCTGCCGCTCGCGGAGGCAATAAGGCGCGTGCCGGCGATCGTTCCGGGAATCGAAACAGACACACCTATAGACACACCGGACACACCTATAGACACACTAAAACCAGTCGCACCCTGTCATTCGGTGTCGCAGGTTGACACGAGTTCTCAAAATGCGCACGAGCCGGAGACCCTGATAAACAAAGGCTCTGGACGCGATTTGACGCTTTCTGTCGCGCAGAGTCACAACGCGGAAAATGGTCGGGGCGACAGGATTCGAACCTGCGACCTCGTGGTCCCAAACCACGCGCTCTACCAAGCTAAGCTACGCCCCGATGCTGAAAAGGCTGGCACACCATTCGACCCGAAACAACCAAAATGAGGAACTGTTCCCGGCGGCGACCGTCGTTCGAGATGCTCGATCTTGATAGCCGCAAGAAGGTGAAACTCTATTCCGCCCGAGCTAGCACGCTGCCCGCGAGTTGCGCAGGGCACTGCTCGATAAAGCGCGCGCCTTCTTCCCGCTATCAAGCGTTCGTGAGAACAACTTCGTCGCCGGGCCGTCGATGGGGGGTTATGGGGCACGGAATTTCGACAGAGAGCCGCCGGTTTGCCACAAAACTGACTCCGCGGATCCGCGGGAAATGCGTCAGAAGGTGCAGAGGCCCAAGATCATTTGTTGGCTTCCCATCGGCGGCGATGCTGGCTGGAATGGTGTCGCGATGATTGAGTTTTTGAGAAAAATTTTCGATTCCGAGTTCATGCCGCGAGGGCCGTCCACCGCTGGTGCGGCTGGGTATAACCTGGCTCGAAGTTGTCTTGACGCGCTGATCGCTCTCGCGTATTTTTCCATCCTTGTTACACTGGTTTACTTCGTCCTCAATCTACGTGACCTGCCCTATCGCTGGATGTTTGTCACGTTCGGTTTTTTATTTTCGCGTGTGGCATGACGCATCTCGTTGAGATTTGGTCGGCTTGGCATGGGAGCTATCGACTCTTGGGAGGGGTCCAGGCCGCAGCGGCGGTCGCTTCGTTAGCCACTTCCATCATGCTGGTAAGACTTGCGCCGCAAGGGTTGACCCTGCCGGCGCCCGGCGATTTGCGGCAGACAAACGCCGCGCTTGAAAAGGAAATCGCCAAAGGGGGGCAGGCCGAGACCGCATTGGCTGCAGCGCGTGATATTTTCGAGCGCCAAGTGAAGGAACACGCTGACGAGTTGCTGGCTGTGAAGAGCGAAGTGGCCGCCGAGCAAGAAGCAATGATCCGCCTCCACGAATTCGGCGCGCGTATGCCGGCAAGCACGGAACTTCAGCCAGTGCTCGGGCCCAGGCGTGGACGGGAGGACCCCACTTTCGCCAGAGTCCGTTCTGGGCTTTATAGCGCCTCTCCTCTTCGATGCGAAGAAACTCGCCCTGGCTTTTGGGATCGGCTTTGTTCATGGAAGGATTTGGTCGATTCGTCGTAATCGCAGGTGACACCTTACAGGATCCAGAAGCGTGAAGGAAGCCGACGGAGCCATGACGGCGATAGGCTTCTCGCGGGATCCGCGTCGAATTGGAGACCTTTGCTTCGCGAAGCTGCCTTTACGGTTCTCCGCTGAGGATCGAGTGTTCCAGACGAAGGAGTTCGCCCAGAGACCAGGCTTGGAATGGACAACCGCGCGGAGTATGCGGAGCCTCAGCGTCTGTGATCTCCGAGACGTGGCCCAGGCCGGCTTCATTGAGATGTTCGTAGAGGGGCGGAAGGAATCGATTCCGGGCATCCTCTGTCGCGGATTGAGGGTTGCCGCGAACACGTAACCAGGCCTCGACGAATGGTCCAATGAGCCATGGCCAGACGGTTCCTTGGTGATAGCTTCCGTCGCGCTGCACGACTCCTCCCTCGTATCTCGGGCGATAATCGGGTTCCTGGGGACCCAAACTTCGCAGCCCCTTTGGAGTGAGGAGCGATGCCTCGACCGCGTCGACAACTGCACGAGCCGGTTCATCCTCGAGCAGGCACAGCGGCAGGCCGCCGACAGCGAAGATCTGATTGGGGCGAAGGCTTGCATCCGATGTGCCGCGCCGGTGATCACAGTCGATCACATCGAAGAGGCAGCCCCGCGCCTCGTTCCAGAACCTCGACCGGAACGCTTGCAGGCCCGAATCGAAGAGAGATTGCCACGCCGAATTGCGTTGCGCGCCGATCCGAAGGGCATTTAGCCAGAGCGCCTGCACCTCCACCGGTTTGCCGATTCGCGGGGTGACGACCCAATCACCGACCTTGGCGTCCATCCACGTGAGCTGAATTCCCGGAACCCCGCACGAGAGCAGACCGCACTCGTCGGGACGGATGCCGAATCGTGTGCCGCGGTTGTAGCCCTCCAGGATCGCTTCAATTGCCGATTCAATCTTTCCAATCTGGTCCGGCGTGCAAATGTCCGATGCGCCGAGGAGGAACTCGTGCGAAGCGATCACATACCACAGTGAAGCGTCCACCGAGTTGAACTCAGGAGTTTCTCCTTGATCCGGAAATCGATTGGGCAACATCCCTTCGGATACTGCGCCCGCCCACTCAACGAGGATCTCCCGGGCGTCCTCGAAGCGTCCTGTTGCAAGGCATAGTCCCCGTAAGGCGATGAAAGTGTCACGTCCCCAGTCGCCAAACCACGGATACCCTGCAATAAGTGTTTTTCCGGCTCCTCGCCGAACAAAATAGCTATCGGCGGCCTTGTGCAATTTCGAGGGAAACTGCAGTCGCCGAACGCGTTCGCGGTCGGCCAGTTCATCGACACTCTGGAGAAGACCGCCTCGTGTCCCTCGGCCACAAGCATCAACTCGGCGCGGCCGGCTCCAAGATCAAACTCGAAAAGGCCGGGCGCGGCGAGGTCCTCCGTGAAATCCAGACCGCGCGCCTGTTCCTCGCTATAGCTGAAGTTTCGGTACCAGTCCGGCTGGGACATGTATTGTCCGTTGCTTCGCGCGGTTACCCGGAGCACTCCAGGATAGAGACTCCAGGTGACACGGTCTCCAGCGATCTCGGCCGCAAAGTTGAACACGCCGTTCTCATGATGGGTGGCATGAAAATCGCGGCCGGAAAGAAATGGCCGCACCAGCAGAGATGCCGGACCGTTTCCGATTACGCTCCAGCGCATGACGGCCACGGAAGCGCCCCGCGGGACGAAGATTTCCTGCTGCACCACCAACATCCCTTCTTCCATCCAATAGGTCCATCGCGGCCAGGGCTCCCGCTCAAACTCTCTCAACCGCGCGGCGCCATCAGGATGGATGACGTCCGGTTGATAGCGCTGAGAGGAGATTGGAAGAATGCCGCCGCTCGTCCGCACCCAGGCGTCGA
Source organism: uncultured Verrucomicrobiae bacterium (assembly GCA_963784465.1). Lineage (GTDB taxonomy): Bacteria > Verrucomicrobiota > Verrucomicrobiia > Chthoniobacterales > Terrimicrobiaceae > DASTFP01. The sequence continues at coordinate 9,099 of CAWASQ010000002.1, forward strand.
AACCGTTGACAAGAACCATTCGCCCTGCAGGCGGTGTGGCAGCAGTGAGCAGCAGCGCATGGTAGCGGCGAGTCCGAATTCCACTGACCGTTCCGCTGGCGAAACCGCCCAAGCCGTCGGCTTCGAGCCACTCCGCTTGGGGATCGATACTTGAAGGCATGCGCTCCTTTATAGGGATCTGACCGTTTTCATCCAGCGTATCTGTCCGAAGTCCGGCTGAAAGGTGCAAGTTTCCAGTTGCGATATTTAACCATACAGTTAAGCAAATGTGGAGTGAACGGATGATAACAGAAACGAAATCCCCGCGCCTGAGCACAACCTTTGCCGCTCTTGCCGATCCGACGCGGCGTGTGATTCTCGAGCGTCTCAGCCGCGGCGAAGCGACTCCGGGTGAGTTGGCCAGGCCATTGCGGATTTCCTGGCCCGCGGTGACGAGGCACTTGCGTGTTCTCGAACGCGCTGGCTTGCTCCAGCGGCGCCGGAGTGGACGAAACCATGTCCTGACGCTCGAACCTAAACCGATGAAGCAGGCCGAAGCCTGGATTGCCACATACCGGCGGTTTTGGGAGGGGAGTTTCGATGCGCTTGCGGACTATCTCGAGCGTGGTGTCACCAAGAATGATCGCAAGGTGACCAAGAAAGCACCGAGAAACCCGCCCAAGTGACCACGTGCCTTCCTGGGCAGATGCGAATTCTCTAAACCAAGATCAACCTAAAAACAGATATATGAGCGAACAAACATCAAACGAAATGGATACCACTCCTGGCATGGTCAGCTGGAATGAACTGATGACCCGCGATGCCGGCGCAAGCTCCACTTTCTACACGGCCCTCTTCGGCTGGGCGCGCGAAGAAATGGATATGGGAGGTCGCACCTACCACATGTTCAAGGCTGGCGATCGGGCGGTTGCGGGAATGATAGAGCTTCCTCCTGATGCGGAATCAATGCCCGTCATGTGGATGGGCTACGTGACGGTTGCGAATCTCGAAGCGTCGGTGGCAAAGGCAGAGAAACTGGGAGGCAAGGTGCTGAAGGGGATTACCGCCATCACAATGGGTCGCTTTGCTATACTGTCCGATCCCCAAGGCGGCGTGATTGGGCTCTGGCAGTTCGCGAGCTAATCGCAATCGCTGGCAAATGGGCGAGACCTCCGGCGCGGCTCATCGCCGCCTTCGAGCGCAACGTTCATGATGGTTTGCGCAGTCCTTCGCGGAGGCGGGGTTCGGCTGTCCCCGACAGGCACCGTTTCGAACGGGAACAGCCCGGCGGCGTTCAGCGACCGAGTCCTGATCATCCGCCGAGGAGCCCTGCGATTCGCGAAATCTTCTTTTCAGAGGACGGGGCTTGGCTAGTCAAGCGAGGGGAATTTTATGGAGCCTGCAAGCAATCCGTCGCCTGCGGAGGTGCCCGCATCCAAGGCCGATCCGAACCGTTGGGTAGACGAACATGGAGACTGCCTCTACCGCTACGCCTTGGTGCGTGTGCGCACGCCGGAAGTGGCGGAAGATCTCGTGCAGGAGACGCTTTTGGTCGCCGTTCGTTCGCTGGAAAAGTTTGCGGGCCGTTCCTCCGAGCGGAGCTGGCTGGTGGGCATCCTGAAGAACAAGATCGTTGATTACTATCGCAAGCTTGGCCGGGAGACTTCGTTTACGGACTTGGAGTTCCTTAAGGACGAATGCTCCCACAAGTTCGTCGAACAGGGCTTCTGGAATCACGACTTGGGGCCGCACGAATGGAGGCCCGAGGCGGACGAGGTGATGCACAAGGGGGAGTTCTGGCAGACCATGCGGGATTGTCTTTCCAAGCTGCCACAACGCATCGCAGATGTCTTCATGCTGCGCGAGATGGACGAGATACCAAGCAGAGAAATCTGTCGCATGCTGAACATCACCGAGAGCAACCTCTGGGTTATGCTGCACCGCGCACGGATGGCACTGCGCGAGTGCCTGGAGATCAATTGGTTCGATAAGGCAAACCCACCGATGGGGCGTTGATGCCGGAGACTTACAATCCATCGCCTGTCGGAAATCCTTCGCTGCTCAAGCGCCCTAGCTGGGCGGAGACGCAACTGGTCAAGTTTATTGGAAGGCACACGCCAAAGTGTCCGGAAGTCGTGCGGATTCTGTCGCAGGGCATGGGCAGGAAGCTCTCCCTCAAAACGCGCATGTTCCTTCAATTGCACTTCTTGATATGCCGCTGGTGCCAGCGCTACTCGGAACATTTGCGCCATCTTCGAAAGTTCGGCCGGCGGCTCCCGGAGGAAGTTTCCAACCTCGATGTAGTCACATTGCCTCCGGAGGTGAAAGATCGTATCAACCGTCAATTGGATAGCCATCGGTAGAGCCCCCGGAGCAAGTCGCAAGCGATGATCGACCTCACGGGTATTCGGTCGCTCAACTTGCCAGTGCTATCCAAAAAAGGAATTTTCCGGCCGGGAGATTGTCGAATGGCACTTGCATGCCTAGAGGCCGTCAAGCCCTGTTTCAACGCGGTGGTTAAGCTGCGCCCAACGCCGCGCTCGCCGAGGCGCGGAGAGCGGATGCGGCTCCAGTTCGCAGCGAGATCAGCCGCGGCCCATGGAGTTGATTGCACTTGGCTGTTGCTTCGCCGTCGAGTTCGGCCGATTGATGGGTTGGCGACCGACAACCATGATCCAGCCGACGAGCAACGTAAGGAAGAAGTTCGTACAGTTTGTGGCAAACGTCACCCCCCATTGTCACGACATCACGCGGTTGCTCTCGGAGTCCATGGAGCATCCCTTACCTCTTCGCACGCGCCTGCTTATTCGCCTTCATTTTCTGATTTGCGCTTGGTGCAAGCGATACGGCGAACAACTGAAGCTCTTGCGAGAATGCGGCTCAAGATTTGCCGAGAAGGGATGCGAGCGTGGCGGCGAAAATCTGCCCCCGGACGCGCGTGAACGTCTGAAAAAGGCGCTGGGAGAAATCAAGTGACGATGCCCCGATGGAGGCGCCTCCAGGCTGGAGCGCTTTCGCGGCGGAGGATGCTTTAATTCCCCGAAAGGACTGTAAGGTTTTAGGTTGGCGGACGACCTTAGTATTGATGAGGTGTGTCCAGACACTCCAGTCAGCTTTCCCCCTTTGGAAGCTTTCGGAAAAGCGGACGCTTCGGCGCCGGTGGCTGCGAATTTGGAAGGACCTTTGATATGATTCAGCAAGTTCTCGATTGGATCTGGGATATTCAAGGCCTGACGTGCCGTGAGGCAACTCGCCTGTCAGCCAGCGCCATGGACCGGCCGCTAACCATTCGCGAACGAGGCAAACTGTTGATCCATCGCCTGCTTTGTAGCTACTGCCGGACTTACATGCGTCAGCTTCGTCTCTTGCGCAAATGGACAAGGCGTATGGGTAACCTGGAGGTGCCGGCCGGGGCATTGTAGATGCCATCGGCTTCCGCCCGCCGCGTAACGAAGCGCCTGAGGAGCGAGATACCGCAGGCCAAGTAAGAGCTTCTCCGCAAGAGGCAGCGCAAGGAGAGACTCTCGGGCAGGCACAGTCAGCACGCTGAGGATTTCTTAGGTTGATTTCCGAAATGAGATTTTATCCTGGCGCGTGGAAATCCTGTCCAATCTTTGTCGCACATGCGACGAAAGATGGTCGCAGGTGCTGCCGTATTAGGCTACTTCAAAAGGGCCAAGGCATTTGTCAAGTTGTCGAAGCGCACGTTGATCTCCGAGTGGGCGGGGAATATCGGTTTTTAGCCAAGAATCCGGAAATGGGCGAGTTCGCTCTGCGTGGTGAATACCGCGAAGTGACCCGCCGGCAAAACTGATCTACACGTGGCAGTGGGAGGACGATCCCAACTACGTGGACCGTGAGACACGGTTGTTTTGATTTCGTCGTCCCTGAGCCACAGCGAAGGACGTCTGCTCACTGCGTCGACGAATGACGCAGGGAGCAGTTTGGCGTCATGGTCCAGCAGGGAAGCGAGAGCCGGACTCTTCGATTTTCTCGTAAGGAAGTCGTATCCAACGCGACTAAGAAGAAAACCTCAATTCATCATGAAAGACGTCTTGACCGCCCTTCTTGCCATCGTTTTCGTTTCGACGACATCCGCCAAAACACTCTTGAATGTTGATAAAAGTGGCGTTGGCATAAAAGGTTACGATCCCGTCGCCTATTTCACAGACAACAAGGCGATCAAGGGTAGCGCCCAATTTCAGAGCGACTCGAGTGGAGTGACTTACCATTTCACCTCTGCTCAGAATAAGACTGCCTTCGACGCCAATCCGGCGAAGTACGAACCGCAATTCGGAGGATTCTGCGCGTGGGCCGTCTCTCAAGGCTACACGGCCCCGATTGATCCCAAGGCCTTCCAGGTCGTCAACGGACGCCTGCTGCTTCAATACAGCCTGAGTGTTCGCAAACAATTCAGCCAGGACACGGAAGGAAATTTGAGAAAGGCGGACGCAAACTGGCCTGCCATCGTTGAGAAGAAGGGCAAGTAACGCGGCGAACGAAGACCGGGCGGCGATCAAATAGGAGCGCAGGCTATATTGTGATGATGTGTCTCTTTAGAATGTTGCTGCGAAGCGTATTCGGCCTTTTGCTTGTTGCTCTTCTGACAATGGTCCCGTGCTTATTCGCTGCCGACCACAGCGTAACAGTCGAGAGTCCGGAAACAAAGATCACTCTCATCGAGCTTTTCACGTCGGAGGGATGCAGCAGCTGCCCGCGGGCCGAGGCCTGGCTGGGAGGATTGAGGAACGAATCCGGCCTCTGGAGTAAGTTCGTGCCGGTCGCATTCCATGTCGACTATTGGAACCGTTTGGGTTGGTTCGACCGGTTCTCGTCACGGGAGTTTACGCGCCGGCAACGCAGCTACGCCGCGAGTTGGGATGCGACAACGGTCTACACGCCGGGGTTTGTGCTCAACGGAGAGGAATGGCAGCGATCAAGCGGTCTTCCGGCGCCGTCGCGGGAAAAGCCGGGCAAACTGCGCCTGGTCGTGGAGAAAGGCGGAGCTGACCTGGAAGTTTCGTTTTTCCCAACCTTCGGCATGGAAGAGCCACTTGTCGTAGACGTTGCTCCTCTGGCCCATGAGGTAAGCAGCAAAGTCGAACGTGGCGAAAACGCCGGGAGGCAGCTCCGACATGACTTCGTGGTCCTAGCGTTAGTGACGGCGAGCCTGGAGCGATCCGGGGATCGATTCTACCGGGCGCAAGTAGCTCTGCCTGCGACTATGGCTGCACCCATTGCATCGATTGCCGCGTGGGTGCGGCCTGCGAACAGTCTGATCCCGATCCAGGTGGCCGGCGGGTGGCTCAACGAGAGGACCAGAAAGATAGAATGCGCAAGCTTTGCAGCCGGCAGAACTTTAGGCATAATTTGCCTCTGTATGAAAAACCCACTCGTCATCGTCGGCGCGATCATCCTCTGTCTCATCGTTATCAGTGCGGCTTTTATCGGACTTGTTGCTCTCAATGGCAGTAAGCTGGACGCATCGAGCAGGGCGGACATTGAATGATATAGAGGCACTGTTTCTAAGCCGGTAGAACCGAAGAGCTGGTTTTCGATCGGTAGGATCCGCGGGGGAAGCATGCGAAAAAGGTTGCATTTTTCGCGACGGAATGGGCCTCTGGAGCCGGCAGCTCGAAGAGTGAATCAGGAGAGGGCCTCCCTGGATTTTACGTTGGCCGATATGATGTCCGAATTCGGCTGCATCGGACAATTCGTTAGGGGAGAGGCGTTTACGATTCTCGAGTTGAACGGGGCAGCCTCCGAGGCTACGAGTGCCTATGACTCGAGCAATCCTTGCGCGAAGCCTACCGGATCCTGCTCAAACAGCGGGAACTCGTTTTTGCCATTGGAGACCAGAACCGGCAACTCGGATGTCGCGGGATCTCAATGGCAAAGATCTTTTCGGAATGGCTGCGCTATCGAGAATACAGCCTTCGTCACCCTTTGGCGGATTGAGCGATGTGCAGTGTAACCTTCCTTCCCCGCGAGGACGGCTTCGTCCTGGCGATGAACCGCGACGAAAGACTCTCCCGGATGTCCGCCTTGCCGCCGGAGGTTCTCGATCATGACGGAGTGCTGGCGCTCTATCCGCGTGAACTGAGCGGCGGGACCTGGATTGGAGTCAACCGCGCGGGCATGACTTTTGCGCTCATCAACTGGTATTCCCAGCCCAACTGCGTGAATGGAACTCCGGTGAGCCGTGGCGAAGTCGTTCGCGCGCTGCTTTCAGCCCGAAACACGACGACGGCCGCGAGTTTGCTGCACGAATTGCCGCTCGAGCGGATGAATCCCTTCCGACTTGTAGTCATGAGCCCCCTTGAGCGCTGTATCACGGAATGGCGTTCCGACTGCGGCCGGCTCAGGCCGTTCAGCTTGCCTTGGAAGCGGCAGCACTGGTTCTCATCGGGCTTTGACGAAACAAGGGCGAATGAGATCAGACATCGGGTATGCGCCCGCTTGCTACACGATCCGATTGACTTGCCCTCTCTCAGGCGACTGCATCGCAGTCATGCTCCGAAGGCCGGTGCGTTCTCGCTGTGCATGCATCGAAGCGAGGCATGCACAGTCAGTTACACGGAGATCACCGTACGCGGGGCGATGGCAACGTCGTATTACATTGCGGGCGCTCCATGCTCCAAGTCGCCAAGATTCAAAGCGTCGCTCGCTCTCGATTTTGCGCGCCCCCTGCGCAAGGTTGCCTGAAGACCGGTCTGCGAAACGCTTAGCAGGATCGAACTCGTCGCGGAAGTTTTCAAACGTGACAATTCAAACAATCGGTGCAAGCTGCAGTTCCCTATGAGCGACGTTCCCCTGAATCTTCCGATGGACCGCACCCTCGCCATTATCATGGGCGGAGGAGCTGGCACCAGGCTCTTCCCTCTGACAAAAGAAAGGGCCAAGCCCGCCGTGCCACTCGGTGGCAAATACCGTTTGGTGGACATTCCCATCAGCAACTGTCTGAACTCCGGCATTCGCAGCATCTACGTGCTCACCCAGTTCAACAGCATGTCGCTGCATCAGCATATCAACTCCGCTTTCAAGTTCGACAATTTCACTCCGAGCTTCGTCGAGATTTTGGCCGCACAACAAACGCCGTCTGGATCGCATTGGTATCAGGGAACCGCAGATGCCGTTCGGCAGAACCTGCGCTATTTTCTAGAGCGTCCAGTCGACTACTATGTGATTCTCAGCGGCGATCAACTCTACAGGATGGACTACCGTCAGGTTATGCGCCAGCACCTGGAGACGGGTGCGGACTTGACAGTGGGGACTATCCCGGTGGATCGCAAGTCGGCGATGGGGTTCGGGATCATGCACACTGACCAGAACCGCAGGATCGTTGAATTCGTTGAAAAGCCGAAGGATCCAAAAGTCCTCGATAGCTTGCGCGTCCCTCCCGATCTCCTGCAAGCCATCGGCCAGCCCGGCGATGCCGACCTCTACCAGGCTTCAATGGGCATCTATGTGTTTAAGCGCAACGTGCTCGTTGAGTGCCTCGACAACAACGCCGCCGATTTCGGTAAGAACATCATTCCGGCGGCCATCGAAAAATACAAAGTGCAAGCCTATATTTTCCAGGGCTATTGGGAGGATATTGGAACGATTGGCGCGTTCTTCGAGGCGAGTTTGAACCTTACCGATCCCGATCCGAAGTTCAATTTCAACGAGGTTGGAGCCCCCGTTTACACGCATGCGCGTTTCCTTCCGGCAACGATCGTGCGGTCGTCCCAAATCAGTCGCTCTCTCATTTGCGACGGCTGTGTGATTGAGAAGGCGACTCTTGAGCATAGCATCATCGGAATTCGCTCGGTGGTCGGTGAGGGGACGACCCTCAGGAATGTCATCTTAATGGGGGCCGACGATTACGAGGGAGGCTTCGCACCGCATGGAGGCGACACTCCGCGTCTTGGAATCGGACGCAATTGCAACATTCAAGACGCGATCATCGACAAGAATGCCCGGATCGGTGACAACGTCACGATCTCGCCAGACGGCAAGGATAAGGAGATGAACGGCGAAGGGTTTTATATTCGCGACGGAATCGTCGTCATTCCGAAGAACACCGTTATTGCTCCATACACCCGAATCTAAGCAGCGCCGGCTATTATCGTTCGACGGCTCAGCCGACTCGCTGTTACTAAGGTTTGGTTTTTGGTCGAAGGGTTGCTCAATCTATCTTCGAGAGCCATAAGGTTGCGCTGCGCATCGGACGGGGGATCGATCGCAACAGAGCAGAGTCGAGTCGATATCCCGAGCGGTCGCGATACGTATCCGATGTGAATGTGGCCTAACGACCGCCTCACATGGAGGGCAATAACCGGACAACGCTACCGCACTGGCCAAGCGAGCATTGCCACGACTCTTGCTCGAGCCAGTGATTGGCGGGACATCACTCTTGAGCACAATGGGAGACGGGTGCCAGTTGCTTGACCAAAGCGCAATTCACCCGAGAAGGCTCCCTGGTGAACCGGCCGTTCATCAAAGGCCAGGGCTCGCCGGACATCGTTTTGCGCAGCTTTGTCACAATAGGATTCGACGGGAGTCATCAAAGGAGTAATTACTAAAGATAAGCGATAGTTGAGCACCTCCCAGTAATGAATGCCTAGCCTCGCCCGCAGGAAAAGATTGCCGGGTAGGGCGAGCGAATTCGCCAAGCGTGGAACGGCAAAGATGAAATGGTCGCCACTTATTGCAGTTGCGGACACTTCGGACCGGGAATTGCCTGATTCACCTTCCGACGATACATAAACCCGATCGCCCGCGCTCGGCGGAAATTGGGGGATGGCTTGATTCAACCGAGCGCCAGGCATTAGACAATTCCTAATTATGAAACTGCAAACATCCTGCTCGCTCCACCTTGTTCTTTCTCAGCCCACCGAGATCTCGAAAGCCGTTGCAAGTCTCATTGGATTTCTTGGGGACCAGGGAATGCACGATCCGGCATTTGTCGATGAGTTTCGCCGGGCCGCGGCCGGCGCCATTACCGACGCCATCGAACGCGGTTGCGCCGGAGAAGGTGATCGATTCGTGGAAATCACACTGACGTTCAACTCCCTCGAAGTGCACCTGGAGATCGTCAATCCATCGAACCTCAAAAGCTGGAACAGTGAAGGAACCGCATCGGAACGTTCTCCGGACGTCGGGGAATCTTCGGTTGCCGAGAAGGAAACCGGAAGCGAAGATAACCCTCGGCAGGGAATGCGCGTCTCGGTTCTGCGAAAAGGTCTTGGAAGTCTGACCTGGGGTTACGAACCGGGCTTTCAGGAACGTCTTCTGAATTCCATGGCCGAGGAAGTGTGCTCCAGCTACGAGATGATCAATGCTCTCATCGATCTCGGTAAGCTCGTGGCCAGCGCCGGCGACATGGATTCTTTTCTGCGGCAGGCACTCGAGCGGCTCTGCGAATTGACCCGAGCGGAAGCCGTCTACGTTCGCATGAATCGCCCGGGGGGTCTCGAACTTGCAGGGCGAGCCGGAAAGCCCGTGCCGAACCTGCAGGAATCGATAGAGCTGAACGATACGGGAATCGAAAACTCGGTGTTCATGACTGGAGAAGAGGCCACTATTACCAGCGAGGCGACGATAGGGAAATCCGATCCACTGTCCGGGCGCGCAGAGGCGGCTTTCATCGCGCCGATCTTTTTTAAGACCCGGAGGTGCGGTGTGCTGGTCTTGATTCCGCCTGACGCTTCGCCCGGCTTTTTCAGAGCCGCGCAGTTGCAGGTCGCACGTGTGGTTGGTGAGTATCTGGGCATCGTGTCGGAGTTGAGCGAACTGCAGCGACGCCGCGAAACGGAGCAGCGAGCTCTGCGGGAGCTGGAGATCGCCGCTGAGATCCAGATGGCACTCATGCCGCAGAACTTCCGAATCAACGAACATCTCGATACTTTCGGCACTTGTCAGCCTGCGCTCAAGGCGGGCGGCGATTACTTCGATCTCATCTCGCTGTCAACCGGAGCCACCTTCGCAGTGATCGCCGACGTCATGGGCAAAGGCGTTTCCGCGGCGCTCCTGGCGAACATGTTGCGAACGAACATTCGAGCGCACCTCGAGCTCGCCGAAGACCCTGGACGCTTGCTCACCGCGATCAATCGCATTATGGCGCCCGACCTTGCGAAACTCGGCATGTTCATAACGGCCGCGTGTGCCTGGATATCGCCCGACGGAGGAGAAATCAAGGTAGCCAGCGCCGGGCACCCGCCAGCGCTCCTCGGCTCCGCCGGACGGTCGCGCTCCTGCCTGCGGGCACCGGCCCTGCCTATTGGTGTGCTGGAGGATACCCGTTATGAGACCCATCTCTCGACGTTCGACGTCGGAGAACTATTGTTCCTCTACACCGACGGCATTCCCGAGGCATGTGATCCCGACGGGGAGTTTTACGATGTTGACGGCATAAAGCGCGATCTCGCAAAGTCTCCGGCGACCTCAGCCCAAGAAATCGTCCAACGAGTTTTGGATTCGGTCGATTACTTCTCGCACCACAGTTCACCCACCGACGACCGCACGCTTGTCGCCATTATTCGAAACAATTAGAGCGGCACGCCAATTGAACAACCAGATCCTGCTTGTCGATGATGAGGAGCACATGCTCCGGTTGTTGCAGTTTGCTCTTAAGCCCGTATCCGCGTCGATCCACTGCGTAAGACGCGGCTCCGAAGCGCTGGAGTTTCTCAAAGCCAACCGGCCGAAACTTGTCCTGCTCGATTATGCGATGCCAGACATGGACGGCGTGGAAACGCTCCGTCACATTCGCGCGCAGGAAGGGGGCGACACGGTTCACGTGATAATGCTCACGGCGCGCGATCAGACTCCGATTCGAAAAGAGGCTGCCGGGCTCCACGTCCAAGCGTTCCTCACCAAGCCGTTCAGCCCGAGTGATCTGGTCCGACGTGCCAAAGACCTGTTGGCTGGAGCCTAGCGTCGAGTGTCCTGCGCGCGGAGCGCGATCCTGGAAAAGCCTTACCATTTCTATGCCCGAACTGAGCTATGGCCCGCAGTTCATCAGGCAGGGTATTTGGGCGCCACGATGTTGCGGGCGTGTTCTTAGGATCCGCCAAAGCTAATGACAATGAGCGGTGTCGCCTATTCAAGTGTTCCGTTGATTGATGAGGGGCTTGCTGACGAATTGTTCTCCCTGCAGGGGGATCCCGAAGTAACAGCGATGCAGCAGAACATCTGGCGGGGCGTTTGCATGGAAATCGGGCCGGACCTTGAGAGAACGCTCCGCGCTGATTTCAATAATGTGCGGAGCGAGCTTCATCGCATACGAGGCTATTGCTCGAGCTGCGGTCTGTCCCGCCTAGCGAAACTGCTTTATCGGTGGGAGTCAGAGCCCGGCGACATCGAGGCGGCCAGGCGATTCGGACCGCTTGCGCTCGACATCGCGCAGCAGTCAATCGCTGCGATGAACGCGCGCTATCCTCATCTTAGGCCGGCCCTCTCCGGCAGTTTCCAGTAGGCGGACGCGAAGTCGGAATGGACTACCTCTGCTTCACCTGGACCTGCCTGCTTCTGCTGGCCGCAATGGTTTGTGCCTGCGCGCGGCGGGAGACTGGCCGAGAAACGATGAAGTGGCGATGGCTCGGCGGTATGTTCCTTTGCGCCGCAATCTGGTGGGCGTGGAATCTTCTCTGGTCCGGCACAACGCCTACGCGCACATGGGCGTGGGTGCCGAGTGTGCTCTTGCTTGCGTGCTTCTCGACGGCATTGATCGCAGCTTCCCGTTTCGCGAATTGGCGGTTTTCCCGGACCTGGCTAATGTTTCTGATCTGCGTGGGCACTCTGCTGTGCATCACCTACCTCGGTGCGGCGTCCTGGTGGTTGCGCGGGTTGCTGTGGACGCCCGCGCTGGTCGTTCTCGCCTCGACGATGTATTCTCGCCGCGCGGGCTGGAACGGAGACTTTGCGAGCGCGCCGGGATTTCTGGTCGCTGGGCTCTTCGCCTTGGCCGTGTGTGATCCCGTCGAGTCCCTCCTTGTGAGGGAAGCAGACCTCTCGTACGGTGAGCCTGCTCAACTGTCGGCCTTCCGTATTCCGATAGCTGTTGCCATGACGGCGGCCTGCCTTTCCGTCCTGGTTGGGTCGTGGCTGGCGCGGCTTGGAAGGGAATCCAAGGGAGTTGTCAAGGCTCCATACGTTCGCGGATTGATCTTCGGAGTCATTCTGGCAGCTATTCTCGGGGTGGGTTGGCCGATCGCAAATTTCAATAGCGAGAATGCCGACGCTTCCTGGCGAGAGCAGTTGGCGCAGGAGGCGATGCTCGCCGCCTCGGGAATCACCCAGGATCACCTGGCCGGCCTTGAGGGCAAAGCCTCGGACGCCGACAAACCGGCTTATTTGCGACTTAAAGACCAACTGCACATGATGACGAGATCCGGTGACGGATACCGATTCGCTTATCTCATGATTTTGCGGGACGGCAGGGTTGTCTTTCTTGTGGACTCCGAACCCGTCGGGTCGCGCGATGAATCAGTTGCCGGCGATATATACTATGACGCCTTTAGCGAAATCTATTCGGTGTTTAGTGAGAATCGTGTTTTGACGTCCGGACCGAAAACCGATGCGTGGGGCACCTGGGTGAGTGGCTTCGCTCCGGTTCCCCTTACGGTGGTGGACGGCTCGCGAGTTGTCCTCGGGCTGGACCGCGATGCGGCAGAGTGGGCAGAGCCGCCTGGCCCAATTGCGGCAGGGGGCAATGGCGGTAATACTTATGTTTGCCCTTCTTGCGGTCGGCTCTTTTGTCCTGCTTGATCTCACGTCCCGAAACCACGCGCGTCAGCTTGCGTCTGAAGAGCGGCTGCGTCTCTCCCTCCAGGGCGCGAATCTGGCGGCTTGGGAGTTGGATTTCGTCAAGCAGACCGTGCGGCTGGACGATGCATGGCAGGAACTGATCGGAGCACCCGTGAAACCGGGTCCGATCCGGTTCGAAAAATTTCTACAGTTTGTGCATCCCGATGACCGTGACCTAGTCCGAAATTCCTTCCAGGCTCTTGGGACTCGTTCGACTGACGATTTGGAATGCGAGTTTCGCATTGGCCAGCCCCCAGGCCACCGGGCGTGGGTATTGGCTCGTGGAAAGGCACTTGGTCGTGGTTCGCAGGGACAGAAACTCAGTGCGGCCGGGTTTGCCCTTGATATCTCCGCGCGAAAGAAAGCGTCCGATCTTCTCCATCTGCAGGGAGCAGCTCTCGAATCCGCGGCAAACGCCATGATGATCACGGCGCCCGACGGCACAATCGAGTGGGTCAACCCTGCGTTCGAAGCCTTGACAGGTTACAGCTCTTCCGAGGCAGTCGGAAAGAATCCTCGTATCTTGAAGTCCGGCGAGCACGACGACGCTTACTATCGGGAACTGTGGGCCACGATCAGCCAGGGACGCGTCTGGTCAGGGGAACTGACGAACCGCCGGAAGGACGGATCTCACTACGTGGAGGAAGCGACGATCACTCCCTTGTGCGATGCGCATGGAAAGATCTCGCACTACATCGCGGTGAAACAGGACGTCACCCTGCGCAAGAAGACTGAGAAGGAGCTCGCCCAAGTCCGCGCGGAGACGAAACGGCTCGCGCTGGTGGCAGAGAATACGACGAGCGCGGTTATCATCACCGACTCTCAAGGGCTTACCGAATGGGTTAACGCCGGATTTGCGCGCATTACCGGCTACGCACTCGAAGAGGTCCGCGGCCGAAAGCCGGGCGCACTCCTTCAGGGGGAAATGACCGACAAGGGCGCAATCGCAAGGATGCGCCAGGCCATCGGGGACGGCCGGGGCTTTAACGAAACGATTCTCAATTATACCAAAGAGGGTCAGCCCCTATGGTTCTATATCGAATGCCAGCCGCTGCGGGATGCAGCGGGAACGCTTACCGGCTTCATGGCGATCGAGGAGGACATCACTCGACGCATCGCCGCGGAATCTGCCTTGGAGGATCAGAGAGGAAAACTTACAGACCATCAATGCCGCCCTGCTCGCTCTTGGCGACGACTACCAGGACAATCTCAACACGCTCACTTCCCTGACCGGGCAAATCTTCCAGGCCGACTACGCAATCTACAATCGGCTGGAGGGCGAAACGCTTGTTGTTCAGGGCCAGTATCAGGCGCCGCACGACTATGCGACCACATGCCCGGCTTTTGGCCGTCCTTGTCTGGACGTGATCGGCGACGAGAGTCATTTCCTCTTCGTCGAAAATCTTCCCGGCTCCCGCTACATGGAGACGGATCCGAACGTCTCAAAATACAGCCTCTCAGCTTGCGTGGGGCATGGTGTGATGGTGGAGGGAAAGACGATTGGCGCTCTGTGCGTCTTTTTTAGACGTCCTTTCCAGTTGACTGGAACTCTGCGCGAATCCCTCTCGCTCATCTCTCAGGCGGTCGGACGAGAGGAGTTGCTGGAATCCAATCGGCGGATGCTCGATGCGCTTGCCAAGGAGCATGAGGCTCAGGGGACGCGCTTCTCAACCTTGCTGCTCAACATGGAGGCGGCGGTTCTGGTCGAGGATCACGAGCGGGTCGTGACTTTCGCGAACCCGGCGTTCGAGAGAATGTTTGGGGTAAAGGCCGCAGAAATTCGCGGCCTTTCAGGCGAATCGGTCACGTTGCGCGCGGCGGAGCTTTTTGCAGAGCGGCAAAGGTTCATCGCGTCAGTTCACATCGCCCTGGCGTCGGGCAAGCGTGCTCGCGAGGAACTTTTTACCAGTCTCCATGGCCGCTATGTTTCGAGAGATTTTGTCCCCATCGAAGAGGGACCGACTCTCTACGGATATCTCTGGCTGTATCGCGATATTACGAATCAGCGGCGCACCCAAGTCATCCTCGAGATGATCGCTGAGGTCGGCAAAGCGGTGCTTCGCCAGCCTCTCAGCACCCCTGAGGCCTGGCAGAATCTTGTATCTGTCCTTGGGGAGAGACTTGGTGTCGACCGCGTCCTCGTTTACTGTCTCATTCGAAAGTCCTCCTACTCGCAAAGTTTCTTCTCAAGCATCGCGCAGTGGCACGGCCCGCGCGTATCCGCGCCGCCGCAGCCGCCCGAATCATTCCCTCTGACGGATGCGTCGGATTCGCCGCCGGCTTGGGTGGAAGAGCTTTCCGCAGGCCGGTGCGTCCTTCAGGCGATGCCCCGGTCGAATTCGGAAATAATTCCCGTCATGTCTTTTCCGGGGTCGGTTCTGCTTGTGCCCCTTATTGTTCAGGGCCGGCTCTGGGGACCGCTTTGCTTTGAACATTGCGCCGAAGCCTATCACTGGAGCGATGACGAGATCACCCTGCTCGAATCCGCAGCCAAGCTGATCAGCTCTCGCCTCGATCTCCAGGAATCTGAGCACGCCCTTCGCCAAGCCAAGGAGGCGGCAGATCTTGCTAATCGAGCGAAGAGCACGTTCCTGGCTACCATGAGCCATGAGATTCGCACGCCGTTGAACGCAGTGATCGGAATGACTTCCCTGCTGAGAACGACCGATCTTGATGATCAGCAACACGACTACGTTTCAACGGTGGAGACCTCGAGCGAAGCTCTTCTGGACTTGATCAACGACATTCTCGACTACTCGAAAATCGAGGCCGGCCGCATTGAGGTCGAACACGCATCCTTCAACCTGGCAGAGGTCGTGGCAGAAACGCTCGATATTCTCGCACGGTCCGCGGAAGAAAAACGCATAAAGCTTTCCTCGTTCATGGAGGCAAGCTTGCCCTTCGTGATCATGGGCGACAGCACCCGTCTCAAGCAAGTGCTCATGAATTTGGTCTCAAATGCGATCAAATTTACAGAGAAGGGCGAGATCCTGCTAAGGACGGATGATCAAACGCATGGCGACGCCCGGAGACTTCTCGTCGCGGTAGTCGACACCGGAATCGGCATTCCCCTTGCCGTGCAGGACAAACTTTTCAAACCGTTCGTCCAGGCCGATTCCTCCATCACCCGCAGATTCGGAGGCAGCGGCCTCGGCCTTGCGATCAGCCACCGGTTGGTGGAACTCATGGGCGGGGAATTGAAGGTGGAGAGCGAACTCGGCAGAGGAGCCACCTTTTCCTTCTCGCTACCGCTCACGGTCGGGGAGCCAGAGGCGTCGGCCGATAGTACGGCCCTCAGGGCTTCCCTCGCCAATCGCCGCGCGCTCATCGCGGATGACGATCCCGTTAATAGGATATTGCTCGGCCGTCAGTTTCGCCTCTGGGGAATGCAAGCCGTGGAAGCGGACTCGGCAGACCAGGCGCTGGAATACCTTCGATCCGACGATCGTCTCGATTTGATGGTTTCCGGCTGGCAGCTTTCAGGCGGAGGCGGACTGGAATTTGCACGCCGAATCAAAGGGGCTGCCTCGTCGCGCAACGTGCCAATCATTTTGCTTAGTTCGAGTACGGAGAAGCTTCCCGCGGAAGCAAACGGCCTGTTTGCCGATGTTATAACCAAGCCAATTCGACCTGACTTGCTTTGTGAAGCCATGGCTACGTCGCTTGACCATGCAAGGCGGGACGCGATTCGCACGCGACAAGTGACAGACGGCGAACGCGCCGACCTGCGCATCCTGGTGGCCGAAGACAACCCGGTGAACCAGAAGGTCATTGAGATGATGCTTCGCAAACTGGGACTCTCCGCCCGAATTGTCAGCAACGGTCGGGAGGCTGTGACGGCTGTGCGCCAGAGCGAATTCGACCTTGTTTTCCTTGATGTGCAAATGGCTGTGCTCGATGGGCTCGGAGCCGCTCGCGAGATCCGCAAGCTCTATGAGGGAAAGACCCGGAGACCAGAGCTGATCGCAGTCACGGCAAACGCATTCAAAGAAGACGCCGAGGCCTGCCTGGCTGCCGGAATGGATGCTTACATGGCGAAGCCTGTTACCCTTGAGCGATTGCGAGGAGTCCTCGCGCGCCTGCGGCTGCACGCGGAATTCATGGGCGGGGAGATTTAGCAGGGGGCGACTCTTCAGGAAAAGAATTTACAAAGGGAACATTCGTGCAACTCTACCTAGGAATAGGTCATGCCTCACGTGGCGAGAGATTTATACCAGAAATGCAGGGATTACAGGGACAGTGCCGACGCACGGGCTCAGGGGTTCTATCCCTACTTCCGCTGCATCGAAGAGACCCACGGTAACTATGTGATTTGCGAGGGCCAGCGCAAGATCATGATCGGCTCAAACAACTACCTGGGTCTCGCGCAGGACGAGCGTGTGATCGAGGCCGCGTGTGAGGCGGCGAAAAAATATGGCTCCGGCTGTACCGGGTCGCGGTTGCTCAATGGGACTTTGAAATTACACACCCAGCTTGAGGAGGCGCTGGCTGATTTCCTGCAGCGTGAGTCCGTGCTCCTTTTTTCCACCGGGTTCTTCGCCAATCAAGGTGCCCTCGCGGCAATCACAGAGGAAGGCGATGTGATCCTGTGCGATCGAGAAAATCATGCCAGCATCATCGACGGCTGCCAGTTCGCGCCGGCGAAGCTTGTCCCTTATCGTCACAACTCTGCTGTTTCCTTGCGCAACCGCCTCAAACGGCAACCGCAAGAAGCGGGAAAGCTCATCGTCATGGACGGAGTCTTCAGCATGTCCGGCGACATCGCTGACCTTTCATCTCAGCTGGAAGTGGCCAGGGAATTCGAGGCGCGCGTTTTCATTGACGAGGCGCACTCGCTGGGTGTGCTTGGCCCGCAGGGCCGCGGAAGCGTGCATGAGTTTGGGGTGAACGAGGATGTCGACATCGTCATGGGCACCTTCTCAAAATCGCTTGGATCGATGGGAGGGTTTATCGCGGGCGACGGCGAAATGGTCGAATATTTAAAACATCGGGCCCGCTGCTTCATCTTTACCGCGTCGCTTGCGCCAGCCGTGGCCGGCGGCGTGCTCAAGGCTCTGGAGATCATGCAGCAGGAGGCCGGGCGTATCGAAAAGCTCTGGCGCAACACGCGAAAGATGCATGAAGGCTTCAAACAAATCGGGTTCAAGATTGGAAACACCCAGACTCCGATCGTTCCTATCCTCATCGGCAGCGAGGCGAAGGCGTTCCTGTTCACGCAACGACTCTTCGAGGAGGGAATCTTCGCCACGCCGGCGATCTATCCGGCAGTTCGCTATGGCGAAGCGATCGTGCGCACCAGTTACATGGCTACCCATACCGAGGAAGACCTCGACACGGTGCTTGAGATTTTTGCCAAGCTTGCGCGCGAGCTTGGCACCTTCGATGACCCTGCCTACGCCCGGCCTGGAAAACGGAAAGCGAACGTATTCGATTTCCGTTTGGACGAATGTGAGGAAGGTCTTCGAGAGGTTGGTGAGGGCGCTCCCGGTTCGAATGGACAGGGCGTTCGTTCAACGTTTTCCCGGTAGCATCGAGACTCGCTCGCCGAACGTCGAGTCGATCAGCTCGACACTCGCCCACTGATTGCCCTTTCTTGCGGAAAGAAGAATGTACTCAATCTGCTACTGCAAGACCCGGAGGGAAAAAAACCACTTCGAGAGGCTGCCCGAAATGCTGCATGGAATGGACCCGGCGTTCATTCCTCCCTTTCCTGGCAGTGTCGCCAAACATCTGTCACCGAAGTCACCTTTCAATCGTGTCTACGGGGAAATCTATCCCTTTCTCGCCTGGAGGAATGGCCAACCGGTCGGAAGGATCGCCGCGATTGTCAACCGAGCGCACAACGAGCGATATGGAGACAGGACGGGATTCTTCGGATTCTTTGATTGCGAGGATAACATTGGCCTTGCGAGACTTCTCTTTGACACCGTTGCCAAGGTCCTTAGCTCGCGCGGACTGGAATCGATGCGCGGTCCCTACAATCCCAGCATCAATGACGAATGTGGTCTTCTGGTGCAAGGCTTCGAACACCCCCCGTGCCTTGGGCTTGTCTGGAATCCCGAATACCAAAGGGCTTTGATTGAACAGTTGGGATTCCAAGCGGTGTGCAGATCTTTCGGATTCGAGTTGCCGTTGAATCGCCTTGAAGTCCCCGAGCGTTTGAAGCGCATCGTCGAGCGGGTTTCCAAGCGTTCAAGAATCCGGCTGCGCCCTATCGATTTGTCCCGGCTCGAGGAAGAATTGAAGATCGTGCGCGAAGTGTACAACTCCACCCTGGAACGCAATTGGGGATTCATTCCCATCTCGATGGACGACCTGCTTGCCGCAGCGGACGATATGAAGGCATTTGCCGATCCGGAAATGATGCTCATTGCCGAAATCGATGGCGAGAATGCAGGTGTTGCGTTGTCCCTGCCAGACTTCAATCAGATCCTTGCCCGCCTAAAAAAGACGCCTCACTTGCTCCGGTTGCCGCATGTCCTGTGGTTGATGAAGACCAAACGGATTAGTAGCGCACGGCAGGTCGTTTACGGAATTGCCCCGCGGTTTCGTGATCGCGGGCTGCATGCCTGGCTCTTGTATGAGCAGTTTGTCAGCGCGAAGGATCGGTTTGCCGACGCGACACTCGGCTGGATTGATGAAAGCAACACCGAGATTCTCGAGAATTCCTACATGGTAGGGGCTATCCAGCGGCAGGAATGGAGGATTTATGAGAAATCCTCGTCCTAGCGGGAGCAAACTTGCCCTGCGGCGAACAACGGTATCGCCAACACGATTGTGAGCCTTCTTCTCACGGGCGCCACTGGTTTTCTGGGTCGCAATATCCTGGCGAGGGCACTGAAAGAAGGTCTCGAGATTTTCGCGCCCGTGCGCAACCCTGACAAACTAAGCCAGCAACTGCGATTCGAAAAACTAGACACGCAGCGCCTGCGGGTTCTTTCCACTGCACCGCGGCAATGGTCGAGCATATCGCCAAAATACGCGATCCTGGGCGCGGCCGTTCTCTTCGAGCGCGCGCGAAGCGATTACTTTCGCACCAACGTTGAATGGACACTCGCCACCCTTGGCGCGCTGCCCGAGCAATGCCGCACCGTCGTCATTTCTTCGCAGTCAGCAGGGGGGCCCACACCGCCCGGCAAAGCATCTCGCACCGAGGACGATCGCGACACCCCCATCACCTGGTATGGGGAGTCCAAGCTGGCCATGGAAGTGTCCATTCGACGCGAGTTTCCAAATCGCCCGATCACGATCCTGCGGCCCCCAATGATTCTCGGTCCCCGGGACACCGCGACGTTGCCTCTGTTTCGGATGGCGCGCGGCCGGGTTCGGATCAAGCCCGGGTGGCACTCCAAGACCTACAGTTTCATCGCGGTGGAAGATCTCGTGACCGCGATTTTCCTTGCTCTCGAAAAGGAATCTCTCGCGCAGAGCTTGTATGTTGCCTCCGCACAGAGGATCACCGACTGGCAGCTTATCGCGTCTGCAGCGACCGCAAGCAATGCGAAGGGGATGACTCTGCCGGTGCCGCAGGCCCTCGTAGGAATTCTCGCGCGCGCCGTGGATGCCAGCCCCACTCTGCGCGCTCAGACTCCGAGTCTCACACGCGACCGCGTGCGGGAAATCTGGCCGAGCCGCTGGGTTGTGGATGGTTCAAAGTTCGAGCAATTCACCGGCTGGAGCGCAACGACAGACTATCACGACGCTTTGCGGGCTGCACATAGCTACTACGTGCGCGAGGGGAGCCTCTAACGAAGAGAGTAGCGAGTTTCGTGAGATCGAAACCGGGCAAAGAATCTTCGCGATGACGATCCGTCTGCTCGTTGCGATTTTGCTTCTGTTGAGCGGTCTCGCGTGGTGGCTTTACCGCCAGTTTCTTCGTCCCTTTTCGTTGCCATCCCAACCGCGAACGATCGAACAAGTCCTCGCCGCAATTGGACCTTCTGTAGAGCGCCGCATTCGCCCCGCCTTCGAGCGAGTCGATGTGGCGTGGCCTCCGCGCAACCTGACCCTGCTTGCTTTCAAGTCAGAGAGACGGCTCGAGGTTTATGCGTCTCAAGACGAAGCTGAGCCGCGCTTTGTATGCCACTATCAAATTCTCGCCGCCAGCGGGGTCTCCGGCCCGAAGCTTCGCGAAGGAGACAAGCAAGTGCCCGAGGGATTCTATCGCATCGAACTTCTTAATCCAAACAGCCGTTATCATCTTTCGCTGCGTGTGAACTATCCAAATGCCGATGATATTGAACGCGCTCGGAACGACGGCCGCGATCTCCTGAACCTCGGCGGCGACATCATGATCCATGGAGGCGCAGCATCCCTCGGCTGCCTCGCCATCGGCGACCCCGCCATTGAGGATCTATTCGTTCTTACCGCGCGGGTCGGTTTGGACAACGTCCGGCTCATCATCGCGCCGTGCGATTTTCGTCAGGGTAACATTGACCCAACGCTCACAAAGGCGCCCGACTGGACTGTCGAACTTTACGACCGCCTGCGCGCTAACATGGAGAAATTTCCATTTAGTCCGAACCGGCAATCTTATTGATCGCAGGATTCCGGGAAAATTTCTCTCGGAATAAACCCTTCACTTAGTCTTACGCTATCATAGAGGTTGCCGAGGCATGCGACGTCTGGAAAGGCGGGCTGCTTGATCCTTGTTCGCTAACCCGCTATTATGAGCCGTGAAACGGCGCACCTTAAAGGCCTCCGTCCGAGAGACGCTGGAAAAGGCTGCTCTGCTTGGAGTCGAGTTTTCGGTGCCGGTCCTGCTCTCTGCCGGCGCATCGCCCGACGGACTGGATAGTCTTTTCGACGACGGCTGGTTGGCCGAAGCGGGACCCAATCGCGCGCGGGCCGCCGAAAAGGCCTGCCTGCAACGCAGATTCCGGCATGCGCTTGGTTTCCTCCGGCAGGCGCTCGACATTTGGTCCGCTGATCTTGAGTCTGGCTCTCGCCTTCGCACCCTGGAGGAAATGGCGCGCTGCGCCATGAACTGCCGCGAGCATTCGATCGCCCGCCTGGCATGGGAGGAAATCTGTGAAATGACTCCGGATACAAAGCGACTCGTCGAAGCCCATCGCCGACTCGCAGAGCTCGATTTGAATGCAGGATGCTTCGACGAAGCTGGTCGCCATCTCGAAACCGCTGTGGAGCTGGCAGAAGGAAGGCTTACCGCCTACGAGGCCGCAGGTTGCTGGCTGGCCTACGCTGACTATCTCGCCAATCGTCTCCTCGTGCGAAAGGCTCGCGAAGCGGTCGCTTCCGCACGCCGTCAGGCAGAGAAAAGTGAGAACCCTGCCCTGATTTCCGAAGCAATCGGCTACGCAGGGCTGGTTGCGGCAATGTGCGGCCGTGCTTCCGAAGCCTCTGAGCTTGTCGAACGAGCACTGAAAATTGCGCTCGATCAAGAACTGCCCGAGCAGACCGCGCTGGCTTATCGCCGCCGCGCCAACGTTTGCGAGTACGGCGCGGATTACACCGGTGAAGCCGCCGCACATCTTGAAGCAATCCGTTACTGTCGCACCGCCAGAGAAAGAGCCGGCGAGCTCTCCTGTCTAAGCCGCCTCGCAGGGGCTTACTTTCGCACCGGCGAATGGAAGGACGCCTCCCAGACCGCCGATGCCGTCCTGCGCGACAGTAAGGCTGATCCGGCCTATAAGGCTATCGCGCGCGCCGTGGGCGCGCAGTTAGCTGTTTTTCGGGGCGAACAACGCCGCGCGGCGCGGCTTCTTTTCCCCGAAGCCGCTTTACGGGATACGACCTCAGCGAAGAGGCCATCGCCTATGCACGCGATCACGCGAATCGCTTCGGATTGCGCAATCTGCGTTTCGAGGCGCGTGATCTCACAGCTTTCCATTGTCAAGCGCCGGAGTCCGCTTACGACCTTGTTACGGCATTTGACGCGATTCATGACCAGGCGCGCCCTGACAATGTCCTTGCTGGCATTCGCCGCAGCCTCAAGCCGGACGGAGTCTTCCTCATGCAGGACATTCGGGCTTCGAGCACGATTGCGGAAAATCGCGATCACCCCATTGGGACGCTGCTTTACACCATCTCGTGCATGCACTGCATGACGACCTCGCTTGCCCAAGGCGGCATGGGTCTCGGCGCAATGTGGGGCGAGCAAAAGGCGATCGAGTTCTTGAAATCGGCGGGCTTCGCCGACGTCGAAGTCCGCACGCTCGAACATGACATCCAAAACAACTACTACGTCGCTCGCGGAGCCGCCTGAGCATGGTCCGACTAAGTTACATCGTCGACCAAATCACGAGCGAAGTTCCGCCATCGTAGGGCAAGCGCCGCGGGTTGGCGAAAGCGATCCCACTGATGAGGCTGATCAGAGGAGGATAGGCCAGCGACCTTGCGGGAGGCGGACGGCACGAAGGCTTCGAGCATCCCGACCGAACGCGAGTAGGCTTTCGGCTGCGTGACGACGCCACCGGCGCAGCGCCAATCTGTGCCAGCCAGCGCCCGAGACCCATCAATGCCGATTGCTCAAATCGGCGCCAGGGCGGCGGCCTGTTTGCGTCCGTGAAGCAGTTCGGCGCGGTTGACGGCGTTAACGTAGGCGCGAGCGCTGGCCTCGATGACGTCAGTGCTTGCACCTTTGCCTGTAATCAATTCCCCATCACCGAAATCGACCTTCAAAGTCACCTCCCCCAGCGAATCTCGCCCCTGTGTCACCGCTTCGACGCTATATTGCACCAGATGACCCCGTCGCTTGGCGATGCGGTCGATCGTCTGCATTGCGGCATCCACCGCCCCGTTGCCCGGGCTTGAATCCTGCAGCGTATCCGCGCCTCTCTTCAGCCTAACCGTGGCGGTGGGAACCGTCGTAGAGCCGCTCGTTACGTGGATGTAATCCAGGATATAGGTCTCAGTGCCCACGGACATCGAATCTTCAACAAGGGCGCACAGATCGTCATCGTAGACGAATTTCTTCTTGTCGCCGATGTCTTTGAAGCGCTGGAAGACATTCGCGATCTCCGAATTTGTCAGCTTGAAGCCCAGATGCTCGAGACGCGCGACCATGGCGTGTCGCCCGCTATGCTTGGTCAGGGGCAACTCCGTCCCACCCCAGCCGACATCCTCTGGGTCCATGATCTCGTAGGTTTCGCGTTTCTTCAGTATGCCATCCTGATGAATGCCGGAGCTATGTGCGAAGGCGTTCTCTCCGACGATCGCCTTGCTGCGGGCGACGTGCAGACCGCTCATGCGGCTGATGATGCGCGAAGTCTTCAAGATCTCTCGGGTCACGACGCCGGTTTGCAAGCCTGCAAAGTATTCGCCGCGGGTCTTGATAGCCATGACCACCTCCTCAAGTGCGCAGTTCCCGGCCCGTTCGCCGATGCCGTTAAACGTGCCTTCCACCTGGCGCGCTCCAGCCTTGACGGCGGCCAGCGAGTTGGCGACAGCCAGGCCCAAGTCATCGTGGCAATGCACGCTGATGACGGCATCATCGATGCTGCTCACGTTGTTTCGCAGGTAGCTGATCAGCGCAGCGTATTGCTCCGGCACGGCAAAACCGACCGTGTCCGGGATGTTAACCGTGGTCGCTCCCGCCTCGATAGCAGCCTGCACAACCCGGGCGAGAAACTCCGGTTCCGTGCGCGAAGCATCCTCCGGGGAAAACTCCACATCTTTCACCATCGCCTTCGCGCGCTTCACACCCTCGATTGCGAGGCGCACTATCTCTTCCTCGGCCTTCTTCAACTTGAATTCGCGATGAATGGCCGAAGTTGCCAGGAAGACGTGGATTCGTGCGCGGTCGCGGGCAGGCCTGACCGCGGCTCCCGCCGCGTCGATGTCCTTTGGCACGCACCGGGCGAGCCCGCAGATGATCGGACCCTTGATTTCCTCGGCGATGGTTTGCACCGCTTCGAAGTCACCCGCGCTTATCACGGGAAAACCCGCCTCGATGACATCGACATTCACTCGGGACAATTGACGGGCGATCTCCATCTTCTCGCGCAAGTTCATGCTGGCGCCCGGACACTGCTCGCCGTCCCGCAGTGTGGTATCGAAGATAATTACGTTGTTGGACATAGGACTGTTGGTTGTCCGGCGAGAAGAGGAAAACGGTCGCGGCATTAACCGCGCCCGCCGGAACGCAGCCTATGCCGTCTATGAAAGGAGAGTAAGTCGGCTCGGGAGCAACCCGAGTCGAAAGGCAAGATTCGGCGAAAAGCCTGCGAAAAACGACATGCAGGGATGCTAACACTACTTGAAAGGACGGCAAGGGATAAATGCAGCAACGACCTTGACATTCTGATTGGCGAACGCGATGAGCGATCGGCGTAATGAGACCGAAATGTGAACGGTTCCGGAAAAGAAGAAAATGGTGACCCATCCAGCCTTCGTTTTGCGGCCGGAAACGCGCCCTTTTCTCGAATCGACAGGCATCTTTCAACTTAACCGCGTCAAATGAGTCATCATCGCATAACCGTTCGCCGCCTCCCGGTAACATTGCGTCCGGATCCCTCCCGCGTGTTGGTACGTCCTTTTCTTCCCACGATGATCGGGCCCAGTGCAATTAATCCCATCGATGCTCCGCGCGCTCTCAAGATCCTTGCTCGAATCCTTGCGCTGTCCGAAGACCGGGTTCGAGCATCGCTGGACGACGTTTTCGGCGAATTCGGAAACCGTCACCAGAGGATTCGTGATATCTTCGCGCTACGATTCGAGCAGGTGCAGGGCTATCTCCCGACGGACCAACCGCTATCGGAAGAACGTCAACTGCTGATCGGTTCATATTTCACCAGCGAGTATTCGCTTGAAAGCGCCGCTCTCTTTAACCCTTGCATCATCCCTCATCCGGACCAGTCAAACAGGGCGAAAGACTCTGTCCGCGTCATTCTGAGTCTTCGGGCAACTGGCGAAGGTCATATCTCCTCGATTACTTTCCGATCGGGTTTGGTGGATCGGGACGCTCAGATCCGTCTTGATTCGGCTTCGCGCTATGTCACGGAGCCTAGGCCGATCCCCTCCGCGGCTTACGAGCGCGAGCTCTTTCTGCGCAAGGTAATCGAACTGAGCCTCGGCACAGATTTCGCGCGGCTGGTTGTCGACTCGCTTGGAGAAAAATTCACCCTCGATCAACTCCGATCCGAAGTCGAGGCTCGCAAGCGATACCATCCCGATCCTGAAGCCCCAACGATCGGCGCAAAAATGATTCATTTGGCGCGCTCGAACTGTGAAATCGCCTTCGGGCCCGACCAGCCGATTTCAGAGCGGATTATCTTCCCTTTCTCTCCGAGCCAAAGCAACGGAATTGAAGACGCGCGTTTCGTCCGCTTTCAAGATGGAGATTCGCCGCCAATTTACTATGCGACGTACACGGCATATGACGGCCGAACGGTCCTTCCCCAGCTTTTAGAAACCGAGGACTTTCTCCATTTTAAGGTTTGCACGCTCAACGGCCCTGCAGTGCAGAACAAGGGGATGGCCCTGTTTCCAAGAAAGATTAGTGGGCTCTACTGCATGCTCTCCCGTCAGGACAACGAGAACATTCATGTGATGTTTTCGGAACACCCGCACTTCTGGTATGACTCGCGAATAATTATGCGTCCCGCCGAGCCTTGGGAGTTCGTCCAGCTCGGGAACTGTGGATCGCCGATCGAAACCGATGCCGGTTGGCTGGTGCTGACGCATGGCGTGGGCGCAATGCGCAAGTACTGCATCGGCGCGATTCTGCTGGACCGCGATGATCCGAGCCGCGTCATCGGGCGGCTTCGCGAACCCTTAATCAAACCCGAATCTCACGAGCGTGAGGGCTATGTGCCGAATGTCGTCTACACCTGCGGAGGAATGATTCATTGCGGGCAGCTCATCCTTCCCTACGCGGTGTCGGATTCGGCCACTTCGTTTGCCATTGTCGCGTTGGACGAGTTGATCGGCTCGATGCTCGGATAAAGCTCTCGCGCGCAGGCGCAGAGTTCCCGCGTGCATCGAACCCCTTCGTTTATATACTTCCCTGAGAATGCCAATCTACGAATTTTATTCGCCGGATACCAATCGCATTTACAGTTTTCTAGCGAGGAGCCTGGCTCAGGGCCAGTTGACACCGCGTTGTCCCGACAACCCTCAAGCGCGCATGGAGCGAATGGTTTCAAATTTCGCGGTGACTGGCCGAGCAAAGGAAAAATCAGATGCTCCCGCGGAAACGGACAGCATGGATCCTCGCATGGAGCGGGTGATGGCGGAAATGGAAAGCGAAATGTCCTCGATGAATGAAGACAACCCCGATCCGCGGCAGCTGGGACGCTTGATGCGCAAGATGACTGAAGCGACCGGCCAGAAAATGCCCGAGGCGATGGAGCAGATGATTCAACGACTCGAACGGGGTGAGGATCCGGAGAAACTCGAGGAGGAATTCGGCGATTCGCTCGAAAACCTTGGTGAAGAGTTCGCCGAGAGTGAGACGGGTGAAGAGAAGCCTGCCCTCACAAGATCTCCGCGCAAGCTGCCGACCCGTGACCCGGCCCTCTACGAGATGAGTGATTACCTTTAATGTTTCGATTGCTTCGCCGAGGAGGCAGGAATCGCGCTTCCCGCAAGACTGCGGGCCGTGGCCAGCGTATCGATGTCGCGAACGCCTTTGTCCCAGCGAACGCGCTTGATGCGCGGGAATCGCAAGGCCAGCCCACTGGCGTGGCGACTGCTCACCTGAATCGAATCAAAAGCAACCTCAATCACGATCACCGGTTCGACCTCGATCCTGTTGCCTCGCCGCGAGACGGCAAGCTTGAGGAACCTGGCTGTTAAGTCATCGATCTCCCCGTCGGTGAGCCCTGAATAGGCCTTGCCGATTGGCAGTAACGCGCCCGTAGCTTCGTCACGGACGGCGAACGTATAGTCGCTGAGGACCTTGCTGCGCCGGCCATGCCCATATTCGACAGCAACGACGACCACATCGAGCGTCGCGAAATCCTTTTTCAATTTGATCCAGGACAGGCCGCGCCTCCCGGGCGTGTAAAAGCTGGCGGGATCTTTCGCTACCAATCCCTCATTTCCACGCCGGCGGGCGGCCAGAAAGGCTGCTTCGATCTCGTCCGAGCTGAGGGCGCGAGAGAGTTGTGCGCGAAGCAACGGCCCAGCCAGGGACATACTTTCGAGCAGCCGCCGGCGTTCGCCAAGAGGCGTCTTTAGTAGCGAAACGTTGTCCAGAAGAAGGAGATCGAAAATCACGAAGACAACGGGAATCTGCCCCCCAAGGAAAAGGTCGGGCTCGCGGCGTCCGAGCCGTTTCTGCAACTCAAAGAACGGCAATGCACGGCCTGCATGCCAGGCGAGAACTTCTCCGTCGAACACCGCGTGGCGATCGAGTTGACGAGCCGCCTCGGCGATTTCAGGAAAAGTGTCCGTGATGTTGCGAAGGTCGCGGGAGAAAATTTGAGAGCGGCCGCCTGCGCAATGAATCTGCGCGCGAATCCCGTCGAGTTTGTCCTCAATCCAAACGACTCCGCTTCCGCCGAGCCGATCCCAAACCGCGCCGCTGTCGGGCTCGGGACTTGCGAGCATGCATCGCACGGGCTGAAACAGGGTCAACTCTGCCTCAAATAGACGACCTTCGCGGGCCAGCAGCGCCATTCGTCCGATGTCCCCAAGGAGCATGTGCGCCTCCCTCACCGCGGCGGGGTCCTGATCAAAGGCTTTGGCGATCGCATCCTCGAGAAGGCCCTCCTTTAGGCCGATGCGGAGATCTCCGGTGACAATCCGAACGAGATAGCCGGAGGCCAAAGGGGGAAGGGCTGCGAAGGCCCCGGCGAGGATCTCGGCTTTTAGGACCGGGCCGCGTGCCGTCCGCAGCTTGTGAATAATTTCACCGATTTCCGCAATTGCGAGCGCGCGGTCTCCGGGTTTGGTTCGCATCGCCTCCTCGGCGGTCATCCCGCTATCATTGTGCTTGCGAGCAATCGCGCGGAGTTCGTTTTCGGAGAGTCCGCTTGCCGACAGAAGAGCGCGCGAGATTATGGCGCCGCCCAGATTGAGAGGATGAGGATCGCGTTGAGCAAAAGGGCGCCCGGTCAACCAGACGGCTGCAAGCGGAAGTTCCCTCACATCGAGCGAGCAGAGGTATTCGGCAAGCCTGCGAACCTTGTCCAGTTTTCCCGTTGACTCGCGCACCACCTGGCACACCTGACAAAATCGATTGAAACCAAAATCTTCGCCCGGCCCATCGGGATCGGGAGAGAACTTTGGTCTAGCTGGTGAAGCGGACATTGAAATGGAGAACTCGAGTTGATTTGCTCCGGCAAGGGACCAGGCCTCGACGCCCAGCCCGCGGAGATCACGCGCAAACTCCTGTGCGAATCCATGAAGGGTAAGAACACGATCGGGACGCACGGTTTGCACATATTGTAGAAGATCGCCGTAGTCCGCGTGGTCCGAAAGGGGAAACGCGGCATCCACCTGAAGCCGGTGAACCGCTCCGGGATCCATCGCCCATCCGGTAAGCGCGGCCACGCGGCCCCGAAGACTGCGCAGCATTTTCGAGCCGTTCACGCTGGGGGGACAAATAAGCACGTGCCCGGCCGCAGTCGCCGCTTCGAATTCCGCGTAAGGTGGAAAGGCACTGCCAAATTCCGCGTAAACCTTCGCCATCCTGGCAATCGAGGCGTGCACCATGACAGGAAGCTTCACGCCGTGAAGAGCGGCGAGAATCTCCTGCGCCTTCCCGAGCGCATAGCCGAGGAGTATGGGCGTTTGTCCGTCCTCCAGCGCCTCCAGGCAAAACTTCACCACGGCTTCGAGTGTCTGGCTGACAGGGGGAAACTGATAACGCGGCAGGCCATAGGTGGTCTCCATAACAAGCGTTTCGGCGTGAGTCGTGACGGCGCCTTCGGAGGATAGCCCCTGCCGCAGCTTGAAATCGCCGGTGTAGAGGAGAGTGCCGCTTGCGGACTCGTAGAATAACTGCGCGGATCCCAGGACGTGACCCGCCGGCAGCAGCTTGACCGACCAGCCGTCGAAGCTCCTGATCTGGCCAAAGGCCAAGGTTTCAAACGCGCGGACATCCAGGCCCAGTCGCACTTGAATAAAGCGCGCAGTGGCGGGCGAGCAAAGAATCCGCTTGTGAAATCCGGTATGGTCGCTGTGCGCATGCGAAACAAAGGCGAGATCGCGCGGGTCGCGCGCATCAAGCCAAAGTCCCGCTTCCGGCAAATGCACACCTCGCTGATATTCGACGACAACCATTTCGGTCTCCGGCCATCATTTCCGCCTGCGGGAAACTGGAAAATCGGGCCGCAGCCATGCCGAAACGAAAAACCCCAAACCAATAAGCAACAGGAAAAGCGAAAGAAATTGTCCGCGCGTGAATGGTCCCGTGAGCGGAGCGTCTGGCTCGCGAAAGAGCTCGCCGATCATTCGCAAGATCGCGTAACCGGCAAAAAAAAACCCGGTTAGAACGCCGTTGCGGAGGTGGAAGCGCGTGCGCAAAACCCACAGAATCGCGAAGAGAACCAGACCTTCGAGCGCGGCCTCGTACAATTGTGAGGGATGACGCGGAGATAGCGTGCCGGCGAGTTGAGCCTTCAGCCCGGTGGAATGGCGAACATTTTCGACTACGTCTTCGACGCTGATCCATTCAGGATTGATTGTGGCGGCTTCGCTGAGAGCAAGCTGTACCGTTTCCGGCGGCGCCTCGTAGAGTTCCTTTGGAAACTGTACTGCCCACGGTACACTGGCGACACGCCCGTAGAGCTCTCCGTTGATAAAGTTCGCCAAGCGTCCGAGAAAGAGGCCCAGGGGCGCGGCGACCACAAGATTATCACCAATGTTTCGCCAGGAGACCTTGTGTCGGAAGGAATACCAAAGCGTGTAAAGGGTGAGCCCGAGGATACCGCCATGAGCGGACATCCCGCCGTC
Organism: uncultured Verrucomicrobiae bacterium; assembly: GCA_963784465.1. Classification (GTDB taxonomy): domain Bacteria; phylum Verrucomicrobiota; class Verrucomicrobiia; order Chthoniobacterales; family Terrimicrobiaceae; genus DASTFP01. Next base: position 39,732 of record CAWASQ010000002.1, read on the forward strand.
CATAACCCGAAAGAAAATGAGCGGATTGCTCAGGAAGTTCTGCAGGTCGTAAAAGAGCATGTAGCCGAGGCGCCCGCCAAGCAGCACCCCGAAAATCGCGCCCCCTATGATGAAATCGGAAACCTTCTGCGGAGGGATGTCACAATAGCCAAGTTGCGAGAGACGTCTGACGATGAGAATTCCGATGAAGAAAGCGGCCAGATATGCCAGACCGTACCACCGCACGCCGTAGTTCTCGCTGAAACGCAGAACGAAGGGACTCAGGTCATGGATATAGTAGGCAAGCATGAGCGGGAAACTCTCACCGCTGGAGGCCGTTGTCTCAATGTTCAAATTGTCCCGGATTGACAGCCTGCCGCGGAAACGGTTTACCTTTCGAGCGTGAAAGCACCCCTCCTCGTTATCGCTGGCGCGGCAGGAGCGGTTCTCCTGACGTCATGCACGACATTGGAGAACCGGGCGGACCTTTACTCGCCAAGGAATTATTACGCCAACGGCCCCTACACCCGGATGCTGCATGGGGGAATTCCAAGAGTGAAGACCGTATTTGTTCAGGCCTCGGCGCGCAGATCCGACGAGTCCTATGTGGGCGGCAAGTAGCGCTGGCGACCGCGCCGCCTGATCATTCGACGGTTACGCTTTTAGCGAGATTGCGCGGCTTGTCCACGTCGCATCCCAATTCAACGGCAATGTGGTAGGCCAGGAGCTGAAGGGGAATGACCGTGAGAACCGGCAGGAGATAATCGGGAGCGGCGGGGATGAGAATGACGTCATCGGCAACTTTGCTTAGTGACCCATCGCCTTCGGTCCCGATTGCGATCACGGGACCTTTGCGCGCCTTGACCTCCTGAATGTTGCTGAGATTCTTCTCAAAAACTGCATCGTGCGGGGCGACGAAAACCGAGGGCGTCTCCTCGTTTATCAAGGCAATCACGCCGTGCTTGAGCTCCGCGCTCGGATAACCCGAGGCTGCGATGTAGCTGATCTCCTTGAGCTTTAGAGCACCCTCGAGGGCAATTGGGTAATTGGCCTGACGGCCCATGAAGAGGAAATTCTCGGCGCCGGCATATTTTCTTGCGATGACCGCTACCTGACTGTCGAGTTCGAGCGCCTTTGCAACCTTGTCGGGCAACTTCTCGAGTTCGGCGATGATGTCGAGACCCTCCGCGTAGGAAAGGTAGCGAATACGCCCGAACAAAAGAGCCAGCAGTGTGACGATGGTGATTTGGGACGTGAAGGATTTGGTCGCCGCCACACCGATCTCCGGACCCGCGTGCATGTACACGCCTCCGTCGCTTTCACGGGCGATCGTGCTCGCCACGTTGTTGCAGATTCCGAGGGTCGCGGTGGCCCTTGCGCTGGCTTTCGCGCAGCGCGGCCAGCGTATCGGCCGTCTCGCCGCTCTGGCTGATCACGAACACGAGAGTGTCGCGCGTCATCGGCAGGTTGCGATAGCGCAGCTCGCTCGCAAATTCGACATTCTACCGGGATGTGCGCGAGGGATTCGATCAGGTACTCGCCGACCATCGCGGCGTGGAAAGCCGTGCCGCACCCGCTCAAAATGATTCGCTCGACCTGGCGAAGTTCAGCGTTGCTCATCTCCAGACCGCCGAGCTTGGCAGTTGCCTCTTCGATGGAGAGCCGTCCGCGCATGGCGTCGCGCACCGTGTTCGGCTGCTCGAAGATCTCCTTGAGCATGAAATGCGCGAACTTGCCCTTGTCCACATCCTCCGCCAGGAACTCGACCTTGCTGACCTGGAAGCTCGCATCGGAGCCTGCGAGCGTGGAAATATCAAACCCATCGGTTCTAAGGGCAACGATTTCGTAATCGTTGAGATAGACCGCCTCGCGCGTGTGCGCGACGATCGCGGAAACATCGCTGGCAAGGAAATGCTCTCCCTTCCCCACCCCGAGCACGAGCGGACTCCCGCGTCGCGCGCCGACCAACACGCCGGGAACGTCGGCATGAATCACGGCAATGCCATAGGTGCCGATGACTTGCCGAAGCGATTCCCGCACGGCTTCGACAAACGCGGACTGCGTTTTCTGATTGCTCCGCTCAAAATTCGCACCGATGAGGTGAGCGAGCACCTCCGTATCGGTCTGGGATTGAAAAGCGTGCCCTTTCTCTTCGAGTTGTGCCCGAAGGGAGAGGTAGTTTTCGATCACGCCGTTGTGCACGAGCCCCAGGCGCCGGGCTTGGTCAAAATGGGGATGAGCGTTTTCGTTCGTTACTGCGCCATGAGTGGCCCAGCGCGTGTGACTGATACCTAGCTTGCCGTGCGGAGGATTTTCCGCGATGACCTTCGAAAGATCGGCGATGCGTCCCACCGACTTTCGCACTTCGATCCCTCCCCCGTTGAGTGTCGCGATGCCCGCGGAATCATAACCGCGATACTCAAGACGACGCAAGCCATCGAGCAGTATAGGAACCGCGTCCGCCCCTCCGACGTATCCAACGATGCCACACATAGAATATTGAATCGTGACAATTCGATGGATCGCGGGCAAGATTCAAATCACGCTTATGAGCGCGCTTCCCCTGATCCTACCAACTAACCGTACCCTAGCCATCATCATGGGCGGAGGAGCCGGCACCCGACTCTTCCCGCTGACAAAAGAGAGGGCCAAACCCGCCGTGCCTCTCGCCGGCAAATACAGGCTGGTCGATATTCCGATAAGCAATTGCCTGAACTCTGGCATTCGCAGCATCTATGTGCTCACCCAGTTCAACAGCATGTCGCTGCACCGGCATATCAACGCGAGCTACAAGTTCGACAATTTCACGCCGAGTTTCGTCGAAATTCTCGCGGCGCAGCAGACTCCGGAGGGCTCTCACTGGTATCAGGGCACCGCGGACGCTGTGCGACAGAACATGCGCTACTTTCTCGAGCGTCCGGTCGACTACTACGTCATTCTGAGCGGCGATCAGCTCTACAGAATGGACTACCGGCACGTTCTGCGGCAGCACCTTGAGACGAGCGCGGACATTACCGTGGGGACCATCCCTGTCAACCGTTCCGCGGCGACGGGATTCGGGATCATGCACACCGACGACAAGCGCAAGATCATCGAGTTCGTCGAGAAGCCGAAGGACCCTGAGGTCCTCAACAGCCTGCGGATTCCTTCGGACCTCCTTCACTCCATCGGTCAAGCTGGTGATGCCGATCTTTACCAGGCTTCGATGGGCATCTACATATTCAAGCGCGAAGTGCTCAAAGAGTGCCTCGACAATGATTTCGCCGATTTCGGCAAGAACATCATTCCCGCGGCCATCAGGAATTACAACGTGAGGGCCTACATCTTTCAGGGATATTGGGAGGATATCGGAACGATCGGAGCGTTCTTCGAAGCAAACCTCAACCTGACCGATCCGGAGCCCAAATTTACCTTCAATGAGCCCGGCGCGCCGGTCTATACGCATCCTCGATTCCTGCCCGCGAGCGTCGTGCGATCCGCCAACATCGATCAATCCCTGATTTGCGACGGTTGTATCATTGAAAAGGCCACTATCGAACACAGCATCGTCGGCATCCGCTCCGTAATAGCTCCCGATACGGTCCTGAAAGACGTCATTCTCATGGGTGCCGACTATTACGATTCGGACCTGGGCAGAAACAAGGGAGAAGGAGCTCCGCCGATCGGAATCGGACGCGGCTGTGACATCCGGAATGCGATTATCGACAAGAATGCCCGGATTGGGGACAACGTCGTCGTCTCACCGGAGGGCAAGGACGCAGAGATGAACGGTGAAGGGTTTTACATTCGAGACGGAATAGTGGTTATTCCGAAAAGTACCTATCCTCGCTTCAGGAACTCGGATATAGCAGCGCGCAACGAGATGAGGATACGAGCGCTTGCGTTGCTGTTTTTATGTACTTTACTCGGCGGCTGTTACTTTGATTACCCGCTCACCGGCGGGCCTCTGAAGGATATCAATACCTGGCTGCTCGGCGTGTGGGAGCACAAAGACGCAAAGGGCAGGGTCTACCGCGCAAGGATCGTCCCGCTTACCGGGGACCGATACTTCGTCAGTTTCCAGTCGGGCGGCCGAAGAGCACGAGAAAAGAAGGTGTGGGAGTTCGAGGGCTGGATTTCGCGTATTGGTTACAGCCGTTTTCTTACTTTGAAATGCAATATTAGCTCGGGAGAGGTGCCCGAGGGAGCTTTCGTATTCGTCAACTACCAGGTAATCGACCAAAACACCGTCGTTATTCGTCCCTTGGAGCTCGATTCGCCGCCGGAAAGCCGAAGCCAGGAGCTTCGCGCCGAGGTGCGCCGAAAACTGAAAGAGGGGTCTCTCCTGCCGGCGGAGGGCGCGGGATGGAAAAGAATATCCGAAGTCTATTGGGAGCCCGGGTACACAGGCGAGCAACCCTTCCAACCGCTCCGCTTTCCGTCGCCATAGTCAGATTTACCGTCGCCGAATCCTCGGGCAGAAGCTATCACGGTTGGGTCTGGTCTTTGAGCATTCCGCCATAGATTTCGAGGTCGCGGGCGGAAAAGCAGCAGAAAACCACCTCGTCGAAAGCAGATGGTTCCGCCTCGACAAATTCCCTGACCGTTCCGACTGCGATCGCCGCCGCGGCTTCGACCGGGTATCCGTAAACGCCGGTGCTTATCGATGGAAAAGCGATACTCCGAAGGTTATTCTCGCGAGCGATTTCAAGCGAGCGCCGATAGCAAGAGGCAAGAAGGTCCGCCTCACCTCGATGCCCGCCGTGCCAGACCGGACCCACCGTGTGAATCACTCTCCGAGCTGGAAGCCTGTGGCCCTCCGTGATCTTCGCTCCGCCAGTCTGGCAACCACCCAGCCTACGACACTCCTCAAGCAAAGCCGGCCCTGCGGCCCGGTGGATCGCTCCATCAACGCCCCCTCCCCCCAGCAACGAGGCATTCGCCGCATTGACAATCGCATCAACCTTAAGGGTGGTTATGTCGGCCTGAATGGCTCGAAGCATTGCCATACGATTCGAAAAATCGCTCCCCCGATCCCCAAAATCCAGAACAGACTTCGTAGGCCATCGATCATTCTCATCGGTCGTTCATTATTAATATCTTATGAGATGCGATGACCAGAGAGTAAAACTTTTGCATTTTTCTTTGAACGTCCCCTCTTGGACCGCGTCTAACTTATCGGTTAAGGCAGCATATTCGGGCCACCGCGGTTCAGTTTCCTTTGTTCTGAGCATCGTTCGCGAGTGGCCCGAATCTTTTTCAGCCATCTTGCCGACGAGTTCGCTCCTCGCTTGCCACGCCTCAATCGATTAGTTATGAGCCCGGATAGCATGGCTGACACGGTGCTTATCGTTGAAGATGAACCCGATGTCGTAGACTTGGTCAGATACAACCTCGCCAAGGCGGGATTCCTGGTGCTCACCGCTGGTGACGGGCTTAAGGGACTGGAGATTGCTCGCACACATCGGCCTGACCTCATCGTGCTCGACCTGATGCTCCCGGCCATGGATGGATACTCTGTCTGCAAGACGCTCAGAAAGGAGTCCGAGACGGAGGCGCTCCCGATCCTCATGCTCACGGCAAGGGGCGAACCGGGCGAACGCGTTCACGGTTTGGAGATTGGAGCCGACGACTACGTGACGAAGCCTTTCAGCCCGCGAGAGCTGGTGCTACGAGTCCAAGCCCTGCTCAGGCGATCTCGCTCCAAAGCGCGCGCCGATGCGCTTGATGTCGACGACTTCCACCTCGACAAGAACAAATTTGATGTGCGGCTTGAGGGCCGTCGCCTCGAGCTGACAACAACCGAGTTCAAGTTGCTGAGCGTCTTGATCGAACGCCGCGGCCGCACGCAGTCCCGCGACACTCTGCTCTATGATGTCTGGGGCTACGAGAATCCCATCGACACCAGGACGGTGGACACCCACATCAGGCGCCTCAGGGAGAAACTGGGAAAGCACGCTTCGCGCCTGGAAACGGTGCGGGGCGAGGGTTACCGCTTCAAGACAGTGCTGGATCTTTGACCTTCTGGACGGCAATTCTCATCGGCTGCGCGGTAGCGGGGGCGATTCTCGTCTATTTCCGAATCATCGCACCCTTTAACCAAATGCGCGCTATCTTGCGACGACTTGCGCGGGGCGATTTCCGGCCTGTCTTGCTCAGCTCACGAAAAGGAGTTCTCCACGAGACCGCTAATGACGTGAGGCGGATCTCCGAGTTGCTTCAGCAACTTGATCAACAAATCAGCGACGAGGGCTTCAGCCTGAAGGCAATCCTTTCCAGCATGGTCGAAGGAGTCGTTATTACGGATCGTGCACAGCGCATCCGCCTTGTGAACGAATCCCTTCAGCGGATGTTCGAACTGACACAATCGCCTGTCAACCGCACCGTAATTGAAGTGTTCTTTAACCACCAGCTTCAGCAGGCCGTCGAGAAAACACTCTTCGATGGCGTCCCGCGGCAGATCGAAATCTCGCTCGAAACTCCGGCCCGGGATGGCTATACAACCAAGCACCTCGAGGTCTCCGCGAGCGGTTTGAACCCCCGACCGAAAACTCGTCCCCTCGGCGCAGTGATCGTTTTCCACGATATCACGACTGTGAAAAGTCTGGAGGCGGCGCGGCGCGAATTCGTCGCCAACGTATCGCACGAGTTCCGAACACCGCTGGCGATCATCAACGGCTATCTTGAGACGCTTCTGGACGGCGCTATCGAAGATCGGACCACAGCCGAGGCGTGGCTAAAGACGATGGCCAAGAACGGTCGCCGGCTTACCCTCCTCATCGAGGATCTCCTGACTCTTTCCCAACTGGAGTATCGTTCGCCCAGACTGAATTTTCAGGACACAAACCTGCCCGAGCTCCTCGGCAGCGTCATCGAGCGCCTCACACCTGCAATTTCGGAACGCAAAGGGCAGGTGGCGATTGAGTGGAACTCCGATGTAACATGGGCCGACACCGAGCCACTCAGGATGGAGCAAGTATTTGAGAACTTGCTGGACAATTCCATCCGCCACGCGACTTCGGACGCGGTTCTCATAACGATAAAGGCCCAGTCTGTCGGGGAGGAAATCGAGATCGCGTTCTGTGATAATGGACCTGGCATTCCCTACGTCGATCAACCCCACATCTTTGAACGCTTTTATCGCGTTCACAAGGACCGATCCCGTGCCGCCGGGGGCACGGGACTCGGCTTGTCCATCGTAAAGCACATCATATTGGCCCACGGAGGCAACGTCGCCGTCGAGAGTATTCCCGGGCAGGGAGCCTCGTTCAAAATCCGGCTTCCCATGCGTCAAAAAGCTTTGAATGTTTCTTCGCGATGACCCCAGGGGAATCGCCTGGCAGCGAAAACTGCAACTTTTCAGTCTCCGAACAGTTCTATATTACGACCATGAGATACTCCGCTTTGGCGTTAGCAGCACTTTTGTTCGTCTCTGTGGGGACGTCTGGGATTGCACAGCAAGCTGAGGAGGGCAGCGCTCCAAAGTCTCCGCCGGAAAAGGAGGGACGGTGGCGCGAAAGGCTCCTCGAAAGCCTTCCGCCGGAGATGCGGGAGCGCTTCGAGGCGGCGCGAGAGAAAGCGATGCAGGATCCCAAGCTTCGGGAGCTTCGGAGGACCGCCGAGAAAGCAAAGAGGGATTTTTTCAAGGCCATGCGGACGAAGATGATGGAGATCGATCCTACCCTCGCTGATATGGTGCGGAAGCGGGTTATAGAGCGCAAGGCGCGGAGGGCTTGGAAGGACGAAGATGGCACACCGGGCTTTGACAGCTTGAACCGTGACGAGCGCGAAAAACTCCTGGCGGCGATGGAGCGGGCTCACGAGGACCCGACGGTTCAGGCCGCGAAAGAAAAGAAATGGGATGCGATCACCCCGGCGGAGCGCACAGTTGCACGTGAGGTGTATCGCAAGGCGATCCAGCAAGCTATGATCAAAGTCGACCCTTCCCTAGCCCCGATTCTGGAAAAGTTGAGTGCCAAGGCCGCAGAGACACCAAGTCCGGCAAAGCCGGACGAAGGCAATCCAACCGCCAAAGAGCCGAAATCGCAGTGACCAATCGTCTGGCGCCGTTACTCGGGTCCGCTGAAACCGGGCAAGCCGCGCACGGGTGAGACGTTGAGACCGCGAACACGTTCGAAAATATTGGGCGCAATCTCGGGCTGCCGCCCATAGGAGGACAGAATCATCTCCAGCTTGGCATCGAGATTGTCGATGAAATGGAGGGCGATGGCTTCCGGTGTCTTGGGTTCCACCGGCGACCCGAATTGGAGTTCACCGTGATGAGAAGCGATGAGGTGCAGGAGATGAAGCCGGACTTCCTCGGTAGATGGCACAAGATCTTTCCAGCCCTCCGAGGGAAGCTTTCGCCAGAGGGTGTTAACGACTTCTATACCGATGCTGATGTGGCCCAGCAACTCACCGCGCAACTCGCGCGGAATTTCGAAGCCCGTTTCCGGCGGGCACATTTCCCAAAGTTTGCCACAATCGTGAATCAGGACGCCGGCGAGCAACAAGTCGCGATTGAGTGCGGGATAGGCAACGCAGATTGCTTCTGCCGATTTGATCATTTGCGCCGTGTGACGGAGCAGGCCTCCCCGAAAAGCATGGTGATTTTGGCGCGCTGCGGCTGCGCGACGAAAGCGCGAGCCGAATTCTGTCAGGAACGCTTCGGCCAGCGCCCGGAGCCGCGGGTCGGAAAGACGGCCCATGCGCTGCGAGACAAGATCAAAATCGGCCTGGGCCGCTGCACGCGCCGCGTCATCACCCTGGAATAGCTCCTCCGCCTCATACTCCGACAAACAGCGAAGCGACCAGCGCCGGGCTTCCAGCCCGAAGGGGCCCACAGAAAACTCGCCCTCCAACTCCACGGAAACGCCGCGTTCGAGTTGTTCACAAGCAGCAAAATTCGGGGAGTCGCTCCACGCCTTGAGCGTCATGGTGTCCCCGCCATCGCGCAACCGCAGTTCCCAAAACGGCTTTCCGTTGCTTGCCTCTTTGCGGGCGACTTCTTCAATCTGTGCGTGAACGCGCGCCCCCATCGCGCCCATTCTGGCTTCAGCCCGGATCTGGGCGATCGTCTTCCGTCCAGGGTCAGACATTCAATCCGCCAGTTCCCAGGTCTCCAGGGGATTCCTTTGGCCTCGTCATGTCGATAGTCTCAAGTGAGCTGAAGTGATGGTCAAGCCTTCGCGCGGACACTCGAGCTCGGCGCTGCCATTCGAGCAATAACCTGAGATTGTTGCAAACAGGCCGCTGCATCCATCATCGTCTCTTGCGGCTTCCGCGCTCTCGATTTATGGCTTCCTTCGCACGAAGATCAGATGGGTGCATGGCACTTCTTTTCGCGCTCGCTCTGGCTGGTTGCTTCTCATCAAGTCCGCTCGCCGCAAGCCCACCGCTCGAGGAACAGGAGACGGCCGAGAAAGCCATCCTCAAAGCCGTGGCGATCCTCAGCGCGAAGGGAGTCGATTCACGTCAGCGATCACTTGCTTTCGCAGACTACCGAAGAGCAGTGCTCCCCTTCCTGAAAAACAAGTCCGTAAAGCTCACCGATCAGAGAAAATTTTTCGGCCCCGGCGAGTTCTCGGAGATAACCCCCGTTGAGAGATCGCGCCTAAATGTCAGCGGCTTGCATCGGGAGGGGCTCGGTTTGCCCGTCATCGGCCGGCTCTCTCAGAACGGGGTAGTTGATCCCAATGCGCCGAGCTCCGGTTTTCTCGTGGCTGCGACCGCCCTGGTGCTGCCAGGTCCGAACGGGAAAATGGACCTTTCCCTTACCGACCCCATGAGGCTCGAGACGATCGACGACCTTGGAAAGGACCTCCCGGTTGCAATGAATCTCGAAGCCTGGCTCGATGCGGCCGAAGCCACGAGACCGTCGTTTGGCGCCGGCTTTCGCTACATGCTGCGCTCGAACAGGTTCGGATCTCCATCTCGCCTGATCTTCTTGCGGCCCTTCGAGGTTGACAAGACGCCGGTCGTCCTCATCCACGGATTGATGTCAACGCCCCGTATGTGGAAACCCGTTCTCAATGCACTCTTGGCTGAGCGGGAAATTCGTACACACTACCAATTCTGGTTCTTCTATTACCCGACTGGACAGCCTGTCCCGTTTTCCGCTTTACAGCTGCGCGAGGCGCTGAAGGATGTCACTTCGCGTCATCGCTTGGTTAAACCGCTGATTCTGATCGGACACAGCATGGGAGGCGTTGTCGCGAGGGCGCAGGTTTCCGGGATTTCAGCAGCCGAAGCTGAGGAAGTCGCGCCCGAAGTCGGCAGGCTGCCCGCAAACAGCCAGGCGAGGAATGCCGTAATTTTCGATCCGAGGCGAGATGTCGCCCGCGTCATATTCATTGCTACTCCCCATCGAGGAAGCAGGATTGCTCTTGGAAACCTCGCGGCCCTGGGTATGCGATTGATCGACTTGCCAGAATGGATCGCCTCGGAGCTTGAGAGTTTTCTCAGCCCCCGGGGGGCGGCTCCCTACCGGCATCCATGGCCTTTCGCCCGACTCGCACTTTCTTCAGGCTCTCGATCGGTTCCGACCCGATGTGCCATCGCACTGGATCATCGGAAATCGCGGGCGACGCAACAAATTGAACAGCACTGACGGCGTTGTGCCTTATTCCAGCTCGCACTTGGATTTCGCGGAGTCAGAACTCGTGATTCCGGCAGGCCACGGAGGATTCGCGCATCCAAAAGCGATCGCCGAAATGATCCGAATTCTGAAACTGCATCGAGAGAGCAACTAGGCCCTAGTCGAGCAATCGATACCAGGTGCTCCGGCGCCGTGGTTCGTAACCGGCGTCGCGAATAAGGCCCTCGATTTCCCGCGCGTTCAAGCGAAACGTCGTTCCGGCGCTGGAGACCACGTTTTCCTCCATCATCACGCTGCCAAAATCGTTTGCTCCGAACTTCAGCGCCATCTGACCGATCCTCGGGCCTTGAGTAACCCACGAGCTTTGCAGGTTATCGAAATTGTCCAGGAAAATTCGGGAGAGCGCCTGCATGCGCAGGTATTCGGCGGATGTGACTGTTTCCGCTTTCAGGCGGGTATTTTCCGGCTGAAACGTCCAGCAGATGAAGGCAGTGAATCCGCCTGTCTCGTCCTGGGTATCGCGCAGACGCTGAAGGTGCTCGATCCGGTCGTCTACCGATTCGACGTGGCCAAACATCATCGTCGCGCTCGAGCGCAGGCCGAGTTCGTGCCCGATGCGCATCACCTCGAGCCACTGGTCGCTTTTGCATTTAAGTGGCGCGATACGATCACGCACACGGTCGACCAGAATCTCACCTCCCCCGCCCGGGATTGATCCCAATCCGGCTTCCTTGAATTTCTCGATCACCTCGCGCAGCGGCATTCCGAAGACCTGGGAAAAATGGTTGAATTCAGGCGGGCTGAATCCGTGGATGTTGATCTGCGGATACTTCTCGCGGATGTGCGAGAGCATATCGATGTAGAAATCGATGCCGAGCTTGGGATGATGACCGCCCTGCAGGAGCACCTGCACACCGCCCTCCGCCGAGAGTTCATCGAGCTTTTGGTCGATCTGCTCGATGCTGAGAACGTAGTGATCATCGTCCTTCTCGGTGCGGTAAAACGCGCAGAACTTGCAATACACATTGCAGACGTTGGTATAGTTGACGTTCCGATCGACGATGTAGGTCACGATTTCTCCACCGCGGCCATCGTAGGCGTCGCCCTTTGCGGCCTGGCGACGATAGTCGGCAATCGCCCCGAGTTCCTCCAAGGGAAGCCGGTAGAGCGCACGGGCGTCGTCCTGGGAAATTCGCGCGCCATCGAGCACACGATTCACCACGTCGTTCTCCTCCAAAGCCGCCGGCATGTCTTGAATCTTTACACCGGAAACGCGCCTTGTCTATGCAAAGACTGGCGCTGCATGCCCGGAGAGATGGCAGAGCGCTGGGTCACTCCGCCTGCACCATGCGAAGTTGCACGTCGCCGATCTCCAACTCCAGAGCCCGCTCGGCCGTGCGGAGAAAGCTCTCCGTAGAGTCCGTCAGGGCCACATCGAGCTTTCCGAGACGCTCTGCCGGCGCGGCGGCAACCTCAGCGCCGAGAAGAGCCTTAACCGCAAGCGCACAATTCTCCGCGGAATCGACCAGTTCGATGCCGTCGCCCGCCGCCCGAGCAATGGCCTCCCTGGCCAGCGGATAGTGCGTGCAGCCGAGCACGAGAGTATCGATGTCCTCCGCAAAAAGCGGAGCAAGATAGCGATCGATGACCTGGTCTGTGATGGGATCGTCGAACATCCCTTCCTCAATGAGCGGCACAAGGAGAGGACAGGCCTCGCTAAAGACCTTTGCGTTGCGATCGATTGCATGGATCGCATGCTCGTAGGCGCCGCTCGCGATCGTTGCGCGAGTGCCGATGACGCCGATGCGGCCGTTGCGCGTAACCCGTAGCGCAGCCTGCGCCCCCGGTGTGACAACACCCTGGACAGGGACTTTGAAAAGCTCCTTCATTCGCGGCACTGCCAGCGCGGAAGCCGTGTTGCAGGCAACGACGATCATTTTCGCCTGTTCGGCAAGGAGGAGACCGCCGATCTCGATGCTATAGCGTTCCACGGTTTTCCGGCTCTTGCCGCCGTAAGGGACGCGCGCGGTGTCACCGATGTAAAAGATCATCTCGGAAGGCAGATGCTTCATCAGGGCCGCTGCGACAGTCAGCCCGCCAATGCCGGAGTCGAATACACCAATGGGATCAAGGCGCGAGTCGCGAGGTGGGTCGTCGTCCATGGGAATTGCGCAAGGTTTCAGCTTGCGGTCCGAATTACAATCGCAAGCTGCCGCGGGATTCTCAGGAGCCCAGACATGCTCGCCTGATAAGACAGGGGCGCGAACAGAATTGAATACTCAAACCCGCATGACCATTACCGATGAGCCTCCGCAGCCACCAAAACTCCCTGCCCAACCTCGGACAAGAACTTGTCCTTTTCGCCGTCTTGTTCAGTTCTTCTTGACCGAGGACTCCAGGGCCTCCTGTGCTTGAGCGACCGAGGATTCTATTCCAATCTGGGAGCCGACGGCAGGCGCCACCCCTTCAAGGCTGGGAACGCTGGTCGGATCCGTGGCAGCGACGACAGCTGAGGGTCTCTGGTAGGGAATCTGTTCGGTGACGACCTGCTTGTAGCGATTGACACCCTCGAGAATGCACTCCGCTATGCGTTGGCGATATTCGGGTCTGGAGATCAATTGGGCGTCAGGCGTCCCGCTCATGAAACCGCCCTCAATGAGTATTCCGGGGATCCGAATATTACGGACGACGACAAACCGCGCGCGCTTTACGCCGCGGTCGGTGAGGCCAAGAGTGCGAACCAGAGCGGCGTGCACCGTGGTCGCCAGCGCAACATTCGCCGGATCATTTCGGTGTCCGGGATGCTGCACGTAATCGCTGTAGCTCAAGTTCTCTTCGTCCATCGACGGCACCCCGCGCGGAGCCAGACAGTAAGTCTCCAGCCCGGAAGCCCCGCCGGTCTTGCTCTTGTTAAAATGGACGCTAACGAAGATCGCGTTGGCGTGGCGGTTGGCGTACTTCGTTCGTTCGCCCAAGGGAATGAAGGTGTCGGAGAGGCGTGTGGAGCGAACCTGATAGCCATTCTCCTGCAAGAGCTTCTTGGCTCGCAACACCACATCGAGTGCGGCGTCTTTCTCCTTGCCGAACGGCCCGGTTGCCCCGCTATCCAGTCCGCCATGTCCCGCGTCGAGAATGACCGTTTTGACCGTTCCAGGATTCTTGATCTTCTGCGGTCTGAGAATCGGCTCAATAATTTTCACCACATCCATTGCCGAGACCAGCGTGCGGCCATCCCTGGACACGATCGGAAAGCAAAGCACATACTTGACCCCATTGATATGGACGTCGCGCCCGCCCGCGATACCTTCGATGCTTCGGCCCGGGGCGGCGAGACGAAATCGCTCCCCGATTGAAACGGGCTGATTCATTTTGTAGAAGGTCGCGACGTTATCGATCGGGACGTAGCGACGGTTGTCGCACATCACAACGTTCCACTCAGCTCGACAAACTGACGCCCAAAGGAGCACGATGAGGCTGACGAGGACATGGCGCACAATGGCTGCAAATTGAGTGTGGTTTCCTGGCGCTGCAAGCGGAATTTGTGCCAGAAGCCAGTTGAACGCGGGGCGTTTTTGCGCAGAATCGACCCTCCATGTCGGCACTTGCGAAATCCTATGAACCCAGCGCGGTCGAAGAGAAATGGTATGCCTGGTGGCTGGAACACCGCCACTTTTTCGCCGATCCGGATTCGCCCAAACCCGCTTACTCGCTGGTTATTCCTCCGCCAAATGTTACCGGCGTTCTCACGCTCGGCCATGTGCTGAACAACACGATTCAGGATATTCTCGCCCGGCGCGCCCGTTTGACCGGCCATGAGGTCCTCTGGCTGCCGGGAACGGACCATGCCGGCATCGCGACCCAGACAGTTGTCGAACGCGCGCTTCGCAAGCAGGAGAAGAAGACTCGGCATGATCTTGGGCGCGAGGAGTTCCTCAAGCGCGTTTGGCAATGGAAGGAGAAGCACGGCGGAATAATAATCGCCCAGCTGAAGAAACTCGGCTGCTCCTGCGATTGGAGTCGCGAGCGGTTCACGATGGACACAGCCTACGCGCGCAAGGTGCAGGAAATCTTTGTTGATCTCTATCATAAGGGACTGATTTACCGCGGCAAACGGATGGTCAATTGGTGCCCGGTGTCTCTAACCGCCCTGAGCGACGAAGAGGTGATACCGAAGCCGCAAAAAGGCTACCTCTATCACTTCAAGGTGGAGGTGATCGATCAACCCGGAACCTTTCTGGAAATCGCAACGACACGCCCCGAGACGATCATGGGCGATACCGCAGTGGCAGTGAACCCACGCGACCCGCGCTACCGGCACCTCATCGGCAAGACCGCGCGGCGCCCTCTCCCAATCGAAAATCAAGCAACCTTGCCAATCATCGGTGACGAAGCGGTCGATTTCGAGTTTGGGACAGGCGTGCTTAAGGTCACTCCAGCACATGACAAGGCAGACTACGAAATCGGTCTGCGGCACGGTCTCCCGATTGTCGATATTCTGAATCCAAACGGGACGCTTAATGAGCTGGCGGGTGAGGATTTCGCTGATCTCGATCGCTTCGAAGCGCGAGTCGAAGCCGTTGAAAGGCTGCGCGAGCTGGGCGTTCTGGTCAAGGAGGAGCCCTACGAGAACAATGTTGGCTTCAGCGAGCGAACGGATGTCCCCATAGAACCACGCCTCTCGGAACAGTGGTTTCTAAGGTATCCGAGAACGGCGGAAGCACGCGCAGCGGTGCGCGACGGAGTTATTCGGTTTTTTCCAGAGCGCTGGGAAAGAGTTTATGACCATTGGCTGGAAAATATTCAAGACTGGTGCATTTCGCGGCAGCTCTGGTGGGGACACCGAATCCCCGTCTGGTACAGGGAGACAACGGAGACGCCATCCGGCCGGGCTGAGGGCAGCGACACATCCGTTCTCTGCCAGATCGATCCCCCGGGGGAAGGCTGGGTTCAGGATCCTGACGTCCTCGATACCTGGTTCTCGTCCTGGCTCTGGGCGCATGAAACCATGGATGAGCCTACCCGGAAAAAATTTTATCCAACCAGCGCGCTGGTGACCGGTCCAGACATCATTTTTTTCTGGGTCGCGCGGATGATCATGGCCGGATTGGAGTATATGCGCGAGGTTCCCTTTCGGCATGTGTATTTCACGGGGATCATCCGCGACAAACAGGGCCGAAAGATGTCCAAGAGCCTCGGCAACTCGCCGGATCCGCTCGACTTGATTGCGAAGTACGGCGCGGATGGTCTGCGCTATGGTCTCATGCGCATCGCCCCTCAAGGCCAGGACATTCGTTTTGATGAGCAGCAAATGGTGGAGGGCCGAAATTTTTGTAACAAGCTTTGGAACGCGTGCCGATTCCGGATGTTACAGGGCCCCGTAGATCCTGAGGCGAATCCGTTTCGACATGAGTTATCCATCTTCGCAAAGAACTTGCTCGCCATGCTGCATGAGGCGATTTGCCGAATCGAAACCGGATACGCCAACTATCGCTTCAGCGAGATCGCTCAGACGCTCTATGATTTCGTCTGGTCCGAATTTTGCGATCGCTTTATCGAAGCTGCAAAGGCGGATCTTGGAGACTCCGCGAGGAAGGCTGGCACACTGGCGGCGACCGACTACACCCTGAGGCGCGTTCTGCTTCTCCTGCATCCCTTCACTCCCTTCGTTACCGAGGAGCTCTGGCACGGTCTCGGATTCGGCTCGGGAAGCGTTCAGTTTGCCGGCTGGCCACAGGCCGAGGAGATCGCGCCAGAACCGAATGCCGAAGCGGTTTTTCGCGCTGCGACCCTGGCGCGCACCTTGCGCGCGACTTACAACATCCCCTCGAACAAACGCCTGCGCTGGCTGGTGCAGTCGCAGGAGAGCTGGGTAACGGCGGAGTTAGCCGTCCTTCGCGCTCTCCTCAATGCGGAGTCCGTCGAACCGGTCGACAGGCAACCTGCTGGCGCCGCTGCCTGTCCGACAGAGATTGGCGTCATTTTTCTGCCGCTCGAAGGCATCGTAGATTCCAAAGCGGAGAGGAACCGGCTGGAAGGAGAGATGGCCAAGGTCCGGGGGGAAATTGAGAAGGTCGAGCGCAAGCTTGCCTCAGAGTCATTTGTTCAGAATGCGCCGGCGGAGGTCGTCTCAGACCACCGCCGGCGGCTCGAAACCTGGTTTGCCCGGCTGGAGGCTCTTCGCGCAGCACACGACGCGCTGGGCTGATTACAATCCTTGAAAAAGCGAAGGCACACAGTCGCCGGACATCGAGCAAGGCGTCCGGGAAGATCCGCCAACTCCCCCGCATAAATAGTCGGCCCTGAAAAATTCTCAGGTGATTCTCTGTAGCGGGAGATAGAAGTTTTGGGTCGAGAGCGAGCCGAGGAAGCGAAGCCAAAAAAGGATGAACAGCCGCATCCATTTGCGGAAGTTCCATGCCGCGGCGGCCAGCATCAGATTGAGTTGATCGCCTTGGAAACCTTTAAGGAAGCAGCGCACAGAGCCGAAAGTCCTGCTTGAGATGACTCAGCAGGGGTTCAATCGCCGCTCGGCGGCGAAAGCGCTTTCGCATCGCCGCGCTCTGTTGCTCGCGATTGTCCTCTGGGAGCTCTTCCTGGCACCAGGATCTCCGTGCCATCAACAAATTTTCTTCCGCGGTAACCACGATCCACGATGGCGCGTTTGGCTCGGATGTCGGTCATGGCCTCAGCCTGGTCGAGGACTTCGGGTAGAGCGTGAGCGTCGTAGAGGTTCTTCTCATGGGCCACGGCCGCCACGATGACGCCGTGGGTTTTGGTCATGGCCACCGAGGCTTTGGTTCCAAATTCGTATTTCTTGTGCTCCTTGCCTTTGGCCACGCAGTAGATGTGCGGCTCGTGCAAGGAATAAATCTTGTCGGTATCCTGCGGCTTTTGGGCCAAGACCCGACGGTAAAGGGTGAAGTTCTCTCTTTGTTCTTCTCGGAGAGCTGCGGGCAGCTTGCGCTCCAGTTCGCGGATTAAGGCTCCGGCAATCGTGCGCAGCCTCCGGTGGCCCCGGCGCGCTGCCTTTCGCCTGCGTGGGTCCTTGCGCAAACGCTGCGCCATGATGCACGCGCGAACCTCCTTGCGGTAGCGTCGCCGCAGACGCACTCCTGCTTTTATCGGCAAGCTTCCAGCACCGCATGATGATCTTTCGATACTGTTTGGTGTCCACGCGGATAGGTCACGTTCTTCTCCTGCACGGTGCTGTCGACAACCACTTCGCGTTCTTGGGCGCGCGCCCCGTGCAGTTGAGCCCTAAGCAGTCGTCCCCTGGGGGTCAAAACCTGACGAACGCCGAGCAGCTCAGGGTAGACTTGCTTTGTCCTTCGGACGCGAACATCATGAATTCATCTCCAAAGGTTTATTGCCATGTCCGATCATCTCTTCACCTTTATTCTTGCAGGCGGGAGCGGCGAGCGCTTCTGGCCGCTCAGCCGTTCGAAGACGCCAAAGCATCTGCTCCGCCTTCTCAGCGACCGGACGTTGTTGGAAACGACGGTACGCCGCGTCGAAAACCTTATTCCCTGGGACCGGGTGTTCATTCTTACCAACGCGGCTCAGGCGGAAGCCATTCGCAAGGAACTTCCCTTTCTGCCAGCGGAAAACGTCGTCGCGGAGCCCGAAAAACGGGATACCGCTCCCGCGTGTTCGCTGGCCGTCGGTTTTGCGCGCGCTCGCGACAAGGAAGCGATTTGCGCGCTGCTACCCGCCGATGCGGTCATTCACAACATCCCGGTTTTCCAGCGGCAATTGACTGAGGCGGCCAAAGTGGCCGGAAAACGCGACGCGCTGGTCACCTTCGGGATCCCCCCGTCATACCCCTCGACCGGCTTTGGATACCTTCATCTCGGCGAAGGCCACAACTCGGTTCATAAGGTCATTCGCTTCGTGGAGAAGCCGGATGCTGCCGCCGCGGAGAACTACTACCAGAGCGGACAATACGCCTGGAACGCAGGGATGTTTATCTGGCGGGCCGAGATCTTTCTGCGTGAGGCCGAGCGACTCGCCCCGCCTCTCGGCGAGTTCATTCGCGATTTCCCCACAGGTGACGCCACCCCCTACCTTGCCGATCGCTTCTCCAAACTTCCAAAGATTTCGGTCGACTACGCGATCATGGAGCAAGCCTCCGAGGTGCTCGCATTCAAAGCTGCGTTCGATTGGGACGACGTAGGTTCCTGGACAGCCCTCCCCGCGCATCTCGGGCAAGATGACAGCGGGAACACCGTGCGCGGTGAGGTCGTAAAGTTCCAGTCTCAAAACAATATCGCCCTCAGTAACGGTAGACTGATCGCCATCTGTGGAGTCGAGAATCTCATTGTTGTCGAGACTGCGGACGCGGTGCTCGTCTGCCATCGTGACGCGGCTCAGGACATCAAGAAGCTGCAGCCGTTGCTGCCCGAGCACGTCCGCTAGAGGTCCGCTCCTCCCCGTTGATTTCCAGCTAGTTTCCACTAAGCTGCCCGAGTGCAATACCGCGAGCTTGGCAAATCCGATCTCCGCGTCTCGGTAGTGGGCCATGGGACGATGTCCTGGCCGGGATGCAACTACGGGGACATCGGCTATGAACCCACCCCGACGGACTTCGCAGCGACACGCGGGATGGTCCAAGCCGCGCTGGATGCCGGCATCAATCTCTTCGACACGGCGGAGGGTTATGGACGGGGATTGGCAGAGCGGCTGCTGGGCCAGACGCTGGAGGAGCTCGGGTGCCGCGACAAGGCAATCATCGTCACCAAAGTCGGACCTCTCTTCGCGGAAGAGCGGGTCGAGGGCCGAACATGCAACCTCTCCGCCAAACATATCGCTGAACGCTGCGAGCTGAGCCTTAAGCGATTGCGCACCGATTGCATTGACCTCTATCTGGCCCATTGGCCGGATCCGCTGACACCCATCGAGGAAACGATGGAAGCTGTCGGCAAGCTGCGACAGCAAGGAAAGATCCGCTGGTTCGGCGCAAGCAATTTCCCAAACGATCTTGTGGGGGCTGCGTTGGAACACGGCTTGCTTGTCGCCAATCAGCTCCCCTACAGCCTGGCCGATCGCACGATTGATTCGGATAAACGACCATTCTGTATCGAAAGGCAGGTCGGGATCATGGCCTACTCCCCAATGGGAAAAGGCATACTGACCGGAAAGTATGACGCGCAACACCTTCCTCCAGCGAACGATTACCGTCATACCCGCAAGTATTTTGCGAAGGAGAACCTCCCGCGATATCTCGAGGTCGCGCAGCATCTGCGCGACGTCGCTCTGCAACTCTCATGTACCCCAGCCCAGGTCGCCTTGGCGTGGGTGATTGCCAGGCCGGGGATTACCGTCGTTCTTCCAGGAGCGAAGTCGCCCGATCAAATTCGAGCCAACGCAGATTCCGGCACGGTTCACCTGCCGAAGGAGATCATCGCGAAGCTCGACGACCTGTCTAAAGCCTTCCAATAGATCGACTTGTTAGCCATCTTGTTGACCCATGGCTGTTCCCCCGGTGAACCTCTCTCGATGGTATCTTTTTCTGGAGAGCTTCCAGCGAAGATTCGACCCTAGCGCTCGCGTTCCGCGAGCAGCCGCAATGTCTCCCGGATCGCGTTTGCATCGACTGCCAGGGCCAGAGGGAATGGACGCCTGCTTCCGAGGCCAAGGCGCTCGATAACCATGCCCACGACGCTAGGCTTGCCCTTTTGAGAGGCGCGAAATACCGGCGCGCCACTGTCTCCCGGATAAACGTCCCCATTGATGAGAAAGCTCCGCAGACCGATGAGACTCTGATCGAGCGATGCCACCTTCCCCGCGCGCAAAACAGGAAACATGCCCAATGAGGTCCCCTGGCCCTCTGGAAATCCAACGAAGCTGACCTCTTCCCCTGCCCGAGGGGCGTTCCGTTTCTCGAGATTCGTCTCCTCCAGCAGCGTCAACAATAGAGGGACTGGCAGTTGCTCCGGAAGCCGAACCTTAAATGCCGCAACGTCCAAAGAGGGATGCCTCACGTAAAACGGCCTGCCCTTCGTCGCCGGAACAACTTCCAGGATCGCCACAGAGAGATCTCCCTGACGATCGAAGCCGCGCAGCGGCATATAAATCGACCCTCGATCCGCGGTCTTTGCAAGGTGGGTTGAAGTGACCATGACCGGCACGACGCCGCCAGGGACTCTGCGGTCTCTCAAGGCCATGAGAAAGCCCGTGCCAAATGCATTGTCGGAAGACAACGGATAAGTCGATAGCATCACCGTCTCAGCTGGTCTCAACCCCTCCTTCCGGAGGTTCGCGCATCCGTTGGAATTCAGAGTTGCCAAGAACAGAATGGCGAATTCAATGAAGCGCCTTCTCATACGCTGCCTCAGTTCTCTCCCTTCCCGCGAAAGTCTGGCTGTTGCAGGGATTCGCGTCACACGTTTCAACGCGAGATTGGCGGCGCCTACCTTCGAAGCTTGGAAAGGCGTTAGCAAATTCGGCACCAAAGTCTCCTTTGTTTTGAGAATGATCCGAGGACCTTAAGCTTTCCGGGGCTTGTGCCACGGAATGTCAGGCTGATCGTCGGTTCGATTACTTTGTGCAGAGTTGATATAGATCGTGAACATACTCGCGCATGAATCGCATTCACGGATTCTATATGCATGGCGGTCCGACCCGGAAAGCCGAGAGATTCGCCTCCCTCGTGAATTCAAAGTCTGGCCAAGAATGCCGGGCGATTGCCGCAAAGTCAATCCGCCCGTCGAGTCCTGTCGGAATGGCAAAGTCGTCATCTTGCGGAGACACGCTCAGACCGATGTGCACCCGCTCGAATTCGTTCTTCGCGCAGTCGCTACCGTGCGATTCGATAAGTTGGGCGGCCTCGCCCACCCGGGTCATCGTGCTCCAGTCTTCCCGAAGAAGCGCAGCGCCGCCAATTGCAACGCCCAGTTCGCGAAACCCCGTCTCGCCGCGACCACGCTTCCCTACGGAACTCTGGATACCGGGGAAGCCAAGCACCTCCCGATGTCACAGCCTCGCCTCAGTCGCGAGGTTTCGTGCCACGACTCAGCTCTTTCGCGACGTTTTGGCAAAGAACGGCCCGATAACTCTTTGCATTTCGGTAGCTTGACACTTCGGACACTGAACTTTTTTCGCATCGTGCTCCTTCATGGTCAGGACTTCGGCAGTTTTCTCGCCGCACTTGGGGCATACGTATTCGTAGACGGGCATGGTTTTTGGTTGGTTTGGGTTTCTCTTAGTGGCCCATAAAGAGAGCGAAACTCATTTCCTGAGGCTCCTGAAAGTCATTCAATATCTCACGCGCGAGGGCACTTTGCCATCTTCAGATTGGGTCGATCACTCAAGTTTCTGCATCCACAAGGGCCGAGCCCTCACAAGTGAACATGCAGGAGGTCGAGAAGGCACTGGCCGACCTGAACGCTGAAATCAAGGAACTGGAGGTGCGGCAATCCACGGTGGGCGGTGCGGAGAAAGACGAAGCAACCCGCAAGCTCTCAGACCTGCGCGACAATTACAACGCCAATGTGGCGGAATTTACCGGAGCGAGGGTCCAGGCAAGCGCAAACAAGGCGGGCGAAGCGACGGGGGAAGCTGTTAAGAAAGCCGGCGATGCCGTGAAGGATGCCGCGCAATCCGTTGGCGACTCGCTCAAGTCGGATAAGACCAGCAATTAAGGCCGAATCTCCTTGCACCGGCAAGGTTTCCGAAAGTAGCGACCTGACCGCAGACGGGTTGGTGCATCGTCGCGTCGTGTGCTAGTATGGCAAAACTGCCATCGCATCCACCACGTTGCAATGACTTCTCCACTTCCTGCAAATCCGGTCGCCCGCTGGCTCCTGATCCTTATTCTGGCGGCCGGTGTCTATTTTTTTCACAGCTTCCTCGTTCCCGTTCTGGCGGCCCTGATCATCGGCTTTGCAAGCTGGCCGCTCTACAAACGCTTGGTGCGCACCTGCGGAGGGCACACGACGGTCGCCGCGAGTATAGCCCTGGCGATCGTCTTACTGGTGCTGGTGATTCCCCTTTCGATGGCCCTCTCCTATGCGGCCGACGAAATCACCTCGTCGGTCGCGTGGCTGGCCGAGGCGAATCGGCAGGGTATCCCTGTGCCGGACTCCGTTATTGGAATGCCATTCGTGGGACAATGGCTGGCTGACAACTGGCGCCGATATCTCAGCGAGCCTCGCGCCCTCGGCGAAATCATCCAATTCTTGAGCGGCGAGCACATCGGGAACATCTCGCGCTGGGTTCTCGCGACGGGGCGCGGGGCCTTCGATCTGCTGCTGACGGTGCTATTCATCATGATCACCCTGTTCTTCGTCTACAAAGACGGAGCCAAGATGGTCGAGCAACTCGACCACATCGGCGAACGCGTCCTGCCGCTTCGCTGGCACCGATTCTCGCGCGTCGTGCCCGCGACCGTAAGCTCTACGGTCACCGGGATGACGCTCATTGCCATCGGCGAGGGAATTGTGCTTGGCATAGCCTACAGGATTGCGGGGGTGCCGTCGTCGTTCCTTCTTGGAGTACTCACCGGATTCATGGCGATGATCCCGGGCGGGGCGCCACTTTCGGTTGCACTCGTCTCGCTCTACCTGGTTGCCAGCGGCAGCCCAATCGCCGCCCTCGGGCTATTCGCATGGGGAGCGATCGAGCTTTTCATCGTGGATAAGACCCTCCGTCCCAAACTCGTTGGCGGCCCAATTCGTCTGCCTTTCCTCCCGACGTTGTTCGGGCTCATCGGTGGAGTAAAGACGATGGGAATGGTCGGGCTCTTCGTCGGACCGGTTCTCATGGCATTGCTTGTTGCTATCTGGCGTGAATGGCTGCTTACAACCACGACCGACATCACTCCGGAAGAGGTGCGCGAGTCCGCGCTGCCCGTCGAACGTGCTGCTCCTGCCGAAGTCGCGATCACTCCCCCCATGATCTCTCCGCAGAAAACGACGGCCTGGTCGACAGCGAAAGTGCAAAAAGTTCCGGGGAGTTGACCAGCCGGGCGCGGCGCGAACCCTAGGGAGGACCGCGCGCTGGATCGAATTCTCCAGTCTCGAAGACCCTGTTCTCGCACGGCCAAATAGCTGGCAAAAACGCGCTCGCAGTCTTATTAAGCGCTCCGCGTTCTTTCGATGAGTCGCCAAATCGCCATCCCATGAAGATCAGGCCTCTCTGGCTGCTGCTCGCCGCTTTTCTCGCCTGCTCAAGCAGCGCGATAGCCGCCGCAACGGCCGCTGATCTGCCGCCATTCCCGCGTCCCACCGACACCTACAATGATCAGGACACAGCGGATCTCTGGCAGCGGCTGAAGGGCCGCGCAACGGCCGAGCCGTTCAATCTCGTGGCCACCGTAATCTTCCTTCTCGCCATCGTTCACACGTTCCTGGCGTCGAAATTCCTTTCCGTTGCTCATCACTACGAGCACCGCTTTGATGCGCTTGAAAGCGATGAGCAAGAAGCCGGCGAAATCTCCAACGTCGCGCGAAAGCGGGACCAACTGCGTTTCAAGGCGACCCTCTTCCATTTCCTTGGCGAAGTGGAAGCCGTGTTCGGCATTTGGGCCATTCCGCTGGCGATTGCCATCGTCGCATTCAAAGGATGGGAAACGATGGTTCATTATTTCGACGGAGTGGAATACACGGAAGCGATCTTCGTCTTCGTGATCATGGCCATTGCGAGCTCCAAACCCATCCTCCGATTCGCCGAACGTTGCCTTGCGATATTCGCGGCCATCGGGGGAAGGACGCCCGCTGCCTGGTGGCTCTCCATTCTAACTGTCGGCCCGCTTCTCGGATCCTTTATTACGGAACCTGCCGCGATGACCATCTGTGCGCTCCTGTTGGCGGAGCGATTCTACAAACTTCAGCCAAGCACTACCCTGCGCTACGCCACGCTGGGGCTTCTCTTCGTAAATATTTCAGTCGGCGGAACGCTTAGTCATTTCGCCGCGCCCCCTGTGGTGATGGTATCGAGCAAATGGGATTGGGGATTTGCCTACATGTTCACGAAATTCGGATGGAAGGCCATCCTCGGAATCCTCGTCGCAAACGCCCTGTACTTCGCTGCGTTTCGCAAGGAATTGCTCTCCATGAATTCCCGCCGCAACGATGCCGGCGAAGGCGAGCAACCCGTCCCGCCGTTCATCACTATCGTTCATCTCGCAGCCATCGTCTGGACGGTCCTCAATGCCCATTACCCGGCCCTGGCGATTTTCGGTCTCCTGTTCTTCCTCGCCTTCGTCGTCGCAACCGAGCGGCATCAAAGCGCGATTAACCTGCGCAGTCCAATGCTGGTTGGCTTCTTCCTGGCGGCGCTGGTAATCCATGGGGGATGCCAGCGCTGGTGGATCGCCCCGGTGCTGGGCGACCTCGGAAAATGGCCTCTTATGATCGGCTCAGTGGTTCTGACGGCCTTCAACGACAACGCCGCCATCACCTACCTCGCCACGCTGGTCCCGGGGTTCACCGACGAGCTGAAGTTTGCCGTTGTGGCCGGCGCTATCGCCGGAGGAGGCCTCACCGTAATCGCCAACGCGCCGAACCCGGCTGGCCAGTCCATCCTGCAATCGCAGTTCGAAGATGGCGGGATCAACCCCTTGGGGCTCTTGCTAGCGGCGCTGATTCCCACAATTATCATGGGCGCTGCCTTCATGCTCCTGCCTTAGCCAACCGTTTGACCGAGCCCTCAAGCGCGCGCCGATTGCTCTCCGTCGCTGGTCGACGCCCTAACCTCTTTCTGGCGGCACATCCGCCACCCATCGGAAGCTGAGCATCTGTCCCATTTGCAACAAAACTGGCGCGCCGCTCAACTTCCAAGGACCTCCGCGCGCGAGCCACTCTCGACCGCTCGCGCGTTAGATTAATAGTCGTGGACATCACGAGGCGACGACAATAGCGCCCCCGACCACCGGCGGTTGGCGAGCGCGAGAAAGTTGCACGTGAGAAATTTTGCCATTGCTGGGCGACTTTCAGCGAAACTGAAACCCTAGCCGATTGCACAAACCTTCGATACGCTCGGGGTCAACACACCACGAAGCTTGAACCGTTCAAGGCACAAATGTTCTCGCTGGTCACAGCGCGATTCCAACGTCGTCCTGCCAGGATACGCTGAAGAGGAAATATGAGCGAACTGGGCCAAGGCTCTAACCGGCACGCGATGCGACGGAGATCCGCAAAGATCGACAGCTCACGTCGGAATCCAGCCCCGCCGAACGTCCCCGATCATGTTCAAGCTTCCAAGAGCCGAATCTCAACTGGCCTATCGAATTTTCTGACGTCGCTCAATCGCGATGAAAACTGGTTTAGCGCGAAGGACACGGGGCAGTTTACGATCATCAACGGCCCGCATGGGGTGACACTGATCTTGTGCCTTTCTGAAGATTACCGAAACACAATAAGGGAGACAGAGCTGATCGCGAGTTTTCGGATTGACGATAAAAAGAGTTACTCCAGACCCGAATCAACACTCATCGAAGCGCTCCGAATGATACCGATTGAGACTACGGAGGCGGAAATTGTTTGGTCCTGCCCGACGGTTCCCAACCAGCATCTCAACGTGGATGAAGTCATTTCCCTGCTGGCAGAGAAGCTGGCAAATTACATCCTCCGCCGCCTGGAAAGATCATGCCGGCACCCCGGGAAGGAAAATTTGAAGCAAACCTTGAATCTATTGTCTCGCAAACCGCGCGCGTCTCATTGAACGAACGTTTAGCGGTTCTCCCGCGACTCGGTATCAGATTGCCCGAGGCACCGCAAGCGACTCCCCCTTGGACACTGAAAAGCTGACGAGAACGTGCCGGCGGCGGGAGTCGAACCGGCTTTTGGCATTGGCGGTGCGAGAGTTCTTTACTGACCTTGGGCGGCGTCGCGTAATGCTGGGCACATTCAATGAGGATCCACCGCGCGTGGAAGTTGCCCGTTTTGGTGATGGCTCCCTGGCGACGCCTATGTCGCACTCGAGGTTGGCGCAATCGACCGTATGGACTTATCGACACGAGGTCACGAACAGCCACTGAGCGCTAGACCGCTGGCGATCTGGGGTCACAACATTGCGTAGAATACGCTAGCGTAGGTTTTTACACGAGCGGGCCTAATGGGCCATCTCGACAAGCCTTCGCAGGGTCGTTGATCCCCAAGTCTAAGCGCGGAATTCCTGCCACTCGGGCTCGTTTTGAAAAATCCAATCGTAGTATTCCCGCTCCTTGAGTTCCCGAGCCGCTTCCTCGTCGATAATTACCTTGCAGTTGCGATGTAACTGAATGGCGGATGCGCTGATCATGCCGGTAATCGGCCCTTCCACGGCCCTGGCGAGGATCGACGCCTTTGCAGCCCCTGTTGCTAACAGCAGGAGCTCGCGCGCATCCAGGATCGTGCCTACCCCCATGGTCAAAGCCCGTTTGGGAACCTTGTTCGGATCGCCGCCGAACATTCCCGCATTCTGCTGGAGTGTGAGGGGCGTGAGCGCTTTGTCTCGCGTGCGGGACATGAGCGCCGATAACGGTTCGTTGAAGCCGATGTGGCCCGCCTCGCCGATGCCCAGGAGCTGCACATCAATCCCTCCGGCGTCCAGGATGAGCTGTTCGTAGTGGTCTGCCTCCGCGCGCAGATCAGTCGCCATGCCATTCGGAACGTTCGTATTGGCAAGATCGATATTCACTCGGCTAAACAGATGATGATTCATGTAATAGCGGTAGGAATGTTCGTCCTCGGCAGGTATGCCAATATACTCGTCCAGGTTGAACGTGCGGCACCTTGAGAAGTCCAAGCCTTCGCTTTGGTGTTTGGCGACCAGCTTGTCATAGACGCGTTCCATGGTGCGGCCGGTGGCCATCCCCATTACCAAGTCCGGTTTGGCGCGCAACCGCGCCTCGATCAGCCGGGAGGTGAGTTCCGCGGCGTCATCGGCGTTAATCCGAACGATCACTTCCATAAAATCAGTTTGGCGTTGTGGTTAGAAAAACTTGCTCAGGTCATCCTGGCACGAAAGCACCTGGCCACCCTCGAAGATATTGTGAAAGCGACCGTTTTCCCAACGGCGCAGCCGGTAGAGAGTCGCGAAAGGGAAGCTTGGCGCCGCTCCGCCCTGACCGCCGACCAGTTCGGCCCCCCGGCGCACGTTATCGATCATCCAGCCCGGCAGACGCAGATGGTAGGCGTTTCGCGCGACCTCGCCGACATGCAGCGAAAGTGCGGCCACTAAATCGGCAACCTCCGCCGCACTGGACTCGACCATCAAGTTGGGCGAATCCATGGCGCCCCAGAATTCCGTCTCGACCACCTGGCAAGCAAAACCCGAGGAGTCCAATGCCTCAACGATGAGGCGATGGACGCCAATATGGGTCTGGTTCCAATCATCGTCATGCGGGAAGAAAACTATCGAAGGCCGGTGTTCCCTCAAAAGCCCGGCGATCGCCTTGACCGAGGCGGACCACCCTTGCGGATCTTTTTCCTTCGCGAGCGGATTGATTCCCTCAAGTCCTCTCTCCCCGGGGGCGACCAATCCGAATCCTATGTAATCGCAGCAGTTCTTGAGCTCCTGCCAGCGTGCGGCCTGGCGATCCGCGCGGCTGCCCAAAGTGACCGCCACATTGACAACGTTTATCTTCAGCTCGCGCAGAAGTCTGAGTGGCAAGCCGCCGATGATTACCTCGTCATCCGGGTGCGGCGCAAAGATCAACGCGGTGCGTGCGCCGGCCGCCACCGGTTGCTGCGTCTGTCGGGTGAGTGGCGTCGAGCCCAACGCCTCGGCGTCGGTCAGCAAGCGGGCAAAGCCGTCAACAAAAGCTCGATAGGGATTGTTCGCGCTCATTGTTCGTCCTATTTGCTACGGGTTTCGGGCAAAGCTTGATGGCGAACGGCTTTGCGAATCATCAGCAGCGCGCCACTTACCGAGTCCGATTCGCAGGGCACCAGCCGTGACCGCAGGGAGTCTCCTAACCATGGTTCGATAAACTGCGCCAGCCCGCCGAGCAGGCTGCACGGAAGCGACTTGTTTTGACTTTGAGCCGCAAGCGCTGACGCGAGCCGGTCGACTTCGACTGCCGCTTGCTTTATCAGCGTCAAGGCAAGGGGAGTCTTTTGCTTCGCATGGTCGATGACCAGTGGCGCAATCTGAGCAAATTGGGTGGCGTTGGCCTGGTTGGCCCAAATCACCAGTCGCATCAGATCATCGTCGAAGTGGGCATACACGGACTCAAGAAGCGGCGAAGGTTCGTCGCGTCCGTCCAGCCAGTGCAGAGTCAACCGCACCGCTTCCAGTCCCAGCCAGGCGCCACTGCCTTCGTCGCCATGCGGAAAACCCCAGCCGCCGGCCTTGTATTCCTTATCGCCCTCGATCTGAAAGGCTACGGTGCCTGTGCCGATTGCAATCAATGCGCCGTCGCGGCCGCCGTGCGCTCCCAGGCACGATGTATATCCGTCGGATTTCAGAATCAGCTGGTCGAAGGGATGCGGTGTGTTGAGGAAGTGATCGCACGCCGAGGTCACTTCAGTCCCCGCAAGCCCGGCGCCGCAATAGAAGCGGTGCTGGCCGTCGTCCACGCGCAGGCCGGTCGATGCCAGGGCTTCCTTGAGGGCATCATTGATAGACTGCCAACTGCCTTCGACCGATAGCCGGATGTTCGCGGGCCCGCCCTGGCCTTGTCCCAGGCTCTGGCCGGAGGCGTTCTCCGCCCGCACGATCGTCTTGGTCGCACCGCCGTCGACACCGATAAAGATGTCTTGTGTCAAACTCGCTTCGCTCATCAGGTGCTCTCCTGAGGCAGGTGGTGGTCGGGTGCGATCTTGCCTTTTTCAAAATACTCTTCGATTTCCTCGAGCGTCTTGCCCTTGGTTTCCGGCAGGAAGAACGCCGCGGTAATGAAGTAAATCACCGTGCAGGCAGCCCAGAAGAGGAACATCGCGGAATAACCGAAGTTGCCGACTGTTGGCAGGAACACCGCGGCGATGGCCGTCGAGACACCCTGGTTCAACAAGAGCGCGATACCCATGCCGGTCGAGCGAATGCGCGTCGGCATTAGCTCGGACAAGGCGAGCCAGACAACCACACCCGGTCCCACTGAGAAAGCAGCGATGAAAAGGCACATGCACGCCGTGACCAGCCAGCCCGTTGCTTCCGTGGGTACGGGGCCATAGAAAGCGCGCCGGATGACGGGCAGCTTGTCCGGGGCGTTAGGATCAGGCTCCATTCGCAGGACGGGATCAGCAGCGTTGCTTAGCGCGGTCGCGATCCTATCGCCAGCACCGTAGGAATAGAGAATAGTCAGCGCCATCGGGCGACCTTCCACCGCGGGGCCAAGTGTCGCTTCGTTTACAGGTATATTCAACCCGCCGGCGCTCATTGCGGCTTGCACTTTGTCTTTTACGTCCACACGCTTGGATTCGAAGCTGTAGAAGATAAGGGCCGCTGCCACCAATGCGATGATGATGCCGCCTGTCCCGACTTTGAGCAAAAACTTGCGGCCCTTCTTGTCGACCAGGGCGACCGCCACCAGAGTCATCACGCAATTGAGCACCTTTACAGCAACGTCGCCCTGTGTTGCCAGGCTGGCGCTCATCCCCGCTTGTTGCAATATGACGACCAGAAATCCAAGGATCGAGTTGATGCCCGTCGCTTGGTTGCAGGCCAGAATGACGCACGCGATAATGAAGGGAATCACATATTTGCGCTGCAGAAGCGAATCCGTAGCGCCCGAAACGGTCTTCTGCGGCGTCTCATGAGCCATGCTCTCCATTTCGCTCATCTCCAATTGCGCTTCCTCCTCCGAGCAGGAACGGCGCAGGGCCGCTAAAGCCTGATCCTTCTTGCCGCGACGGAACAACCAGCGGGGCGATTCGCTCAGAAAAAAAGCCCCTAAGAAGAAAATTAGACCGGGGTAAATCACTGACCAAAACATCCCGCGCCACGCGTGGTTCTGCGCGGCCTTAATGAGTTCCTCGTTGCCGGCAGCGGCTGCGATGGCGCTTTCTGCACCATGGGTATAATACAAACCCAGCAACGCCGCCACGACGATGCCAAATGTCAGCATCAACTGGAACATGGCGGTCCCCTTACCGCGGATCTTCGCGCTAAGACATTCCGCGAGATAGAGCGGCACCACAACGGCGATCACGCCGCCGCTCATGCCTTGCAATAAGCGACCCAAAAACAGAGGAAGAAATCCTTGCGAGACAACGATTAGTGCTACGCTCGCAACGAACATCACGGCACTGACAATCATCATCGTCTTGCGGCCGAACCAGTCAGCCAGAATGCCGGCCACGAGCGAAGAAAACATACTGCCGCCCAACACGGCCGCCACGATGAATCCGGTCTGCTCTACCGTTAGGCTAATGGTCTTTTCAAGATAGAGGAGCGCCCCCGCAATGATGCCCACGTCTATGCCATAGAGTAGACCGCCCATTCCGGCCATGAATAACAAGAACTTGCCGTAGAAAGCGACATTCGGAGAGGAGTTCTCGGCCATACCGAAGGGGAACATTCAAATTTGTGATGCGATTTCTAAAACAAGTCAACACTATTCTAATCCGTCGTCGCATCGTTCTCGATCAACGCTTGATCCGGGCGCTCGCAGTCGAAATTCACGAAGACTGGATCGAGTCCCATCGTGATTCGGACGCCAAGCGAAAGACAGGAGCGGACCCGGCACTCGAGCGGTCAGCGTAAACAGCTTGTTCAATCATCGGCAGAAGCTGGAAGCTCAGGGTCGTAGCTTGCTTATTAGCCATGGTTTGCCAGCACCCGCGCGCTGGTGGAGGGCACAAAACTGGCACCGCTTGGGCAAGCTTCTGCCAGTTTGGCGTCGGCTTAGGAAACGGAAAATACGTACGTTAGCATGTTTGGACGCAGCGAAGTAGCGCTACAGTTGTTTCAATTCAGCTGTTTGAGTATCCGCTGATCGCGAAACGTCAAACTTTCAGAAATACCCTACACAGGGACTTGTAAGCTCCAGATTTTTTTCTGGCCAGTCTGATGATATTTCCATTTACTATGAGGTTCTTACACTTACTCTCTGCGCAGTCTCCCAATGGATCGCGGTCATCCAAAGCTCGCCCCGAAGGTTGATGCCCTCAACCCCAGTTTGCTTCGCCTCATCGCGCTGACGGTTGAAGGCGCTCGCAAGAACAAGAAATTTACTGGCGTGTGCGGGGGAATCGCCGGCGATGCGCAAGCGGTACCGATTCTCGTCGGTCTTGGTGTGGTTGAGCTCAGCGTCAGCCTGCCCTCGATTCACACGATAAAAGCCCAGGTGCGCCGGCTCTCTTACGCGGAGTGCAAGGAGCTCGCGCAGCGCGCTCTCAGCTGCCGCACCGGCGACGAGGTCCACGCCCTCCTTCCTCAAGTCTAACCCTAAGTCTTCCAATACCGTGTTTTCCAACGCCTTCTCGCACCTTCAAAAAATCGGCAAATGCATGATGCTCCCCGTCTCGGTGCTTCCCGTGGCCGGCATTTTGCTTGGCGTCGGCAGCGCAAACTTTTCATGGCTGCCGCAAATCGTCTCTCAGGTCATGGCCCAATCGGGCGGCGCCATCTTTTCAAACCTTCCACTACTCTTCGCCATCGGTGTCGCATTCGGTTTGACCGATAACGACGGTGTCGCGGCACTCGCGAGCACGGTTGGATTTGCGGTGTTTCTGGCCACGATGGGCGTCTTGGCGAAGATGCGCGGGCTCGAAACGGCGACCATGATGGGAATTCCCACCATCGACACCGGCGTCTTTGGCGGCATCATCGTGGGCTTGATAGCGGCCTCGGTTTTCAAAAGATTCTACAAGGTACAGCTGCCGAGCTACCTCGGCTTTTTTGCCGGCAAGCGCTCCGTGCCGATCATTACGGCTTTCGCCGTGATTGTCGCGGCGGTGATTTTAAGCTTTATCTGGCCGCCGATCGGCTACGGGATCAAGGCATTCTCGAATTGGGCTGTGCATGGACAGCCTGCCATTGCATTCACTCTCTATGGCATCGTGAATCGCGCGCTCATCCCTTTCGGTCTGCACCACGTCTGGAACGTTCCCTTCTTTTTCCAGGCGGGGGACTTCGTCGATCCCAGCACCGGCAAGGAAGTACATGGGGAAATCGCGCGTTTCATCGCGGGCGATCCGACGGCCGGCAATTTGACCGGCGGCTATCTCATCAACATGTGGGGACTGCCAGCCGCGGCGGCCGCAATTACCCTTGCCGCCCGTCCCGAGAATCGCGCCAAGATCGGCGGCATCATGATGTCCGCCGCGCTGACGGCGTTTTTGACCGGCATTACCGAACCGATCGAGTTCGCGTTTCTCTTCGTCGCGCCGCTGCTTTACGTCATTCACGCGTTACTGACGGGAGTCGCCTATTTGGTGTGCATTTTGCTTGGCATTAGGCACGGTTTTACTTTCTCCCACGGGCTGATTGACTACGTTGTACTTTTCTCGAAATCGACCAATGCGCTCTGGCTCTTCGTCCTTGGTCCGATCTGGGCGGGAGTTTACTTCCTCATTTTCAGTTTCTTCATTCGCAAGTTCGACCTCAAAACCCCGGGCAGAGAAGAGCTTGAGGAAGCCGTGGCGGGACATTCGCAAGGTGGTGACGAGTTCGCGCTTCAGATTGTGCGCGCGCTCGGCGGGCGAAGCAATATCGTGCACCTCGATGCATGCATAACGCGACTGCGGGTAAAGCTTAAGGATCCAGGCAAGGTCAACGCGGACAGGTTGAAGGCGCTTGGCGCCGCCGGAGTGCTAATGGTTGGCGACGGCGTCCAGGCAATTTTTGGCACGCGCTCGGACGTTCTGAAGACCGAGATCGGAGACTATCTCAAGCACGCAGGAGCGGAGGCCGACGAGGTTGAGGCTCCGTCCCCGGTTCATGCCCCGGCGCAGGTTGGCATCCAACCGAAACTTCGGGATCCGCTCGCCGCCGAAAAGGCTCGCGCCCTGATCGACGCCCTCGGTGGCAAGGCCAACATCCAGCGCGTGGACGCATGCGCCGAGACCCGCTTGCGTGTCGTTACAACGAACGGCCATCTCGACGAGACGGCACTAAAGGCTGCCGGGGTTGAAGCCGTCGTGAAACTGCCAGATCGGGTCTTGCATCTGCTTACCGGGCTCAATGCCGACCAATACGCGGCCGAAATGCGCGGCCAGCTCGCGGTTAAGCGAGATTGAATGCTTTTGCGAAACTTCCGAGCCGATACCGGATCTCTTTCAGGTAGGCGGAGCTGCGCCCTGCTCCCTGCTTGGCTTGTCGAAAATCTTCAACCGCGTCCGAGACCATTCGCCCAGCAACCCCATTGGCGTCGTAACGCATGTAGAAGTTGGCGGTCCCGGTAAATCTTCACGGCGGTCGAGCCCGCCTTTACGATGATGGGAAAGGCCTCTTTGGATTTGTTCTTGGTGGGCACCGGAGAGTAAGAAAACGTGCGCTAACTGTCCGAATATTGCCCGAAAAGGCAACCAGATTCGCAAAGACTGCGATTTAACTAGCTACACGAGAAGCACATAAAAAAGTGCCGGCGGCGGGAGTCGAACCCGCACACCCCTTTCGGGATAAGGGATTTTAAGTCCCTTGCGTCTGCCATTTCGCCACGCCGGCATATTTGCCGAGCGAAAATCAACCCATAGCCAGGGTCCCGGAGCTTGCGGCAAGCTCGCGCTCGATCGAGCGAGCCGATTGGACCCTCGCCGGGAACCCTCACACGGTAGTTTGACGCACATCGAAGCTTGACGAGCCGCAACAGGTCCCGTTTGTCGGCCCAACGCGAAAGCCTTCTCGGCCGTATCCGTTTACGGACAACGTCCCCATCCCTGCCAGCAAGAACAGTTCCGAAGATTGCGCACGGAAACGTCACCGGCTCAGCTTAGCGTGCCGGCACCCACGGCACGCCAGTCCGGAGCTTTTTCTTAGACCAGAAGCTATCCCCCTCAGCCTCGCGAGGACAGACCTTGATGAACAAAATCTCGGATCACCGCTACGCGGCTGATCTTACTGAATACGACTGTCTACCTCCTTATTGTATTCACGCTGAGCCTTCTTCTCGGTTTGTGCTTCGGCTGGGGTGATCTGGTCTTGTTTGGTGGCGCATCCGACGATCGCCAGAGCGGCCAAGACGGCGAGTATAGTAGGGGATAATCTCATCGGCGCGCTTTCTACCACACTCATCATCACAAAACCTAGCAAAAAAGCCGGTTCGGGCGCATTAATTGTCGCCAATCAGGAACTGGCTCCGCCTCGACGATAAGCCGCCGTCGGTTAGCAAACGGAGCGCGCATTCGGGGGCTACCAGACGTCCGGCGATTCCCGAAAACCCGGTTCAGGCCCGGGCCATGTCGATTCACTACCTCAGCGACGCGCCGATGCGGATCGGACCTCGTCGGTTCGCGTGAGGTCATGCCAGAAGCCGGGACTGGCTGGGCATGAATGGCAAGCTCCCTCCGGCGAATCTGCAAGGCGCATGTCTTTCCCTTGCTCGCAGAAGGCTCTGGTTCGGGTCAACCCGGCAAAATTCAGCCCTCTGAGGAGTTCAACCGCTCAATGGCCAACTCAAGATGCTGAAGTGCCTCTGCCACCTCGGCACGCGCGCAATTCTGAGATTCTTCAAGATCACCGCAAATCATGTAAAGAATCTGGCAGGCAGTTTCCTTGTTTTTATCCCGGCCGGCAAGCCACTCGCAAATGTCCCTATAGTAGATTCCACACGATCTGGCAGGTTTCCCTGAGGCTCGGCAGCTTCGGCTCACTCCTTCGCTTCTGCTCTTCGTGCGACGTGGAATCGACGTTGTGGAGGGCAATCAGGACATTAGCGAGTGCGCGTTCGCATGCGACGCGAACGGCAACTGGCGGAGCGGGCTCGCGGTTCAGGATCGTCTGCAGGTCATCCCTGGCTCGAAGAAGATACTCGATCGGAGGCCGCATATCCTAAATTCATCGCCAGTAAAGGCACCGCGAAAAACTTTCAGTGATCAGCAATGCCTTTTCATTCCCGAACGGTTGTCCAAAGCCATTCAGCGGCCTTCTCTCTCATTCGCTCGCAAAGACTATCGAAAACCCGCGATCATGCGCATGCCGGCAGAGACCTCATCCGCGCTCCGCAGACGACTTAGAGTCGCAAAAGCTCGCGTTCTACTCAGTGTAGCGCGGGGGTCCGACGATTTGAAGCAGCGCTTTGAACCCTATCCACAAGTCAAGAGGCAGTGACCAGTTCTCAATGTATTCAATGTCCAGCTTCGCCGACTCTTCAACTTCGCGATCGTTTCTGGGGTCTCTGCAATATCCTTTTACCTGCGCCAGACCCGTAACTCCCGGTTTAGCCCACGCCCGGATGTGATACGCTTCCGC
>CAWASQ010000003.1:0-68322 GCA_963784465.1 uncultured Verrucomicrobiae bacterium
CCCCAAACTGTGAACAGTTTTGCTGCGGGTAAGAAACGAGCCCAGAACGCCTCTTATCTTATGAGTTCTGGTCCGTTACGATATGATCAAGTAAACCGGTTAGAGCGTCACAAGGAGTGGAGATGGCCTTCACTTGGGTAACGCCTGGCTGCGCGCGCTCGTGCCTTCGCAGCCGCTTCCGCGATTTCTGGGCGGTGCGTTCGTCGCGAGCGCGCTCAGGAGGCGGCCGGAGATTGCCGTGACGTCGGCGACGGCTGCGAAGAAAGCGGCTTCATTGACCTTTGATGGCTTGTTGAAGCCGCTGATCTTCCTTACGAACTTGAAGTGAAGCCGCGCGGATCTCTTGCTCCGTCACCGGCGGTTCAAAGTTGAAGAGAGTCTTGATGTTTCTGCACATAAGCTGTGGTCCGAGTTCTATTCCGTGATCTCGATTCGATTGCCGTCGGGATCGAGGAAGGCGCACTCGTAGTATCCATCGCCCGTTTGCCGTGGTCCATCAAGGATTCGAAAGCCATTTTCGCGAAGCCGTGCCGTCATGCGGTCGACGGCGTCTCGCGAACCAAGCGAAAACGCGATATGGATAATTCCGGTAAACTGGGCGATCGGATCGTTGAGAGAATCAGGAATCGACTCCATTTGCATGAGTTCGAGCCTCGCGCCGTCGAAGAACGAAAGGAAGTAGGAGCGAAATCCCTTCTTGGGATTCACGTAGAGATCATTGGAAGTCGCTCCAAAGTAATTCACATAGAAGGCCCTCAAGGCTTCGAGGTTCCTCGTGTAGATCGCAACGTGGTCGATTTTCATGGGAAGAAGACTTTACGCAAGACCGCTGCCAATGCGAGCAGGTTCCGTCACGGATTCTGCTCGGTAAAAAAGTTGGAAAACTCCGTCAGGTTGTCGCGCAAGTTCGGCCGAAATTGTCCGTATACCTTTATTGGGAGCGTTCGTAACGGAAAGAAACTGGCGCGAATCGTAATCAAGTCCGTGGAACATGTGGAACACAAACTCATAATACTCTTCTAATCAGTGTGTATGAGATGGTGGCACGTCAACAATGCCAAGGAGAGAGGCGCCAAGCTCTGCGTCGTGCCTTGCTCAGACGGCTTGGCATCTCGAGATTGGGCTTTCGCCCCACACCGGAAGGCGTTGCCCCTAGGCCTAACCGAGGATTGGGATATGTTTGACGAAGATGAACTGAACGTGTGGGAGTTTATTCGGCCTGAGCTATTCCGAAGTCGAAACCTTGCCTGGGGAAGCATCTACATCGACCTGGAAAGCGGGAAGGTGAATTTCGTCCAACGTTGGAAATATGAGTTCGTAGTCGCCCAGGGAGTGGGCGCTTGGACAGAACAGGAGAAAGTCGATTTCCATTACGCCGCAGAAAGCCTTATCTGGAAACATTGGAACAGCAGTCGACCTCTAACGGGAACATCTAACGACCCGACTACCGTGGCGATTATTCAATTGCTGAACTCCCATAACGGCGTCCTCTTTAACGTGGCGGGTTCCCATCCTTTCGCCCAACGGTTCTCGGCCTCCGGCGTCCCTATCGAGTTTGATGTGCTGGTCGTCATCACGAGGCCGCATTGGAATGTGCGCGTAAAGAAATTGGCCGCCGGGCAGTTCGAACACAGCACGGTCACGTGGGATTCGCGCCAAATCCGCTTTATCAAATCGGCAGTGGAGCCGAGATCCGCCTGCAACAATGCGGTTCCTCAGGTGTGCTCGGATCGATTCACCTCGGTTCCGCACGAGTTCGGGCATATGCTGCGCAGGCCCGACGAATATCTCAGAGGCTCACGCTTCCTAGACGATGCCAATAGCCTTATGAATATCGGTACCGAAGTGAGAGCGCGACATCTGGGTTGGGTTCGCGACCAATTGAATCAGATGTTGCCGAACTGCACGTTTTCGTTGCCTCCGGAACCCTGAGAGGTCTCCGCTTCTTTAGCGTTCCCCAAATAGGAACGCATAGATGCGGGGCCAAAAGATGAGCATGCCGACGATCGCTGCTCCGATGGCGGTCAGCAAAACAGCTCCCGCAGCGACATCCTTGGCCCGGCCGATCAACGGATGAAACTCCTGGGTTGTTGCATCACAGAGAAGCTCGAAGGCGGTGTTCAATGCCTCCGCTGTCCAAACAGAAGTCATGGCCAAGACAATCCAGCACCATTCTGCCGCCGCGAGCTGGAAATAGAAACCCGCCAAGACAACCAAGATGGTGGCAAAAGCGTGGATCCAGGCATTGTGTTGGGAGCGGAGCAAATGAAAGATCCCGCGAAAGGCGTACTTGAAAACTCCTGATGCGGCCGCTGAACCCAAAGGGACTGCTGATCGCAGTGGGAGCGCTTTGATTCGCGCGTTCGCTCCGCGTTGGTCGGCTCTCGTGCATCTCTGCAGTATGAACTCCAAACCGAAATACTGTCCACCGCGATTGGCGCGCTCGCCCTCATGCCTGGACAACCAGAGAAAGCGAGCCTTGACAGGGCTTTGCCTCGGCCCTACCGATTGTCATGAAGTCTCTCTTACGGATTACAGCTATTGCCGCGATAACGACCGTATCAGCCTTTGGCGCAGGAAGCGGGAGTGCGGGCCCGGCAGAGCAGCCGACCGTAAAGGAGAAAAGCGCCGCCGTAAAGCCGGTCGTTAAAGAGGAA
The DNA here is from genome assembly GCA_963784465.1 of uncultured Verrucomicrobiae bacterium. GTDB lineage: Bacteria > Verrucomicrobiota > Verrucomicrobiia > Chthoniobacterales > Terrimicrobiaceae > DASTFP01. The sequence goes on from CAWASQ010000003.1 coordinate 2,658, forward strand.
AGCCCTGCCGTTGGCGCGTACAACGAGGGTGTGAAGCTCATGCAGGACAAGCGGTTTGCGCAAGCGCAACCCAAATTCGAGCAGGCGATAAAGCTCGATCCGGATTTCGCGGAGGCTTACAACAATCTCGCGTTTGTGCTGCGAAAACAGGGATCCGCGAACTTTCCAAAATCGCTCGCTTATTACAATAAGGCGATCGAACTAAAGCCAAAGCTGGCCGAGGCTTACATGTATCGCGGGGTGCTATATACCCAGATGGGACGCAAAGGCGATGCGCAAGCAGACCTCGGCACCCTCAAGAAGCTCAACGGCCCGCTGGCAAAAGAGTTGGAAGAGTTCATGCGAACGGGCAAGGAAGAGGACTATCTTTACGGGGCAGTGAAGAAAAAGTGAGGTGGTCTTTCGCTTCCGATAGGCGTTGATTCAAGCCGCCGGCAATGGTTGGCGGGAGCACTGGAGTTTGATGTCGTCACCTACCGCCCAATGAACGACGTTCCGGTCGGCCCCACACCGGCCTCCTGATAGATTGCATCTCCTTCCTTTGCCCAGACATAGTGTGGAGTGTTGGCCGGTGTGACATAGACCGCGCCCGCCGGAATCGCGACGGTTTTCGATTCATCGAAGTCCTCACCGAAGCCAACGTAGAGAGTGCCCGCCAGAACGGTGCTGTTCCGTTCATCGGGATGCGTGTGAGGTGGAATCCGTCCTCCGGCGGCGAGTTTCACGCGGAGAATGTAAGGGCCCGGTTCTTGTTCGCTCGCGCATTTACTCGGGCAACTTTTTGAAGGCGATAGAGATTCTGTTCCAGGCATTCATCAGAGAAATTGCGATAGTCAGGTCGACGATCTCTTTTTCCGAGTAATGCTCTGTGAGCCTGTCGTAGTCGGCGTCGGGCGCGTGCGTTCCGGAAATGTGGGTCAGCGCTTCTGCCCAGGCCAAACCCGCGCGTTCGCGCTCGTCGAAATAAGGGGACTCGTACCAAACGGGAAGAGTATCGAGGCGCTGTTGCGTTTCGCCGAGACGTCTTGCTTGCTTTGTGTGCAGGTCAACGCAATAAACGCATCCGTTGATTTGCGAAACACGGATCTCGACGAGCGCGCGCAAGCGAGCATCCAACGAAGCAGACTCGAGATACTTGGTGAGGCCGGCGAGCTTGTTTATTGGTTCGGGCGCGGTGCGGTAGTAGTCGATTCGGGACATAGGTCATTCTGGTCGCAGGAGATTTTCGAAAGCACGTTTCTTCCCTCTGACGTTATTAGGAATACTCATTCTTGATCTCCTTGCGGGTGAGAACAATCAAGCTGAGGACACCGATGATCGTTCCCAAGGGAAAGCCGATACAAGAAATGATGGACAGAATGAGAGAAGCTTTTCTGTGGACCTTTCTTAAGAGGAAGACCGCATTAACGGCGTAAATGGTTCCCAATCCGAGAGCAATCAGGAGCAAGATGATCAGTGGAGCGACTTGTCGCGAATTCGGCGTCTGCTGCGCGCTTTCCTGGATTGCAGCATTCATCCCGATCAAAATGGAGACGATTGACATGAGAACCAGGGCCGCGAGGATGAGATAGATGTAGGGCAGCAGCCGGAAAGCGAGCTTCACGAAAGAAATTCTAGTCGTTAGCCTGTTGAGATCCAAGTGCGCTTGCCTACGGAAGAGGCGAAAGCTCCAGAGATCTTTCAGAGTTCCCCTTGCTTGAGCCAGCGGAACGATTGTCGTGTCGCATCACAGGACATTCAGCCGTCCTTTCCAGGAAGCGTGAATCGGAAGGTTGAACCAACGCTTTCCTTTGTTTCGACGCTCACTGCTCCCCCGTGGGCTTCGACGAAGGTCTTCACGATGGCGAGACCCAGGCCTGTCCCTTCCGGCTTCTGCGGATCGCTCTCGAGCTTGTCGAAGATCTTGTCGAGCAGGTCGTCAGGGATTCCGGAACCGTTATCGCTTACCCAACACTCGACCGCACCTTCCGGGTCCTTTTCCCGCGCTCCGATGACGACCTTGCCGCGAGGGGTGTAGGTAATCGCATTTGCCAGGAGATTCTGAAACACGCGCCGGAGGAGACTCGCGTCCGCGAAGACTGTCAAGTCCTCGGGAACCTCATTGAGAAGCCGCGTGCTGCTGGTGCCTGCTACTGGATTGAGGTCATGAACAACGGCCTGGACGAGCGGCCACAAATCGAATTCGCGACGCTCCAGTTTGACGCCGCTTTCCGTCTGAACGTGCGCGCTTTCCTTAAGCACCTTATCAACCAGCGTCTCAATTTGCCGGACGTTGCGCCGCAGTGTCTTGAGCATGGAAGACGTTTCGGTCTGGTCCCTTTGCCCTGGTTTTTCGAGTTCAAGGAGTCTTGTTGCCAGGGCGATCGCATTCAGTGGCGTGCGAACGTCGTGCGCCACAAAGGCCAGGTATTCATCGCGCCGTCGCTGCAGTTCGAGAGCCTGCTGCGTGGAGAACGTCTGAATGGCCAGCCCGATCGCTTCGTCGAACACGCGGTTCATGATATGAAAGGCCTGGCCTTGGAAACTCAGGTCATGGCTCTCCGCGAGGTCGTGAATGCATCCGCGAAGGATGTTGTACTCCGCGACAACTTCAACGATATCGAAACCGTCCTGGAATCTCTGAAGACCATGCTTCGGCGGACTCCCTTCGACGAGAGCCTCGGGAATTGATTCTTCCGTTGCCGTCTGGAATGCCGTGGCCAACTCGTCGAGGAGAGCAGGAACGTGGTCGTTGAGCGTGGGAGTATCGAGGTGCTTCGCCGAAGGGAGTTGCCGTACTTGCTCCCGCCATTGCGCGAGCAAGTCTGTTCTCTCGTCCTTGATCAGAGCTGCAAGCTTCCTGAGCATCTGGATGTTCATCAGGCGTTACTCCCTATCCTATCCTGCACGAAGGTTCGCGTCCCGTTTTCAGCGCATCCGGTGCGCCAACCGTGCACGACTTTGCGGAAAGCATGCACACCCCCCGAGTGCCCAAGTCTCAGGCGTCTTCAATTAACAGGTCGTAATAGCTAATGTGAAATCCGGGCCCCTGCGGGGCAGCACACATCACACCCACGTCAATATCGCGCGAAGACTGTAGGTAAGCGGTTCGTGTCATCGTGTAATCGCTTCCGTCGAGGGAATAGAAGACTTCCACGCTGCAATCCCGCCTCTTCACCCGGAACCATGCTTCCTCGGGATTGTTCTCAAGCGACGTGACGGACCAATCCGAAAAATCATTCGTCACGACAGCGCTCGCCAGTTGAACACCCTCGACGTACTCGATTCCGCACTTCAGCCAGTACTGATCGGACGCGCGCAGCATGAGACCCCCTTGATCGTAGAGAGAGGCATAATCGCCTCGAACGCGCACCTGCACGGTAAAATCGCCTGAGATCTGCCTGAAAAAGAAAGTGCCCCGAATCCCGGACAAATCCATAGTGAGTCTTCCTCCAGAAATCGGTGTTTGGAGAGACTTCTACCGACAATCGATCATCTTGAATCTCCCATTTGCCCGGTGCATTGAGCCAGTGAAAGGAGTTCCACATAGAGGTATCGGGTCGACCCATGTTTGAAGGAACGGTGCTGCGTCAGTCTGCGCTCGTGTTCACCAGCGGAGACGGATTCCCCCACTGTCCCGCGAATACGAATTCGCTGAGAGGCTTTCTCCGCCTCGGCGCGAGATCACGTTCCTTGAGCGCCTCCGGAAGTGTGGACGGGTCCGCCTTATAGCCGATCGCGATCGCCGTCCATGCTTCGCAATCCTCCGGTATCCGGTATAGCTCTCGAGCCTTGTCGGGAAGAATGCCGATCATCTGATGGACACACAGTCCTCGCGCGGTGGCTTCGACGACGAGATTCTCGGCGGCGAGGCCCAGGTCGTGAACCGCGGCGCGATTCTCCTTCTTATTGCGCGAGAATCGCAGACTGACGACGGTCAAAGCGAGGACCGGCGCCGCCTTGGCCCAAGCCTGATTCGCCTCGACGAGACAGGAAAGGAGCTGTGCGAACTCCTCAGGTTCATCCTTGGTTGCGATGAAAAAGCTCCAGGGCTGCTCATTGTAGGAAGAGGGGGCCCAACGAGCTGCCTCGAGCAGTGAACGGATGTCCGCCGGTGCGACTTGTTGGTCTTTGAAGCCGTATGGGCTCCAACGCTTCGCGAGAAGCTCGTTTATTGGGTGATCTGTCGATACTGTCTTTTCACTCATACTCGCTCATCCTCCTTGATAATCCTAGCGCACAACTTTTCTTTGAGAAGGCGTAACCTCTTCAAGTGCTCGGAAAATGGTGCGGCATCACAGTGATTTGGAACGACTCCTTCGAGATCGAGGGTCAGAGCGCGAGAGACACTGGACCGAATTAATTCGGGGCGGCTATTGAAGATCGCTGGCGGAGGGTGGGATATGGGTCCATAGCTCGCGAACAAGTCTGCGCAGAAGAGAAGCTTCAGATCGTGGCAATAGAAGCCGGTATGGCCGTCGGTATGCCCCGGCAAATGGATGGCGGTGAGGCCATGCCAAACGGGGATTTCCGAGCGATCGTCCAGCCAGCGGTCGGTCTTGAACGGCGTGTAGGAGAAGAGTCTTCGCCCCGCAGCCTCGAGCAATCCACAGACTCGGGCCGCGCCGCGATAGCGAAAACAACCTTCGTAGTGAGCTGCATCAAGCCGGGGCGCGGCGATCCAAGCCCCCGATTCGCGCGCAAGCGAAGCCACGTTGAGAATGTGGTCGAGGTGGCCATGCGTCACGATGATTCCCCGGACGGGTTCGCGATTCCAGCCTCGCCGACGCAAGGCGCGTGCAAGGAGATGGCGTCCTCCGACGAAGCCCCCATCGATCAGGTAAAGGCCTGTGGAGTCGCGGAGCACGTAAAAGCACAAGGCGGGCGCGCGGACCTGAAGGATGTCATCGCGCATGAACTCGTCTTGTCTGCCGGCGCCGCCGTGCCGGCTGAGTCAAAGGTGATTCCCGATGGATGGCTCTCTTACGCCTTCAGCACGGCCTGAGCCAGGTGCGTTAGGGATTCTTTGGCGTCGCCGTAGAGCATTTCGCAATTCGGCTTGATAAACAGGGGGTTCTCCAAACCTGAGAATCCCTTCCCACTCCCGCGTTTGAGGACCACGACACGCTTCGCGCGGTCGACCTCGAGAATCGGCATTCCGGCGATCGGGCTAGAGGAATTATCGCGGGCATCCGGGTTGACGACGTCATTCGCGCCCACCACGACCGCGACATCGGTCGTGGGGAAGTCGGAATTGATTTGTTCAAGCTCGTAAAGCTGGGAGTAGGGAATATTGGCTTCCGCCAAGAGCACATTCATGTGGCCGGGCATGCGGCCGGCGACCGGGTGGATCCCAAATTTGACAGTGACGCCCGCTTCTTCCAGCGCCGTGGTAAGCTCGCGAAGCGCGTGCTGTGCCTGGGCGGTAGCCATTCCGTAGCCGGGCACAAAGACCACCTGACGGGCGTAGGCGAGTTGAACCGCGAAATCCTCCACGTTGGCTTCCCGCATCGCACCGGCTTCGGAGCTCGCCTTGGTGTCGGACACTTTTCCGAAAGCGCCGAAGAGCACGCCGGTTATCGACCGGTTCATGGCTCTGCACATAACGATCGAGAGAATCAATCCCGAACCCCCATCCAGCGTGCCGGCGATAATCAGAACGTTGTTCGAAATGGCAAAGCCGATTGCGGACGACGCCAAACCGGCATAGGCATTGAGCAGGGCGATGACCACCGGCATGTCTGCGGAGCCGATCGGGAGCACGAGCAACACCCCAAACACCAGCGAGAGGATCAGCATCAGGTAGAAGAGAAACGTTGCTCCGGGCTGAAAGATCAGGACGACGAATGCGAGGATAATGACGCCCAACAGCGACAAGTTGAAGATGTTCTGTCCTTTGTAGGTGAGCGGCCTGCCCGGCAGCATTCCCTGCAGTTTGGCGAATGCGATCAAGCTGCCGGTCGTCGTCAGGGAGCCCAGAAGCACGTCGAAGCCCAGCGCTCCCATCGTGAACTTGCTAAGGCTGGCGCCGTGCAGGGAATATTCCGAAACGCCCACCAGCGCCGCGGCGAAAGCGCCAAAGGCATGCGAGAAGGCTGTTCGTTGCGGCATGGCTGTCATGGGCACCCAAAGGCCGATTCCCGTGCCGATTGCAGACCCTATGAGCAGGCCGGCGATGATCCATTCGTAGCTGACAATCTCCCGATGCATCAACGTGCCGATGATCGCCATCAGCATTCCGAACTCGGCAAGATGCATGCCGCGCCGCGCCGTTTCCGGATGACTCAGCCCGCGAAGGCCCAGAATAAAGAGGATCGACGCTAGGAAATAGCTCCCCTCGATGAGGTAGTTGCGCATGCGAGACCCCTTAGACCTTCTTTTCTTCCGAGGCTGGCGTTGCCTTCTTTTTGAACATTCTGAGCATGCGGTCGGTAATAATGAAGCCGCCAACCACGTTGGTCGTCGCGCAAATCACAGCCACAAAGCCGAGAATGGTGCTGAACGTGGTGTGCTGGGCGCCCGCCGCGACCAACGAACCAACCAGGGAGATGCCCGAAATGGCGTTGGTGGCCGACATCAAAGGTGTGTGCAGGAGTGACGGTACCCGGGAGATGACCTGGTAGCCGAGAAAGGCTGCCAGCATGAAAAGATAGACTGTGGCGATGTAGGCTTGGGAATTCATGGAGTGGAGGCAGCGTCCTGCAGTTGTGTCAGACCGTAAGCGGTCCGTATGGTTTCATTACAGATCTCGCCATTGTGTGTGATGACACTCCGCCGCAGAATTTCGCGGGTAAGGTCGACTGGAAAAGTCTTGTTTTCCTTGTCCCAGGAATGCTCGATGAAGGCCGCAAGATTATTGGACAGCATTTCGCTGGCATTGGCTGCGGCGCGGCTTGGCAAGTTTGCGAGCCCGACGATTCTGACGCCACCGACGTCGAGCACTTCGTCATATTTGAGACCTTCGACGTTTCCCCCGGACTCGACAGCGGTGTCGACGATGACGCTGCCCGCTTTCATCTGCCGCACCATCTCGGAGGTAACGATGACGGGAGCCTTGCGTCCAAACACCTGCGCGGCTGTTATCACGACGTCCGCCGATGCGACGCGCTCAGCAAGCAGTTCGCGCTGTTTCTGGATCTGTTCGGGGGTGAGGGGCTTCGCGTAGCCGTCGGCGGTTTGGGAAACCTCGCCGAGATCCAGTTTGACAAAGCGGGCCCCAAGCGACTTTACCTGCTCCTCAACAACCGGTCGCGTGTCGAAGGCTTCCACCGTCGCGCCCAGTCGGCGCGCTGTTGCGATGGCCTGGAGGCCGGCGACGCCGACTCCGATCACAAAGACCCGCAATGGCTTGATGGTGCCGGCAGGCGTGATCATCATAGGGAAGATTCTCTGGCAATAACCGGCTGCCAGGATCACCGCGACATATCCGGAGAGGTTCGCCTGTGAGCTCAGCGCATCCATTTTTTGGGCCACGGTGCTGCGCGGCACCATCTCCATGCTTATGGCGCTCACCCCGGCACTGGCCAGTCGCTCGACGATCTGCCGTTCATTGAACGGATCGAGAAAACTGACGTGGATGCAGCCGGATTTCAACAGGCCTATTTCTTCGAGCGTCGGTTTGCGCACCCGCAGAATAAGGTCCGCTTGCTGCAGGGATCGATCGCGATCGCGACTAATGCTGGCTCCGGCGGCTTCATAGTCCGGGTCCCGAAAAGCGATGCCGTCGCCGAGGCCTTCTTCGATCTCAACACTTGCACCCAGCTTGGCGAGCTTGGTGACTGTCGTTGGAGTCACCGGAACACGCCCTTCGCCAGCCAAATGTTCTTTGCACGCAAAAATTCGCATCACGCCGTGGGTGGTTTTTTTGGAATTGCGCAGAGACTAGACAGCCTGATGCTCGCAGGGAAACCAATTAATTGAACAGCCGAGCTCAATCTCTGCGAACTCCTGGCAAGCCCGTAGTCGGAGAGCCTTGCGCGCCGCGCCGCGCTCAACAAAAATTTGCATTCGCGTGAGGCAAGCATTCTGCGACAAATCAATTTGAGATTGTTAGGCAGGTCAGTCTTGGGGGATCTGGCGAACAAGTTATTTCGCGGACCTGCCTGTGGCATCGCCGGGCCACCCATTGACGGCGTTGGAGTTTCCGGCCAAACCGCGAAATCGCTGACGAAGCCGGAGGTTTCATGCCGCACGACGTAGGGCTGACCGCCACGCTCGCGGTCGGCTTTGCTCTCGCCTGCGTCTTTGGCTTCGCTGCCAACCGGCTGGGCCTGCCGCCCCTGGTCGGCTATCTCGTGGCGGGCGTCCTGGTCGGCCCTTCACTCCGGGCTTTGTGGGCGACAGGGCCAGCACCGGTCAGTTGGCTGAGATTGGCGTAATGCTGCTCATGTTTGATGTCGGACTGCACTTCTCAGCGGACGATCTGACTGCCGTGCGCGCGATTGCTATTCCGAGCGCCCTCGCGCAGATCGTCATTGCCACGGCGATTGGCGCCGGCATGGCCGGTGGGTGGGTTGGCACCTAGGGGCCGGCGTCGTATTGGGCCTCAGCCTCTCGGTCGCGAGCACGCGGCGCGCCAGTTCCGGTCTCCTCGTATAAGATGTTGATTCCGTTGACTCGGACCCTTGGCATTGCATCAGCGGACTTCCATTGTCGCGTGCCATGACCGCTCATTTTGTAGAGGCGGTTGTGTCAACCGCCTGCCGAAATAATTGGTGAGAAAGGCGCCGAAGTCTACGCGAAGAAGTGAGCTTATCAGCGGCGGTCTGCGGTACCGTCGCTACAATTAGCCTCTTGGGGTAAAGCCCGGGACGATGTCGAACCTCGCCGCCAGCTCGCCGATGCGCGACTCTCTCATCGGCGCGAACTCGACGGTCACGGCCTCTTGCGCCTGCGCGTCGCCGATCGCCGCGTAGATGCCGTCGCGCTGGTTACCAGGATGACCCTTGATGTAAAGTTGGGTCGTCCAGGGTTCGCGTCCCTTCGTTCTAACCATAAAGTGGATATGTGGCGCTGATCGACCCGGATAAACCGCCGGTTTGATGGTGCGAAAATAGTATTCACCTGTTGATCCGGTCAGGAAGCGGCCGAACCCCTGGAAATTCGCGTCGTAGCCGGTATTTCTCTTCGATTCGCGCTCCTTGAGATAGGTGCCCGTATTGTCCACCTGCCAAATCTCAACCACCGCATCTCGAATCGGCCCTCCTTTCGCATCGAGGAGACGGCCGCTCAGGTGCGTAATCTCGCCGACGGCTGGTGTGATCGAGTCGTTTACGATGATGAGGTCGTTGTCGGTGTCCAACGGAAGCTTGTCGGGGTAGAGGGGGCCTTTGGTCACCCAAGGCGTCTTGCGCGCAAGTTCCTCCGCGAAGGCGCCGGGAACGACCGAGAAAGCGGCTGCCAGGCCGAGGCCATGGAGGAGGCGGCGACGCGTGAAGTCGGGTTCAATATTTTGCATGATGCAAATAAACGCCGCTTTCTCCATTTGCATAGTGGCGGGACGTCGACAGGAGAACGCGCTGGAACCCCGGCAACCCGGACGAGTTACCGCTCGGCCTTCGTGAGAGCGCCGTTTCAGGCCCGCGCCGTCGCCGAGACCTCGGTATCGTACATGCCCCAGTAGCGCGTGATGCGTCCGCCGTGGGCCGTGAAAACGTGAACCCACTCGGTTTCAAACACCTTTCCGGAGGGTCGCGCCTGGCTTCGCTCCCAGCCGAGCACGGTAACGCTCTCACCCGCGGAAATGAACTCCCGCGGCTCGAAAATCTGGATCTCTTCGACCTCGGGAATACTCGCGAACCATTTGGCGATAGCTTCCTTCGTTCGAAAAGTCCCTGTATAGGGCAAGCCCTTCGAGCCACAGAACTTCCATTCGACGTCGTCAGCGATAAGGTCGAGTATCGCGGGAATGTCACCCCGACCGAATGCGGCATAGACGGATTGGACGACCTCAAGTGCCTGGGGAGTTGCGCTCATTGAATGACTGCATTGGCATGACGGTCCATGTAGATGGAGAGATTCGGAAATCGGATTGCTCTCGATTCGCGTTTCCTCGAACGATAGCAAACTGAGCTCGCAACCATCAACTCTCAACTTTCAACCTGCTCACACTATGGTCGATTCGCCACGATTTCTTCGTCTGGCAATAGCTTCTGTCTTGATGGTCTTTTGGTCGCTGGCGCAGGCCGCGGCGGAGGAAACCGCGAGGGAAATCCCCGAACCTCTGCAGGCTTGGAAGGGGTGGGCGACTTGGGACGATAATTATCGCCTTTGCCCCACGCCTTACCAGGATCCGAACAAGCACCTTTGTTTCTGGCCGTCTCGCCTGACGCTCGACATCGTCGGCGACTCCGGCCGATTCGATCTTGGCGTTACGGTTTTCGGGGAGTCCTGGATTCCGCTGCCGGGCGGTGAAGGTGCTTGGCCGATCGAGGTCGAGGCCAATGGCGCATCGTTGCCCGTCGTCGAGCACGATGGCCATCCCTCTGTAAAACTGGGCCCGGGCGACTATCGTCTCGAGGGCGCATTTCGATGGAGCGAGATTCCCCAGAGCATCCAGTTGCCGCGCGAGATCGGAATTCTCGCGCTGACACTGCAAGGAACGCCCGTTGAATCGCCCCGATGGGATGCAGGGGGTGTGCTCTGGCTAAAGCGCGACACCTCGTCGCAACAGGCCGACAGGGATTTCCTCGGCGTCAAGGTCTACGCGCTTCTCGAGGACGGCATTCCTCTTTGGCTGCGCACGGAGATCGAGTTGATTGTCTCGGGGAAGAGCCGTGAGGAGGAAATCGGCGCCATCCTGCCCGAGGGGTGGAAGCTTGCCGCCGTCAAGAGCCCGATTCCGGTCGTGGTGGATGATGCTGGGCGGATGAAGGCCCAGGTTCGAACGGGCAAATGGACCCTGCAACTCGATGCGTTCCGCCTCGATAACCCGAAGGAATTCGGCTACGGCTCCGGAGCCAAACCGGCCGTAACCGATGAGCTGATCGCCTTCCGCGCACTCCCGGATTTCAGGATGGTTGAGATCGTCGGCGCCCCGTCGGTTGACGTCTCGCAGACCACCTTCCCGGATAAATGGCGCGATCTGCCCGTTTACCGATGGGACACGGCATCGCCTTTCCGCATCGAGGAGCGAATGCGTGGGATGGGTATGCAGAAGCCCGAGGGACTCAAGATAGCTCGCGCTTTATGGCTCGATGAGAGCGGACGGGGATTCACGTTTCGCGATCGAATCAGTGGTCAACGGCAGGAAATCTGGCGGCTCGACGCCGCCCCAGGACAGGATCTCGGCGCGGTGCGCAGCGGCGGGCAGGGTCAACTCATCACTCGAAACCCGCAGAATGGGGCGCCCGGGGTGGAGATTCGGACGCGCGACATCAGCTTGGAAGCAACCGGTCGCGTCGAACGCCGCGAGTCGGAACTCTCAGCCACAGGCTGGCAGTGCGACGCTGACGCGTTGAACGTCGCTCTAAATCTTCCGCCCGGCTGGCGGCTCTTCGCGCTCTTCGGAGCCGATTGGGTGCGCGGTGACTGGCTGACGGCGTGGACGCTCCTCGATCTTTTTCTGCTGCTTGTTTTTTCTCTTGCGGTGCTCCGGCTCTGGGGCATCGGCGCAGCTGCGTTGGCGTTTCTCGCTTTGGCCCTTTCTTTTCACGAGCCCGGCGCTCCGCGGTATGTCTGGTTGATACTTTTGATACCTCTGGCCCTTCTTCGCGTCGTGCCCGCAGGATGGGGACGCCGCCTCATAAACGTTTGCAAATGGCTAACCGTCGCGGGGCTTGTTCTCGTTCTTGTGCCCTTTGTCGCCAGGCAGGTGCAGCAGGCGCTCTATCCCCAGTTGGAAAATCCCGGCTTCGCCCTGATCGAGCCTCCCGCGGCCTCCCAGCTGGAAGAGGGACGTGCCGACGAGAGCACGGCGCCCGCCGCGCCCCCGCGCAGCGTGCCGGCCGATAAATACCTCAAGTTGCCCGCAAGACCGTCGGGAGTTCCTCAGCAGCGTGCCGCTGAGGACGGAAATTTGAGCTACGAATCGAACGCGCGCATCCAGACAGGGCCGGGAGTTCCGGAGTGGCGTTGGCGGATAGTCACCTTTGGATGGAACGGACCTGTAGCTGCATCCCAAAGTGTGCGGCCGGTCCTGATTTCCTTACCGCTCGAACGCGCGCTGACGATTCTGCGCGTCGCGTTGCTGCTCGCGCTCGCAAGCATCCTGCTCAATGCGCGGGGATTCAGGAGCTTGATCTTTCGCGCCCGAACCCCCGCCGCAGCTCTTTTTCTCTTCCTGGCGGCCGCTTCCTCGCCGTCTGTTCAGGGTGAGCTGCCCGATCCAGCGATGCTGGAAACCCTCCGGCAGCGTCTCCTCGAGACGTCAGACGCCTACCCGAATGCGGCGGACATTCCGTTTGTATCCCTGACGTTGAGCGGCCGTCGCATTGTGATGGAAGCGGAAGTTCACGCCACGGTCCGCGCGGCGGTTCCGCTTCCGGGCCAATTGCCGGCGTGGTCGCCCGTTTCGGTGCTCGTCGACGGCAAACCGGATGTCGCCATGCGCCGCGACGACGGCTACCTTTGGGTAGTTCTCCCCGAAGGCGTGCATCGCGTGCGAGTCGAGGGATTGCTGGCGGATGTCGATGAATGGGCATGGTCCTTCCAGCTCAAGCCGCACCGGATTGCCATTGAGGCTCCGGATTGGACGGTCAGCGGGATACGTCCGGACGGTGTTCCCGAGCAACAGATTTTCTTCGTTCTCAAGCAAAAGACGACTTCCGGTGAAGGCGGTTACGACCGGCAGGATCTTCAGACCGCTGTGGCGGTTGAACGCAATTTGGAACTCGGACTTGTGTGGCAGGTGCGCTCGAAGGTTACTCGGCTCTCTCCCGACGGAAAGGCCATCGCATTGCGCGTGCCGCTGCTTTCGGGCGAAAACGTCCTTACCGCAAACGCCATCGTAAGGGAGGGTTTCATCGAGGTCCGGCTGGGAGCAAACGAATCGGAGTTCGCCTGGGAGGGCGAGCTCCCCGTCACCGATCGTATCAAGCTAACCACCCGGGCAGACGATTCCTGGGTCGAGCGTTGGCAGGTTGTTGCCTCGCCGGTCTGGAATCTGATCATTTCCGGTCTTTCTCCCACGTTCCAGCCTGAAAATCCCGAGCTGATTCCTGTTTGGCATCCGTGGCCTGGCGAGGGAGTCGAACTTGCCGTTAGCCGTCCGGAGGCCGTTCCCGGCGCCACGGTGACGGTCAGTCGCGCGCGCATGAGATCGCCCTGGGCAAACGTCAGCGCGTTTCTAGGCTCGATCTTTCTCTCCAGTCCAGCCTGGGGGAAGATTTTCTTGTGAACCTTCCCGCGGAGGCGGAGGTCACCTCGCTGACGAGAAACGGCGAAGGCATCCCGGTGCGCAAGGACGGCACGAAGGTTGTCGTTCCGCTGCGTCCGGGCGAGCAGGCCATTTCCCTTGGATGGAAAGTAAACACGCCACTCGGGCTTCGCGCCCAAGCGAGTGAGGTGCGATTGCCCGTCGAAAGCGCGAACTGCAACACGTTTATCAGCGTCCCGGAGAATCGCTGGATTCTGTGGGCGGAAGGCCCGCTGCTAGGTCCCGCCGTGCGATTTTGGAGCATCCTGGTCTGTGCGCTGCTTGCCGCGTGGGTGCTCGGCCGGATTTCTCTTTCGCCTCTGCGTTCCGTCGAATGGATGCTTCTTGCCATTGGCCTGACGCAGGTGCCTCTGCCTGCGGCATTGGCGGTCATCGGGTGGCTGTTTTTCCTGGGTTGGCGCGGCCGAGCGTCGTTCCTTCGCCTTCCCTCGTGGAGTTACAATTTGCTTCAGATTGCGCTGATTATCCTCACCGCGGGCGTGCTCGGGGTTTTTGTGGCCGTTGTCGCAGAGGGTCTTCTCGGCAATCCGGAGATGTTCATCCTGGGCAATGGTTCCAACCGCACTTTGCTCCGCTGGTATCAGGCAAGTTCGGATGCCATTCTCCCCCGGCCCGCCTGCATCTCGGTTTCCATTTGGTGGTATCGCCTTCTCATGCTCGCGTGGGCTCTCTGGCTCGCCGCGTCGTTGATTCGCTGGCTGCGCTGGGCATGGCAGCAGTTCAGCGCGGGTGGCTTCTTTCGGCGGATTGGCAGGAAGGCGCTCACGCCACCACCCGTTCCGACCCAAAGCTGAATGGACGAAACGTTGCAGTGCGTCAATGAGTTGCCCCTCATCCTTGTCTCCCGATCACGGCCAAGGCATTTCCTTGGCCGGCGGTTTTTGGTCACTTTGCGGATTTCTTTTCAACGTCTGCCAACGGAAAGTGCAGAAGCCTCGATTGGCGCGCAAGACTGGCGGCATCATCGATGTCCTCCAAAGTCGGAAGCAGCCTGACAGATAGGGACTGGCGCCTGGGCGGCAGTGACGGTTTGGTCGAGGACAGCTTGCGTGCTCCAGGCGATGTTTTCGAACAGTGCGGTGCACTGGCTTTTGAGGCCGAGCAGGACATAACCTCCATCGGTTGCCGGCCCGATGACAAGATCGCACTCGTTCAGCTGCTCATCGGCCTGAGCGAGGTAGTCGAAAGAGATGCCAGGACAATCACCTCCAATCAGGAAGAGGTGACTCGCACCACGTTGCAACTCGGCGCTGACGGCGCTGATGAGGCGCTGCCCCAAGTCACCGTCACACTGTGGCACAAATTGGGCGGCCTTTGGCAAGGAGGATCGCAGCCACGCCTGCATCTCCTCTGCTGCGTCTGTTGGTGTGAAATAGACGCCGACTCGCCACGAACTCGGTATGGCCATGACTTGACGCTCGACCAACGCACGGTAGATCGCGGCAGCGCGTTCGTGCCCAAGGTCACGAGCGAGGCGGGTTTTGACCAGCCCGGGACGAGGGGCTTTGAGGATCATGCAGATTGTCTTCATTGGCGTCCCGTGGGTTCGCCGCGGCGTCTTTACGTTCCGGTCAGGGCACCGTCTGGTCTCACAGCCGACCACTCACCCGTTCATCGCTTCTTTTCGTCGGGCGAGGATCGGGGGACCTGCTTCATCGGCGTAGTCAAAAGCCCAAAGAGTGTTTGGTTCTCCGCAGAATCGAGTTCTCTCAGACCAAACTGGATCGTGTCGGGAGCTTCCCGCAACCGAAACGTTCCGAACGCGCGATCCCAAAACGAAAAAACCGAGGAATAGTTTGAGTCCGTTTCGGGCTGCCAGCGCGAATGGTGAACCTTGTGCATGAAGGGCGTCACGATGACGGTCCGCAGTCCCCGGTCGAGCCATGACGGCAAGGCGATATTGGCGTGATGCAACTGAACGACGGCAAACATGACCGCCTCGTACAGAGCCAGTTCCCACAACTGAAGGCCTAGTAACGCGATCACTGGCAGACGAAGCACAGACGAAATAAAAATTTCGCCCAAGTGGAAACGGCTGGCCGTAGTGACATCTATCTTGGGATCAGAGTGGTGTGTGCGATGAAACCGCCACAGAAACGGGACGCGATGGTTCATCCAGTGCCAGAAATACATCCAACCATCAAAGAGGAGGAATGCGCAGACCAGCCGCGCCCATCCCGGCGCCGGGAACCAGTTGAGGAGCCCAAAGTGATGCGACTGTGCCCACTCTGCGGAAGCCCACCATAACGCCACGAAGACCAATCCGGTAAGCAGTGCGTTCAGGACACCCAAGGCGAGATTTTTGACCACGTGGCGCATCCGTTCGCCTGCACCTCCAACGAAATAGGAGGCAAACGGTGCAAAGCTTTCCCATGCCAGCAGGAGCACCAAAAACACCACCGAGCTGATGCTTCGCAACAACCCAATATCCTTCAGAATGCCGTCCATGCTCTCTCGTTATCTGTGCTTGGTCGCGCTTCGATTTGTTCTTAATCGAACGGGTGCCGTCCGGTTCCCGGGCCGACCGAGGCTCCTTTCGATCCGGATCCCGTCGGTGATCCATTCCGGCGGACCACTAAGCCAGCGTTTGGCCCGAAACCCTTTCGAGCGAAGCTGCTCCACCGCGCTGTGAGAGAGCAGACAGTAGGGTCCGCGGCAGTAAGCGAGGATTTCCTTACCCTTTGGCAGCGTGTTTAACTTCGTCCCGAGTTCTTCAACCGGCATCGAGATCGCACCGGGAAAATGCGCCGATTCGTATTCCTCCACCGGGCGCACATCGAGAAGCAGCACCTCACCGGCACGAACCTTTCGTAGCAATACCCTGGCGGACACGCCAGTGAAGGACGTTTCGTCCCTCAGGAAAGCGGACATGACAGCACCGATTTCAGCCAGATTCTCATCGCCGGCCACGGAAAGAGATTTCCAAAGCTCGGGCACCTTCGCGTTGACGCGATAAAAAATGCGGTGGCCTTCCTGTTTGGTGGAGACAAGACGGGCGCGCTTAAGAACCTGCAAGTGATGCGAGGTGGCCGCCACACTCGCACCAACAGCCGCCGACAGATCCTCAACGCTGTATTCGACCTGGCACAACAGGTCGATCAATTCCAGCCGTTTTGGGCTGGCCAGCGCCATTCCGATGCGCGCCAATTCGGCGAAAACAATCTGCTTGACCATATACAACAGTATTCAAAGATTCTTTTGAATAATGTCAAACTCCGACTCACGACCACGTCCGCAACCCCCCAGCGGGAGCGCTGGCAGCGGGTTTCTCCTGGATCTGGAAGGCGTGTCCGGGCGCGCTTATCTGGTCGGCCGGGGTTTGGCCGAAGCCGGCGAGGCGCTCACGGCAGAACGAGCGGGCGAGGGAAATATGAATTGCGTGATTCGCGTCAAGCTTCCGGCGAGGAGCCTCATTCTCAAGCAGGCGCGTCCCTGGGTGGAGAAGTATCCCTCCATCGCAGCCCCGGTCGAGCGCGCGTCCGCGGAGGCTCGTTTTTACCGCTTTGCGGCTCAGGATGCGGATGTCGCGGCGAGGATGCCGCGCCTGCTCGACTTCGATGAGAATTCGGCGCTCTTGATTTTGGAAGATTTCAGTCCGGCGAGCACATGGGCTGACTGTTATGAAGGAGCACTATCTCTGGACGGGCGGCGGTTGAGAGAACTGAGCCGCTATACATCGGCCTTGCATCGGATGACCGTTCCATCGCGGGAGAAGCCGCTCTTTCGCAACGAAGCCATGAGACGGCTTAACCACGAGCACATATTCGACGTGCCGCTGCGGGCGGAAGGCTCGCTGGCGGAAAGGTTGGACCAAATCACACCTGGATTGTACCAGGCTGGCGAGACGTTGCGCCGCGACGGAGCATTTCGCAAAGCAGTGGAGGACCTGGGGCGCCGCTACCTTGAGCAGGAAGGAACGGCGTTGATTCACGGCGATTTTTTTCCTGGGAGTCTGCTTCGTATCGGTGACGGCGGGCTGCGCGTTATCGATCCTGAATTCTCCTTCTGCGGCGATCCCGAGTTCGACATCGGCGTATTCTACGCGCACCTTTTACTCTCCGGGCAGAAAGACGACATGGTTGAGTTATGGCTCCGGCTTGCTCTTCAAGGCACTCCGCATTCTGAATCGCTCTCGCTGCAGTACGCCGGGGTGGAAATCATGCGCCGCATTCTGGGTGTGGCGCAGCTACCGATTTCCCACTCGCCGGAATTCAAGACATCCTTGCTGGAACGCAGCCGCGAAATGCTTTTGGGCTCGAGGGGAAGCTGAGAAAATGCAGACTCTGAGCGACGAGGCCTTTTCGGCTGGCGTAGGAGATCGGTATTTTCATGCAGCGCCCGAGCTCAATCTCCTGTGAACCCAGCCTCCTCTTCGAGCTCTGGAAGCAATGAAGCGCACGGCGGAAAGAAACGGTTCCGTTGGACATGGATCGCACTGGCGATTGTCTTGGTGGCTCTTTTTGCGGCGGCCCGATTGCTTCCTGTGGCTCAATGGCTTGAGGCATTCAACAATTGGGTAGGGAACCTTGGGCCGTGGGGTATTGTCATCTTCGTCGGGGTGTATGTGCTCGCAACCATTCTCATGGTGCCCGGTTCAATCTTGACGGTTGGAGCGGGATTCGTCTTCGGCCTCGGCTGGGGTTTTCTGGCCGTTTCCGTCGGATCGACGGTCGGAGCGGCGCTCGCCTTTCTCATCTCGCGTTTTGTCGCACGCGAGAAGATCGAGGCCATGGCCGGGAAGAATGAAAACTTTCGCCGTATCGATCGGGCCATCGGGGAGCGGGGCGCCAAGCTCATTTTGTTGCTTCGCCTCAGCCCACTCATCCCGTTCAATCTAAGCAACTATTTTTACGGCCTCACGGCGGTAAAGTTCTGGCCATACGTGCTTGCCAGCTGGATCGGTATGTTGCCGGGTACGCTGCTTTACGTTTATCTCGGCACCGCGGGAAGAGCCGGCCTGCAGGCCGCAAGTGGCACTGATACCGGGCGCAGTCCGCTCGAATGGACGTTCCTGGCCGTGGGCCTGGGAGCGACTATCGCGGTCACGATCTGGGTGACAAAGATCGCCCGCGACGCGCTCCACAAGAAGGATGTGGCCTAGGAAACGCCATGAAATCGGTTATCCTCGATTTCAATGCGTTCCGGAGTTAATCCGATGCACGATTACGTTCAGCTTCGACCCTACGACGAGTTCAACCGTAAGCTCGAAGCCAACGTTCATCCGCCAGATTGGACGAATCCAAAGCCATCGGGACCTTACAATCTCGTAGTCATTGGAGCGGGCACGGCGGGCCTGGTCGCCGCCGCGGGTGCTGCGGGTCTTGGCGCGAAAGTCGCGCTTATCGAGCGTGAGCTTCTGGGAGGGGATTGTCTCAATGTTGGCTGTGTGCCGTCGAAAAGTCTCCTTAGCGCCGCGAAACGGGCCGCCGCCGTTCGGGATGCCAGAGATTTTGGTGTCAAGGTGCCATCGGGAATGGAAGTCGACTTCGCGGCGATAATGGAGCGAATGCGGCGCTTGCGCGCGAGCATTAGTCCGCACGATTCGGCGGGACGATTTCGGAGCCTTGGGATCGATGTGTTCTTGGGCGAGGGAAGGTTTGCCCGCGCCGACAGGATCGAGGTCGCCGGCCAGGCGCTGGAATTCAAACGGGCGCTCATCGCGACAGGATCACGTGCCGCAGCGCCCTCTATCCCAGGTCTCGACCAATGTGAATATCTTACAAATGAATCCGTCTTCTCGCTGACGGAACTGCCCAAGCGCCTGGCTGTAATCGGAGCGGGACCAATCGGCAGTGAAATGGCGCAAGCGTTTGCCCGCTTCGGGTCGAACATTGTTCTTCGTAGAGGCAATTACACGGCATTTTGCCGGCGGAATGATACACGCAACCGGAAGTCGCGCATGTCGGCATCTACCAAAAGGAAGCCCAGAAAAAGGGCATCGAGCTGGACACCTTTACGCAGCTATTGGACGGCGTGGATCGAGCCATTCTCGATGGGGAGACGGAAGGCTTCGCTCGCGTGCACGTGAAAAAAGGCACGGACCAAATTCTCGGAGCCACCATCGTAGCCACCCAGGCGGGCGACATGATCTCTCAAGTCGCCATGGCGATGACCCATCGGCTTGGCCTCAAGAAAATTGCGGCCACGATTTTTCCTTACCCCACGCAGGCCGAAGCCATCCGCAAGACTGGCGACGCCTACAACCGCACGCGGTTGACCCCATTTGTCAAAAGGCTTTTCGCTTGGTGGTTGTCTCGGAGCCGGTGACTTTTTCTAACTGTGCCTCAGACTAATCGTGGTTTTGGAGCCTCCGGGCGATGGAGGGATTCCCCAGGAGGTATTGGCAAGTCAGCCAAAGGTCATACAGCGTAGTGCGAACCGCCCCGCGGTCTGAAAAGCGGCGCGCCGATGATACAACCGGTGGTCTCAAGGTCATCACTCGTCCAATTCGCCCCATCCTCCTGGAAAAATCCAGGTCTTCAAAGATCTCCCATTGCCGGAAACCGCCCAGAGCATCGAATACTTCTGTCCGGACAAAAATCGCCTGATCACCAAGGAACCAACCGAACATTCTTCCGCGAAGTTCCGCAAGCAGGCATGTTGCTCGCAAGAACATCGACGGGGACGCATACCGCCTGGCGAAGGCCCCACCGACAACCTGGCGCCGTCGCACAGCGTCGGCGATCTTCTCCAGAGCCATCGGGGCGATGAGCGTATCGGCGTGCAGAAAAAGCAGTACGTCGCCGTGGGCCAGCCTCCTGCCTTGATTCATTTGGATCGCGCGATTGCGTTTCATCGCGCGTAAGACACGGTCGCTCTTTTTCTTCGCCAATTCGGCCGTTCCGTCCGAACTCCCGCCATCAACGACGATCACCTCGTTGGGTGTCGTATTGGGCTTGATCGCATCGAGTGTCGACAAGATCTGGTGGGCCTCATTGAAGGTCGGGATTATGATTGACACGAGAGGCTTCACGGTCATTCGCCGGACTGAGGCAGGCGATTCCTTCCCTCACGGGAACGCTCCGATCCCGGCTGCGATAGCTTCGCCGCCGCGCATAGACTTCCTGGCGTCCTGCGCAACATGATTAGAGACGTACCTTGGTCTGCCGAAAGCAGGTAAGGCAATTGAGAGGCGAGAGGGTATAGTTCCGCCGAGAGATGACCGTCACGCTGCAACTCGATCATCGCCTCGGGCGAACGTTCTCCGGAACGCTGACTGCCCATGGACTCTCCCTTCGGCGCAATCGCACGAAATTCTCCAACTCAACCTCGGCAAGCTCTGCAATGTGACCTGCATCCATTGTCATATAAACGCAGGCCCGAAGCGGAAGGAAATCATGACCCGCGATACGATCGACCGCGTCGTCGATTGGGCGGCTGGCGTGGATATTCATACGATTGACCTTACCGAGGGCGCGCCCGAGATGATTCCCGATTTTAGTTACCTCGTCGAACGGCTTCGCAAAATGCCGCAGGTCGAGACCATCATTGACCGGTGTAATCTCATCATCCTGATTGCGCGTCGTAGTTGACGGAATATAATCAGCAATGCTATTATGAATCCGTAAAGGCGAGAAATAAGACAGCCCGAAGGGAAATTCTCGCTGCAGCGACTTTCTTTTACGATCATGCGGAAAACTGTCCGAAGCGAAAATCGTGCCTTGATAGACGCCGTCTGCAAACGGCTGGCGAATGGCGCGCTGAAGGTATTAGAGACGGCGGATGCTCGCCAGCTCGCGGAGGTTCTCGAAGCGTCTTCGGACAGCGAAGTGATGCTTCGGATCCTACGGCTTCCCGAGACACTGACGGCCATCCAGTCCGATGATCCCCTGGCTGCGGCGCGGGTTCGAGGGATCGAGGCGCGCAAGCGCCTAATTGAGGCGGAAGGCGGCTCCCTTTCCTCGGAGCAAATGGCGGAGGTTCTTCATTTGAGCCGCCAGGCGGTCGACAAACGACGCAAGACCAACCGGCTCGTGGGGCTGGATGCAGGCCGACATGGCTATATCTATCCCGCGTGGCAGGTGACAAAAAACGGGATGCTCAACGGGCTTGAAGCGGTCTTGGGCGAATTGAAGGATCACGACCCCTGGATGCAGGCGCAGTTCATGTTGCAACCGAATTCCCGCCTGAATGACAGATCGCCTCTTGAGGCGTTGAGAGGAGGCGATATCGCGAGCGTTCGAGCCGCGGCACGCGCGCTGGGCGAACACGGAGCGGCCTGATGGCTTCACGGCCAGGGCCGCATTCTCCGCCACCAGCCGACTTCGCCGGGCGGGAACTGCTGATCCGCTCGATCAAGGATCGCCTCTTCCGGATTCATCGGAAGCAATACGGCGCGATCTTTTACGGGTGCACCGGGAGCAACCGCTTCGACGATCCGCAGCAGAAGTTCGGAGTTTTGTATGCGGGGCTCGATGAATATGCAGCTTTTATCGAGACACTCGGCCAGCGGACCGGTGCCAATGCCGTGAGCGAATCCGAGCTGCGCGACCGTTGCCTGGTCGCTATCACGCCGTCGCGCCCGCTGAAATTGGTTGACCTTACGGGTCGCGGCCTGGCTGTGATGGGAGCGGATAACCGGCTTGCGGCCGCTGATCACGACCTTGCCCGGCTCTGGTCGAGGGCTGTTTGGGAGCATCCATCGCAGGTCGATGGAATTCTCTTTCGTTCACGTCATGATCCCAGCAGGAGCTGTGTCGCGATCTTCGACCGGGGTGTCACTTGGAAGAAGATGGCATTGGGAAGTTTGATGGAAAAGGCCAACGCCGCTCTGCTCGCAGCCCTTCTCGACCATTACCAGTTCGCGCTGATCTGATTGATCGATTTTCCGCGGGTTTGCGGCTTGTGCGAAGCGTCGTCCTTATCGGAGTCTTGGGCATGGCTCAAGTTTTGCGAGGAGAATCAACATGAAGCAGATCTTCATTGTCGGTGAAGGTGGCCCGGGGAAACTGCAGCTGCGTGAATCCCCGGATCCGAAACCGGGCGGGGGAGAGCTGCGAATTCGCGTAAAGGCCAGCGGCGTCAATTTTGCCGATATCCTCGCGCGAAAAGGGCTCTATCCCGACGCGCCCAAGCCTCCCTGTGTCGTCGGCTACGAAGTTTCCGGCACGGTGGATGCCGTGGGTAGCGGTGTTGACCAGATCTGGGTTGGCAAGGATGTCTTTGCGCTGACGCGCTTCGGTGGCTATTCGGACGTGGTGGTCGTGCCGGAAAAAGAGGTCTTTGTGAAGCCGGCCGTACTCTCTCACGAGCAGGCCGCGGCAATTCCGGTCAACTACCTCACTGCCTGGCAACTGCTCTTTGTGATGGGTTCATTGAAGCGAGGCGAGACGGTCCTGATTCACAATGCCGGGGGCGGCGTGGGACTCGCCGCGATTGACATCGCACGCCATATTGGCGCGACGATTTACGGAACGGCGAGCAGCGCGAAACACGCCTTCCTGATGCAGCGCGGCGTGCATGAGGCCATCGACTACCGCAAAAAGGACTGGGAGATTGAACTCAGCCGGCTCACAAAGGGAAGAGGAGTGGCGCTTATAACTGACCCGCTCGGCGGCAACCACTGGAGAAAGAGCTACAGGGCGCTGCGCTCGACAGGACGGCTTGGAATGTTCGGCATTTCGGTCGCGACAACTTCCAAGTTATTTGGGCCGTTACGTCTGCTGTCAGTCGCGCTCAGCATACCGTTTTTTCATCCGATTCCCTTGATGAACAGAAACAAATCGGTCTTCGGCGTAAATCTCGGCCACATGTGGCATGAGGGGGGCATGATCGCAGCGTGGATGGAGACCCTGCTCAATGGCGTCGCCGAGGGATGGGTTCGCCCCCATGTCGACAGGAGCTTCCCGCTCGCGAAAGCGGGCGACGCTCATACCTATATGGAGGAGCGCAGGAACACCGGCAAGGTCGTCCTGACGACCTGAGAGACCGCATCCGTTCTATCAGGGCTCTCTGCGTCCAAATTTCAATAACTCGCGGCAAGTTTAAACCGGCCCGCTCCCGTGCCATCGCGCGAAGTGATTGGCGTGCGTGGGAAGATAGGCACCCGGTTTGAAAAACCGATCGTAGAATTCCAAATCGAGGTGGTGCGCCTGGAGGTAGATGGTTGCGACCATCGACGGCACGGTGCCCGGAAACTTGCCGAAAGTGTCAAAAATGTATTGCGCCTGCAGCGCCACGCACTCGCGGAAATCCTCACTGTGCACCTGGGCAGCGGACCGGACGGACGCCGTGTCCTTCCACGGTCCCGGGGTGTCCGCGTTGAACGGCCCGCCCCGGCCAAACTTGCGCTCGCAGAGCGCATGGACCGCGGCGCGCATGTCGGGGAAATGGGGAGGACAGAACCCCTCCATCACATCAGTAAGTCCGGTCGGATTCGGATACGGCCAGCGATTGTTTGTGTCGAACCGGAAACCAAGCCCGGGAACCTCGGGTGTCCCGCTGGCCCCGAGGACACTGAACGGGTCGATTCCATTGAACATCCAACCGCCGAGCCCCATGGCCTGGAGCAGGAGCGCTCCCGCGTAGCAGCTCGTCGCGAGTTCGGCAGTCACTTCGGTGAGCGACCATTGCTCGACAAAAGTCAGCGGCCATGCGTTTTCCACATTGACGATGTGCTTGAATTTCTCAATCCCCGGGATCGTGCGGCCATTGATGTCGTCCCGGACGACTGCTCCGTTCTGAAGGAAGTAGCAAAGGGCCAGCAGCACGTGCTGGGCCAGGTCGGCGACGGGAACCACAAGAAGCGTCCCGGGGCCGTTAACCACCCAGGTGTTGTGCGCCTCCATGTAGGGCACCTGCTGGGGCACGCCCAGGCGCCGGTCCTGGAGCTTTCGGATTCGCGTGCGGACGTCCGCGATCACCGCGTCGAAATCGATTGATCCATCCGGCTGTCGCTCCGCGCTGGCGGGAGCGTCGCGATTGTCGAGCACATAGACGCCCTCGTCGTCCGTGAAGAATGTCTTGCTTGTATGGAAGCCCGCGGCGGAGGGAAACGATCGCCCGCCGGCTGCCCCGGCGTAGTTGGAGAGATGCGGCGCATAGATTTCGGCCCGAAAAATCAGGTGGTGCCAGCCCGTGTTCCCGCCGCATGCTGTGACCACGAGGAGCTTCTCGAGTTCCGAGAGAGGGACGGGATCGTGGCGCGATTTGTAGGCCAACACGCCATCGGGGATTTCCGCGCCCATGAAGAAGCGCCGCGCTCGGCGACCCAGCAGGGCCCCGACCAGGGGAAAGTTGAGCATGTCCGAAAAGCCGGGCGGAAGCGTCGTGTGATCCATACGGGATTTTTAGAGTATCACACCTCGCGCAAAGCAGTCAAAACCCGCCTTGCCGAAAAGGCGACTCGCTGACTGCCGATTTCGACGCGAGGGCTAGTCCGGTGGGTCCGGCCGTGAAGGAGGGAGCTGCCGTCGTCTTTGCTCCTTTTCGAAATCCTCGTCGACCGGACCCTGACTATCGGGCGTTGGAAGCTGCAATCCCTCCTTGATGATCTCCATGATCTTCTCGGGATCCAACTTGATTCCTCTGAACTCCAATGCGTCCTGAACCTTCTTGACGACAGCTTTCCACTCGTCTGGTTTGAGTTGCGGCTTCGGATCGGGAAGCGTGGGTTTTGGCGGCGTATCGTCAGGTCTCGGCCAAGGCAGGACCCTTTTTCCTTTGATCATGTCCTGAATAAACTGTGCAGCTGTGCTCAAAATGAACGAGCGAATGTCAAGAGGCTCCGGTAGGAAGGAGAATTCGATCGTGACTCGCCGGTTCAGTTGCCTTTGAGCCTCCATGGCCTCGGGTGTAGGGCCGTTCTCCCGGGCCGCCGGCTGGGAGCTGCCTAAGCCGTTTGCGGTGATCATCTTCGGGTCGACACCCTTGGCCGCAAGAAGTGTTTTGACCTTCATCGCCCGATTGATGGAAAGCGTCCGATTGGAATCCGCCGTGCCCTCCGCTGAAGCGTGTCCAGTAAGTATCACCTTGGTTTTGGGATCGGCCGTGAGCATCTTGGCGGTATAGTCGATCTTCTCCGTCTCGGTTAGATCGATTTCTTGCCAGGTCCCTTTCTCGAAATAGATAGTGGACACTTTCTGCGCATGGTTCCATAGACCCTCGCGCGACGCGCTGAACCCACTCATAATGTGCCTCTTTTTGTTGGCGACAACGAACAGCAAGTTTCTCTCTGGCGGCAGGGCATCGAAGCCCGAAACCGAGTTCTCGTCACAAGGGGCAGTATTCCGGAAAGGCGCTCGAAAAGTCAAGCCGGATGGCTTTGCACGCAGGGTGCAGCTCAGGCGCGTGATCCCAAGAGAGCCAACCGCGCCGCATGACGAGGCGGCCGCTTGCGGTGTAGATGGGGACGGCTAATTCCCGAAAACGCCGGTGGCGAAGCGTATCGAAATCTGTTATCTTCATGACTTTATCCGATCTTCCTACCGCGAGACGGAAGGCTATTCCACGACCGGCAGGTCCACACCGCCAAGATCGGTCCTGGAAGCTGGAGCGCCAATCCGAGTGATGTAAGCTTTGCGTCCGCCTTCCATACGGCGTGACGTTCCCGACGGAAAAACGTCTGGACGAGCACCAGCGCAAAGAAGGCGACCACCGGTTCTCTCAAGCCGCGGACGGCGGATTTGGTAGAAGGCGGGCGTCCAGAAACTGAGATCTCGCAACGGCTGGGTGGCGGACATCGCCGAAATCTGCTAACTGAAGGCGAATGTCGGTTCCGCAGAACACCATTGCCATCATCTACGATTACGACCAGACGCTTTCGCCGCTGTACATGCAGGAGGAGACGATCTTCCCGGTTTTTGGAATCAAGGCGGAGGCATTTTGGCAAAGATGCGCCGAACTGGTGAAGGACCAAGGTTATGACAACGAGCTGGCCTACATGAAGGTCTTGCTCGATTCCCTCGAAATGGACCGCCCGACCAACGCCGAACTCCAGCAGCCTCGGTGGACGCCTTACTTTCTACAAGGGGCTTCCGGAGATGTTCGAGGAGTTCAGGGAGGATCTTCTCTCCGAGGAACACGATCGCCTACGGGATCTCAGTCGAGCACTATATCGTGTCGTCGGGCCTCAAGGCGATTCTCGATGGAAGCAGGCTTGCGCCGTATGTGCGGGCGATCTTCGGCTGCGAGTTTGCAGAGGACTCGCAGGGACGGATCACGTTCCCGCGCCGTGTCATCAGTCACACGCAGAAGACGCAGTTCCTGTTCCGAATCAACAAGGGTATGCTCGATATGAGCCAGGATGTGAACGACCACATGCCGCTCGACCTTCGACCCATTCCGTTTCCGAGCATGATTTATGTTGGCGACGGACCGACCGATGTGCCGTGCTTTACGGTGATGCGTCGCAACGGCGGCCAGGCCATCGCCGTCTACAACCCGGACGATCCGACCCGTTTGAGTTTTAAGAAGTGTTATCAACTCTGCACCCACGCCGACCGCGTACGAAACATCGCGCCGTCCGACTTCCGTCGCGGGAGCCATCTTCGGTTGCTCATCGAGGAAATGGTCCACGAAGTCGCCGACCGAATCATTCAACGCCGCCGCAACGAACTCGAATCGGGAACCGTGAAGGCCCCGCGGTATTAATAAGGCTAAGAGAAATGTCGCAAAAATTTCCGAAGGCCAGTAACAAGGGGTTCTGATCAGGAAAAGGCAACAGATCGGCGCGAGATGGCGAAAATAATTTTCCTTCAGGACATCGTCTGGGACGGCACCGTGAGCCGGGCAGGGCAGAATATGTTTATGCTCCAACGGATACGCGGTCTGGAACCCCTGGGCCCGATCAGATCGTCTTCCTTGATTTCATCGGCAGCGGTTTTCGAAGCGGGGCGCGAAGCGATGCTGCGGGCATTTGATCAGGTCATCACCAGGTGGTGGCATCCGCGGTAGACTGCGTTGGTCGTCACTCCGACGCTGGAGACGCTCTATGGTATGGATTTAGGTCAGATCGCTCGTTTCGCGGATGCCGCCGCCGCGGTCGTCACGCTGAGCGCGCCTTTCCGCCGCGAGCCTCCGGAGCCCATCCGCCATGTGAGGCCCGAATACTGTTCGAGTCCGATCCGGTCTATACCCACCTGTGGGTCGGACAAGGAGATCCCGCAGATCTGTTCGGCGAAAATGACCTTTACTTCACTGTGGGCGGCAACATCGGTTCGCCGCGATGCTCAGTTCCCACCTGCGGTAATCAATGGCGGCACGCTTGGCACCCAATCGTCCTGGAGTGGTGGCCACCGGCGCCGCTGAGAAATGATCACTTCACTACGGTCGGGGACTGGTATCATCAAGGTTACGTCGAATTCGATGGTCGCCTTCTTGGCCCCAAGGCCGAAGAATTCCGAAAGTTTATGAACCTTCCTGCGTTGGCGGGGGAGGAACTTGACATCGTCATAAATATCTGTCCAGACGATCCCGATATTGATGGGCTCAAGAAGCATGGCTGGAGACTCGACATCCCGCAAAAGGCAGTAATCCAAGCATCCATCAGCATTCGCCGGCTTCCGGCTCGTCCCAACGTGCCAAACGGGAAAAGAAGTGGGGAAACAGCTCACCAAGGCGGCCAATTCCTTGGCAACGGCGCCGTATCGCCACATATTGCAGCCCACACCCAGACAGGGCACATCAACGGCAACGGCACCCATCTTAACGATGCGGAGTGCGAGCGCCGGGCCAACGAACTTCTTGCTCGACCCGACATCCAACAACGCATCGCTGAAATCCGCAAAGGGCTCGCGATGGCTGGTGTCACGCAAGACAAGGCTCAACTGCTCGGACTGGTCCGCCAGCACAACATAGTGCGGCAACTGCTCGACATGTTGGAAAAGGAGCTAGGCCACGTGCGATTCCCGCCGGCCAAGGCTATTACGAGCACTTCTCGGACGAGTCCCACGAGAACCTCAGGCGGCAAGAAATCCTCCCGGCAGCGCCACGCGAACGATCATCGAAGAAAAGCGGGAAACGAACGGCGCTTCCTCGGGTCCTGCACCGGGACAGCTTGCACGCGACTTTCCATCCAGGACAGCAGCGACAAGCCAGTCTGTTCCCAGGCCGATTCCGATTGGTCAATTGAACTGAATATCCATTGCAATCCAATGATTATCGTGAAGGGCCGGATGGCACGAGGGGAGGGGCTTGCGTGTTTAACGAGTGTGCGCTATACGAGCGATATGCGCGCAGTGCTGCCTTACGTGCGCCGCGAGGGCTTTTCCCGACGCATCCTAGCCGTACACGCCTATGGACGGCGTCCACGCAATCACGGTCCACTGACTTGTGTTGTCGGCCGACCATCGGCCAGCGAGCGCTGATCCGGTCATGGCGAAGCGCATCCTCTTCTCCGGTTCGATCGCGGGCAATGTGGTTGGCTACGGCGGCAATACCTGGGCGTTCCTGCAATGGGTGCTCGGTTTCCGCCGTCTCGGATTCGAGGTCTACTACGTCGAGGAGAGCCGAGGCCCAGAATACTTGGACGAGCAATTCAAACCGGTACCGTTCCTGGAAAGCGCGAACGCGTGTTACTTCCAGACACTGATCGAGCGCTTCGGTCTGGGCGACCACGCCGCATTGCTTGCGGCGGGCAGCTCCGATCACGTCGGGCTGTCACGTGAGGACGTGAGCAGGCTGGCGCCCGACATCGACCTCTTCCTAAACCAGTTCGGCGCTTATAGTGCGATCCTGGGACAGGTTCGCTGCAGCGTTTACCTTGATCTGGATCCTGGCCACACGCAGATCTGGCAGGAGCAGTACCGGCGTCGACATGCACTTGCCTGGACACGATCTTTATCTTACGATCGGTTTGAACCTCGGCGAGCCTGATTGCCCCCTGCCGACCTGCGGAATTCGGTGGGAGAAGACTCTCTTTCCCATTGTGCTATCCGAATGGGAGACTGAAGAGTTGCCTGGATCGGCGTTCACGACAGTTGCAAGTTGGCGCGACTACACCTGGATCGAGTGGCAGGGCACCTGGTTCGCGCAAAAAGCGGAAGCTTTCAAGGCCGTGATCGACCTGCCTCGCCGGGTCTCGA
Organism: uncultured Verrucomicrobiae bacterium; assembly: GCA_963784465.1. Lineage (GTDB taxonomy): Bacteria > Verrucomicrobiota > Verrucomicrobiia > Chthoniobacterales > Terrimicrobiaceae > DASTFP01. The sequence continues at coordinate 32,034 of CAWASQ010000003.1, forward strand.
TGCCGATTGAGGTATGCCTCTCGATTCCCGACTCCGATCCCGAGTTGCCCCTCCTTCGTGAGAACGGCTGGCGGCTCGTATCACCCCGCGAGCAAGTCGGGAACGCAGACTCGTATCGTCGCTACATCCAGCGTTCCCGCGGTGAGTTCAGCCCTGTTCGGCCTATCTGCTCGCTGGGCAGAAGCGGTTGGTTCAGCGACCGTAGCGGGTGCTATCTGGCGGCCGGGCGGCCAGTCGTGATGGAGGATACTGGTCTGGGCCGGCACGTTCCCGTCGGCGAGGGGCTGTTGACCTACAGGGACGTTGATACGGCGGTGCAGTGCCTGGACGCCGTGGAGCAGGATTACGCGAGACACTCGTTGGCCGCGCGGGAATTCGCGAGGCAGCATCTCGAATCCGACCGCGTGCTAGGGCGCATCCTGGCACTGGCTGGCATCTGACGCACGGCTCGCTTGCGGCTCTTTGTCCAACGCCTCTAAGGCAAATTGCGCGTCGTCGCCAGAAATTGGCATATGCGGAAGAGGTAGCACCCGTGAAGGGTTGAGCCTGAGAAGCAGGTGAATCAACCTCGCCTAATCTGGTACAGCGGATCGAGCGGGAGAACATGAGCACGTCGCTGGACATATGGTTATCCCTCGCTCGGATTTCGCTGAAGGAGGAGGAGGATCGTTTCGCAACCATACTGGGTATCGGACTAAATTCGTTGCACAATGTATGTGACATTCGGCGGTCCGTGATGTCGGGAGGCGGAACCCAATGCCCGGGACACGAATGTCGGACTGAAAGGCGATTTCCTGGGTTGATTCCCGCTCTGGGTGAATAGGATGGGAGCCATCCGCTGAGTGAATGACGCGAGCGCGTTATCGAGGATACGAGCCCATTCGTAATTGTGCTCGAGAATGTGACGCATAAAAATCCCGGTACGCTGCTACTGCTACGGTACTCGACGAGGCCGACTACCTCGGCGCAGTGAGGCGAAGAAGTCCCGTCGATGCCACGGAATAGGTATGAAAACTGGCTGCCTTATTCAGGACTGAATAAAGCCGATCTGGCGCATCTCGTGGCAACACGCGAGGGCGCTTCGTTTGTCACTGGCGAGGTCGTAAATTAAAGGATTTCGCTTGGCCTCGGCGACGCCAGTCTTGTAATAGAAGGTGAGGAGCGCCCTGGCAATATCGTTGGATCCGACAGGATCAAAGCCTACCTGGGGGAGCATCACGAGGGCCGGCCCTCCGGCCGGCCGCTGCGATCAAGCTCTGCAAGTAGTGGTTTGGGTTTCTCTGGCGCCGTCCGGCCAGTCGACGAGGAGTGGACCAAAAAGATCCTGCGGACATCTTCGGTGAGAATGATCTTTACTTTACTGTTGGAGGGAACATCGGTTCGCCGCGGTGTTCAGTTCCCACCTGCGGAATTCGATGGCGGCATGCGTGGCACCCAATCGTTCGTTGAGTGGTGGCCGGGAGGCGCCGTTCAGAAATGATCACTTCACCACAGTGGCGGACTGGTATCATCAGGACTACGTGGAATTCGACGGCCGCATTTTGGGACCCAAGGCCGACGAGTTCCGAAAGTTCATGAACCTCCCTGCGCTTGCTGGCGAGGAGCTTGAGATCGTCATAAACATCAGCTCTGACGACCCCGATATTGATGAGCTCAAGGCGCACCGCTGGAGACTTGCGAGCCCCGACCGAGTCCGGCTACCCGAAATGTACCGGGATTTCATAGCGGGGTCGACAGCGGAGTTCAGTTGCGCGAAGGGCGGCTACACGGGGACTCGGTGCGGATGGTTTAGCGACCGCTCGGAATGTTTCCTGGCCGCGGGGCGTCCGGTGGTTCTCCAGTCAACAGGCTTCGAAGACCTGCTGCCGACTGGCAAGGGCCTGTTTTCGGTGAGAACGGTCGAGGAAGCGGCCGAGGCGATCCGCGCGATCCGCGCCGACTATCCGGCGCACTCGGCGGCGGCAAGGGCTTTGGCGCGCGAGCATTTTGACTCCGACAAGATCCTGAGCCGTATGCTCTCCGAAGCGGGGTTGTGATGCCTGGAGAGCGTGGGTATGCTGCCTGCTCCCTTCCTGAGACCGCCGAGTGCAATCAACCCGCCTTCAACTCGCCAAACAAATAGCTGATTGCTTCGCCTTGCTGCAGCACGTCGAAGCCGTGGCGCTGGGCGGATCGCACGGAAGGGAGTCCGGTACGGCGGACCGCGATTCTGACCTTGATTTGTATGTCTATTCGCGAGGCGACATTCCGCTCGAGACTCGGTGTTCCATCGTTGAGCAAACCGGAGGCGCGACACAATCCAGCCTCAACCTCAACTATTGGGGCCGAGGCGACGAGTGGTTGAATGCGCCCACCGGTATCGAGATAGATATCGTTTACTTCGATGCGTCCTGGATGGAAGAGCAAATCACTCGGGTGGTTGAAAGGTGTGAGGCCAGCCTGGGCTACACGACTTGTTTCTGGCGCACCATCTGCCGATCGATTGTATTTTCTGACCCGCATGGCTGGTTCGCCGAGCTCCGGCGGAGGTGCGAAGTTCCGTATCCGGAAGCCTTGCGCCGGAACATCGTGGCGCTCAACCATCCGGTTTTGCGGGGCATCATTCCATCCTACGCGAACCAAATCGCAAAAGCGGCGAGGCGTCAGGATCTTTTGAGCATCAATCATCGTCTGGCCGCATTCTTTGCGAGCTACTTCGATATCATCTTTGCCGTGAACCGGGAGTTGCACCCGGGCGAAAAGCGACTTCTCCAGTTCGCGCTTAACGGCTGCAGATTGCTTCCCGAGAACATGGAGACAGATATTGCGTCAATATTGCTGATGGCGTCCGCGGATATCATCGGCCTCCCCGGCTCCATCTCTCGTTTGCTCGACAATCTGGATCAGTTGCTGGCAAACGAAGGGTTCGCAGGCACGATGAGCTCCCACCCGGCGACATAAGATTGAGATCGGAAAGGCTCACCGCCATTCGTGTTTTGGATACTGGCGTTGAAGTTGTTGTTTAAGTTTGGGATAAGACTCGACCCAGAAGGTCTTGAGGCTGTTTGTCACTTGGACGGGCCGGTGGTTTGGCGCGAGGACATGGATGACAAGCGGGACGCGGCCTGCAGCAATCTTGAGGTCGTCAGTGACATCGTAGAGATCCTGGATGCGAGCGCTGAGAATCGGAGTGGAATCCTGAGCGTAAGTGATTTTGGCACGACGTCCGCCAGGCAACTCAAGCCGTTCCGGAGCGTGCTTATCGACGAGTTGCTGTTGTGTGGTGGTAAGAATCGACCGGGCGAGGTGTCAGGATCGGGCGGTCCTTGATCTCGCGGTAGTTCGTTGCGCCCGCGCAGGCGAGATGGACGATGTACTCGCGTTCGGTGGCGCCGATTTCGGGAATCTGATGTTCCGGAAGAGCTCCTGCCAGGAAATTTACCCTTGCGATCCATTGCTCCACCGCATCGTTCCACTGGTTGAGGGTAAGGATGCCGTCCGCTACAGCCTTGGCGAGGCAGGCGGACGCTTCGGGAGAGGCTTCCGCGTCGCGATCTTGCGAGTCGATGACGAGATCGCGAAAGATTTTTTCGCGGCGGACGACCACCCTATTCTGCGCCTTGTCGAAGTGGTGCGCCGTTCGCTCCTCGAAGTCGTGCGGGAACATTTCGCGCAGCCAATTTTCCTCGATCTGTGTTGCGAGCGAGAGGACGACCTGAGCATCACCGCCGCGACCTTCGATCTCGGTGATTTCGGCCGCGACGAGGAGCCGGCTATCTTGCGCGACACTGGAGCGTGCAAGCTGCCCGCGACGGCCGTGGACGATGTCGCAGGAGAGCGTGCCTCCGCTGCGCCGGCGAGCGACCTGATCGGCGAATCCTGCCAGGACACATCGGGCGATCGCCTCGTCCGTGGCGGCGCCCGCATCCGTCTCGAGGCCTTCAGCGCGGGCGATCTCAAGAAATTGCTCGAAGAGTTTGTTCACCTGCCTCGCGGCCTCGGCATGGATGGCAAGGGGTCGCAGGGCTTCAATTCGGAAGTTGTGCCGCTCGGCGTATGAAAACGCGCGGATAAGGACGAGAAAGTCCGAAATCCCTTGCCCGAAGATCTCAGCGCGCTCCTCTTCGATTCGGCGTTCGGCTCGGAGGAGAAGATTGCGCGACTGCGTCAACGCCGCAATAAGAGCCGCAGCACGGACGCAGCCGAAATCTCTTGCGGCAAGGAACATTCGTGCATAGCGCGGGTGGATCGGAAAGCGGAGCATGCGGCGGCCGAGGGACGTGATAGCACCAGAATGAGAGTCGAGTGCACCGAGGTCAGCGAGAAGCCGTTCGGCGCGCGCGAGGGATTTCTCCTCCGGCGTGTCCATCCAGCGGAAGCGGTTCACATCGTCTATTCCGGCGGCCTTGAGACTAAGAACGGTCTCGGCCAGATCGAGGCGCTTGATCTCGGGAATCTCCGTTGAGGAGCGCAAAGTGTGGTCACGCTGCGTCCAAAGGCGCAGGCAGAGGCCGGGCGCGGTGCGTCCGGCTCGTCCCGCCCGTTGGTCGGCGGAGGCCCGGCTGATCTTTTCGATGAAAAGGGTATTGATGCCGCGGTGCGGATCGTAGCGCGCGACACGTGCAAGGCCCGCATCCACGACCATCGTCACCCCATCGATTGTGAGGGAGGTTTCCGCCACATTTGTGGAGACGATAATCTTGCGTCTTTCGGTTCGCGCGACTGCCTTATCCTGCTCGGAGGCCGGGAGTTCTCCGTGGAGCGGAAGAATGAGACATCCGCTGGGCATCCGGTGGCTGAGCTCACGAAGTGTGCGCTGGATCTCGTGACGATCCCGGCATAAAAACGAGAATGTCTCCTTCGGTGGTTTCAAAATTCTCCGCAACGGCATCCGTGGCGAGTTCCCATGGCGCCTCGTCGCGAGATTCGTGACGCAGGTATTCTATCTCAACAGGAAAAGTGCGCCCCTGCGACGAGAGGGTGCGGCAGGGCCGGAGATGCTGTTCCAGTTGGGTGCCGTCAAGCGTGGCGGACATGACGACGACCTTGAGGTCCGGACGCAAGGATTCCTGGAGGTCAAGGGCGCGAGCGAGGCTGATGTCGCTGTAGAGATGGCGCTCATGGAACTCGTCGAAGATGAGTGTGGAAACTCCATCGAGGCGCGGATTTGCGAGCATCTGGCGAAGGAGAATCCCTTCTGTGACGAACAGGATGCGAGTTTGCGGCGAGGAGATATTGTCGAGCCTGATCTGGTAACCGACTTCGGCGCCCAGCTGGGCGCCGCGCTCTTCGGCTACGCGTTTTGCCAGCATGCGCGTGGCGAGTCGCCGGGGCTGAAGGATTATGCAGCGCCCTGAGCCCAGGGCCCCTCCGTCCAGGAGAATTTGTGGTACCTGGGTGGATTTTCCCGAGCCGGTTGGCGCCTGCAGAATGAGGCGTCCATTCTCGCGAACGGAATCGATGATTTCTTCGTCGAGATCATAGATCGGCAGAGTTTCGTTCATGATGACTCTTTGGAACTCAAATGCGCAGCGGGGCTCGCAGCGACGGCTTCGGGTCAACAGTACGAGAAAATGAAGCGCAGCGAAACACACTCGCCAAAATTTGCGCCATTGTATTATCTGCTCGCATGAATCGGATTCGCTGGGTGTTGTTGGTTGCCCTTTTGGCAGTGCCGCGCGTGGGCTTGCGGGCCGCGGAAACCGCGATGACGCCAGAACAGATCGGACAAGTTGTTCGTATTGAATCAATAACCGTCCCAATGCCGGGGGAGTTCTTCGCCGCGATCAATAAGCAGGGACGTCCGAACTGGAAGCAGCTTGTTCGCACGGGCACACCGGAGGCGACGGACAGCCGTTCACAGATTGCCCTTATTCTTGGCACCCTTGTGGCGGATGGTTATATTGCCGTGGAGGCTCAAGACAGCCAGGGTGTGAAAAATATCGGCAAGGAAATCATTAATCTGGCAAAGAAACTCAACGTGAGCCAGAGCGTGCTCGGTCGCGGCAACAGCATCAATGATTTCGCGGAGAACAACGACTGGAGCGCGCTGCGCGAGGAACTCGAAGCGACTCAAAACGAGGTAAAACTCGACATGTTCGGGCAGAAGGACAGTAGTTTGGTGACCTTGGTAACTCTTGGAGCGTGGGTGCGCGGGACAGAACTCGCCAGCGGTCTCATCGAAGGATCTTACACGCCGGAATTCGCCCGTCTCCTGCGCCAGCCCGCGATTATTGAGTATCTTCTCGAGCAAATCGGAACATTGCCCCTCGCAATGCAGGAAGACCCCCTGGTGGCCAAGCTTCGCTCAGCGCTCGCAAAATCACGCGATTTTGTCACTGCCGAGACGCCCTCTGCAGAAAACGTGAGAGATCTCCATCAAACCATGGACTCGATTGTCACGGCCATCGGGACCGGAACCTGACATGCTGATGAAAAGACGATGCTCCTCGGGGTCACGGCCTCGTCTGCTACGAGTTCTCGCCGCAGCCATGTTCTCGACCGTCGCGTTCGCACAGGAGGATCCGGCAGCCTCCCCGCCATCGGAGGGGAGCGACGTGAGCGCGCGGAGCAAAGCGCTGGAACTCGCGGGCGCCTTCAGCAACGACGGCTACAAGATCCGCGACGGCTATTGGCCCGGAGAAATCGAGCCCAATCGGGCGCAGTTCCTGGAGGTCAATCTTTTCGCGGGCAACGAATACTGGTTTTCGGGCGCGGTGAATTCACCGGGCCGGAAGATCGCCGTGAGCGTTCTCAACGAGGAGGGGAAGCCGGTAGAGTACCAAACCTACGAGGACGGGCAGGTTGCCGCAGCGGGGTTCGTCCCGGATGTGAGCGGCCGCTACTTCATCAAGATGGCCCTCCTGGAAGGAGACAAATCACAGTTCTGCCTTTTGTATTCCTACAAATAGTGGCAGTTTAAAGAAGGGATGCTGAACGACTATGCCGACGTCGACCGCCGAAAAACTCGCTAGTCCGCAAGTGCGGCAATTTTCCGTCTTTCTTCAGAACAAGGTCGGCGCGTTGCTCGAAGTCGTGAAACTTCTAAACGAGCACAATGTGGCAACCCTGGCCCTCAGCATCCAGGACTCTTCCGAGTCGTCCATCACTCGCATGATCGTGAGCGATCCGGAGCGGGTGAGCCGGCTCTTTCACGAACACGACATAGCCTTCGGCGAATGCGAGGTGATCGTGGTCGAATTGAAGGAAGGCGCAGCGGATCTCTCGAAGGTTCTCTCCACCCTGCTCATGGCGGAGGTCAATATCATCTTCAGCTACCCGTTGTTGATTCGTCCGCACGGGCGCGCCGTTTTGGTCATGCATCTGGATGACAGCGACTGTTCGACCGCCGTGCTTCAGACCAGCGGCTTCAGACTCCTGTCCCAGGCGGACCTTTCCCGGTGAGGTTCCGATGAAAGGGCTCGTCGTCGCGCTTTTTGCCGCGACTCTCGGATCGGCAGCCTTCGCCGATCTCACGATAGTCCAGCAAGTCCAGAAGGAGGGCCCGCCGCAGGAGGCGACTGTGACGCTGACGATGAAGATTAAGGATGGGAAAATGCGCCTGGAGCTTGGTCCTCAAATGTCGTCGATCGTCGATCTGAAGACCGGGGACGTGGTCTCGTTGCTGCACCCGCAGAGAATTGCCATGACGATTCCCGGAGCATCAATCAAGGGCGTCCAGCGGGCCCTGACGGAGGAGGCGGCCAAGAGGCTGGGCAAAACGCCAGCACCTCCGAAACCAACCGGTCGCAAGGAGACAATCAGCGGCTTCGCATGCGAGGAGTTTGAGACGGCAGCCAACGATATGAATGTTCGTCTCTGGCTCACCAAGGACCTGCCTAACACCGAGAAACTTCTCTCGGAACTCTCGGCGCTCGAAGGCCTGGATCCCTTCAGAGGAATCACGAGCGATCAGCCGCTTCCGGGATATCCAATCCGAACCGTGATGGATGGCGCTGCGACAGGCAGAACAACCGTGACCGTGATGGAAGTCAGTGAAAGCCCAGTCGCCGATTCCGAATTCGTTGTTCCCGAAGGCTATCGGACAATGCAGACCCCCGTACTTCCAGGCGGATAGAGTGTTTCAGGCAGGCCATGCTGCGGAGGCTCGGGGACGACAGACCGGGTTGAGCCCAGCTTCGAGTTCCTGAAGTTGATCGGGGTGCCATTTCCGCTAACTTCTTGCGCGATGAGACGGTGTCTCTTTGCCTTAGCGCTCTGCCTTGGTCTGGCGGAAACAGTGTGCGGGCTCGACTCCGAGTCCCGGCGGCTCGCGGACCGCTATTTGAGCATACTCGAGTCAAAACCGCTGCAGCAGGTTGCCTTTGACCGGTTGTGGAAAATTCATGCCGATGCGGGCGAGACCGAGACCCTTGTTGATGCATGCCGCAAGCGAGCGGTTGAGAACCCTCTCTTATACGCCCGGGTGCTGCAACGCGCCGGCCAGCTGACCGAGGCGAAGCGCGTGCTTGATGAAGCCGCAGGCTCTGGCAATGCAAACGCGGCGGAAATGCTTGCGGGAATCCTTGAGGAGGAGGGCGGGATTCGAGCGGCTGCGGAGCTGCTTGAGAAGGTCGCGGCGGCCCATGAGAACCAAAGCCTCCTCGTTCGTCTTGGCGAACTCCTGCAGAAGGCCGGCGAGAAGGAAAAATCGCGAGCCGCGTTGGAGCGGGCGGCTGCGCTGGCTCCCGGCGATCTTGGCCTTCGCAAACGCCTCGCCGCGGCGAGCGCTAGCGCCGGCGACGGGGAAGCGGCAGCGGGCCATTTGCGAGTGATTGCCGAGCACGGTTCGCCGTCCGAACGATTCTCAGCCTGGGGCGAGATCTCCCTCCGTTTTGAAGAAGCCGGCAAGATGGGGGAGGCCATTGCCGCGCAGGAAGCCTTGCTGGGCTTGATGGGACCCGGGCACTGGCAATTGGATTCCGCGCGCCGGCGCCTTTTCAACCTGCGTAGCGAGAACAATACCCTGGACGAACTGGAAAAGAGATGGCTTGCGGAGGCGGAAACGCGACCCCGAGATCCGTTGCCCGCCTTGAGGATGGCCAAGTTTTATGAGTTTCGAGGTGACGTCACCCGGCAGCGCGATTGGCTGGTTAAAGCTTCCACGCTACTCCCCAAAGATGTCCGCCTCGCGCGCGAGGTCGCCTCGCTCGAACTCTCGATGGGTAATCCGGAATCCGCCGCAGATCGCTTCGACAGGATTCTCGCGGTTCGACCCGGCGACGCAGACATTATTTTTCTCCGAGCCGAGACCGCGGCACTGCTGGGTCAGGAAGCGGATGCGCAAAAGCGCGTTGAGGACTATCTCGCGGCGCACAAGAACGACAGCGCGGCGGAAGCCAGAGCGGTCGATTTTTACCGGCGTATGCGGCTTTCCGTTCCGCTCGAGCGTAGGCTGTCCGCGGCTTTTCTCGCGCATCCGGATGACGAGCACGCGGCGTCCGAGCTTGCGCGATTCTATCTCGAACAGCGTCGGGATGCGGAGGCTGTCGAATGCCTGGCGCGCTTTGAAGATTCGCGACTTGACCCGCGCGACGCCGCGGCGGTGGCATTTCGGTTTTCGGAACTGCTGAAAGAGTCTTCCGAGAACGAGGAAGAGCGACGTTGGGCGCGTGAGGCATTCGAGAAAGATCCTTCGCGACCCGAATATGCGTTGCGCCTGGCGGATCTGCTCCAGGCAGAGGGCCAAACCGACGCCATGGTCGGCGTGTTGCGGCAGGCTTGCGAGGCGCGGGGAATTGCACCTCCTCGCGAAGACCTCGATCGGCGCCTCTTCCTGGCGTTGCAATCCAAGGGTCGGGCAACAACGGAAGCGAGCGGCAAATCCTCAGCGTCTTCCGTCAAAGAGATGATCGCGTCCCTCGATGAGAAGGCGCGAAAGACCGGCGGGGAGACAACCTGGCTCAGGCTGGCCCGCTGGCTGCGTTGGGCGGATGCCGGAGCGAACCCTGCGAGTGCCTTGCGCAGAGGATTGGAGGCCACGCCGCAATCGGCGGCCTTGCAGGAGGCGTTGGCAGTGGAGCTTGCTGATTCCGGCGATCAAGCCGCAGCGATTCAGGCCTTGAAGCGTCTCGCGGAGCTGTCTCCCGAGCGGAACACGGAGATTCAACGCCGAATCGGCCACCTCGAGTTCGATCGGGGCAATAGCGAGGACGGGTTGCGAATCTTTCAGTCCCTCGCAGACGAGTCGAAGGATTGGCAGGCTGTTGCCGATCTCGCGCTCGCCCAACAAATGGGTGGCAACTGGTTCGACGCTTTCGAGACCTGGCAGCGAGCATATAGTCTGGCCTCGCCCGGCGCGCGACGAACGATTCGCGCGTCAATTCTTAACGCCGCAACGCGATTGCAGCTCTTCACCCGTGGGCTCCATTTTTTCGAGAAGGCGTGCATCGCGGAAGGGGACGCCGCAACGCGTGAGGAGTTGTTGAACGAGGCAGCCGCCTTTGCCGTCGAACACGGCGCCGCCGAGGAATGGCGCACGCGTTTGGAGCGCCGGATGCGAGCATCCCCGGAAGAACTCGCGTGGCGCGAAGGCTTGGTTTTTCTATTCAGTGCCGAGGGACGCGTCCTGGAAGCGAGGCAGGCGCTGAAGGCAACCGCGAAAGTGCGCGGGGATTCGGTCGAAGCCATCGAGCGGCTCCTCAAACTGGCGGAGAACGCCGCGGACTGGGACGAGGCTGCATCGCTCGCCCGGCGCCTCGCTTCTCTGGTAGGCGCGCAGGATCCTACCCCCTCCATGCGCTACGCGGGATTTCTCGAGCGCGCCCAGAGGGAGGATGAAGCCGAGATAGTCTGGCAGACGCTGGCCGCTCGATATGCTCGCAGCCCTCAGGTCCTCTCCGCAGCGGGGGATTTCTTCGAACGTTCGGGAAAGCAAGAGCGGGCTGAGGCCTTCTATCGCGCTGCAGTGCGCTTTCGCGAATGCGCGCCCCAGGTGCACCTGCGTCTTGGCCGACTCGCCCTGGACCGCGGCGACCGCTCCCAGGCGTTGGCAGACTTCGAGAATTTGCTGGCTCAGACGAGGCCCGAAATCGAGTCGTTTAGGGATTGCATTCCCCTACCGGACCGAATCCACGCTGCGCCGGCGCACTCCTCGCGTGCCGGTGCGTTGCCTGCAATCCCGTGGAAGCTTGCTTCCGAGACGGATAGCGAGGGCTGCAGATTGCTTGCAATCAGGGAGGCGGGTCAGCTTCTCGCTCGCAGTCCGCAACGGGAAAAATGGTGCGAGAACTTTTCGGAACCCATTGAGAAGATCTGGGCAAAGTATTACTCGGCGGATAAGGAGGCCGCCTTCTCCGAGATCGAAAAGCTTGCTTCGGCGGGAGGCGGCGCGGTGATTGAACAAGGTTTCGCCGCGCTGGCGCTCGAAGAGGAGGAAGGAGATAGGCTGGGCCAATGGGCATTGAATGATCCCGGAAAGTCGCAGGCAAGATGGGAGAATATTCTCGCTGCCTTCTCGCGCATGCTTGAGGCCAAGTGGCGGCCGGCTCCCGAGTTTCTGACACGCATTTTTGGTTATGCGCCTCCGCTCGCACGCTGGCAGGCTTCCGAATACTTGGCCGACAAGGGTCACCTGCTGACCGCTTGCACGCTCGGCGAAACCGTGCCCGGCGTCCTGCAAGCTTCCCAGGCATGCTCGGCGTGGATGCAGATGGCCAGGTGGAGGATCGCGCTGTGCGACCCCGACGAGGCGATCAACTGTCTGGATCAGGCGATAGATTCGGCGCCCTCAGCGACATCGTTCAGCGAGCCATTGTTTGCGGCTGTGCGCGCGCGCTGGCTTCTTACTCCAGACACCCGGAGATCGGCCTTTGAAGAAGAACTGACCGCCCGTTTGGCAGCATCCAAGCATCGGAAGTGCCAGATTGCAGCCCAGGCGCTGATCGCCAGCTTGAAAGGGAATGACTCCTTGGCTGCCGAAAAAATTGCAGAGGTCGTTCGCGATCTGGGGACTTCGGAAGGCGAGAACTGGCCCGAGTTTTTCCAGCAAGGAGGAAATCAGCTCGAGGAATGGAAGCTGTACCGTCTCGCTCGAGATCTGTACCGCAACGATATCGCCAGGGATCCCGCCCTTCTCTCGATAAGGGGCGAGAATTTCCAGGACTCGACGACGAGGCTGCTCATCCTCAACCAGTTCTTTACCGCGGACTCCGATACCATACCCTATTTTGTCAATGAATGGCTGGCTCGCGGTCCATCCGACCGGGAGCTGCTGGACGCGGTGATCCGCTTCCAGAACTCCGGACACACCGAGGCGGCGGCCGCCGTGTACAGGAGGCTTTGCGAGCGCAACCCGCGCAATGAAGGGATCTGCGCGGGAATTCTGAATCTCGCCCGGAACCGCCTGATGCGAAAGCCGGGCGCCGCTTTTATGGAAAGGCTCCTCGCTGAAGAATTCTCGGGGACAGGGCGGGCGATGACACAAACGGCGGCACTGAGGCTTGTGGGGATTTTGGATGAGGATGGCGAGTATGATCGCTCACTTGCGCTTCTGAATCGCCTTGTGCGGGGAGTCATTCTGAACAAGGCGTTGCTATTTCAGCACAACCAGGCTTTGCGCAGAGCGGGACGTCATCGCGAGGCGCTTGGCGAGCTGGAGGGAAACCCCCTTCTGGCGTCCTTTCCGGAATTTACCGTTCCTCTGGCGGAGCTCTACGCCGCTTGCGGTCGGGAACGGGATGCCTTTGCGTTGCTGGAACGCGAGGCGCGAAGCGGCTCCGCTAACCGACGGGCCGCGGCAATCAAACTTCGCGAACTCGCCATGGAGGTCAACGATTCATCGCGAGCCGCGGCCGCCATGGCCTTGATCGGCTCGGCTTCCTCGGGCCCCCCGCTGCAAGTCAAGAGTCCGGCAAACGAGGCCGATTGGAAAAGGGCTCTGGCCGAGCTTGGCAATGCCGGGAAGACTGAAGAGGAGCGATTTCGCGCGGGCCGAAGCTTTCTTGTCCTTCAAGATAACTTGCCAGCCAGCCTCCGGGCACAGGAGCTTGCGCGGCTCGAACGGATCGCACGGCGCAATCGCTCGCTCGCCCCCGAGTTTTACGTCTTGCGCAAGGAACTGGCAGATAAATTCAATTCCACGTCCGAACTAATGAAGGAGCTGTCAGCGGAATGGGACTCAGGTCGCGGCAACTACCATGCGGGTGAGATCTCGATCCAGATCTTGCTGGATCAAAGACGCTACGAAGAACTTAAAGGCGTACTCGGTGAATATCTTGACTCCAGGCATTTCAACGAGGAGGCGTGGAATCAGATCGGGCGGCGGCTCCTGCTGGATAAACAATACCAGTTGGCGGCTCGCGTGCTTTCCGAGCTCAACGCGCGCGCTCCGGGAGACTCCTTGCGCGTGCTTTCGCTGGCCGAGGCGCTCTCGATGAGTGGAAAGGAAGAAGCCGCCGCAGCGATGGTTTCATCCGTCAAACGAGTTGCTCTGGTCGATCCGCAGCGACACAGCGATCTTGCTGAATTTTACCTGAAAACCGGCCGCGCTTCGGAAGCGAAATCGCACCTCCTCGCGGCGCCGCGGGATGCACGCTCCGGCATCGCCTGGGTTAATGCCATGGAACGCTTTCTGGAGCGAGGCGATTTCGTCGAGGCCCGCGAAACCATTCTTCATGCTCTGGAAACTCCTCAGGGAGTTCCTACCCGCGTGCTGGCAGACTACTATTGGCGGAGCGGAGAAGTCTTTCGCCTCGACCCGGGTGTGAACGAGTTCGACCTGCCGCCACGACAGTTCCGCGCTCTTCAAATAGAGATCGCCGGAAGACTCGTGTCAGGCAACGACACGGACCGCGCATGGTCATGGATCGAACGAATTTCCTTCCTCCTCGATGAGGCCGCGGGGAGGCGACTGCTGCAGAGCCTTGAACACACGGACTGGAATCGGGCGGAGAGACTTTGGGAAGTTCCGGAAGGTTCTCTTTGGGAAGCGCGTTGCGCCGCTGCCCAGTTCTTCCTGCGGCGCGCTCAGGCGACGGAACTCGCCGCGCGCGCTCTCAAAGATCTCGAGCGCGCCCACGAGCTGCATCCCGGGTCGTTCTCGATTGCGCAAGCCTACGCCGCGAGGCTGCTGCGTGAAAACAATCCCGCCGCAGCCCGCAAAGTCTTGCGAAATGTCATCGATGCCTGGGCGGAACCAGCGGACCGCCGCGCCGCCCGCCAGATGCTGGCGTCTTTGCAAGCTTCCCCTTCCTTGCCGAAAGGCAACTAGACAATGTAATCTGGCCCGATGCGCGCCTGCTGCTTCCTCTTTTTCTTCCTTCTGACTGGCGCCTGTTGCCTCGCCCAACAGGATAAGAAACTGCTGGAACGCGTGACGGGAAAGCCCGACATGTCGCTGATTAACCCAATGAATGGCAAAAAGTTCCAGGGAGAGGAGTTCTCCTCTGGCAAGAAGGCAGTCGGCTCCTCCAAATTTCTCTACGACCAGAAACTCTCGGCCCACAAGTATCACAGCGTCCGTTCCTTTCTGGGAGTCAAGAATCCCTGGTTCGGGAAATTGGTCCATGACTCCCGGCAGGCGAGCCTGTGGTCGAAAAATTCTGTCCTCAACGCGGACAGGCAGGTCTCGGTCAAATCGGCGAAGACGCAGAAATTCTATCAAGCGGACGAGCGAGCTGCAGGACGGGAGCAGCCGGTGAAGACCTCGCCGTATCTCGGACGCGGCGGCGCCCAAGGGTCGTTGGACCAGATCAGCGATAAGATCGACAAGAACATGACCATCGAGCAGGTCCGGGAGCTTTTGAACAAGGACCGCTGAGAGAGATGGGTTCCGTCGACGATCAGGCGGCCCGCCTCATGCGCGGGTGCGATAAGGTTTTGAGCGAGGAGGAACTGCGTGCCAAGCTCGGCGAGGGAAGACCGTTGCGTGTCAAGCTTGGTGTTGATCCGACCGCTCCGGACATTCATCTCGGGCACAGCGTCGTGCTGGGCAAGCTTAGAGATTTCCAGGATTTGGGCCACGAAGCGATTTTGATCATCGGGGATTTTACGGCGATGATCGGAGATCCCAGCGGCCGTTCGGTTACTCGCCCCCAGTTGACCCACGATCAGGTCCTATACAACGCCACCAGCTACCAGGAGCAAGCGTTCAAGATTTTGAGCCGGGACCGTTCGAGAGTCGTCTTTAACGGCGAGTGGTTTCAGTCCATGCGATTCGAAGAGGTCATCAAGCTGAACAGCCGTGTGACGCTTCAGCAGATGCTTGTCCGCGAGGATTTTCGTGATCGCCTCGATCAGGGCCATCCCATCCGGGCGCACGAGATTCAGTATCCCATCATGCAGGGATGGGACTCGGTAGTGATCAAGGCCGATGTCGAGCTGGGCGGAACGGATCAGCTGTTCAACATCATGGTCGGGCGCGACTTGCAGCGCGACGAGGGAATGCCGCAGCAGGTCGCCATGGTGATGCCCATCCTTGAGGGTCTGGATGGCAGGCAGAAGATGAGCAAGAGCCTCGAAAATTACGTGGCTCTCAATGAGAGCCCTGCAGAGATGTTCGGGAAGCTAATGAGCATCGGCGACGATGTGATGCCGCACTATTTCAAGGTCTTGCTGCGCGAGGATGTTCCGGACGGAGAGCATCCCATGGATTCCAAAAAGTCTCTTGCGCGCCGTGTGACGGCGCGTTTCCATTCCGTTGAGCAAGCCGACATGGCGCTGAAGGAATTCGAACTGCGCTTCAGCAGGAGGGATCTCGAGCACGCGAATCTCCCGCTCTTCTCGTCCGAGGACCATGCGCGCGATCTCGTGACCATCGTGGTGGAAGCCTACGCCCGTTGCTTTGAAATCGTAAAATCTCGAAGCGAAGCCCGCCGCTTGATCGAGGGAGGAAGCGTTCAGTGGGGCGGGAAAAAGATTGTTGATCCCAAGGCAAGCCTCTCGCCTGGGTCGGGCGGGGTTCTCAAACTTGACAAGACGCACGCGGTACGAATTCCATAGCGACGGCGAACCGCCTAGCTCTCAGGCCTTGAGGGCACGACTATGACCGGACATTTGGCATGTTTCAAAATGCCGGTGATCACACTCCCGCTGAAGAGGTGGTAGAGCGCGCCATGGCCGTGCGAACCCAGGATTATGTAGCTGACGTGGTGCTTTTCCGCCTGCTCCAGAATGTCGTCGACGGCGAGACCGATCAGCGTGACGGATTCCACCTTGATCCCGGCAGCCTCCAGCGGTTCGGCCAGAGCCTTTAACCGCGCATCTGGAGCTGAAAGGCTTTCCGCCGGCTCCAGGGGCGGGTGCGCGGCAGCAATGACATCCATCGTTGCTCCCACTGGAACATAGGTGGCCATCGGTTCGACGATGTGCAGGAGGATGACTCTGGCCGATAACTGCTGCGCCAGGTCAGCGGTGGTTTCGAGCACAACCTTCGAGGCATCGCTCAGATCGACTGGAACAAGGAGAGTTTTCATGGCCATTGGTGGTGTTATCTTTTCGATTACGCCCCAGGCGAGGCAATATTCAAATTCCCATACCACACTCTGCGAAGAGGGCAGGCTTTGTCAAAGCGGGTAATCTTTAACATCCCCTGGCACGGCGGGCTCTCGTGGCTGCAAGCTGTCCTCGATCCCGTGCGGGAGGCGCGCCGGCGTGCGTTTTTCTGGGAACTTGCACGACGGCACGAGCCGAGCCGATAGTGCGGCGATGGAAGATTTGTTTCAGGTTGACGTGGCAGGGGAAGCTCCCATTGAAGCTCCTCTGGCGACACGCATGCGTCCGCGAACCCTGGATGAATTCGTCGGTCAGCGGCACATTCTCGGACCCGGAAAGCTATTGCGACGTGCGATTGAGGCTGATCGCGTCGCTTCGATCATCCTCTATGGCCCGCCCGGAGTTGGAAAAACGAGCCTTGCCCAGGTGATTGCCGCCACGACGCAGTCGCGATTTGAACGGCTCAGCGGCGTGGAGGGAAATGTGGCGGACATCCGTCGTGTCGTCGCCCAGGCGTCGAATCGGCTGCAAAACGGCGGCCAGAAAACCATTTTGTTTATCGACGAAATTCACCGGTTCAACAAAGCCCAGCAAGATGTGCTGCTGCCCGATGTTGAGAGCGGCTTGCTTCGGCTCGTTGGCGCAACAACCCACAATCCGTTTTTCTACGTAAACAGCCCCCTGGTTTCGCGTTCGCAAATCTTCCAGCTTGAGCCTCTCTCCTTCGACGACCTCCTGGAGTTGATCGGGCGGGCTGTTGCCGACAAAGAGCGAGGTCTGGGAAATCTGCAGCTCTCTCTCGACAAGGAGGCTGCGAAACATCTGGCGACGGTGAGCGACGGGGACGCACGGAAATGTCTGAACGCGCTTGAGATCGCGACGCGCACGACACCGCCGGATGACGATGGTCTCATCCGCGTGACTCTTTCGGCCGCCGAAGAAAGCATTCAAAAAAAGGCGGTCGTTTATGATGCGGATGGCGATGCGCATTACGATACCATCAGCGCTTTCATAAAGAGCCTGCGCGGCTCGGACCCGGATGCGGCTCTCTACTGGCTGGCGAAGATGTTACACGCGGGTGAAGACGTCCGGTTCATCGCGCGCCGGCTCATCATCTGCGCCAGCGAGGACGTCGGCATGGCAGACTCCAACGCCCTCGTGGTAACGACCTCAGCCCAGCAAGCCGTGGAGTTCGTCGGCTTGCCCGAGGCCCAGCTCATTCTGGCGCATGCGACGGTTTACGTTGCGACTGCTCCCAAGAGCAACCGTTGCACGGTTGCAATCGCGAAGGCATCCGCAGAGGTGCGCGAGGGCCGCACTCTGGCGATTCCCAGTCATCTGCGCGATGCGCACTACAAAGGTGCAAGGAAACTGGGGCACGGCGAGGGCTACAAATATAGCCATGATTACGCCGGGAGCTTTGTTCCGCAGGCTTATTTACCTGAAGGCCGCATCTATTATGAGCCGACCGAAAACGGTTTGGAAAAGCGCGTCAAGGAACGGCTCGATCACTGGCGAACGCTCTTTGAGGAAGCACAAAAAAAGGCCCCAAACGAGAGCGGCAAGCACGTTCCACCCGCTGCTTAGCTGGACAGTCGTCCTCGAGGCCGTCCTTCGTCCTCGATTTGATTTTGTTCAAGGACGAGGATGAGGAAGCGCAGCGGTAAACTACCTTCTCTTCTTTAGAAGGTAATCCGGATTCAGTTTTTTCAGTGCGGGTATGACGAACTCGCCGTCCTTGCGGATGAGCTTCCCGTCGAACCAGATCTCGCCTCCGCCATAGTCCCTTCGTTGAATATTCACCATGTCCCAATGGATCCGGCTCTTGTTGCCGTTGCCCGCGATTTCGTAAGCCTGCCCGGGCGTAAAGTGAAATGACCCGGCGATCTTCTCGTCAAAGAGAATATCTCGGATTGGATGCAAGATGTGGGGATTGAATGCGATTGAAAACTCCCCGATGTAGCGGGCGCCCTCGTCGCTATCGAGGATTTCATTGAGCTTCCCGGTGTTGTTCGCGGTGGCCTTGACAATGCGGCCGCTCTCGAAATCAAGGCGGATGTTATCGAACGCTGTCCCTTGATAGATCGTAGGTGCGTTGAAGGTCACGTGACCTTCAACGGAATTTTTCACCGGACACGAGAAAACCTCGCCGTCCGGGATGTTGCGATCTCCGCCGCAAATCACGGATCCGATGCCCTTCATCGAGAAGAGGAGGTCGGTGCCGGGACCCTTGATCTGGACGCGATCGGACTTGTCCATGAGCGCCTTGAGCGCCTCCATGCCCGGATTCAATCGCGAATAATCGAGCGTGCAGACCCGGAAAAAATAGTCCTCGAAAGCCGCTGTGCTCATCTGGGCCTGCTGCGCCATGGCGGGCGTCGGCCAGCGCAGGACAACCCATTTGGTCTTATTGATTCTCCAATCCATCACCGGGCGCATTTTGCCGGCGACGAGGCGCATCTTCTCCTCCGGCACATCAGAGAGCTCGGTAATATTATGGCTTCCGCGGACAGCGATGTAGGCCTGCATCTTTTTCATGCGCGCCAGTTCGACGGAGCTGATCGTCCCGAGCTGCCTTTCGTCGGCCTCAAGGGTGAGCTCACGCGAGATCCGGGCGCGATGGATTTGCAGGAAAGGGACTGCGCCCGCGTCGCGCGTGGCGCGAATGAGCGCGACACCCATTTCATCCGGGGCGTCGAAGAGTTCGATGAGGACGTTTTCGCCCTTCTTGAGCTTGGTCGAGTGGCGGACCAGAACTCGGGCCAACTGATCGAGACGGGGATCGTGCATATCAACCGGCGAAATAAATCACGGGAACACCTGCAATCTCATCGCTCGTTACTCGCGAATAGGCACGCAGTTTTGCCTGCGGCGATCTCCAGCCCCAGGTTGGCGCCCTGCTCAAGCCGCTTGGATCGCCGAATAGATCAGGTCGTGGGCGCCGGTCCACTCCCGGACGGCCGCGCGAAGGCGGAAAGTGGCCTCATTCACCCGTCGCTTCAATTCTTTCCGGTGCTTCCGCGAGATCGCGCCCCGGCGTTCCGCGACGGCGCGGTATTCAGCGAGCAGTTCCTCCCAGTGAGCAAGGGCGGCGTGCATCTTTTCCTGCGCGTTATGAAGGATCCCGTGAAGCGACTCGGAAATCGGTGTTTGACGAGCCGAGAGCGTTTCGCTCAGCCGGCGTTTCCGCTCGGCAATTTGCGCCTTGAGAATGGTCTCCTCTGGCACCGTGCGAAGCCTGGTCACCAACCCGGCCTTGCTGAGAAGCCAGATCGCCCATTTCGTGGGATCGAACTGCCAGGGTTTTACTCCATTGCGGTAGTCGTGTTGAAACTCGTGGTGAAAATTGTGGTAGCCCTCGCCAAACGTGAAAAACGCCATGATCATGCTATCACGAGCCGAGCACTTGCTCGAATACGGCTGCCTGCCGATCCAATGGCAAAGCGAATTGATACAGAAGGTCATGTGATGCACGAAGACGATTCGAGCTGCCCCGGCGATCAGGAATGCGCCCAGGGCCCCCGTCCAGCCATCCCAGAGATAACCGGCGAGCGTCGGCAGCCCGAAGCCAATCGTCAAAGCAAGCGGCAGGTAATGTTCGTGCTGCCAAACCGCGAGGCGATCCTTTTGCAAATCGCGCACCCAGGTGAGCGGCGTGTCCGGTCCCATCCGGAAGAGAAGCCAGCCGATATGCGCATGGAAAAAGCCCTTTGAAATATCGTGGGGGTCGTCGTCGTGATCGCTAAATTTGTGATGCCTCCGGTGATCGGCCGCCCACCCGAGCACTGAGCCTTCGAAGGCTGCGGCGCCGAACAGGAGAGTGAACAACTTCACCGGCCATCGCGCATGGAACGTGAGGTGTGAGAAAAGCCGGTGATAGCCCAGCGTGATGCTCAGTCCCGTCGCCGTGGCGAGGACGACGAAAAGGCCGATCTGAAACCCGTCCAAGCCGAAATGCCAGATATAGGCGGGTACGCCGATGACGGTGGTCAGGAACGTTCCAATAAGAAACGAGCTATTGATCCAGTGAATTTTGTTCCAAGGGAGTTTCATTTAGCGATGGTCATTTGGCCGGACGGTATGAATCGCCTGGCATTGAGGAAATCCGTTTGAGCGCGGACGAAAGAGCCGTTCGCCTGGGCCTTTGGGGGCCGAAGCGAAGTCCTCCATCGCGAGCTGTCTAATCCTTTCTCGATGAAGCGCCCGATGGCCGCAAGTCTTTTCAAGCGGGTCGGATGTCACGAGCCTTAAGGTGCGCGCGGGGCGCGCGGAGAGGATGTCACGAGCCTTAAGGTGCGCGCGGGGCGCGCGGAGAGCGACGCGCCTGGACACCCGCAGGCCACTTCGCCTTCGGGGCGCAGTGGAGGTTCTCGGAGCGATGGGCTGGTCTGTCGTCAAATGCGTCGCGAAAATCGTTGCGATCGCCCCTGTTGTCAACGGGTCTTTCTGGGAGATCTCGAAAACAAAGCATTGCATTTGGCCAGCGAAGGCTCAAGTTGAATGACGCCAACGAGTGGTGGGGTGGTTTTGCTGCGCGTCCGATTTTCGCAGCGGAGTTCCGGCGCAGGACCAGCCTGTTCCCTTTCTCGACGAACAAGCGTCAGACCCCGACCCCTCCCTTCGAGAGGTGCACCCGTCGTCCCGCGTATGATTAAGAGTCAAGTTAAAATCATTGAGATTGAAGGAATTATAACATCGATTCTCCCCGGTACGATGTTCCGTGTGGAGCTGGCCAACAGCCACACGGTGCTCGCCCACATATCGGGCAAGATGCGTAAACGCTTCATCCGCCTGCTTATCGGAGACCGCGTGAAGCTCGAGATGTCGCCCTACGATCTCGATAAAGCCCGCATCGTTTATCGTCTCGGCTAAGGGTTTCGTCCTCGTCTTCGCAACGGCGCGAAGGTTTTCCTCGGGAAAATACTCAATTTCTCTGAAATCGCTGGGATATTTCTGGCCCTCCCCCTGCGAATGTCCTACCCCATCGCCTAATCTGTTCCGGTGAACCCGAAAAGGCCGCTTGGGCGGAGAATTCAGCCATGACAGAGAATCTTCTCATCGCGATTGGTGTCGCCACCATGGTGGTGGCTTCGCTGCAGATCGCACTCCTTGTTTCCAGCCGTTCGAGGCGTCGCTCGCTCACGGAAATGCGCGGCAAGCTCGAATCGTTGCCCGCCGAAATGCGGCAAGACAATTCGTGCGGCCGGCAAGAGCTCGCCCAATCTCTTTTCGCGGCTCTCAACCAGGTATCCGATGGCACCAGGGAGTCGCTGCGCTCGCAGACAGAGGCGCTCTCGCGTCTGAGGGAGGACCTGGATCGGCAGCTTGCGTTCCTGACCGAATCGAACGAGCAGAAGCTCGAAGCCTTGCGGACAACGCTGGAAAGCAGATTGGGCGCCATCCAGCAAGACAACAATTCAAAGCTCGAGCAGATGCGCGCGACAGTGGAGGAAAAGTTGCAGACGACTCTTGAGCGCCGCCTCGGAGAGTCCTTCAAGGTTGTCAGTGAAAATCTCCGGCAGGTTCACCTCGCCATGGGCGAGATGCGGAAACTTGCGGGAGAGGTTGGCAGCCTGCAGACGCTGATGTCCAATGTGAAGAATCGCGGCGGATGGGGTGAATTTCAGCTGGGTGCCATCCTCGAGCAGTTTCTCAGCCCGGAGCAATACGCGAAAAACGTCCAGCCGCGAGAAAACGGCGAGAGCGTGGAATTTGCGATCAAGCTTCCGGGCCGCGATGCGGAGGGTTCGCACGTCTGGCTACCTATCGATGCCAAGTTTCCCAAGGAGGATTACGAGAAACTGCTCGCGGCGGTGGACAATCAGGATGCCGAGCAGATCCGGTTCTTCTCCAGCCAGCTTGAAGCCCGGGTCAAGTCGAATGCCCGCGACATTTCCCAAAAATACCTGAGCCCTCCTCAAACCACAGACTTTGGAATCATGTTCTTGCCCACTGAGGGTCTCTACGCTGAAGCGCTCCGGCGTCCGGGCCTCGCGGACTTGATCCAGCGCGAGTATCGCATCGTCATCGCCGGTCCAACCACCCTCGTGGCCCTGCTCAACAGCCTTCAGGTAGGCTTTCGGACGCTCGCGATTGAAAAACGGTCGGGCGAGGTATGGAAGATCCTGGGAGCCGTTAAGGCACAATTCGACGCCTTCGGCGAAATCCTTTCAAAAGTTCAGAGGAAGCTGCAGCAGGCAACGAACGAGATCGAGGTTGTCGGCACAAAGGCGCGCACCATGCAGCGAAGGTTGCGCGACGTCGAAAATCTCGGCGTCGGCGCCTCCAACGAACTCTTCGGATTCGCCAATGGTGAGGGCTCTTCCGCGCGGCTTGATTTGCCCGAGGGCCCCGAGGAATCAAGCCGCGCAGACACGGAGTGATCGTCCATCTGGGCTACTCGCTTGCGGTTCCCGAAGTGACCGGATGAAAGCCCTGCTTGCCGTTTTCCGGGAATGTTCTGTTTCCCTAGGCGCCGCGCATTCCGAATTCGGCGACTGGTTTCCGGTCTTGGAGCCATTCGATCATATTAAGAACGAGATAATTCCAATTTTGGAAGCCGGGGTTTAGAATGGGTTCGCCATTATCGGGTTGGTAGTATTCGTGAAGCGTTCCAAAGCGGTCGAGGTCGCGGCCAAAGAGCTGAACGGTCTTGAGAGCCAATTCCTCCGCATCCCTGCGGAAGCCGTAATTGACCAGCCCGCGCCAGACCAAATAGTTTGAAATTCCCCAGACCGGTCCGAGCCAGGACGACGGATTTCCGGTGGCGCGCACGTTATACATCTTCTCCAAGCGCGAAAGTGTGCGGATGCCGAACGGGGCGTTGAATGTCTTCGTGTCGCGCGCGTGTCCGGTCACGATCCTCTCCGCCTGCTCTTCAGTTGCGAACCCGGCCCAGAGTGCCAGAAATCCTGACCAGACGCCGATCCGTTGAATCAAGCAGGGCCAATCCCGAGGCATTCCCTGGTGGAGGCCGAAGGTTCGGGCGGGCTCGACGGGAAGAAGATTCAGGTCGACGTTGTAAAAAAATCCGTCGCGTTCGTCCCAGCAATGTTCCTGGATCGCCGCTCGCAGTTCTTCGGCGTCCCTCTGATAGTGCTCCGCAATCTCTTCGAAATTGAGGCAAGCGCAGAGGTAGGCAGCAGCTTCAAATTCCTTGAGCATCAGCGCGTTGAGGTAGATCGAGCCTGAACTGCGCGGCGGGCGGTAGTAAGTGCAGGGATCGTTATCCACCCCGATGGACATATCGGTCTGCCAAAAATAAAGGCCGCACGTATGCCGGTGGTGATTGCGGTAGTTGTTTAGGAAAGTCTGGAGGAAATAGAATTTCGAGCGAAGCCATTCCGCGTCCCCGCCATCGTTCTCGGTGAGAAAAGCCGCATGCTGCGCCAGACACGGCTTGTGCATGTTCTGCTCGTAAATATGAGCCGGCTTTACGGGGCCATCCCTGCCCGACAAGATCGGAATCCAGCCGTCCATTCCGCCGAATTCGAGAAAATTCAGCACACAACCCTGCTCGTAGGGCCTGGCTCGATCCAGCGCCCCGCCGTTCCCCGATTTCGCAAGGATTTGTCTCAGCGCGATGTCGCTTAACCAGGAATCCCAGTCCCAGAGAACGTCCGCGTACTGGTCACTCCCGGGCGTCAGAAAAGGATATTTCAGAGCTCCGCCCGGCTCGCGGAACATTCCCTCGTAGCCCGCTGAAAGCTCTTTCTCAATAAGAGCAAAGTAGGAGTCGGCAGCTTTTTCCTTTGATATCACGGGAGCGCAACTATGAAGACCGGAGGTCTGCATGCAATTTCTTTTGCGGAGCGCGGGCAGGCGGGTTCAGAAGTCCGGCGCGATCAGACGGTTGATTCGTATTCTGGATTCCTTCCTCTCCCGGAGGCTGTTAAATGAGCTTATGAAGGTATTGATCGTCGGTTCGGGCGGCCGGGAGCATGCGCTGGCTTGGAAGCTTGCCCAGTCGCCGCGCGTGACCAAAGTCTGCTCTGCGCCCGGCAACGCGGGGACTGCGCATTTGGGAGAAAACGTCCCGATAGGGGCGGAGGATATTCCTTCTCTCGTGAGCTATGCAAAGCGTGAAGCGATCGGCCTGACGGTCGTAGGACCTGATGACGCGCTGGCTGCGGGGATAGTGGACGCTTTTGAGCACGAGGGACTCAGAATCTTCGGCCGAAACGCCGCGGCAGCGCGACTTGAGTCCTCGAAGATTTTCGCCAAGGATTTTATGCGCCGTCACGGGATTCCAACTGCGGAGGCGAAAGAGTTTTCGGAAAGTCTCGACGCGCACGCGTGGTGCCGCGGCGCAAAGTATCCGCTTGTCGTGAAGGCGGATGGCCTTGCGCTGGGCAAAGGCGTGGTCGTGGCGGAGAACCCGTTGGAGGCGGCGATGGCAATCCACCGGGCAATGGACCAAGGGGTGTTTGGCGAGGCCGGCAGAAGAGTTGTGATCGAGGAATGTCTGCGCGGGGTCGAGTGTTCTCTCCACGCGTTGGTGGATGGTTCGGGCTATTGCCTGTTCCCGGATGCCAGAGACCATAAGCGCGCGTTTGATGGGAACCGAGGTCCGAATACCGGGGGCATGGGCACAATCTCACCGTCAGGGGCGCTCGATGCGTCTCTGATCGAGCGTATACGCGAAGAAGTCCTCGACCGCTTCGTCGCCGGCATCAAGACGGATGGAATTGCGTTCCGCGGTATGTTGTTTCCAGGGTCTGATGCTGACCGGCGACGGTCCAAAGGTGCTGGAGTTTAATTGCCGATTCGGAGACCCGGAGACGCAGGTGCTCGTCCGCCGGCTGCGCAGCGATTTATTGAACCTTCTGGAGGCATGCGTGGCGGGGACGCTTGCCGATCAGCGGCCCGAATGGGATGGGCGGGCAGCCGTTTGCGTGGTTCTCGCTTCGGGCGGGTATCCGGGCGCTTACGAGAAGGGCAAGCCGATCGAGGGATTGGAGGACGCTCGGGCGATGAGGGAGGTTGTTGTATTCCATGCGGGAACGAAGCAGGTCGGTCAGCAGATCTTCACCAACGGGGGGCGGGTGTTGGGGGTGACCGCGATGGGCGCGGACCTTGGTGCGGCGCGAGAGCTGGCTTATCGCGCGGCTGATACAATCCGCTTTGACCAGATTCAACGCAGGGAGGACATTGGCGCCTCATGATTCTCCGTGTTTTACTGCTCCTCGCGATTCTGATGGCAACACTCCGGGCGCAACAGCCATCGCCTTCGCCGTCCCCGGTAGCCGAGCCCACCGCGTCTCCTTCAGCCACCCCAACTCCCGCGCCCACGCCGACGCCCACCCCGCTGACGACGCGCGAATTGATAAACGGCTTGAACGATGATGATGTGGAGAAGGCCCTTCAGACCTTCAAGGAAGGCTTCTTCGACGGCTCGAAGGTCGACGAAAGGGAAATGAAGCGGGCGACTCTGGAGGGGGTCGTCAGGCGGCTTTCTCCGGGAGCCGCCATCGTGAGCGCTTCGACGAAATCTGCTCCGCGCGCGGAGATTCCGTTCCTCGTCGAAATCCTCGATTCGCACATCGCCTATTTCCGCCTCGGTGCGCTCACCAAGGATACACTCGCACAGTTCGACGCCGCGCTTGCGAGCTTTTCAGATAAGGAAATCGACGCGGTGATCCTCGATTTGAGGGGACTCCCAGATGGCGGAGACTACGAGACGGCGGCAGAATTTGCGCGCCGGTTCTGTCCGAAGGGAAAGCTGCTCTTCTCGATTCAGAAGCCAAGCGCGAAACAGGAAAGGATTTTTACTTCAAACCAGGATCCTGCCTTTCAAGGCGTTGTCGTGCTTCTGACGGATTTCGAAACCTCGGGCGCCGCGGAGGCGCTTGCGGGCACCTTGCGGCTCAATGCCGGAGCAATGATTATCGGTTCCGAGACGACCGGCGAAGCGGTCGAATTCGCGGAGGCCCCGATTGGCGGCAATGCCGTTTTGCGGGTGGCTGTCGCACAGGTCATTCTGCCGAATTCGGGACCAATCTTTCCCGGTGGACTGAAGCCCGACGTTTCCATTTCCCTTCCGCGCGAAGTGCGGGATCAAATCTTTCGTGAGAGCAAGGAAAAAGGCGTGAGTCAGTTCGTGTTTGATCCGGAGCGCCGCAGAATGAACGAGGCTTCCCTGGTGGCGAATCTCAATCCGGAAATCGAGGCCATGCAGGTTGCCCAGCGGGACCGGGGAAAAGCACCGCAGGTTCGAGACACCGTGCTCCAGCGCGCAGTGGACCTCGTCACTGCGATCAATTTTTACAAGGGGAAGAAACAGTAGGTGGTTGTCCAGAGCCGGATTCCACAAGAATCCGGGCCTCGCCCGCGCGCTCGGAGAACAATAAGCATTCCACTGGTGTCCCGCCAATTCGGCTAGATGTGCCTGGATCGCTCAGCGCGGATGGCGTCACCGTGGCGCCGGAGCGCTCGAACGAAACCGCCATCCTTTTCCTGTGCACCGCGACAAGAATGAGCAGAAGGGCACAGAGGCGGCGCCTTCAATCAGCTCAATGCTTCATCTCCATCCTTCCAATCCCGCGCCCGCCGGGGAGCGGGTGCCAGTCTGGCGCAAAGCTGCGTATGGGTCCGGCGGTCTTACGGACTTCCTTTTTCCAAATATAGTCAACGCCCTCGCGGTACCCATCTACAGCATTGCTTTGGGGATGGATCCCCTTTTATTAGGCATTGCGCTGGCGGTGCCCAAGGTGGTGGGAGCAATTTTGGATCCGCTTGCTGGGGCAATTTCGGATAACGCACGGACTCGATGGGGAAGACGCAGGCCCTTCATCATGTGCGGTGCGGTGATCGGCTCTTTTTTGCTTCCTTTGATCTGGATGCCCCCGACTGGCACCCAGATGGGACGTTTCATCTATCTCGTGTTGATGCTTTCAATTTATGCAGCGGCCTTTTCGCTGTTTTCCGTGCCATATGGAGCGCTCGGCATCCAACTTACCACCAATTACGACGAACGGACACGCGTGATGGCGTGGCGCGGTTACCTGCAAACCGCGGGAACGTTTGGATCCGCGTGGTTTTATTGGTTTTGTCTGTTACCGGTCTTCGGGAACGAAGTCGTGGGCGCGCGCTGGCTGGGCGTCATAGTGGGTCTTGTTATGCTCGCAGGAGCGGTGGCGACCGTAGTCGCTTGCCGGGAAAGCACCGATACCATTGCGAAGCAACCTAAGATCGACCTGGCTGCCGCGGTGAACTTTACGTTGCGCAATAGGCCATTTCTCCTCTTGCAGTCCGTTACGGTTATCCTAGTGCTGGGGTTGGGATGTGAAGGTGTGATTGGCAGTTACGTTCATATCTATTATACCTGTCAGGGGAGTAAAACGTTCGCGTCCTATATTACAGGCATTGGTGGGACGCTGACGATTTTCTCGACCCTTGCAGCCTTGCCTTTTGGCTTATGGCTTTCGACTCACAGTGGAAAGCGGCAAGGCGCGCTAGTCGGCTTACTCATCGCCTTAATAGGCGTATGTTTGATGCCCTTCTTGCTCGTGCCAGAGCGACCCTACTTGATCATGATCGAATGGGTCATCCTGGCCTTTGGCATACCATGCGCCAACTTGATGTTCAGCTCTATGATGGCAGATATCTGCGATGAGGATGAACTTGTTACCGGTCTGCGTCGCGAGGGCGCCTACGTCGCCGTTGGCGGGTTTTTCGGAAAACTGGCACAAGTAGCGACGCTATTGCTCGCCGGCGCACTCCCCAGGATGGCGGGATATCTGGACGCAAGCGTCCCGCCGGCACTAAGTGAACTGAAAGTGATGCGAGCCATGCTGATCGGCATCCAATTCGTAGCGATCCTTGCCGCGATGATCATCATCTGGTCTTACCCACTCACGCGCTCAAGATCTGAAGCGACACGACGTCTGTTGAACGAGCGCGGACAAAAAGCAACGGGTTGCTAACGATCCGTGGGGTAGTTCATCGGCATCGACTCCTTTGCCGACGCGTGATAAGCAATTGCTGTAATTGAAGGCATGGTTGCGAGCCCC
The DNA here is from genome assembly GCA_963784465.1 of uncultured Verrucomicrobiae bacterium. Lineage (GTDB taxonomy): Bacteria > Verrucomicrobiota > Verrucomicrobiia > Chthoniobacterales > Terrimicrobiaceae > DASTFP01. Next base: position 60,455 of record CAWASQ010000003.1, read on the forward strand.
CGTCGAGCTCGCGAAAGACTGCTTTCCGCTCTCGGATTTGTCTATTTGTGCAAAGATGGTCGATCCTAATCGACAAATCGGACTATGTTTCGCTAGTGTGACGTCCCATAAACAGGATTGTATATTTCTTCGAGCATTGCCTCCCATGCGCGATCGAGTTTTTCAAGGATGCGCTTGGGGTCTGCAGTCCAGCGGTAGGGTTTGGGATTGAGATTGTGATGATCGAGAAAGCGGAAGAGGTCGGCGATCAAGGCCCCGACGCTGCGAAAGCTTCCCGGGCGGATGACCTTGGCTGTGATTTCGCCAAAGAAGCGTTCCACCAGATTGAGCCAGGAGGAAGAGGTGGGGATGAAATGGAGGTGAAAACGGGGATGGCGCTTGAGCCAGGCAGTGACTTTGGCGTGCTTGTGGGTGGAATAGTTGTCGCAAATGATGTGAAGCTCCAGCTCGGGGGCGACTTCCTTATCGATCTTGCGCAGGAAGGCGAGCCACTCCTGATGGCGATGGCGCGGGGCGGTGTGGGCGAACACCTTGCCGGAAAGGTAGTCCAGGGCGGCAAAGAGGGTCACCGTTCCGTGCCAGTAGTAGTCATGGGTCCGGGTGCGAATGTGTCCCTGGCCCAAAGGCAATCCGGGCTGGGTGCGTTCGAGAGCCTGGCCAAAAGACTCACAGACTGCTCCTCGGCGATCTCTTGGTGGGAGAGTCCCCGCGGCAACCCCAAGAGGATCCGAGCCCGGAAAACCTCCCGTTGGCTACTGGTTTTGGCGTTCACGATGCGCAGGAGTTCTCTCTTTTGAGTGGCGCTCACTTCAATCCGAACAGGTCCTGGCATGACCGGCACCCTATCACAGGGATGCCAGTATACAATCACATTTATGGGACACTCCACTAGTTGTGCAGCCGGTGAAGATCAGATGCTTGATACCGAGAGCACTAAGTCGCTCATGCAAGTCTGTCCCGTAGAAACCGCTAAACCGCGTCTTATAGAGCACGATGTCTCCATCGTGCGGCTTGAATTCAGATACGATTTCCGTGTTCCAGGTATCGCGAATCAGGATGCGGCTCGGCGTTCCATCGGGCGCTGTGACGCTGTGGCCGACACCAATGCGTAGGTGTTGCGCTCGATTGATCGAGTCAGGCGCTCCCAGGTCCGACAGATCTGGTCTGTATGCCATTTTCAGATAGACGATTCTGATGCCAGCTGTCCGCGCTAGGTCCAGAACATTGGCAGTCGGTCCCACAGCCTTTTGAATGCCGGAGATGTCGATGCCCGCACGATCAAACATGCCGCCCTTGGTTCCGAAATCGTTTTGCATATCGACGACAACCACCGCTGTCGTCGCGGTATCGATGCTGACCGCCTGTGGCCGCGCTTCGATAATCACGGTTCGTCCGGCAGAGACTTGAGCTTTGGCCCTGTCCAGACAAGACAATGTCATATGTGTCGCTCGGGGCTGGGAAAGAATACTCAGATGTGGCGGAGTAGGTAAGCCGAGCGTCCTGCCAAATATCCAGAGTGTCCCAGGTGATGGAACCGTCGGCAACGAGTGAACAGTAGGTGGAAGGAAACTTATCTGGTCCGATTTCAAGCACACGGTGGGCGCCGCACAGTATATCCTGGGACCCTTGGGCTGCCGACAGTCGAGTTGCGCGACACGGACTCGTCCTCGCGCCAGCAGGCCACCCGCCAGGCAAGGGACGGACCGACGTCGCCGACGGCAAGAACACGCTGCTGTCTTGCCCTCGGACGAGGGCTCTGGGTATCCCGCCAAGCTTATGAGTCCTCACTCCGAGCAACCATAGGCCGGGCGAAGGGCCATCCGAACGGCGCACGCGCACGCCGCGGCAGGCGTTTGGGGCAATCCTGGACCGGCTGAGGTAGTTTTCACGGACGGTTTGGACGAAATTGATCGCTTTCGAGGACGGGCCGCGATAGCCGGCCACGAGATCCTTCGGGCCCAAACGGGAACTCTCCGAGATTCGCAGCCAGAGATCCCTTCCTCCGCGGCAAAAGGCGAGGGATTAAAGCTGCGACCACCACACCGAGTCGATGCGAAGCGACGAATCCCGCCGCCCGGAATAAAGTGTGGAACTGACGATCCCAGAACAGGTCGCCGGATTTCACCTGCCCGGGCCACCCTCTGCTGCGGTTCGGGCGAGTCATCAAATAGAAACACTCGGCCATACGCCGCCGCAGCTTCCGGGTGCGCCTGGAGAAACTCGCGCTGCCGATCCAGGGAACTGGGCATCCGGATATCGTCGTCGTCGAGGAACGCCAATAGAGCGCCGCGGCATTTTGCCAAGCCCGCATTGCGGGCCGCCGCCAGACCTCGCTTCTTGCGCAGGCGAATCACCTCCACGCCGGAGAGTCCCGCACAAACTTCGGGTGTGGAATCGGTCGATGCATCGTCGACGACAACGATTTCCACGTTGGCTCCCGCCATGCGCACGCTGTCAACGGCCCTCGGCAGGAGTCCGGCGCGATTTCTCGTCGCAATGATCACGCTGATTTTCGCCGGCGTCATCTGATGGCGGCGAGAAGGCGTTCACGGAACCTGTCGACTCCGAATTGCGCGGCGCGGCGTTTCGCACCCTCGGCCAGCCGGTTTCGAAGACTACCGTCCCGGGCCAGAAGCCGCGTCCGGTCTTTCAATTCCTCCCACGTATTCCACAAAAAGCCGCTCACGCCCTCCTGCACAATCTCGCGCTGCCCCGCCTTATTGATCACAACCGGCACGCAGCCGGCGGCCATGGCCTCCACAGTCGTGATACCAAAATGCTCCATGTCCTGGGGGCAATCCTGCTCTTTACGGTCGTGGCCCGCGGCATGCCAGAATATAGATGACGTTTCGAGAAGCGCGCAAAGGTGTTCCCGGTGAACATTCGCGGTCACCTCCGCATTGGGTATGGTGTGAGAGAGAGTCACGCAATCGGAAAAGTAAGCCTGATCTCCTGCGACGTCACTCACCCCTCCCACGCAGGAGTAGGTATAATCCGGCAACACTTTCTGCAGATCTGCAAACGCTCCCAGCATTTCGCGCTGGGACTTCAAATGCCCCGAGCTGGCAAATCTTGCCCACACTTAGGATGCGCGGCAGGCGGGTTCGATCGTTGAAATTCACGTCGACGGGAGGAAAAAGCAGGCTGGTGTCGATCCCCCAACGTTCGCGGGTCCACTGGCGCGAAAAGGAAGAGATCGAAAACCGCCTTTGATACGTCGCCAGCCGCGCCCTCCATTCAAACCTCGCATAAAGCCTCCGTGCCGGACTGGCCCCGCCGTTCCATACGGCGCGCGGATCGAAAGTCGGAAACAGCACGACCAGCACGCCTCGCCGCGCCCGGCAGAAAGGCGGCTTCGCATGGAGGAAACCCACGAAAACATCGGTGTCACTCGTGAAATTCGTCCTCCACGCTCCCGCCCTGCGCCACCGCGAGAGCAAACTCCCTCCTTCGTCCGACGGATCCTCCTCAGGGTGGGAAATACCGGACGGCGACCGAATCGGAGACTTCCACGCCGAAGTATCGCGCCGTTTCCTCCATCGCACCGGGCGGTTTGTGATGCGCGACGCGGACGCTTCCCTGCTCTGCCAGAACGCGGGCGGCTTCCCAAACACATCTCTCGCTGCCGCCTGGACCGGCGGAAGGGGATTCACTATAAACCGTGGCTGCAAACGCTTGTTTTTTCAATTGGCCCTCCCGTCTTGCGCCTCTAATAGTCCAGTCGGTAAAAACTGCGCAACGTCTCCATCAAGGGGCGTTGGTAAACCTCGCGGGAAATGTTACCCCCGGTCTCGCGAGCCACCACCGTTGGCTCCTTGCCGACCCGCGTGCCATACCAGGCGTGAAAGACTCCCCCACTTATGGTTGGAAAATGGGGGTGGCCGAAGGAAAATCGCGAATAGGCGGCCAGCGGATGCGGTGGAACGAGATTCTGACAGCACTCCAGAGGCAATCCCGCGATCTCCAGTCCATTCTCGAGAATTCGGATTGTCCCCTCTTCTCCCGTATCCGTCGTTTCGCCACGCATTTTCTCCAAGACCACCAGTTCGCCGAAATCTGTTCGGCGAAAAACCATGTAGTGGGCGTGAATGTAGTATCCGTAGGGATTCCCGACGTGCCCCGAATGGACGAGTGCTCCCGCCAGCCGCACGCGTTTGTTCAGGCGGCTAGCCGTCGTCCCCAGCCAATCAGCAGCCACGGGATGAGCGTCCGAATCCAATAGAACGACAATCGGATGGCGTGTCTGCCGAATGCCTTCGGAGGCCGCCTCGCCGTGTCGATGGCTCGGACCGCTTTGCGGCATCGAGACGATGCGGACATCGGGCTGCGCTTGCAGCCAAGGAAGGCTCTCGTCAGCGCTTCCCCGATCGACTACGATGATCTCAAAGGGACGGTCAGTCGTCAATTCCCTCACCTTTTCCACCAGAAGGCGGGTGAAAAAATACGTGTCGAATGCGACCGTGACGATACTGACCGAAAGGGACGGGGCGCCCTCCGTCCGGTTGCCGAGCGATCTCTCACTCATTTCCACAAGGAAGGATGGCCGATTCACAAGACTTCTGCGACCCGAAAGAACTCTCTTTGCCAACTTGGAAAGCAAACTCGCCTTTCTCTGCCAGCTTCAGGGTTACGGCGGTCTTGTTCAATATGCAGTTTCATCCGCGATCCCACGAATTTACGCAGGGTCAGTCAGCAAGTATGTGCGGATTCTCGTAGTACATGATTATACGTACGGGGCCCCCGTTCAGCTTCAGCGGCCTGGAATAATCCACTGCAGACCGAATCGGGTCCAGAGGGGAATCGTGATGAGGCCGATGAGTGAAGTGCCCAGCGCGACCTGAAGGGCCGTCGGCATGTCGCCATGATATACTTTGGTGACAACGATTGGGAAGATCGCCGCAGGCATGGCGGCCTGAACAATCAGAACCGACTTTAGGGTGATGTCCAGCGGCGCAAGTTTCGTGAAGAGCAGAATGAGCGCGGGGAAGAAGACCAATGCGGACCGCGGTTGACGCGAAAATGGTGCGGCTTCCATGTCGCAGCGAGTCCGTATTGATGTAGTCGGCGATCAGTGCACCGCTGAGCAGCAAGGCCATCGGAATCGCGCAGACAGCCAGCAGATGAAATGTCGTCGCGATCGACGAAGGAATCCAGGCCTTCGCGCCGATGGCGTTAAGCAAAATCGCGGTGGGGATTGCGATTATCGGAGGGTTGAGCGCCCGGCGCCAGCTTCCCCTCTCGGCATGGCCTGTGAGCTGCGCGACCGCAATGCTCCAGAAAGCCAGTTCGACCCCAAGGTAGTACGCAAAGAGCACTCCCATCGTGTCGCGATCGAAGAGAGCATTGCAAAGCGGAAGTGGGATATAACCATAGTTGTGAAGCGAGGTCGTGAATACGAAGGTCCTTCGCGCGCCGCTTTCAGGAACGCGAAAGAGTTTCGCACCCCACCTGGACACTGCGGCCAACGACAATGGATCCAAAGCCCATGACGGGGGGAAGTATCCAGTTTGCCGGCTTGGCCAGGGCATCGTTGCCAATGATCGTATCAAAGGCCAGGCTAGGTGCGAGGAGAGTGACGACCAGCCCGTGTGAGCGAGCGATCGGCCTCGCCCGAAGGATCCCGATTTTCCGCATCAGGTAGCCGAGCGCCATGACAACGAAGACCGGCGCGACAATCTGAAGCAGAAAGTAGACTGCGCGATCACGATTGCTGCGGTTTTTCCCGAACCGCAGCTAGCCGAAGACCAGAATGCATATCACCACGGACGCGATGACGCCTGCAAGATCGGCAATCAGGCCCGCGGCTACCGCGTGACGGGTGCGTCGGATCGCGACGGAGCCGAAATAAACCGCGATCACGTAAAACGTCGTCTCGGTGCTGCCCATGACGGTGGCGCCCATCCTGGCTATCAAGCTATCCGGACCGTGAGCATTCAACAATTCGGCGAAGATGCCATTCGAACCGCTTCCGCTGAGCGGTCGCATGAGCACGAGCGGAAGGAGTTCCGGCGGAAAGCGCAGGGGTTGAAAGATCGGGGAAAGGACGCGAGCCAAAAAGATCCACTCCGCCGGCCGCGCGAAACATCCCGACGGCGACAAGGATCGCCACCAGGAAAGGAATGATGCGGATGGCGACTTGGAAGCCTTCCTTCGCCCCCTCGACAAATTCTTCGTAGACGGGAACGCGCCGCGCCGCGGCGTAGAGGGGGAACATCGTGAGAACAAAGGGAATGGCCAGCAACGAGATGACCTCCACACTCCGGGCCAGCCAGTGCTTGCCGGACCACTCCTCGGGCAGAACGAAGGGTTTCTCTACCGCTAGGAAACTTCTCACAGAGTTCGCAAGATTCTCGAACGCGTGCGGAATGAAAGCCATCGTGACGAACAACGCGCCGAAGATGCAAAGCGCCAGCAAAAGGTGGACTTTCCATCCCGCGCTCAGAGGCGCCGTAACAACTTCTTCGATCGACGTTTCATTCGGGGGATGGCGGTTCTTCTTTTCTTTTCTCCAGTTTCGGCAACGCAAAATGGGGCAGCTTTTCGAGGGCCTTAACGGCTGTGATTCCGGCTGCCGTTGAGCAGACGGTCGCCAGGAAGGCCGTTCCGATGATGGAGGTCGGGTTAATTGAACCCGCCGCGGAGAGGATTCCCACGGTCGTAGCCGGGATGAGTTGAATCGAGCTCGTGTTGATTGCCAGAAACGTGCACATCGCGTTCGTGGCAACGCCAGGTCGTGGGTTGAGCTTCTCGAGGTCCCTGCAGTCGCGCAGGCCAAGCGGTGTGGCGGCGTTCGCCAGGCCGAGCATGTTGGCCGCCATGTTCATCACCATTGAGCCCATCGCCGGATGCCTCGCCGGGACGTCAGGAAACAACCAGCGCATGATCGGGGCGCAGCGCACTCGCGAGCAGGTTAACAAGGCCTGATTTTTCGGCCAGGCGCATTATGCCAAGCCACAAAGCCATAATTCCGGCCAGCGGTAGCGCCAAAGTCATGACAGCCGTCTTGCAGGCTGAAGGCGGCCGCTGTCACTTGGCCGAGCTGGCCTGACACCGCGCCGAGCAGAACAGCCAGCAGGACAAGTCCAAGCCAGATCCAGTTGAGCATGGGGGGCAGTTTGTCTCACGCAAACGGGAAACTGCGCAAAGCAATTTTGTCCCGACAATCTGCGCAACGCGATATATTGCGATAGGACCAAGGCGCCTCGGCGCGTCGTTTTCAACGACGCACAGCGCGGAATCGGAGAACAACCCTTGGTCGCAGAAGGCGAGCGCCTACTTCATCCGATCGAATGTCTTTTGGAGGAGTTCCTGGTCACTGAGTGCGCCGGCCTTCGCCCGCGCCTCTCCAATCCACTTGTTCTCAAGCGCGTTTTTTGTGGGGCGATCAATCTCGAAGAACACGCCGAAAACGCCTGGAAACGGCAGACTCGCGAGCCGGTAGCCGGCAAGCTCGTCCGTCACGTCATGGCGCGTCTCATCCTCCGGCGAATCTGTCCACTTTCTTTCGTCGATGAGCGCGAATGTTCCTCCCTTGCGCGGATTGCCGGCATCGAAGGCGCCCGGGAAAAACTCGACACATTCCGAGAGCACTTCCACCACGGAGAAGCCATCGTGGTCCATTGCCCGCTCGAGCATTTGCATCATGTGATTGATTTGCGTGGCGTGCGTGCGGGCAACGAATGTGGCGCCTGCGGCGACCAATTTCTTGATCGGATCACGGGCTGGTCAATGGCGCCGGTGGGATCGGTCTTCGAGCGGAAGCCAATCGGCGAGGTGGGAGAGGTCTGTTTTTTCGTCAGGCCATAGACGAAGTTATCCATAATCACATAAGTGAGTCGGATGTTCTTGCGCGCACCGTGCTCGAGGTG
>CAWASQ010000004.1:0-48687 GCA_963784465.1 uncultured Verrucomicrobiae bacterium
GACCGCCATGGAGCAGCAATCGTCGGCATGCTCATCTTTTGGCCCCGCATCTATGCGTTCCTCTTTGGGGAACGCTTAGAAGCGGAGACCTCTCAGGGTTCCACAGGAGCAACGAAAACGTGCAGTTCGGCAACATCTGATTCAATTGGTCGCGAACCCAACCCAGATGTCGCGCTCTCACTTCGGTACCGATATTCATAAGGCTATTGGCATCGTCAAGGAAGCGTGAGCCTCTGAGAGTATTCGTCGGGCCTGCGCAGCATATGCCCGAACTCGTGCGGAACCGAGGTGAATCGATCCGAGCACACCTGAGGAACCGCATTGTTGCAGGCGGATCTCGGCTCCACTGCCGATTTGATAAAGCGGATTTGGCGCGAATCCCACGTGACCGTGCTGTGTTTGAACTGCCCGGCGGCCAATTTCTTTACGCGCACATTCCAATGCGGCCTCGTGATGACGACCAGCACATCAAACTCGATAGGGACGCCGGAGGCCGAGAACCGTTGGGCGAAAGGATGGGAACCCGCCACGTTAAAGAGGACGCCGTTATGGGAGTTCAGCAATTGAATAATCGCCACGGTAGTCGGGTCGGTAGATGTTCCCGTTAGAGGTCGACTGCTGTTCCAATGTTTCCAGATAAGGCTTTCTGCGGCGTAATGGAAATCGACTTTCTCCTGTTCTGTCCAAGCGCCCACTCCCTGGGCGACTACGAACTCATATTTCCAACGTTGGACGAAATTCACCTTCCCGCTTTCCAGGTCGATGTAGATGCTTCCCCAGGCAAGGTTTCGACTTCGGAATAGCTCAGGCCGAATAAACTCCCACACGTTCAGTTCATCTTCGTCAAACATATCCCAATCCTCGGTTAGGCCTAGGGGCAACGCCTTCCGGTGTGGGGCGAAAGCCCAATCTCGAGATGCCAAGCCGTCTGAGCAAGGCACGACGCAGAGCTTGGCGCCTCTCTCCTTGGCATTGGCGTCGCGACCATCCCATCGTCGTTACAAACGCTTCTAAGAAACTAAATCGTAACACACTGATTAGAAGAGTATTATGAGTTTGTGTTCCACATGTTCCACGGACTTGATTACGATTCGCGCCAGTTCTTTTTCCGTTGCGGCGGCTGACGCCGCCTGAGTTGCTCCTAATAAAGGTATACGGACAATTTCGGCCGAACTTGCGCGACAACCTGACGGAGTTTTCCAACTTTTTTACCGAGCAGAATTCCGTGACGGAACCTGCTCGCATGGGCAGCGGTCTTGCATAAAGTTTTCTTCCCATGAAAATCGAGCACGTTGCGATCTACACGAGGGACCTCGAACCCTTGAGGGCCTTCTATGTGAATTACTTTGGAGCGACTTCCAATGATGTATACGTGAATCCCAAGAAAGGATTTCGCTCCTACTTCCTTTCGTTCTCCGATGGGGCGAGGCTCGAACTCATGCAAATGGAGTCGATTCCTGACTCTCTCAATGATCCGATCGCTCAATTCACCGGAATTATTCATATTGCGTTTTCGCTCGGTTCACGAGACGCCGTGGATCGCATGACCGGGCGTCTTCGGGAAAACGGCTTTCGAATCCTTGATGGGCCGCGGCAAACGGGCGATGGGTATTACGAGTGCGCCTTCCTCGATCCAGACGGCAATCGAATCGAGATCACCGAATAGGCTCTCATAAACGCTTATGTGCAGAAACATCAAGACCCTCTTCAATTTTGAACCGCCCGTGACGGAGCAAGAGATCCAGGCGGCCTCACTTCAATTCGTTAGAAAGATCAGTGGTTTCAACAAGCCGTCAAAGGTCAATGAAGCCGCTTTCTTCGCAGCCGTCGCCGACGTCACGGCAATCTCCGGCCGCCTCCTGAGCGCGCTCGCGACGAACGCACCGCCCAGAAATCGCGGAATGGAACTGGCAAAAATGCAAGAACGGAGACACCGGGCCGGGCGATCCGACAATCGAAGTAGCAACCGCTCGCCCAGCTTGATCCCCCAACCAGGTCCCTAGGAACCATAACGCCCTAACGGCGGTTTTCGGTTCTGGCCGCCCAAAAATCTCCCGAGGTCTGCGGTCTTGGAGATGCCACGACTTCAAGTCGTGAACGAAACCAATGGCGCCACCTTGCGGGCGTGGCCGGCGCCTCAAACTACGCGGCTCATCGCCTTTCTCAACGCGGTGACCAATTTGCAGAAGTTGGCATTCGTATTGTTCTTACGCAATTCTCTGGTGTTGCAGCCGGGAGCAAACAATGACGCACGATAAGTCAATCCCATTTCTAACTGCACGCCGGCGCCGCTCGTGGTTTTATTGCAAATGTTGTCGAGATTGCTTGCCGTTCGTGTCTTCATCGTCGCTAATAGCGGCGGGTATTCCTGCTGCTGTCAATTCCTCCAGGACAATATTCCCTAGCTCGATATCGAGTCCGCCGATCTGAATTTTCCCGTTGGCAGCAGTGTCACTCAAGCCATGCAATGAAAGGCACCGCTTCGAAATCTGAACCAGTTTCAACGCAATGGGCTCATCATAATTGGTGGAAGTGACATGCAACCTGCCATTACCCCCACTCAACAGACCCTCGAAAATCCAAAAGTCGTGGAGTCCGAGGCAATCCGCCGCTTGCGCGAATGTCGCAGGATGATAACCTGCGACGGCGAGAGCGATTTCGCTCGTAGCGCCTTCAATTCCGCCTCCATGAACCGCGAGAACGATCTTCTGGCCTTCGGGATTGTCGGTAGCTTGAGCTTCCACGATCTGAATCCATTCGTGCCGCCTCCAGCGCTTGCCGTAGGTTGTTCCCTCTATGTTTGCTGGATCGCCATAGAGCTCTGTCATCGAAGCATATTCGTCTTCCATAGTATTTCCTCCCCGTTGAACGCTAGCTGCGAATGGCGCACGAGTTCGAACAAACTGGTTGCGTCCCTGGGCGAGCTGAGCCCCACGGTCTCCGGGTGTGCGCAATCCTCTGCCGACCTTGACCGTCTTAGCCTAAGTCTAAAGATCCGCGGGAAGTGTCGAATCGGGAACGACGCCGTCCAGGGCGGGACCATTCGACGATGCATTGACGCCCATCTCGAAGTGGGCGAAAGCCTCCCAGCAGGCGCGGCGCACAGCTTGGTGCGTTTCTGCTGAGATCTTACCCGCGGTCTTCAACTGATCGAGCGCCAGCAGGATGGCATCGCGCGCATCCAGGAAGCTGGGATTGGCAGGCGTCAGCTTGAGGCCGTCCGTCACGATCTGCCAGCAGATGCGGTAACCATCCGGGTCACTGCCCAGGGCCTGACGCACTTTGCGCGTCATCATCATCAATGCGGCGCACCAGACCTCGCCGACGTCATGTTCATCGGTAAAGTCGCCAATGCCGCCAAATTTGGTGGGATAATCGTCATCATACGGCGCAATCCGGATGCCTTGAGGGTTGTTGACGACCCAATCACCGGTAACAACCTTCTCGTTTCCGGTCACAAAGCTGGTGACTGTAAGGGCATAATAGTCGCTCCATCCTTCGCCCATGCCGCTGCTCTGGGGCTCATCCAGCGCATGCGGGTTCAGGCGGCCACCAACGAGGCGATTGGTAAGGCCATGGACGTATTCGTGGAACACGACATCGGCATCGAAGGCGGTATGGCGATTGGTGCTGGACACGAGGCCCATGTTCATCAGCGGCGGCTGACCGTCCGGAAACGTTGCCATGTTTGCCGTGCCGGATACCGGACCGGGATGCGCCCGCGCGCGGACAGGATCGCCGCTCAGCCCGGCGTTGGTAAAGTTAACCTGCTGGAAATTTCCCGCAGCCTCGTCGAAGCCGAGGATATAGAGAAAGTCGTGCATGTAGTTGCAGAAGTAGAAAATATTCAGGAGCTTCTGATCGTCGCCCGAATCGCTCTGCGGATCGAAAACGGCGATCCCGTCCTGCAGATTGCCACTAAGTGTCTGAGTCCCGAAGCCCAGCGTCGCCCGAGTTGAGTTTCCCGTCGTTTTGCCGTCGCTCACCCAGTCCCCGGGGAAACCAGCCAGTGGCGCGCTGGGCACCACGGGATAGTCAGCGATTGGACGCGGAAAGGAAACGGTCGCGCGTGGCCGGAGGCCCGGATTGAGTTCGAATACCGTGCCGCGAGCCAGCATGCGGTCAATCGCGCTGACGCAATAGAGAATCTCGCCTGGCTGATCGTCGGCCGAAACGATAACGACATACTGGTCTGCGTAATTGGGAAACGTCGCGACGATATGCCACGCCAGACGCGGCTTTGCCGGGTGCAGAAAGACGACCAGATGAGCAGGAACAGGCTTTTCAAACGGACCCTGCGACAGGACGGTCGGACGGCTCGGCAGATTAAAGCTCGTCACAACCTCCGGCGCGTAGCCATCCACCTGAAGCGTCGGCACCTGCGACTCCTGGCCGAACTTATCTTTCACTATCTCACCGCCGGTTGCGGCGAGGTGCGCGGCAGCCCGACCTACAGCTTCGATCGCCGAAAGCGCGGGCTCCGTGTTTAATCCCGGAGGAATCGCGGCGCTCGCTCCCGAGGCGTCGATGACTTCTCCTTGAGTCGAGAAACGAACGGTACGTGCCATGCCGAAGACCGGGAGGCCGTGGTAGTGCTGGTGCATGTGTACTGCGGCCGCGCCCGAACTCGCGTGCTGGACAGTGGGGTCAGGCACAAACTCGGCGGGCTCACCGGGCGCAAAACCAAACGCGGCGGGCTGGCTCTGCACAAATGCGAGCGCTTTGTCGACAAGCGTCGCCTGTGGCGCCATAGCCGGCATCGCTAGGCCTGCCGCAGCGCTGGCCACGACCGCGCCTCGCGTTTCTCGCGAGTCAAGCGGCCTGCCAAACACATCATCGGATTCTTTTCTGGTATCTAATTCTCGTTTCATAGTTGCTCCTGCTGGGAAGCGCCGCGCGGCTTATTGAGCCGGGGCTACTGATCAGAACGCCCGGTCGCTGCAGGCTGGTTGATGGTTGATGGTTGATGGTTGATGGGTTGATGAGTGATCAAAGACGTCCGGTCGCAATGGCCCATGCCGCCGCACCCACTGACCGGGCGATGTCCGCCGTATAAACGGCATCGATAAAGGTGTCTTCGCGCTTGTGGTAGTTGGGGTTTCCCTCGGGCTCAGATGCATCCAAACCCGGGCCAACGAAGAAATCTTCCGAAGTGATGCAGGCAGGATAGCCGTGCGCCTGAAATGAAGCGTGATCGCTGCGCTCATCCGCAGGATCTTCCTCCCCGGGACCGAATATTTGTGGTTCCGGTAATGAGGGCGAGACATGCGGTACGACCCGTTTTATCAACTCCGCCAAAGGCATCGAACGTGCTTCTGTTTCCGGCGACGCGGCAAATCCGACGTGGATCTCCCAGGTGCGCGGATCGGCCTGATTGAAGCCGATCATGTCCATCTGGAAGACTCCCGCGATCTGCGCTCCGGCCGCGCGCAACTGCCGGGCGTAGGCCCTGCTGCCAACCAGCCCATTTTCCTCATCGTTGAAAAGAACGAACTGCACCGTTCGCTCAGGCGCCCCATGGGCCGCCGAGAGCGCCGTGATACACTCCGCGATCGCCAACACCCCGGCCACTCCGCTCATATCGTCGTCCGCCCCGGGTGCCGGGTTATTGACAGGATTTCCGGGCATCGCAATCGAGTCCAGATGGGCGGACACCAAAACCAATTCAGGCGATTGTCCCGCGAGTTCCGCCACCACGTTGTGGAGTGTGAGGCTTTGGTGACTAAACTGGTGGAGGCGAACGTTCAGGCGGTCTGGGGAAATTTCGCCCAGTTCCCTGGCGAGCGCCGCAACCGCGGCAGCATTGTCCGCGTGCGCGACGTGCCTGCTGCGAATCAGCTCGGTGCCTGCAGCCTGCAAGGGTCTTTGTCCGGTGAATCGTTCCACCCGATCCTGGATTTTGTCTGCGGCGAGTGTCGACCACACCGCGGCCTCTTCATCGCTCACCAGTGGGCCGGCGAATGCCGCTGCGGGGCGTTCGAGCGGGGTTACGCCCGGCGCGGGCAAGTCGAGCAGATGCGGATCAGCCATCAGGCGCAGCGTGTGCCCGTGCTGAGCATTTTCAAAGTGAATGCTTGAGAGGCTTACCTCCGGAGGAAGCGCGACCAGGATCTTGCCCCCGCCAGATTCGAGAACCGTGCGCGCGGTATCAGCTTTCGCGAATAGTTTTTGCGCCTCTCCTTGGGTATCCATCCAGCCGGTCGCCTTCGCTTGGTCGTCGCGAAGCAAATAAAGCTCGGTGCGCAGCGGGCCATCTGGCTCACCCAGCATCGCAACGTGGAACTGAGCGTTCATTAGATCGGCCGCCGTGCGCTGGCTGGTGATCACGTAGACCACAGAGCCGCCGGCTCCGTCGACATGCAGCGGCACAAGCGGGAGCCGACCGAGGGCCCCGACCCAAGACTGACGCTCCCGGCCAGCGGGTGCCTGGATTCGTGCATACCGGAGTTCCTCTCCTGCGAGCACTTCGCCGACCAAAAGGGGATGCGGGCAAACGCGCCAACCGGCCGTCAAGGCGTGTCCGCGCTCCGTCGCGTCCTCTCCCACGAACAGGCAATGCTCAGGCGTCTCCGCCAGTCCGGCGGCCTTCGCCGCATGCTGAAAGATTTTCGGGGAGTCCTTCTTGAGTCCCGCGTCCTTGCTGTAAACGAGCAGAGTCGGCTCAAAGAAACCCAGCAACGCACACTCTCCAAGCACCTCGTTCATGCGCGCTCCCGGCTCCTCGCCGGTGTTGGAGATAACTCCCAGTCGCATAGCTCTCTCCCGAAGTTCCTTCAACACCGGCTGCGCGAACTGAAACGGCTCAAAACGCTCCAGCCTGTGATCAACCAAGAGCACCGGCACTCCGAGCGTATCGCCCAAATCGAAAAAAATCGCGGAGATCACGTCATTCTCCCTGGAGAACACTTGATAACCGTCTGCCACGTAAAAGACAAGCGCTCCAAACGGATTCTCGTGCTTGTAAAACCACGCTCGCGGTGCCGGAGCAGACCCGCGAAGCCGTCCCGGAATTGACCGCGAGCGCGGCGCCTCGATGGCAAACCGAGTCGAGGTAACGACAATTCGCACGTCGGGCGTTCTGATCGTCCAGGACCACGTCGCGTAATCAGTTTCCGCGCTCGAACTGCCAACGTTATGCCCATTCCTCGCCCCTCACAAAACTCCCTATACGGCTATACGGGCAATTCGTCCGGACTTGCAAAAAAATTTGAAAATCAGGAAGACGCTGCAGATCTCTTCCGAGTCGTGGAGCGTGGTCCCGGAAGCCAGGGGGAGCATTCCCTTCCCCTTCTATTTGATCCAGCGCATGCGGGAGATGAACTGCTGCAAACCCTGTCATCCGCGTCACGACCCGGTCCTTTCCTCTCTTACCCACTCGCGCGAACACCTGTCCACGCACGAAATCGACGCCCTTCAGCCGCAAGCGCAGACAACGCCATCAGCCGCAGCCCGGTTCGCACAGCAGCCGGGCCATCACTTGCGTCCTACCCTCCAGTATCGGGAGCGGCCGCTTAACCTCCTCGCGAAACGGCTTGCCGCGTCTGCTCGATCTTTCACGTCGAAGCCATTCCATCTATCCAGCGAATAGACGGTATTGTCCTTGATTCCCGATATAATCACCTTTAGTCCAAGACATTAGTCTGACAATGAGATTCTCTCTTGCAATAGCCACTGTCGTTGCGTTGGGAAGCTGCTTTGCAACGGAGTTGTTATTTCACAGCAACGACTATCGTGGCATCAAACCTGGGAAGAGCACGCTCGAGGATGCAATTCGCATCCTGGGAAACTATAGGGAAGTGGTCCCGACGCCCAACGGATACAACTATCGCTTTCCGACGGCTATCATCAACATAGGTGGGGAAGACCGGGTTCATATCAACACAATCATTATTGATGGAGACACCGAATACGTATGTCCGAAAGGCCTAAGCCTCGGTGATCGCGTGAGCAAGCTCGTAAATAGACTAACCGAGGCGATCCATCGGGAAGGAACATCATTTGATGAAATTACGGGCATATTCTATTGCACAGACGAGGGCAGCATAAGAAGGATTGTTCTTATGTATGTTACAAGGAGGATAGAATAAAGGGGCATCAAATGATGGCCAAAATAACGAGGTTAGTCCGGAACGCGGCGAAGTCCGCGGGAGCTGGAAAAACGGTGGCTCACGTGTACGTTGGGCGACGATGAATACGCGTGATATTCCGGAGCGTGATTGGCGGTATCTGCGAAGCATCCAGGCCGAAATGCTGGAAGAGCTGTCTCGGCGCATTTGCGACGAAGTGCGTGAGGTTCTTTCCGCCACCGGCACGTCGGAGACCGAGAAAAGAAGAAAGATCTGCGAGATTGTTCACGATCGAGATTACGTCGTCGCCGAATGCTTCGACGACTGGAGAAGAAGCCGTGCATATGAGCGATGCTGGGCGCTGCGAAAGCACGGGTTGCTGAAGGAAGAGCATCTTGCGAAGCTGACACCCGAGTCGCAGTCCGCAATTACACCTTTCCAGCAAAGATGAAGAAGCTCTAAGTGTGCGCCCGAGCGAACGCCGGAGCTGTCACGTGTCGTGGTCCTCGCGCGCTGGCTCGATGCGCCGGGGCGTGGAACTTTGGCATACCATGCGCCAATTTGATGTTCAGCTCGATGACGGCTGATATCTGCGATGAGGATGAGCTGGTTACTGGTCTGCGCCGGGAGGGCGCCTACGTCGCCGTTGGCGGATTTTTCGGAAAGGTGGCTCAAGTAGCAACGTTGTTGCTCGCTGGTGCACTGCCAAGGATGGCGGGCTACGTCGACATGAGCGTGCCGCCGGCACTAAGTGAACTAAAAGCGATCATTCTCCTTGCGACGTGCCGATCCAGCGGACACTGGGAACCGTGTAGTATGGAAGTCGTCTGCGCTGGAAATCTCGTTGCTGACATCTTTGCCAGCCCGATAGCTGCTTTGCCGGCCGCGGGGCAGTTGTCTCTTACGGAGCGCTTTTTGTTCGGCGCCGGTGGATGTGCCACTAATACGGCCGCGTGTCTCTGCAAGTTGGGAAGAACAGCAAAGGTTCTGGGGAAAGTCGGTGATGATGTCTTCGGAAGTTTTGTGATCGAGGAACTCAAGCGACTGGGGATTGATGCTTCAAGTGTCTCACGCAGTCGAACGCATCCAACCTCGACGACTGCCATCATCAACATCACCGGAGAAGAGCGGCGGTACATCCATTGCATCGGGGCAAACGCGGATTTTTCTTTCTCAGATATCGATTTTTCGACGTTGAATGGAGCAAAAGCCCTCTACGTTGGAGGTTACATGGCGATGCCGCGGTTCGGTGTCGAGGACCTCACCCAGCTGTTCCGCGAGGCCAAAAAGCGGTCCCTCGCGACCTTTCTCGACGTTGTCATCCCGTCAGGCCTGTCCATTTCTAGCGAGCAAGTCGCGGCGATGCTGGCTTACACCGATGTCGTTCTGCCCAATGACAACGAAGCCTACGCACTCACCGGACTGCGCGAACCTCGGGCACAAGCAGGCTATCTCGCCCGAATGAATCCAGCGACGCGAGATAAAAGATACCCAAGGACCATCGGCCTTCCACGCCGTTGCACTTCGACGTAATCCAAAAGCCTGATTCCCACGGGATATAAGGCTGTGGTTTTCGGCAAGGCCTGGAGACGCACAGAAGACAAAGCAGCATACTACCGAGTTTGCCTGGATCCTGCTCATTTATCGCTCGACCCGCATTCGGGCAGAGCACATCCTCAATCACAAGCGCTTCGTAGCGGATCGAGAGATAAACCTCAAGGACGAGTTTGGTTTGAGGTCTCGGCAGAAGTTTCGAATCGGCGGCGGGCTCGCAGAAATGACCAAGTGCGTCAGCGAACCGCGCCCGCGAGGGCCTCAGGCAGCGTCGGAAACCGATACTTGTAGCCGCCCTGAGGCGCAACACGAGGTGCGACCCGACAGCTGTCGAGCATAGAATGGGAGAGCTCGCCAAAAGCCAAGCGCAACGCAAATGCAGGGGCCGGAATTATTGCCGGCCGCGCGACGCTTCGCGCCAGCTCTTTCGTAAACTCCGAGTTACGAAAAGGCGCCGGCATGACGGCATTGACGGGGCCGTTGATCGCCCTCGTTTTCAAGCGCCCAGACGGCTATTCCCGCGACGTCGTCAACGTGCACGCCGCTCATCCACTGGCTCCCGCTTCCAAGCTTTCCGCCAAGACCCAATTTGAAAATCGGACCGATGAGCTTGAGCGCGCCGCCGGAACCCAGCACGAAACCAATGCGCACGAAAACAACACGGACTCCGTGGGATTCCGCGCGCTTCGCTTCTCCCTCCCAGTCACGACAGACGTCGGCGAGGAATCCACGCCCGGCTGGCGACGATTCGTCGACCAATGTTTCGCCGGTGTCACCGTAGAAGCCGATGGCGGAAGCGTTGACCAGGACACGCGGCCGCTCAGCCATCGCCTCGATGGCTTCCACAATTCGCTGCGTGCCAGCGACGCGGCTTTCCCGGATCTGACGTCTTCTTCTCCGCCGTCCATAAACCAAGTATCGGTTCCCCCGCCAGGTTCACGATCGCATCCAGACCGCTCAGATCGGGAGGCGCGTCCAGGCGGAAGAGCCGTGCGCCTGCTCCGGGACGCCTCGAAAAGCTCACAGTTTCATGCCCCCCCCCGCGACAAAGCGCCGCCACGCGCGATCCTATAAATCCCGTAGCTCCAGTAATGCCGATTTTCATGCTCGAATAAGTTACGAACCAAACCTTCGCCGCAGCCAGCCATAAGGAAAGCGATCACCCGGACAGTCCGTTGGCCTGGGATTGATTTTCTTGTGTGGCAAGACGATGGCCTGCTTCCCCTTGATCCTTCCCACCCGACCGCGCAAGTAGGTGATGAGCTCATCGAGCGCGGCGAGCTGGGCTTGTGTGGGCGCCTGACGATTCAGGTCGCCGACAAGGCAGATTCCGATTGCGATATTGTTGAGGTAGTCGCTCGCCACGTGGCCGCCGTTAATCTGCCTTGTCCAGCGCGAACCGATTTCTATTTGGCCGTTGCCGGAGGAACGGCCGTTGCCGATCACAAAGTGATAGGCTAAGCCGTTCTGCATCCTGCGGACCCTGCGATGATACCGATCGAAAATGCGGGCATTTCCCTGCCGGGTGCCGCTGTTATGAACAATGACATACTTCCACCGGCCTTTCCTGACCTTTGCCTGGTCGATTGCCCTGCGTACCGCGGGCGTAAGATAACGCCACCGCCTGAGCCAGCCACCAGCGGATTTTGGCGTGGGTTCAAGGCCTTGATCTTCCTCCAACCCCGACTTCTCGATCAGGATGGGCGCGTCGAGCCGTTCGCCGCCAGGTGTCACGCCCTTGGGAGTCTGCGCGGGTGTCGGGGAAGGTGAACGCTCCGGTGACTCCAACGGAATCACGTCAGGCGTGGGGGATCCTTTCGGAGTTGCAGTAGGCGTGGCAGCCGGTCTTGCAGTTGGTGTGGCAGTCGCTCTTGCAGTAGGCGTTGCCGCAGGAGTCGCGGTCGGTCTTGGACGCGGCGACGGCTCCACTTCCTCGGGTTCGCGCACCCGCCTTGGCGTCGAGGGCGGCAATGGCGCCGGCGTTGGGGCTATCTTCGGTTTGGGGCGCGGCGTAGCGGACGGGCTCGGCCGCGGAACGGGCCGTATGTCTTCGCGGGCCTTGAGAAAGAGCCTCTTCTTTTCTTCCTCGGTGAGTTGACCACGAAGCGACGGCAGGCAAACGAAGACGGAAGCTAACAACATTAAGAAAAGAAACCGCCTCTTCCGCATCTCCCCGCGCACGCTAACAGATGACCTATCTTGTTCAAGCCGCGCGCGGATTGAAGTGCGCGGACCCTCATGCAAGAATGTGAAGAATGAAGAGGGCCTTTGCGATTCTCCTCTTAATTCTCGCGCTCCCCTCTTTGGAGGCGCAGCCAAGCGAGGTGCAGGCTGAAGCTATCCGGGCGTTTCAGGCGGGAGATTACGCGACGGCGAAATCGCTTTTCGAATCCCTCCTCTCCATCGACCCAAAGAACCCCGCGGCGCGAAACTACCTGCGCGCCATAGCGCAGCGCGAGAAAGGCGGGTCTGGTCTTGAAGGCGCGCTGAAGAAAATCGTCATTCCGGCCGTGGATTTTCACGACGTGACAGTGCGGGAGGCCGTCGCCTTTGTTTCGCAAAAGGTTCGCGAGCTCAGCGGTGGAAAGCAATCGGTGAACGTTGTCTGGATGGTGCCTGCAGAACAAACCGCCGGCGAACGAGTCACATTGAGCCTGCAGAACGTACCGGCTTCGGAGGTGCTGCGATACATCGGGGACGCTTCAAATCTCCAAATTAGCTATGATGCTCTGGCGGTGAAAATCAAGCCGGCGCCCAGCCCGGCGGACCAGAGATCCCCGAATTAGTAGAGAAGGCGCGAATCCTCGCGAGGCCGCCTCGTTTCGCTACGATCCTTGGGATTTGCGACTCCGGTCAATAAAGAACCCTCACGAGATAGAGCCCCTCAGCGGGGGCAACGTGATTCCATTTCGGGGCGCCCTGCTCGAGGCGCGCCCGGAGAGCGTCAAGATCCTCGCGCCGCCGCGCAACGCGTACCATTGCAGCCGTCAACATTCGCACCATCTTGTAAAGAAAGCCGTCGCCTTCGAATGTCACCTTTACGAGGCCCGACCGGCTTGAAAGGGCAATCCGCCGCACTGTCCTCGCCGTATCGAGAACCGCTTTCCCCCGATTGGCGGAGAATGCGGCGAAGTCGTGGCGCCCGGTGAAGATGCTTGCCGCCAGCCGAAGGGTCCCGAGATCGAGCGCCTGAGGCAGGTGCCAGACACGGCCAAATTCGTGCGGCGGCAGAACGATCCTGTTGCGAATGAGATATCGATAAACCTTCCCTTTCGCAGAGAAACGAGCGTGGAACTCCTGCGGCACTTCGCGCAATCCCACGACGCGAATCGAAGGAGGCAGATTCGCGTTCAAGGCGCGCTGCCAGTTCCCGGGAGACATGGCGCTTGGAACGTCTGCATGCGCGCATTGGCCCAGCGCATGAACGCCGGCATCCGTCCGGCCGGCGCCGTGCACGGCCACGCGCCCCGGCGCAATTCTCCGGAACGCCCCTTCAACAAAATCCTGCACCGCATGGCCCGCAGCCTGGCTCTGCCATCCCGCATACGGACCGCCATCGTATGCGATGGTCAACAGCAATCTCATTTCTGCGAGTCGAGCCAGCTTTGAAGAAGAATCTGCGCCGCGACCTGATCGATCACCGGCCGCTGATTCTTTTCCTTTCTTCCTGCCTGCCTCAGCGCCCGTCGGGCCGAGACGGTTGTCAGGCGCTCGTCCCAGGGAATGACTTCGCAAGCAATCCGAGTGCGAAGCTTCTCGATCAAAGAGCGCGCCTTCTCCGCGGCGGGGCCAAACGAGCCGTCCATGTTGCGAGGCACGCCAACGACGACTGCGCGAACCGCCCGTTCCATCACAAGCTCGGCGATACGATCACAGGGATCGCGCCCGGAAACATTGATGGTCTCGAGAGGGTGCGCCAGCATGCCGAGATCGTCGCTCAATGCCACTCCCACCCGAACCTCACCGGGATCGATTCCGAGAACGCGCGCGGTTTCCATTTGCAGTTGAAAATCCCACACCACAAAACTAGGTTGCGCAATAAGATGTCTTTCATTTCGTTGGATAAATTTGGTGACAACCTCCCCGTAACGGGCATCGTTGCGCTCTCCCAGGCAGCGGTTGGCTTCGGTGTCGGCCTCCTGATCGCTGACAAGTTCGATCCGAGTTCGCGCCAGCGCACCGCGGTTGCGCTTATCAGCGCCGGCGCCGCGACGATCGTACCCTTCGTCGTCGGGATTATCGCGAATATTAACAATCGACCGGACTCCTCCCGACGCATCCGGAGGCAGCTTGCCAGCATTCGCGAGGGAACGGGGCTCTCCAACGGCCATGATGCCTTCTGACGCGCGACTTCGAATCGCCGATACGCCATTCTCCGCCTTCGATGGAGGTGGCCGGTTCGCCCGCCGGCCGTGTTGATTGAACGTTGATTGACACGCTCCTCCTCGCGTCCAAGTCGCCGCGAAGGCACGATCTACTGAGAAAGGCAGGCATCGCTTTTGAAATCGAAGTGGCGCGCTTTGAAGAACTCACAGGCGGGCACTGGACCGCGCGAGAACTTTGCCTGATCAACGCGGAGCGCAAGGCCCTGGAAGTCGCCTCAAAGTTCCCCGAGCGTATTGTCCTGGGCGCGGACACCATCGTTTCTCTCGAGGGGCAGATTTTCGGGAAGCCAGCGAACTTGCACGAAGCGCAAGCCATGCTGGAGCGGCTTTGCGGTCGCATTCATGAAGTTCTCACAGGCGTTTGTCTCGTCCGGAAGAGCGACCGGAAACTCTGCCGCTTCGTCGAATCCACGCGCGTGAAGTTTCGCTCACGGAAGGTTGTTGATCTCGAGGGCTACCTTGAAAGCATCGATCCCCTCGACAAGGCCGGCGGATACGCCGCGCAGGAAGACAATGGGCGGCTGATCGAATGCATCGAGGGCTCAATGACAAATGTCATCGGATTGCCCGTGGAGCAGGTTCTTGCCGCCCTGAAGAAACACTTTTGAAAAAGCACCGCGCCTGTCGATAGCGAATAGTACCTACCGGCCGCGCTCCTCGCGTTCGAACGCCCGATCCTCGAAGCGAGTGATTTGCTTGAGAAAGGTCAGGGGCACGCGTCCGATCGGGCCGTTTCGCTGCTTCGCGATGACGAGCTCGGCCTTGCCCTCAATGTCCTTCTTATCCTCGTCGTCGTCCACGTAGTATTCCTCGCGCCAGAGAAGAGCGACGAGATCGGCATCCTGTTCGATGGAGCCCGATTCACGCAAATCGCTCAGGCGGGGCTGGCCCTTGCTGTCGCCCGTGCGGGCCTCGGGATTGCGATTGAGTTGGGCGAGAACAACGATGGGCACACTCAGTTCTTTCGCCAGCGCCTTGATACCCGATGAGATTTCCGCGACTTCGACTTGCCGGTTTTCCTGTGCCCGTCTGCTTGGCGAGCGCAGAAGCTGAAGGTAATCGATGACGATCAGCTGCACATCGTGCCGGTCCTTGAGCCGTCGCGCCCTGGCGCGAAGCTCGAGAATTCCCAGCCCGGGAGTGTCGTCGATAAACATCTTGCACTCGGAGAGTTTCGTCGTGGCCTGGATCAAATTCGTCATGTCGTGCTTTCCGATGAAGCCGTCGCGGATTTTCTTCAGGTCCACCCGGGCATGGGAGCACAGGAGACGCTGCATGAGCTGTTGCGTGCTCATTTCCAGACTGTAGACGCCGACCGGTTTCCCGGCCTCGATCGTTACATGCTCGGCGATGTTCATTGCGAGAGCGGTCTTCCCCATCGAAGGGCGCGCGGCGATGACGATCATCTCGCCCGCATGCATTCCGTTCGTCATCACGTCGATTCCCTTGAAGCCGGTGGGCAACCCGGTCAACGCGCCCCGATTCTGGAACAGCTTCTCAATACTATCGAGCGCTTCCATCGCCAGGTCCTTCATCTCGGGAACCGCGACCCGGAAGCGATCATCTCCGATGGCCAGAATCTTCTGCTCGACCTCATCGAGCAGCAGCTGGACGTCGCCCTGCTCTTCGTATGCGCGCGAACCATATTCCGTGCACGTTTCGATCATGGCGCGCAAGAGGTACTTTTCGCGAAGAATTTCCCGATAGTAGGCGGCGTTGCTTGCCGTGGGAACGAATGTGAACAAGTCGGTGACCGCGGCCGCGCCACCGACTTCTTCGAGAAGGTGGCGGTCCTCCAGAAGTTGTGTCAGGGAAATCAGATCGATCGGTTTGCCGGCCTCGCGCATTTCCACCAGCACCGCGAAGATCCTCGCGTGGGCTGGATGATGGAAGTATTTCTCGCCAACCTGATGCTGGATGCATTCGTCCAAGACCCGCCCCGGCGCAAGAAGGACGGAACCAAGAAGCCCCTTCTCCGCGTCAAGGCTCTGGGGAAGGGACCTGTGAATATCTGGTAAATAAGCTCCCCTCTTCTGGGAGTAAGAGCTTCCTGCCCTCCGAAACTTGCCCTGACCCGGCCCGCCGGCTTTCACGGGATTCTCTACGGACTGGGCCGGAGAATCAGATGCCATTCGCTAAGTCTTTGGTGTGGCCTTCCTGCGGGGTGCTTTTTTCGAAGACTCCGACTCCTGCGTCTCTTCGGCTGCAGAGCGCTTGGGGGTCAAGACTCTTATGTGGAGCTTCGCTGTCACATCGTGAGCAAGCGTTACTTCAACTTCCTGCTCGCCGCTCTCCTTGATCGCCTTGTCGAGCGAAACCGCATGCCTTGGCAACTCGACATTGCCGAGTTCCTGAACGAGACGGTCGTGGAGATCCTTTGCCGTGATCGACCCGAAGGCCTTTCCGGTCTCTCCGGTCTCGAGCGTGAAATTCAGGACGAGCTTATTGATCCGGGCGGCGAGTTGCTCGGCCGCGTTGAGTTCGCGCGCCTCGCGTTCGGCGCGCTTGGCACGCAAGTGATTGATTCTTCGAAGCGAATCCGGCGTGACTTCAAGCGCCTTGCCCTGCGGGATGAGGAAATTTCGCGCGAAGCCGCGGCGCACCTTCACGATATCGGCTTCCGCCCCGAGGTTCGGGATGCTTTCCGTGAGAATGACTTCTGCGTTTGCCATGGCCACCGCACCAAGCGGGAGGGGAAGGTTAGTTGTTTGCCCGAATGTGTCAACACTAAGTCATGGAAAATCGTAAAGAGCATGGACCAGCGCAAGGGCTCGGGACTTGGGCAGGACGCCGGATTCCATCTGGTTCATGACATAGGCGAACCCGAGGCGGTTTTCAGGATCCGCAAACCCGAGGCTTCCTCCGGCGCCCGGATGGCCGAACGCGGAGATGCAAGGTCCGAAGAGATGGCGCTTTTTCTGACCGGAATCGTTGAGGGGGTCCATCATGAACCCGGCGGAAAACGCTGTTTCCGTTCGCAGTGTTTTGTCGAATCCCTGAGCGAGGCGCGTGGTCATCCAGTTGATGGCGCGCCCGGAGAAATACTGCCGCCCGTCCCAACTACCTCGGAGGGAGAGCATGCCGTAGAACTTCGCCAGCGAGTCGGCGCTGCCGATTGCCCCAAGCGCGGGCAAGCTCGCGGAGCGCAGGTCCGGTGAATTCATGGCGGAGGGAGACATCGCGCCCGAGGGTGTGGAAAAGGCTTCGCGAGTCAGCGAGCCGGGGGTTGCCATGGCTTGCGAAAACTCGTCGTCGCCGCACCCCGCGCGGGCGGCGATCATCTGAGCGGCCCGATGGTGCAGCGATTCCGGCAAACCGATCCAGAGATCAAGGCCCATCGGTTCGGCAAAGTTTTCCTTCCAGTATTCGCCGAGGGGTTTTGCGGAAAGGCGGCGGACGAACTCCTCAGCAAGGAAGCCGTACACGCGCGGGGAATAGCCATGTTCTTCGCGGCTGTCCCAAAGGGGCGCCTGCGATTCGATGGCGCGAATTACGGCATCATGGTCGTGAAGCGCTGCCTCCTTGTCGATGAGTGCCGCGAGACCGGCTCGATGGGAAACCACCTCGCCAACAGTCACGTCCTCTTTGCCACTCTGACCAAATTCCGGCCAAAAGTCCGATACCCGCGTTGAAAGGTCGTGACCCGATCGCTCCAGCGCGTGCAGCACACAGGCGCTGGAAAGCCCCTTGGTCGCTGACCATACGAGCACCATCGTATCAGGCGTCCAGGGCACCTCCCGCGCGGCATCCCTCCACCCGCTGCAGAAGCAAAACGACTCCCGGCCATCCTGCCACACGGCCACTGAGGCGCCAACCTCCGCGCCTCGCACGAAATTACATTCGAAGATGGCTTGAACACGACGAGCGGCTGATTCGTCTGCCGTCATTTGCCCAGCAAGTCCTGAACCGCTTTCAAGTCCGGGTCATATTTCGCGATTTCCCGGAACTTTTGGTCCATTTCAAAACTCGTTTCAAGGTGCCGCGCCGCTTCATCGAGATTGCCGAGCACCGCGTGGTAGCAGCCGAGATTGTAATGGTAGGTCGGCTCATGCTCCAGAGTCGATGGACCCCCGACAAGAAGCTCCTTGGCCTCCATCGTGCGCCCGACCTCATGCAAGCAGAAAGCGCCATGGATGTACCCGGTCGCGGATCCCGGACTTGTTGCCCGCAACCGCGCGCAAACCGAGAGGGCCTCTTCCCAGCGCTTTGCACGCATCACCACGAATAGCCGCATCTGCAGCACTTCCTCGCGAAGCTGGTCTTTCGGAGAAATCGAATCGATCTCGCGCAAGGCCTCATCGGCCATGTCGAGCTCGATGTATCCCTGCGCCGAAAGCAAAGAGCGTTCAAGAGACATGCCTTGCCACTTAAGTGCAAATCTTCCCGCTTGCAATCATGTATCGCACAAGCGCCCGCGATCGCGCCGCCTTGAGGTATTCTATGCGGAGGCGCACCCCAGCCGCCTCGAAACGGCACACGAGGCAGCCCGAAACGCTTAGGCGACCAAGATCTCTTTGCAGAGATACACGTCCTGAATCGTGTTCAGCAGCTTCACCCCGTCCTTCATCGGTCGCTGGAACGCCTTGCGCCCTGAAATGAGCCCCATTCCCCCGGCGCGCTTGTTGACGACCGCCGTGAATGCAGCATCGGCGAAATCTTGCGAACCGCTTGCGCCGCCGGAATTGATAAGACCCGCGCGACCCATATAGCAATTGGCCACCTGATACCTGCACAGATCGATCGGGTGGTCGCTCGTGAGCTCGGTGTAAATGCGTTCATCGAGCTTGCCGTAGCTGGACCCGCCGGTGTTGAGCGCCTTGAAGCCGCCGTTATTCTCCGGCAGTTTTTGCTTGATGATATCGGCCTCGATCGTGCAGCCGAGGTGGTTGGCCTGCCCGGTGAGATCCGCTGAAAGGTGGTAGTCCTTGTCCTTTTTGAACGCGTTGTTGCGCAGGTAGCACCACAGCACGGTCGCCATTCCAAGCTCATGTGCCACGCCAAACGCCTCGGAAATCTCGATGATTTCGCGCGAAGCGTCCTCCGACCCGAAGTAGATGGTGGCCCCCACGGCAGCCGCGCCCATGTCGTAGGCCTGCTTGACCGTGCCGAAAAGGATCTCCTTGTGCTGGTTCGGGTAGGTGAGCAGCTCGTTGTGGTTGATCTTAACGAGAAAGGGGATCTTGTGCGCATACTTTCGCGACACGGCGCCAAGAACACCGAATGTGGACGCCACGGCATTGCACCCTCCTTCGATGGCCAGCTTGACGATATTCTCAGGATCAAAATAGGCCGGATTCTTGGCGAAGCTCGCTCCCGCGGAATGCTCGATGCCCTGATCCACCGGAAGAATCGAGAGATAGCCAGTGCCTGCCAGGCGGCCGCAGTGATACATCCGATTCAGGTTGTTCAAGACGCGCTGGTTCCGGTTGGAAGGAGCAAATATCCGGTCCACCCAGTCCGGACCGGGCAGGTGCAGCAGACTCGTTGAAACGGTTTGGCAGTTGTGCTTGAGAAGGTAGTCGGCCTTGTCGCCGAGCAGGGAGACGATGTTGTCTATCATGGCAAATGCGGGGTGCGCTTCCCCCCTCTAGGCAAGTCAAGCCCTATTGTCGAGTCTCTCGACAACGCAGCACGACGAAATCAGCGCAACTTCCGGCGACCCCAACGCGGCCGCGATGCGGGGCCACGCGACCGCTCGCTAATTATGAATTGCGGTTGATGCAGTTGAGATCTTCGAAGGAGCTCACGAGGCGTTTGGTAAACGCCGCCTCGCCGGCGCCAAGCCAGATGCGCGGATCGTAGTATTTCTTGTTGGGTGAATCCGGTCCCTCGGGATTTCCAATCTGCCCCTGCAAGTAATCGTGATTCTTGGCCTCGTAGCCGCGAATGCCATCCCAGAAGGCCCACTGGAGATCGGTGTCGAGGTTCATCTTGATGGCGCCGTAGCTGATGGCTTCCCGGATTTCCTCGCGCGAGGAACCTGAGCCTCCATGGAAAACGAAATTAACCGGCTTCGGCCCCGTCCCGAATTTCTTCTCTATGTATTCCTGGGACTCTTTCAGGATGGTGGGCTTGAGCTTGACGTTGCCGGGCTTGTAAACCCCGTGCACATTGCCGAAAGCGGCCGCCACGGTGAAATTCGGGCTGATCGGGGTGAGTGCTGAGTAGGCCTTGGCCACTTCTTCGGGTTGAGTGTAGAGCCGGGACTCGTCGATCCCTATATTATCCACACCATCCTCTTCGCCGCCGGTGACACCTAGCTCGACTTCCAGCGTGATGCCCATCTTGCTCATCCGCGCGAGATACTTGGCACAAGTTTCGACGTTCTCTTCCAAAGGCTCTTCGGAAAGATCTAACATATGTGAGCTGTAGAGCGGCTTACCCGTCTTGGCGAACTGCTCCTCGCTGGCGGCTAGCAAGCCGTCCACCCAGGGCAAAAGCTTCTTCGCACAATGGTCGGTATTAAGAACGACCGGCACGCCGTACGCCTTGGCAGCCGCATCGACGTAATGCGCACCCGCAGTGCCACCCAGAATAGGCCCAAGCTGCTTATCCTTGCTGACACCCTTTCCGATAAAGAACTGCGCCCCACCGTTGGAGAACTGGATCATCGTCGGCGAATTGACTTCCCTGGCGGCCGCCAGGACCGCATTGACCGAGCTTGTGCCAATGCAGTTAACTGCCGGCAGCGCAAATTCCTTCGACTTGGCGTAGTCGAGAAGTTCCTTTACCTCATCGCCGAAGAGAACTCCGGCCCGAAATTGTTTTTTGTCACCCATGATTGAAAGAATTGAGTTTATTGTGCCTGAGTCCCCCACAGGAATAGCTCCGGCCGGGGTTGCTGAGAATTTTGTATCACACCTTCGTTTTCGGTTCCAGCATGAATGTCTTTCAACTAACGAATTGTTTCCTCAATTTCTTAGTTCTCCGGAGGGCGCATTATCCCCGCATCGCACTTTAATTTCGCCAAAGGTAGCAAATTCGCGCTCAAGGTAGGAAATTTGACGCTTGGTTCGTAAAAGCGTTTGACAAAATTTGCCGCTCAGTATTCACTCAGGTTACCCCCCGTTTAATATGAAAACCCGCTCTCGTGCCTTCACTCTTATCGAGCTTCTGGTGGTTATTTCCATTATAGGAATTCTCGCTGCTCTCGCGTTGCCAGCTCTCTTCGGCGCGCTGGTCAAGGGACAGATGACCCAGACGCTTAACAACATGAGACAGTTGCATTTGGCCACGCAGCAGATGGCTTTGGACGGCACGACCACCGGCGATGCCACGCTTTCGTGGCCCGGTGACGCCAGCAACCCAAGCTGGGCGGCCTGGGCGACGAACCTGGTTCCCAGCTATCTGAGCACCAATGACTTCAATAAACTGCTGAGCGCTGCGGGCCTCGCCCGTCCAACTGGCACCGCCATTACGAGCAAAACTCCCACCGCACTCAACCCCTATTCAGTGGGTGAAAATAGCTCAGGCGACACGGTATTTCTCTCATCGGCCAACTGGACAAACGGCACGGCGCTAAGTGCGGCTGCGAAGCCCTATGGGGACAAGGGCTTTCTGGTCTTTCCGGAAAGCCGGAGACGGTGCGATCTTGCTGCCAAAACAATATAACAACACGAATGTAATCGGGACCGTGACGAACGTGCTCAACTAATTGTTTCAAAGACTTCAAAGCCCCGCAACCGCGGGGCTTTTTTTGCACCGGGACCAGCAATGCGCGAAAAGAGCGCGTTGTCGGATAAGACCGCGTCCGCGCGAAGCCGAACCGAGCTTTTTGCACGGTCGCCATGCGTTTGGTCTGGATAATCTTGCCCGGGTATGGGTAATTTAAAAGGTTCTGCTATGAAATCGAAAAAGATCTCCTCACCCTCCGCGAAATCCTCCGGCCCTGATCGCGGTCAGGTAATGAACGGTGCGGAGATCCTGGTTAGTTGCCTTGAACGGGAAGGTGTGAAATTGGTTTTCGCGTATCCCGGCGGAGCGTCAATGCCGATTCATCAGGCTTTGACCAAGTCGAAAAAAATCCGTGTGGTGCTGCCCCGGCACGAGCAGGGAGGAGCATTCGCCGCAGAGGGCTACGGGCGCGCCACCGGCAGGGCGGGGGTTTGCATGGCCACTTCCGGGCCTGGCGCAACGAATCTTGTCACCGGGATCGCCGACGCGTTCATGGACTCGGTCCCGCTCGTGGCCATCACGGGACAAGTCAACCAGGAAATGATCGGAAGGGGTGCCTTCCAGGAGACCGACGTCTTCGGCATGACCTTGCCGATGGTCAAGCACAGCTACCTGGTGTGGGACATCAACGACATTCCGCGCATCGTCAAGGAGGCGTTCCACATCGCGGAGACCGGCCGCCCAGGACCGGTGCTTATCGACGTGCCGAAGAACATCCAGAACAAGCGCACTCAGCCGATCTATCCGCGCACGTTGAAACTGCGCGGCTATAAGCCGCTGAAGAAGGCCGAAGATCTGCCGATTCACGAAATGATCGGGTTGATCGAGGATGCCAAAAGGCCGCTCATCTACTGCGGCGGCGGCATTATCACCGGAGACGCTTCCAAGGAGCTTTCGGAATTCGCCGAGCGGACACAGATCCCGGTGACGACAACCATTATGGGCGTGGGGGGATTCCCGGAAACTCATCCGCTCTCGCTCAAGTGGTTGGGAATGCACGGAACGGTCTATGCCAACAATGCCGCCAACGAGGCGGACCTTCTCCTAGCGATCGGTGTGCGCTTCGACGACCGGGTGACCGGCAAGGTCGAGAAGTTTTGCGAGCATGGCACGATCGTGCACATCGACATCGACAACTCCGAGCTGAACAAGAACAAGCTCGTGAAGCTGCCGATTCTGAGCGACCTCAAATACGCCCTGGAGCGCGCCAATCACATCTTGGAGGGCATGGGACGCACTCGTGTTTCCAAGAACTATACACGCTTCCCGCAGTGGTATCAGCAGATCGAACGCTGGAAGGCCGAGTACCCGCTCACTTTCAAGGACACCGAAGAGGTGATCCAACCGCAGTACGTGATCAAGACGCTTTACGAACTGACCAAGGGCGAAGCGATCATTACGACGGGAGTCGGTCAGCACCAGATGTGGGCGGGCCAGTACTACAATTTCACCAGACCTCGCACCTTTATCACCTCGGCAGGGCTCGGCGCGATGGGCTTCGGCTATCCGGCCGCCATGGGAGCGAAAATCGCAAACCCCGACAAGCAGGTCGTCGACATCGACGGGGACGGCTCATTCCTGATGAACGTGCAGGAACTGGCCACCGCCCATATCGAGAGAATCCCGGTCAAGGCGATCATCCTCAACAACCAACACCTCGGCATGGTCGTTCAATGGGAAGATCGCTTCCATGGCGGCAACAGGGGTCATACCTTCCTTGGCGACCCGAGAGATCTCAAGCGCGTGTTTCCGGACTACGTGGAGGTTTGCAAAGGCTTCGGCGTAACCTGCGAACGCATACATCATAAAAAGGACGTGGCTCCCGCGATCAAGCGAATGCTCGATTCCGAGGAGACCTATGTGCTCGATGTCATGGTGCCCTACACCGAGCATGTCCTGCCCATGATTCCTTCGGGAATGACCTACAAGGACATCATCACGCAGTAGTCGCCTCGCCTTATCAGGGCTGCGAGCCTGAGAACTCACCGCGCCTCTTGTAATAGTCATAACGCGCGCTTATGGCGGCGATGTAGTTCTTCGTGGTCGGAAAATCCATCACGGCCTGGAGGTCTCCCGCGCCGGCGGTTTCTCCCATGCCGGAACCCTGCACCCAGCGCTGAACCCGCGTCAGTCCGGCATTGTACTCAGCCAGTGCAAAGGGAACCGGATTGTCTTTGGATGACCAGCGCTTAAGCGCACGACCAAGATACCAGGTGCCCGCCTCGATATTCACCTTGGGGTCGAAGAGATCGGTCGGGACAAAAGTCTGGATCTTTTCGGCGCGCGCCCAATCCACGGCAGCCTTTTCGGTGATCTGCATGAGTCCGCGCTCCCCTTGCGAACCGACCTTTCGTGGCTGGAACTGGCTTTCGCGCCAAATCACGGCCTTGATGAGCTCCGGCGCAACACCATAACGCTCCGAAGCCTGCCTGATGAGGTCGTCGTATCTGTCGTATCGCCAGAAGAAGATCATTTCCCTTAGCAGATACCTCGGATCTTCCGACGTCATGATATAGACGCAGAATGCGGCGCCCAGAACGGCCAGCAGCACGACGGAGGCAGCCACAAACTTCTTCATTGGAAAAGGATCATCATATCACGTGCGCAAGCCGCGCGTAACGGGGCGCTTGTCCGAATTCTTTCGCAGACGGAAACCTGCTGCAATATCATCCTTCTCATGCCACGCTACGCGAGGGTAGTTCCCGATCGTGCAGGGGATCGCGCGCTCGACTACGTGATTCCCGAAACTCTCGCGAGTTCGCTCGCGCCTGGCTCGCGCGTGCGGGTTCCCTTGCGCGCGCGAACGGTTCTCGCGACCGTGATCGAAGTTCTGGATGCCCCGGCGGTCGAATCACCGCGTGCGATTCACGAGGTGATCGGAGGAAAGCCCCTGATCCGGCCAAGACTCCTCGAATTGGCGCGCTGGATTTCCGAGGACTATTGCTGTCCCCTCGAAACGGCGATGGCTTGCGTGTTGCCGCAGGTCGTGCGGCAGGCCAAAATTTCGCCGCGCCGGCTCAATTTCGCAAAACTCAGAAAGGAATTTTCGCAGGACGAGATGGCAGTCTTGGCCCGCAAAGCGCCGCGCCAGGCCGACGCGTTGCGCGCCCTGCAACAGGCGGGGGGTCCACGCCGCGTAACTGAGCTCGCGGAGTCGGCCGGTGTGAGCGAGTCGGTTTTCCGGGCGCTTGAGCGAAACGGCTGGGTCGCGATCGAATCGGAGGACGTCGCGCGCGACCCTTTCTCCGGCGAGACCTTCCTGCCGACCAGGGATCTCGCGCTTAATTCCGAACAAGGTCTGGCCCTGCAAGCCCTCAAAGAGGCCATCGAGGCCCCGGGCCGCCCTTTGCTCCTCTTCGGGGTGACCGGCAGCGGCAAGACGGAAATCTATCTGCAGGCCATACGGCACGCGATCAATCTTGGCCGCACCGCCCTCGTGCTTGTCCCCGAGATTTCCCTCACTCCCCAGACCGTCGAACGATTCAAGGCGCGCTTCGCCGGCGCCCAACGCGAAGTTGCGGTTCTTCACAGCCACCTCTCCGCGGGCGAGCGGCACGATGAATGGCATAAGATCCGCGCGGGCGCGGCACGCATAGTCATCGGGGCCAGAAGCGCCGTTTTTGCGCCAATCGACCAGCTCGGAATCATCATCGTGGATGAGGAGCACGAAGGCTCCTACAAGCAGGAGGAGGCCCCTCGCTACCACGCGCGCGACATCGCCGTCCTCCGCGCGCAGCGCGAAACGTGCGCCGTCGTCCTGGGCAGCGCGACTCCCTCGATGGAAAGCTGGCACAATGCGAATACGGGAAAATATCGATTGCTGCGGCTGCGGCAGCGAGTCGACGACCGCCGCATGCCGTTGATCCGCGTGCTCGACATGCGCAAAGCGGCGCGCCCCTCAGGGGCAGAGGCGATTTGCGCGCCCGCGCTTTTGGATGCCATCGAAAAGCGGCTCGCGGAAGGCGAGCAGACGATTCTTTTCCTGAATCGCAGGGGTTTCTCGACGACCATGCTCTGCCAGGCCTGCGGGCATGTTTGCAGATGCCCCAATTGCAGCGTAGCGCTCACGTACCATCGCGATGCCGCCCAGCTTGCATGCCACATCTGCGGGCACCACGAGCGCGCGCCGAAGGCGTGTCCGGCCTGCGCGCATCCTGGAATTCGCCACTCCGGAGTTGGAACCCAGAAGGTCGAGGACGCGGTGCGGCACATCTTTCCGAGGGCGCGAGTGGCGCGCATGGATGCTGATGCCATGGCCCGGAAAAACGCCTATCACCAGACGCTCCAGTCTTTCAAGGAAGGGTCTATCGACATTCTGGTCGGAACGCAAATGATCGCCAAGGGATTGCATTTTCCCAATGTGACCCTCGTCGGTATTATCAACGCCGATCTGAGCTTGCATGTGCCGGACTTCCGGGCGGGCGAGCGCACTTTTCAGCTCCTCACTCAAGTGGCGGGACGAGCCGGCCGCGGCGAGCGCGAGGGCGAGGTCTTTGTTCAAACCTTTACGCCCTTCAGTCCCTCGATTCAATTTGCCCGGCATCATAATTTCGACGGGTTTGTCGAACAGGAGCTGGAGTTTCGCGAGCGTTTTGGATTTCCGCCCTTCTCGCGCATGATCCTGATTAACGTGCGAGCGCGCCTGCGGGAACGAGCGGAGTTCACGGCGCAGACACTCGTCCGAAGGCTCAGAGAGGCTGTGCCGGGGGACGCTTCAACCGGCGAGGCGGCGCCCGCTCCGCTGGAGAAGGCCCATGGCTACTACCGCTTCCAGACCACCTTGCGCGGGCCATCCGCAAGGCCTCTCGCTCGCGCGATTCAACAAACCCTTGCGGTCCTCCCGTTGCCTGAGGATGTTTTCGTTGCGGTGGACGTTGATCCGGTGAATCTCTTGTGATCCTCGCGAGAACGCTGCCTCTCCTGATCGCCAGAAATGCACCTTCCTCCGGTTCCCCGCTTCCTCATCCGATGGACCATTCGGGCCGTCCTGGTTGTTCTCTTCATCGTCTTACCCGCAGCGATCATCTATCTGAGGGAAGTTGGGCTCGGCTTTGGACTCAAGGAGCGCATTGCCAGCGCGCTGGGCGGAGACAGCTTCCGCACCGAGATCGGGAGGCTTTCGATCGATCCCTTCAGTGGCTTGATCGCCAAGAACGTCGAAGTGTGGGAGACGGGCGAGACCAGGAGCCTCGCGCGCATCGAACGCGTGGTGGTCTCAGTGAGCTTCAGCGATTTGCTTGCGGGACGGGTGACTATCGATCACCTGCAGCTTGACGAAACGGACGTATCGATCCCGATAGGAACAAACCCGGACGCACCCAGGCTCAACGTGCGCGGAGTTTCGGCGGAGTTGTTCATCGCAGCCGATCAAGTCAGGATCAGTTCCCTCGAAGGCCAGGTCCAGGGCGTCAAGGTAGTGCTGAGCGGCTCCTTGCAGAACGTGCGGGCTTTTCAACTTCAGCACCCCGCCCAGCCGCACCCGCAGAGACAGGAGCTCCTCGCCAAGGCCATCGAGACCCTCTCCACGCTGACGTTTCCCGGCGCGCCCCCGGAGCTTCGTTTAAAGATCAACGGCGACGCCGCGAATCTCGCCACGTTGCAGGTTTCCCCAATTTCGCTGCGAAGCGGCCCGATCATCACTCCCAAGTGGCGCGTCGATGGCGTCGAAGCGGAGGCCGACTACGAGAAGGAAGTCCTGAACGTCAAGCGATTAAGGGTGCGCGCCTCCGAGGGGGAGTTGAGTCTTTCCGCCCAGTGGAAGAACAGCATTTTGAATTTCGAGCTTTCCAGCACGCTGGGACCGGAATCCTTCTCAAGGCTGTTGCCGAAAGACTCCCCGCTCGAGGATCTGAAGTTTGTCGCTGCGCCTCAACTGGAAGCCACCGGCCGAATCACTCACTCCGCCTCGCCATTGCAATACGATGTCACAGGCGCTCTCCAGATCGGAGAGTTTTCGTTCCGCGGAATGGACTTCGATTCCTTTGCGACGGATTTCGCCGCCAGCAACGGAAGGATCTTTTTGCAGGAAGCAAAACTCCTCGCGGCCGGAGGACAGATTAGCGCCAACCTGCTCCTGGCGCCCCAGGATTTTCGGTTTCGCGTCAGCAACACGATCGCCCCGACAGCCTTCGCCCCGTTGCTTGGAAAGAAGGAAAAGGAGGCGCTCAAACTGATGGACTTTCGCGATGCTCCCTACCTCCAACTCGACCTGCGCGGTCCCAAACCAGACTTCGCCGTGCTCACCGGAACAGGCTTCCTCCGCCTGGGAAGAACGTCCATGCGCGGTTATCCGCTCGACTGGGGCCAGTCGAAGATCGAGATCGCCGACAAGGCGATCACATATCGCGACTTTTCTCTCGGACGTGGCAAGGCCGTAGGAAAAGGGACATTCGTTTACGATTTCGGGGGACAGCAAGTCGTTCTGCAGGATATCGAGTCCACAATGCCTCCCGTGGACGTGATGATGTGGATCGACCCAAACATCGCGAACGTCATAAAGCCCTACCGCTTCCGACAGCCTCCGCGGGTCCAAGCCGACGGTGTAATACACTTGAAGGATCCCCAGAAGAACGACCTTCGTCTCGCGATTCAGTCCGATGGCGGCCTGGACTACGACTTGCTGAATCGAACACTGAAATTCGGACGGACGCTGGCGGACGTCAACATTTCCGGGACCAAAGTCCTTGCCAACATCAAGAGCGCGGAACTCATGGAGGGCAACGTTGGAGTCAACGCGACGGTGTCCATCGACCCGTCGGATCCGACGTTCGGGGCAAAGATTGATATTCGGCGCGTAAACTTCGCCCAGTTGACTAAGCTGTATTTCGATTACGAAGACTCCATGGGCGTCGGGAGCGGGGACTTTAATTTTACCGCCCGCATGGGTCAGGAACAATTGATGCGTGGCGACGGGAGCCTCCGCGTGGAAGACGGGCGGGTATTCGCCATCCCGATTCTCGGGCCGCTCTCGGAGATTATTAACAAGATTATCCCAGGGGCGGGGTTTCAGAGCGCGCGGTTGGCCACGGCCGATTTCACGGTAGGTGACGAGCGGATCAACACGAAAAATCTGAAAATCGAGGGCGCCGGCTTCAGCCTCTTCGGCTATGGGGACATTTTCTTCGTGAAGGACAAAATGGACATGTCCGTGCGCATCAATGCTCGCGGGATTCCCGGGCTCGTCCTCTTCCCGGTGAGCAAGCTTTTTGAATACGTCTCCACCGGGTCGGTTTCGAAGCCCGAGTGGAGACCTAAAATTATTCCACGATTCGGCAGCGGAAGCTAGAGGATCACTTCATCAGCAGCGCCGCGCGAGCGCGCTTGATCTCGCGAGTGATCTTGCGGTGAAGCCGCGCGGACATCCCGGTGACCCGGCGCGGAACGATCTTGCCGCTCTCGGTAACGAAGCGCTTGAGGAGTTCGGGATTCTTGTAGTCGATCGCCTCCTCAGCGATATCCGTACGGCGCCGCGGCATCGAGCGATTGGCGCGGCGGAACGCCGAGCGGCGTTTGGGTGTTTTGGGCTGCATGGGTTACTTGATTTCCCGATGAAGGGTGCGCCGGCGCAGAAAGGGATTGTATTTCTTCTTTTCGAGACGGTTCGGTGTACGGGGACTTTTCTTGTTACGCGTAGTCATGTAGCGCGAAGGAGGCTTCCCCTCGGCCCTGGCCTCGGTGCACTCGAGAGTAATGATTTCCTGTGGCATCGTGATCAGTCTTTGGTGTCGGAGCTGCTCTCCTCGTCCTCTTCCGCACCCTCCTCATCGGAAAGGCCGAACAACGAGACGACAGGCTGACGAATGCGCTGAAGCCGGTTACGCTTCTCAAGTTCCGCCTGGCACTCGACAGTGTAGCGGGTGAACGGAAGCGCCTCGAGGCGCGCATGCGGGATCGCCTTGCCGGACATCTCGCAAACGCCGTAGGTGCCGTTCTCAATGCGCTTGAGCGCCTCGTCGATTTCGTAGAGCGAATCCTGTTCCTGCGAAAGCAGGCTCAGGGCAAAATCCCTGTCGTAGGCATCGCTGCCTGCGTCTGCCTGGTGCATGCCAAACGCGCTCGCTTCGCTGCCCTCCGCGCGGGAACGCAGGCTGTCCTTGGCCACCCCGTTCATGGAGTCCAGCAAAGTATCCTTAAGGGCGAGGAGCTTTTCCTTTTGCCTCTGCTCAAAGGGCGAGAGCGCGCCAGAGCGCTTGCGGGCCACCGGTGCGGCATGGCTTTTGGGAGAGGATCTGTGGAGGGTGGGCGCCTTCACGTCCGGAGATGTCTGCGTTTTCACTTCGTCGTGTTTGGCCGCCGTCTTGCCCTTAGCCGCCTTCGGAGCGGGCTTTTCATCTTTGGCCTTGGTTTCGGACGCCTTCGTCCTGGGGGATTTGTGCGTATGGTTCGCCATTCTTTCGTTAGGTTGAAAGGGGGCGAATATGTAGCCTCATCACTGGGTCAGTGCAAGGGGATTCTTATTTCAAGCGCTCTTTCCTGGCTGGCAAGACTCTTGCGCGGAGGCGGCTTGCTGAGGGCGGCCACCATAAGCACACTCTTAGTCCCTTATCTTCCGATGAGAATGATCGTCGCGCGGTCGCCGATTGCCAGCGACTTCTTTGTGCCCATCTGAACCTCGGCGCCGGGCTCTGCGATATCGTCGGGCACATCAAGCGAGGTGTCCACGAACCGATACCATGCCATGCCCTTGGGAAGGACCGGAAGCGCAAATTCCAGCGGTTCAAAGAACATATTCATCGCACAGTATATGAAATGCGGTGGACCGCCGACCGCCGCGCCGTGCCTGCCGCACAGCATGAAGGCAATCGACCTGCTGGGAAGGCTCCAGTCGGGCTTCCATGGTTGAACGCCGTGCCAGGAGATATCCGGATAGCCGCTGCCTATGCAATCCCGCCCCGTAAGAAAATCAGGCTGCCGCAAGGCGGGGTTGGCCCGGCGAAACGCGATCATCCCCTTCACAAAGCGCATCAGCTCGCGGTATCTCTCGGTAAGCGACCAATCGAACCAGTTCCAGTCTTCATCCTGGCAATAAGCGTTGTTGTTGCCGTGCTGGGTGCGTCCGCACTCGTCGCCCATATAGAGCATCGGGACCCCCTGGCTGACAAAGAGAAGAGCAATGGCGTTTTTTTGCTGCCGCAGCCGGAGTGCATTGATCTTTGCGTCTTCCGTCGCGCCCTCAACGCCGCAGTTCCAGCTGTAGTTATCATCGGCGCCGTCGTTGTTGTTCTCGCCGTTATCCAGGTTGTGCTTCTCGTTGTAGGAAAATAAGTCGCGAAGGGTGAAGCCGTCATGGCAGTTGATAAAGTTGATCGAGGAGGCCGGCTTGCGTCCCGCGGAGAGATAGAGGTCCGGAGAGCCCATGATGCGCTGAACCATCTCGCCGACCATGCCGACGTCTCCCTTCAGGAAGCGACGGGCCGCATCGCGGAATTTGCCGTTCCATTCCAGCCATCTTCCGTATGACGGAAAATTCCCGACCTGGTAGAGACCCCCGGCGTCCCAGGCCTCGGCAATGAGATCGCAATGCGCGAGCACCGGATCGTAGGCCAGGGACTCGAGAAGCGGCGGGTTGGCAAGCGGCGCACCGTGGGAATCGCGGCCGAGCACGGAGGCAAGATCGAAGCGAAAGCCATCGACATGGAACTCCGCAGCCCAGTAGCGCAGGCACGCGAGCACAAACCCGCGCACGACCGGGTGATTGCAGTTCACGGTATTCCCGCAGCCCGTGTAGTTCAGATACTGACCCTGGCTATCGAGCAGGTAGTAGGTTCTGTTATCAATCCCGCGAAAGGAAATGGTCGGACCGTCGTTTCCGCCCTCGGCGGTATGGTTGAAAACAACATCGAGCACGACCTCGATGCCGGTCTCATGCAGTGCTTTTATGAGCTGCTTGAGCTCGTAGACCTGCGTGCCATGCCTGCCGGTGGCGGAAAAGCCCGCCTTCGGCGCAAAGAAACCAAGTGTGCTGTATCCCCAGTAGTTGCAAAGCTGCTCGCCCGTGAGCGGATTGGTGCGCTGATTCTCGAGCTCATCGAATTCGAAAATCGGCATGAACTCGACGCAGTTGACCCCGAGATCCTTCAGGTAGGAGATTTTCTGGCTCAAGCCTTCGAACGTTCCGGGATGCTTTACCCCGCTGCTCGGATGCGCCGTGAAGCCCCGGACATGTAATTCGTAGATGATGAGTTCACTCTCAGGGCGCTTAAGGGGGCGGGTATGTCCCCAGTCGAACTGCTGAAAGGGTATCCGGCCGCGATACGGATATATTTCCGGATTTTTCGACGGCTGCTTCCAGACATCACGACCGCCGATTTCCCGCGCCTCGGGGTCGAGCAGAATTTTCTGGGGATCAAACCGCTGGCCCTGATGCGGGTCGTACAGCCCGTCGAAACGGAACCCATACTCGATTTGCTCGTAATTCAGATCAAAAACGGTCATTGCCCAGACATTGCCCAGGCGATACTCCGGGTGAAACGGAATATCTGCAAAGGGCGTCGCGCCACCCTTTTCAAAAAGCACGAGCGTGCATGAGGTGGCGTGGGCTGAAAAGACCGAAAAGTTCACTCCACCAGGAACATGGCTTGCACCGAAAGGCAAGGGATGCCCGTAGCGGAGGCGAAACTCGCCGTGCGTGTGAGTGTGATCAAGTGGCTCAGGCATAAAGGGTAGCTGGCAGGTTCCTCCCGGCTCTGTTCATCAGAGCACGAATCTTGGGGACTTATTGCAAGTCCGGCAAGCTGCTAGCGCGAGCAATAATTGTGCGCAACCGACGGATCGGGCTGCGGAAGCTGCAGTAAATTCCGCACTTCGGCAGCCACCCGGTCCGGAGCGATGCCCTCGTGCCATTTGAACTTTGCTTTTCCCGGCGGAGCCTCCGGCAGCAACCACCTTTGCCTTCCGCTGCGCTGCCACGGCCCGAACATTCCCCGGTGCAGCCCGGAGAATAGCACGACGCACGGTTTGTCCAGAGCCGTTGCGAAATGCGCCGCAGCAGTGTCCACGCTCAGAATCAACTGCCCTGCCGCGATCAAATTCAGGAACTCAACCAGATCGCCGGGAACATGTGCCTGGACGCACGCCATCCCCGCTCCGCGAAGCAGGGTCTGGAGGTCATCGAGCTCTTGGCGCTGATCTTCCGAACCGACCAGAAGGATGCTCTTTGGAAGGCTTTCCGGCTTGAGCGCGCAGAAAACATCTTTCCACAGCGCAAAAGGATAGATCTTCGAGCGGTTGGTCACCGGAGCGCAGATCCAGCTGTCCTCGTTTCTCTCGATCGTGGGCCGGAGGACAGGCAAAACCTCTCGTGCCCCCACCGGACGATCCAAGATCCGCGCTACCAAACGGCGATGAGCCTCGATCTCCAGGGGAATCTCATCGGCACTTTCCGGATAAGGGATCAGCTCCGGCCGGAAAAGCTTTCTGACTGCTGCCTCGACATACCGCCGAACTCTCTTCTCCGGCCGAAGGAGGATGTTTTCGCACGCGAAGAAGCGCTTGGTGCGGGCGGAGTAAAAGAGCAGCGTCTCAAGATAGTTCCTCATGCTCCGCAAACACACGGCGCCATCCACCGGCGTCGTCCTGAGCTTGAGCCACAGCGGCAGACAACTGACCAGATTTCGAGCAAAGAGATTGACAAACTTGCGTCTGGCCGCCGTCGGAAGCTCGATGACCGTCGCCTCGGGAAATTGCGAACGCGCGAGGGAAACCAAGGCCGACTTCACGCAAATGAGAAGATTCTGCTCTCCGAACGTGGCAGCCATAGTGCGCAGGCCGCCCGTCGCTAAGACAAAATCTCCGATCCCATCCGGCTTGAGAATGAAAAGACGCACGATCTTCGAAGGCAATTTGGCGGAATAGACCTTCGCGCAAAAGCGATTTTTCCGTCACAGTTTTCGGTCCCGGTGGACTTCCTTGCAATTGCCGGTAACTGAAGTACTCGAAGGTCTCATGCCCGGATGCTATGTCGCGTTTCACAAGCAACTGGGAGACCTTGTCTTGCTCGAGCCAACCCTTTCAAAGTTGCGCGACTGTCACGGCGCGCCCGTCGACTGCATGACTCGTGGAGGGCATGCGCCCTTGCTTCGCCTGATGCCGGGCGTCCGCCGGCAACGCGGCATCCCCCTTACGTATCGCAGCCATCTGTATTGCTATGATCCGCTGGACAAGTCCGCTGTGCGTTCCTTCTTCTCACCCGCAAGCGCGAAGAGCTGCATATTGCCCGGAACGCGAAAAATGAGGTGGTTTCATCGGCGGGTCTTCCGCGAGTTGATCGTCGATGACCTCGGCGATCACTACGTTGCCGAATACTTCTGGCAGCACACGCCTGTGGCTTCCTCATCACCCTTTCGACCCCCGCGACTTGACCGGCCGCCGGACAGCTGGAGGCCCAAGGGCCTTGGCGATGAACCCTTCGTCCTGGTCAATCCGACCGCCGGCTGGCGGCAGAAGAGCTGGCTGCCGGAGCGCTGGGTGCAGACGCTGAAGGTGCTGCACGATGAAAAGGCTTGGAGTTTCGTGATGACCAGCGCCTCGAGCGACTGGCAAATTCGGCACTGCCGGGAGATCGAGGAGAAGTCCGGGCCGTTCGTGCGCAGCCTGGAAAACGGGACAACGCTGGAGAACTTTATCTGGCTCTGCTCGCGGGCGCGGGCGGTGCTCACAGTTGACGGCTCGGCCTCGCATCTCGCGCACGCCTTCGGCGTACGTAGCGTCACCCTTTTCGGGCCGACCAACTCCAAGAACTGGCACTATCCGACCGCTGGGAACCTTGTCGTCCAGGCGCCGCCGTCCAAAGATAAGATCTGCCGCATGCGAGACCTGCCGGTGGACGCCGTCATCGCGGCGGCCAGGACACTGTTGGGCTGAGCAAACGGCTGCGCGAAAAATCCTCAAATTTTCTCTTGCCTACCCCCTGCACCGACCTAGTGTTTGTGCTCCCGCGTCGTGTCGGGGAGTTGAAGAAGCACCTCTGCGTGCTTTTTTTGTCCTCCGGCCTTGCTGCGGGACGGTACACGCTCAGATGCCCACAATTAACCAATTGGTTCGCGCAGGACGCCGCAAGGTGACGGTGAAGTCGAAATCTCCGGCACTCGTGAAGTGCCCGCAGCGTCGCGGCGTGTGTGTGCAGGTGATGACTCGCACACCAAAGAAGCCGAATTCGGCCTTGCGCAAGGTCGCCAAGGTTCGCCTGACAAACGGCCAGGAGGTCATCGCCTACATTCCGGGCGAAGGGCACAATCTGCAGGAACACTCGATCGTCCTCGTGCGCGGAGGGCGCGTCAAAGACCTGCCCGGCGTCCGCTACCACATCGTTCGCGGCACTCTGGACAGCCTTGGAGTCGATGGCCGCCGCCGCGGCCGCTCCAAATATGGCGCCAAGCGTCCAAAGGCCGGCCAGGAGGAAGCCAAGGGAACAAAGAAGAAATAAGCGCTTGCCATGTCCCGTCGCCGCAGAGTGATTCACAAGGAAGTCAAAAAGGACGCGCGCTACGCGAGCCCGATGGTTGCCCGGCTTATCAGCACCGTCATGCGTCGCGGAAAGAAGAGCATCGCCGAGCACATTGTCTACACCGCGATCGACAAGTCGCGCGAAGGAACGGACACCGTCGATCCGCTGGAAACGCTCAACAAAGCGATCGAGAACGTCAAACCCCGGCTCGAAGTGAAATCGCGCCGCGTCGGTGGAGCAACCTACCAGGTGCCGATGGAAGTCCCCACAGACCGGCAACTTGCACTCGCAATGCGCTGGATCGTCAACTTCGCAAAGAGCCGCAAGGGGGTTCCCATGGAAAATGCCCTTGCGAACGAGCTTAGGGACGCGGCCTCCGGCCAGGGCAATGCCATCAAGAAGCGCGACGACGTGCACAAGATGGCCCAGGCCAACCGGGCCTTCGCGCATTTCCGCTGGTAGGAGCGCGAGGTTTAATCGCGCGCTAGGTTCTCGACCGCCTGTGGCGGCCGAATTGCAATTCTCTCGTTCACAGCCTTGCGGCTGCCCCGCGATGGATCGCTTCCCCGGGATTGAAGTTTTCGGCGTTTCCGCGAGCCTGTCCCGATGAGCACCTCCCAA
The DNA here is from genome assembly GCA_963784465.1 of uncultured Verrucomicrobiae bacterium. Taxonomy (GTDB): domain Bacteria; phylum Verrucomicrobiota; class Verrucomicrobiia; order Chthoniobacterales; family Terrimicrobiaceae; genus DASTFP01. The sequence continues at coordinate 35,745 of CAWASQ010000004.1, forward strand.
GACATCGAGCGGACCGTTGAATTCGAATTCGTCCGAGCGACCGAGAACGCCGCGCTGAATGCCATCCATTGGCTCGGCCGCGGAAACAAGGAAGCCGCGGATCAGGCGGCGTGCGACGCGATCAACGGCGTGTTCGACCTGGTCGACATTCGCGGCGAGGTCGTCATTGGCGAAGGAGTCAAGGATAAGGCTCCGGGCATCTTTCTCGGAGACAAGCTCGGCAGGGGAAGAGAGGGCTCTCCTCGCTTCGACATCGCGCTCGATCCCATCGACGGCACCACCAATATGTCCAAGGGGCTGCCAAATTCGATCTGTGTAATGGCCGCCGCTCATGTCCCGGAAGGCAAGTCGCACGGAATGATCAATATTCCGAGTTTCTACGCCGAGAAACTTACTTATGGACCCATCGGCGATAGTCAGCTGCTGCCCGGGGTTAAGTTCGTCGGCAACACCGCCACAACCTACTCAATCCTCATGCGCGCACGCAGTCAAACCGTCCGCTATATCCGCGCCGTTCATAATCTGGACTCGAAGACGATTCACCTGCGCAGCGTCAAACGCGAGGCGAAAGTCTAAGGCGGACTTCGATTTCGCCGATCTCAAACCAGCATTTGAAATCCTCTGGGCTTCTGGTCCTTCAGAGACTGTCTCAGCAAACTAGGGTCAGGACTATAATCCGCTCAGCACCCAAACGACTGCTTCGAGCCTTGAGCGGACCTCACTGGTTCCCCGATGACATTTGCTGTGATTCCAGAATGTGCGCGCCCAAGTTTGCCGGAGAGCAAACGGGGCGCGGGACATTTCGCCAATGGGTCGAAAGGAGGAGTAGTTTTCGCCCTAAAGCTGAGACTCGATAGCGGCCTTGTCTATGACCGACCATACTTTCTCGATCCGTTCGTCTCGAAACTCATAGAATACGTTTTCGGTAAACGAGACTCTCTTCCCGTTTACATGGAGGCCAAACAGGATTCCTTTCGGCGTGCAGTCGAAGCTCAGACGGCTCGCTACACGAGGTGGCTCGGAAACCAGTAGATGGATGTCACAATAGAGGTCTGGAATCGCACGAAAATCTCCCTCCAGCATCTCGCGATAGCCTGATAACCCGATCCGCTCGCCGTTGTAATGAACTTCCTCATGAACGAACTGCCCCAGATTCGGCCAGTCCTGTTTGTTCAGGCAGGCAATGTAGTCTCGGTAGATGTCGGAGAGGTCGGCTTTCGTCATGGCAGTTGCATCCGTGTTCTTTCAAGGTTCCTACCGCAAAGTAGGGCGACGCAGAAATTCTGCAATCGGGACCAAAATCTCAGAAAACGAAGCGGTCACGTCGCGCCATCGTCACCGTCCCAAGCAACCGGGTTTTGCACATGGGGTTGAGCGGCAAGGACGCTCAGGATGTCCGCCTCGTCCCACACACAGGACCTTGGCTCCCAGCCGATTCCATCCGACGCAGCGTTATGATTCAATAACGGCAGGAGGTTCCATACGTCGCATTTGTTCTGGCTCGACGAAGAGCACCTGAAGCGTATTGGGCACAGGTTCCGAAGCCTCGGGGCGTCAAACGTGCCGACGACCGTAGGGTTCTGAGCGGTATCATTCACGTCATCCGCAATGGCCTACGATGGCAGGATGCGCCGTCCGATTACATGCCTCACAAGACTTGTACAACCGGTCTGTCAGATGGTCTCGGATCGGCGCGTTCGCCCGCATCTTCAAGGAGCTGGCGCGGCCAAGTCCGGACGGCGCTGCCATCATGATAGACAGCACCCAGCTGAAAGCATATCGGACGGCGGCAAGCCTGTCAAAAGGGGGCTCGCCAGCAGGCCATCGGTCGGACTAAGGGCGGCTTGAACAGCAAGTCGCACACAATCTGCGACGGACGCGGACGGCCTCAACTTCTTTGTTTCTGCCCCTAGTCGTCGTCGCGATCCTTCTTGTGCTTTTTTCCATCTTTTCTGTCCCCGTCTTTCTTGTCCCTATCCTTTCCGTCCCTGTCTTTCTTATCCCCGTCTTTCTTGACTCTGTCTTTTCCGTCCCTGTCTTTCTCTGTCCCCATCTGTCTTGTCCCTGTCTTTCTTGCCCTTCTTTTCTTTGCGGTGATCGCCCTCGTCGCGGTCGTCATCGCGATAGTAGTCGCTGCGGTAATAGGGCCGGTATCGACCGTAGTAGGGTCGAGGCGCACGGTAATACGGCTTCTTAACGTAATACGGGCCGTCGTCGTAATACGGACCATCTTCGACATACGGGCCATCGCTGTAATACTCCGGGGGCCCACCTCCTGGCACGCCGTAGCCAGGAGGAAAGGGAGCGATGCAACCTGCCATCAACATAGTGATCGCCGAAGCCAGAAGAATTTGCCGCATGCTAACCTATCGCACGCAATCCGCATTCTGGAGGGTTGAAAACGTCCGTCAGTTTCGCGACCCACCGTAAACACAGACTGATCGCCACGCGATTGGCTTGTAAGGAACTGACGCCACTGCGATGAATCGTTCTCATGGAAGCCAAACATTACGATCTCATCGTCTTCGGCGGCGGGAACGCCATTTCAACCGCCATCGACTGCGGTGCCGCCGGAATGAACGTCGCCCTCGTCGAGCGCGGCCCCCTCGGAGGCACCTGTCCCCATCGAGGATGCATTCCATCGAAGCTGCTCATCGGCTACGCAGATGCGGCGGAACACGCGCGCGACGCACGACGCTTCGGCTTCGAAACGACCTTGCGCCTGCCGGATCCCGACGCGATCCTTCGCGACACGTTCAACTTTACGGACAAATACGACGGGATTCTGAACGGCGCGCTTGGGAAGAACGTCACGCTCTACCGCGGCGAAGCCGCCTTCGTCGCCGACCGCACGCTCATGGTCAGCGGCAGCATGATTTCGTGCCGACCAGCTCGTTCTCGCCACCGGCAGCCGTCCGAGGCGCCCCGAGCTCGATGTGCCATTCTGGACCAGCGACGACGTCTTCAAGCTCCGCAAGATGCCGAAGTCGATCACCATCGTTGGGGGCGGCTACATTGCGTGCGAGCTGGGACATTTTTTCCACGGAGTGGGTGTCGACACGCTGCTCGTCGTCCGGCGCGATCAACTCCTCGACCGCGAGGACAACGAAACCCGCGCCGTCTTCATGAAGGGTTTCACCGCCCGCGTTCCCGTTTCCTTCAACTCGACGATTGCTTCCTCCGAGCACGACGGCTCGGGGCATCGCATCACCATCGCCCACGCCGACGGCACGGAAACCACGCGTGACAGCGAAGCCCTCCTTTACTGCATCGGCCGGGTTCCGAATAGCGATCACATCGGCTTGGAAAACACCGGCCTGAAACCGAACGCCAACGGCTATATCGAAACCGACGACCACCTGCGCACGCAGGTCGAGGGCGTTTACGCCATGGGAGATATCGGAGGCCGCTACTTTTTTACCCATGCCGCCAACTTCGAAAGCGAATATCTCGCCCAGCTCCTTACCGGAAAGACACGGGATTCCATCGACTACGGACCGATGCCGCACGCGGTCTTTACCATGCCCGAGATCGCGGGCGTCGGCGCGACGGAAGATGAGTTGAAGAACGCCAAAAAGCCTTACTTCGCCGCATGTTACCCATTCGCCAATGCCACCAAAGGCCGCGCGGTGAAGGAAGATTACGGCCTCTGTAAATTCCTCGTCGCACCCGACCATCGAATTCTTGGCTGTCACATCGTTGGCTATCAGGCCTCCGTGCTGCTCCACGTCATTCTTCCCATCATGAAATGGCGCAACGACATCCATTCCCTCGTGGACATCATCTATATCCATCCCTCGCTGGCCGAAGTCATCCGCGGCGCCGCGCGCAAGGCCGGCGGCATGGTGCCGACGGCGTGCCGGGATTTGTCGTGTAGCGAAGTAGAGGCTGGGCGCTGACGCGGCACAGACTGCGCTAAGCAGACGGCGCGTTTCGAGCTTCGATGCCTCAGTACTCGAAGAAGCTTGAAGTTATTTCGCCGCCGGGATATGCTAGCTGCATCCAAAGTTGATGCCGGCGACTTTGAGAGACCATTCTGTTAGGATCAACGAAAGGAAACGATAAGATGGGAGACCAGGACACTCTCGATAAGCTGGTTGCCGAGAAGGCGGAGGGCGGGTTCACCAAACGCGAAAAGGCCGACATCGGTAAACAAGCCGGAAAGCTAGAGGACGTCAGCGTTAACCTTTCCTATGCGCGACTGGCCGTTAGTGTCGTGAAGCAGAAAGTGCCGTGATCTGTGACCCCTGGGCGTCGGGTTTGTACCGACCACTTGGCTGGCCTTGGGACTACGCCGCCATACCTTTTGGCGATACCTTTACCGCTTACTCCGCAGCACTTCTCGAACAAAACATGAAGTCGATGCACAAAAACTTCAGCGGGGTGACATTGGTGTACCGCGAAGAGTAAGCGAGACGTGCGGCCGATGCTTGGCAAGGCCGCTTCGCTAGTTGTGGTCTGCTTAGCTGTCACAGCAAATTTCCAGCCGGGACGGAATCGGCACGGCGGCATAGCTCACTGCAACGTTTTCTCGATTTCTAGGCGACAACTCCTATTTCTGGATCCGCCAGCGGTCCTGTGACCACTTGATCCCCGGGAGCACGATCCATGGCGGCTCTATCATGCGCGTTTTTAGCGCTCGCCCTGCAGACACATCCACCCGCTGTTCTCGGTGAAATGACTTGCAATCGGCGCACGTCTCCGCGCATGTCTGATAACCGACCTCGTTGTGACAGGCCTCGCTTCCCTTGCAACCATGTGATCACACTGTTCTCAAGGCAGTCGATCTCTCTGAAGACCGTGGCCCCACGCGCGCGACGTGAATCCACTCGGACGTCAAGCTTGTGACCCTGTATGAAAGGACGGGCCGCTCCATGCAAATAAAAAAATACTTTCTGATTCTATCCTCCTTCACGATTTGCGTGGTCGGCGCGCTTTATGGGGTGTCGCCTCATTGGTTCGCCCGGACGTTTCTCGGTGTTTCCCAATTGGACCTCAATCTCGCTCATATTCTGAGAGCGATGATGTGCCTGTATTTGGGATTTGCATTGTTTTGGCTGTTCGCGGCTTTCAGCGACAAATACAGAAATGCTGCGGTGCTCACCGTTGTGCTGTTTCCCGCCGGGTTGGTGATCGGGCGACTCCTCAGTTTCGTCGCCGACGGGCAACCATCGTCGCTGTTGCTCGTTTACTTATTCGCAGAACTCATTCAGGCGCCTGTCGCATATTGGGTCTTCAGGCTTCCGGAATAACATGGAGGCCGATTGTCTGCCCCTTGATCCTACTCAAGGACCGCAGTTTTCCACGCCGGGTTAGGCCACAGGGAACTTGAATATTGGCCTGGAGGCGGCAGCAAGCATTCCGATATACCGTTTTGTGAAACTGGGAATGGCAGCTGCAATATGGCAGTTAGGACATACTTCCCGCTATGGGCGCTACCCCCATCGATTGCATCGATTCACCCTTCCGCGGTTGCTAAGGTTTGCCTCGCACGAATACACTTCAAACTTGCCGGTAACACTATTTAAGCGAAAACCAGAGCCGTACCTGAAACGAGGTCCTTCTCCGTTGCGATAAAAGCGCTTACTTGCTCGCTTGGTTACGGTAATGTCACTGGAGTCAATGCTAAGCTGATAGAGATCGGCCCGATCTGCGTTCAGGAGGCCGATGGTTTTGGTCGATTTCAGGAAGCTTGTGAACGTACCGACGAACCACAGCAACCCATCTCTATCGGCAAACAAGTTGATATTTTCATACGCTTCCCAGCTGTTATCTATGGAACCTTCGCCAAAGCGATCTGCGCCAAACTGCCAGCTTCCCACGGGCGCAAAGCGAGTCCCAACAGCGAAAAGATCATCGCCGCTGCTGCGATAAAAATCCAGCCGCTCCGAATCCCAGTTCGCCACCAGAAGCAGCCAGGTACCGCCATCACGGCAAAGCCCTATCGCTCCTGCAGTGTCGCCGGCTGAAGTTCTGTCGATCGTGAGGTGATCCAAAGCCGCCGGAGACGCGGCGTCTCTAACATCGTAAAACAGACACCACTGACGTGCCCGCCGCGCCGCTTTCCAAGCGCTCATATCCAGCCGCAAGAATATCCTCTGCAACCTGGATCCCGCCGATATGATTGAAGTCTCTCACAACAGGAGTGATAACTCCTATTATGTTCAGGCTGCTCGCGTCCGCGAAATAGATGTATCCGGACTGCGATCCGCTTCCGGAGACAACGAATTGGCCGTCTGTCGTTCTTTGAATTCCCTGCTGATGACTTTTCGGACCGATGGCAGGTAGACTTATGGTCGCTGGCCGCCTGATTGAAAACCGCGACGCTCCACGAGCAGGTATCTCCTGAAAGAGTTGTAGCATGTCCTTAGCTTTTCGTCTCGATAAGGCGTCCGATGTTCAGCAGGGCTGCTTCGCTGTTTGGTGGCCCGATCAGCTGGATGCTCGTCACGGGAAACTTCTTGCCCGGGAGCGGAATCGGCAGGGCCAACGCGGGGACGCCCGCATAGTTTACCGCCACGGTGTTCTGGATATCGAGGAACTTTGCTTCGAAAATCCCAGTCAAAAAAAGGTTCCGTTTTGGTGGCGCTTTCCGTAGCACAGGAAGCGCAATGGCATCGACCTCGTGAAAGATCTTGTTCAAGGTGATCCGCCACGCATCCCGACGCGCGATCGCCTGCTCACGCTTGGCTTCGTCTTTGTATTTCCGGGAAAAGACGAGATCTCCGAACCAGATCGCTAGCCGGGCCCGCCAACCGACTCCTTCTTGGCGTCGAAAGGCTTGATCGTTGTACCACGAAGCGGCGGCGGCCACAAGGTTCCCGTCGCGTTGCGCCTGCTTCCATTCCTTGAAAAATTCGTCGCCGAGGGGGACGACCTGGAATCCCCGCTCCGCCAGCCTGGCGTCGATTGCGCGGTCGATGGCTGGATCGGTGCCGGGCACTCGGAGCCGGCCGATCCGGATCTGCCGGGCCGAAGGTTTCGCCGCCTTGGCCTTGTCGTAGAGGGTGTCGAAGTCTTCCTGCAAAAGCTCCATCCCCTTGACGAGCCCGTCAACGTCCTTCGCCATCGGCCCGACGGTATCGAGGTAGTTTGGAGAGATCGGGTGAACGCCCTTGATCGAGACGAGCCCAAACGTCGTCTTCAAACCGGCGACCCCACAACAGGCTGCCGGGACACGAATCGAGCCTGCCGTGTCGGTCCCCAGCGCGACATCTGCAAGGTTCATTCCCACCGCCACGGCGGAGCCGCTCGAAGATCCGCCCGGGACGCGATCCCTGGCAATCGGGTTGATCGGCGTCCCAAAGTAGTCGTTGGAACCCGACACTCCAATGGCGAACTCGCTGAGATTTGTCTTTCCGACAATGTCTACCCCGCGCTTACGCGCGATCCGCAAACACTCCGCATCTTCCTTTGCCGGCTTGGCATGCTTGTAGAGATACTCCGACCCGGCCGAGGTCACCTCTCCCTTGATATCGATGAGGTCCTTGACTCCGAGGCGCAGGGACTTGTCGCCCGGCTTCGGGGGATTGTAGGAAATGAAGGCATGGGGAGGCGGCGTGGCCGGCTTCCTGAAAACCAGTGGCGAGCAACCGCTCGCGAACAAGGCGATCAGGAGAAGAGCGCCGATGCTTCGAGTACGGGGTAAATTGGCTTCGTTAATCATTTTTGGGGGTTCCAGCGTTTACAGCCTGCATCTGTCAGGCGCGCTTTAAAGCCGCCATTCGGGCACGTTTTTCGGCCCGTGTCGAGACTACTGAGCGCGTAGCGAAGTTTCCGACACTCAAGAAAACCTGCCTGCGCTGCGTTGAAGCGAGCACAGGCGCGCAAAACTTCGGCTCGACGCCTTGATAAATTGTGAGCATTGGCGTTCAGCAATGGGCTGAGCATGTTCAAAATGGCTACGCCCTGGCACTTGAGAACGCCTTAGCCGCCCGCAATCGCCTTTCTCGTTTCAACTGACGCCCCAGCGTCTTAGCTCGAAAAAACTTATGTGGTATCAGATTTGTTTTGATGTTGTAAAAGACGGTGATAGGAAAAGCGCTTCGTGCGAGCAACTCTCCAGAGCGACAAGGGTATTCTGAGTGGAACTCCAATCAGGTTGTCGATGGCGAAATTCCCGCTTCGTCGGCTTCAACGGACCGGCCGGCCAACTGGATCTTCGACGGACTTCCTCACGCGTCGCATGCCACCAGAGATCTTCGGACCTGACGAAGATCAAATCGCGCAGGGCTCACGTCTTCCCGTTACACAGTGGTAAGACCCTGGTTGCGCCGAGCCAAGTGTGCGAGCGCCATGCGCCTGATCGGGTGTTTGGTGGTCGGTTTCGCCGTTCCCGCGCAGATCTCCGGCCTTTTCGGACAAGACGTCGCCGATCTCATAGTTGACGTGAGCGAGATGGCAGACGGCTCGGTCGCACAGGCGAGACTCGAGGCGCAACGGCAAGCATCGAGCGGGGCGCTTCCTTTCCGGAGCTACGCGAAGGATGATTTCTGGTATTTCTCCGGGACGCTATACGCCGCCCGAACTTCCCGAGGACAAGAAGGGCCGATTTGTCTATGGACTCGCTCTCTTCTCAGACGACGGTTGCGACGTGACACTGGAAGGCAACGTCATTCATCAACGCAAAAGGCAGGGCCAACATCTGCCAGATCTTGGAAACTCCTTTCACGTGCTCCCAGTCACCCTCGCCCCCGGCGAGCCTGTGCAGGTCTCGGTCGATTACTCGAACATTATCTACGTCGATGACCCCAAGAGCCCCGGCTTTCCCGACATGGACGGCGCCACGCTGTTTCTTTATCTAATCCCGATGGGCATCGCAGTCGATTCCAATCGCGACGGAACAATCGCATTTTCAGGAGAAGCCCGCGACACCACATCCCGGGATGCCCCGTTCAGGTTCTGGATCAATGATGACGACGATCATGTCGACGTCGAGGAAAACGATCGCATCCCGGTGGTTCAACCTGATCATCTGGATGATCAGATTGAAGGACGTCGCGACCTTGAAGACTTCAGCAGATTGGCAATTTCTGTGGGCAGCTTAAGGGAGCAAATTGCTGACGGCACTTATAAGATTGGGCTAAAATGGAAACATGTCGTTGGGGAGTTGACTCCGGCCATAAAGGTCTATCGAATGGCGGACCAGACGGGATCGGACTCGTACCTGAAAGACGACCCTACAGCCGCCAATCAAGTTAGCGGAGTCTACAGAAGTGCCTTGGGCGACGTGAAAGATAGCCAAGAGGTACTCATCCTACCCACAGACATCTGGATAACATTGAGCAAAGATGAACCTCTGTATTTGCTCTTCGAAGGATCGAACGAGGGGAGCGGGGAATTGGCCGTTACTCTGCACAAATCCGACGGCTTAGAGATCGCTGAAGCGCCCGGCGTGTGGCTGGATTTGAAAAACGTAAAGAAGATGTATCTGCGCGCCAAGGCGCAGCCGGAGGGAATAGCCGCGCCACATAAGAGTCCCAACGACCCATTTAGTGGACCTACCTTCTTCCAGACTGATCCCCCGTTTGAGAAAGACGGGGCAGAGGAAAAGAAGGCGCTGGTCTTCGTACATGGCTGGAGCATGACTTACAATGCATACCTTGAGTTTTAGCGAGACCATGTTCAAGCGGCTTTGGCATCAGGGCTTCAAGGGGCGCGTTTGCTCATTTCGAATGGGATCCCTTAGTCGCTAGTGAGGCGCAGCTTTATGCGGGAGAGTATGATCGCAGCGAGCACCGAGCCTTTCTTTACGGACAGGCGCTAAGCCAATTCGTTGACTCGGTAAAGACGGACATCCCTGCGATAACGTTGCTGGGGCACAGCATGGGCAACATCGTCTGTGGTTCAGCCTTAAAACAGGGCTCGACCGTTCAAAATTACCTTCTTTTTGAAGGGGCAATCCCGGCGGGATGTTACGACGAAGGCGGTGGCGATGGTGGAGGTGGTGTAAACGGCTATGCTCGATTCTGGGCAGAGGAACGCGACAGACCAACACCAGACTATTATCAAGCCCCGAACGGAATCTTGATAAATGGGTATCGTGGACTCCTTAGACGCATTGGTGGCAGCGCAAACCGCATCGTGAACTTCCATAATGTTCAAGATTTCGCATTGGCAACCGGCACCAAGTTCTTCTGGTTCGAAGCAAACTGGGAGAGGAACCAGAGGACTGACAAGCCGGACGGCTCTACCGGCGCTATCCACGCCGGGGATTGGCGGTATCTCTACGATATGAACGAGGTGGACCTTTTTAAAGAGGGCCGGCTTGAGAGTGTTCACTTTATCAACTCAGGTCCCGTGTGGGCGTTGACTCGACACGTGAATGATCCTCATGAGATGACAGCTTTCGTCGCACGGTCCCGATCCAAGGCCGTTGGTGCGGTGGATGCCTCGCTCCAAAATCGCCCGGCAAACATGGAACACGTGAACTTGAACGCTTCTCCGTACAACTTTGACAACCGTGAGGACGACCACAGCGGTCAATTCAATAGACGCATTCAGGAAGTGAATGAACTCTACCAAGATATCACTGCCATACTAAACGCGGACCAATGAACCGCCGATTTTTACTTTTCGGCCTGGTCTCGGTTACCTTGCTCGCGGCCGTCGTCTGGTGGTGGAATCGTCCAACTCGGTCGCCCCAACCTTCGCCGCCGGCCATGGATCCCTCATCGACGATCCCCGCATCGAAATCTTCTCCGACCCGCAAGCCGTGCCGCTGAATTACGAGGTTCCGATGAAGACGTATCATCAGGACATCGGCGATCAGCGCTGGGAGTGGTGGAAGCAAATGAAAAAGCTTGATCCAAAATTTGAGTGGAAGATGCCGGTAAATTTTTACGGCAAAGTAGTTGATCAAGCCGATCAGCCCGTTCAAGGAGCTAAGGTTCGATTCCAGTGGACAGATATGTCGCCAACTGGAACCTCGGAGAGATTTACGCAAAGTGATGAACAGGGAACATTCTTACTACTAGGCGGGAGAGGGAAAAACCTGGGAGTCTACGTGTCCAAAGACGGATATCATTCCGTGCGTGATGGAAGAGGTGCTTTTGTATACGCGGCCTTCTTCGACCCGAATTTTATCGAACCGGATCCAAATGCTCCGGTCGTCTTCCATTTGATCAAAAAACAGCAGGCGCAGCCTCTAGTAAAGGCTAAGGGAAATCAGGCTTCCACAAACTGGCTCCACGATCGTGGTCCGGCTAAATGAGACCACCGCATTAGAGATTCGGCTCTTAGCCAACCAGACAAAGCCTGATCAGCCTTGGTCGATAAGAGTTGCTGTTACGGGCGGAGGTCTTCAGACCTCCCGGGACGAGTTCCCTGTCACCGCTCCGACGGATGGCTACGACTCGAGTGTGGTGATCGACCGCGAAAGCCCGAAGCCCTCGGGGTGGAGCGGGCTTTATCAAGGTGGCGTTCTTTACGTCAAGACCGCCCAAGGTTACGGACGCGTTGAAATCAGAATGTTGGCCGGTGATAGCAAAGCAAGAGTCACCACTTACTTAAATCGCACTGGTTCTCGCAACCTGGAATCACGGTGAACTCCACATCGCTTAATAGGCCACGTACTTCTACCAGTCATTTCTGATCAAGAATTCGCCAGTGCTACAGTCAGTCACCAAGGCTTTCACCAGAATCGGTCTGACCCTAAAAAGGCGGACCTGAAGACTACGCCAAGAGCGTGGCGGCGCACAGTATGGGCAATGTCGTCACAGGTTCCGCTCTGCAGCGCGGCATGTCCATCGATCGCTATTTCCTTATGGAAGCAGCTTTACCCGGTGGCTGCTATAATGATGCGGTAAATAATTACGAACGCTTCTTAGATGAAGAGAAGCTTCGTCCCACCCCCAGTAGCGGTCCAGATCTGGGTTACCACCTTTATCTTGAGTCGGGCTATGCTAATGCAATCAAAATAATCAGCTTCTACAATGTGAATGACTTTGCACTTGCGACGGGAAGTTATCCCGTCGTCGGCAACACCCACTGGGAGCAGAACCAGATTTCATACAAACCAGATGCCAACGCCACATTGCATGGCGGCGCGGTTTATACTTACGACACTGGACCACCGAACAACTCTTATCCAATCGGTCGACGCTGCTTTTTGAAAAGAGTCTTGCGAACCGGCCGTTTTATCAACGCCAGGTTACAGACATTCATCAGTCGATGGCCCACGTGGCACGTCCTCGCTCCAAGGCGATAGGCGCGGAACCGAATAGCACAAGTGTTATCCCAGCGTCCATAAATCTTGCAACGTATGGCTTTAGCGGTGATCGGCGAGATCATAGCGGTCAATTTACTAACGAGGCGGGGCCTCAGACCAGGCGAGATGTATTGTCAGAGCGGGAGGGTTGCGTGAAAGGGAAGCCGCGAGCCCCCCGCCTCGTTAAAAAATTTCGGCTTGTTAGTGATGCAACTCCTTCGGCCTTTGGGAAAGGGTGGTGTCCGGCTGGAGCAGCAGAGCGGCATCCCGCGAGGAATGCCGGATTGAGCCGTCAAAGCGGGCTGGTGTTCTCCAGTGATGGAGGGTAACAAATGCCCAGCCAGACACCGCCATGAATCTGCCAAAAAGCGTCGCGGAACTCCAGGATGAAAATGTCGTCTTCGAGTTGGAATGCATCGACCGAATGTATCTGAACCTCTATGTGCCCCAGTTGGCGAGCGCACCGGGGGTGGCAGCCTATTTCCGCGGCTACAAGGGCCACCGGTTTGCTTCGACCAAGGAGGCAGTGGCCATGAGCGAGAGGTTTCGCCGGCAGGTGCTCGACTTTGCCGAGCGAACGGCGACCCCGATTATCCGGTTTGAGAAAGGGATGCGCAAAGACGATGTCATGCACAAGCGGCTGCGGAAATTCAAAGCGCGGGAGGGTGTCGTCTTTATCGGTATCGCCCAGGAGAAGGCTCGCGTGCCGCGCACCATCCGCAAGCGCTTCGGGGA
>CAWASQ010000005.1:0-72560 GCA_963784465.1 uncultured Verrucomicrobiae bacterium
GATCAACAGGATGACCAACGAAATGGTCGTGGTCATCACCTCGCAGGAGGCCTGAGCCGCCATGAAGCCAGGGTTATTTCCCCTGATTTCGCTTGCTCTTTCGATGGCCGTTCCTCTTGCATGGGCCACCGTGAATGACGCGCTCTCCTTTGCCAAGGAAGCGGCAGCCCCCTACGCCAAACAAGGCTATACCATCCGCGAAGATGCCGGGGCGGCGATCTGGCGTCAAGGACCAGCAAGCCGTGACAGCCCAGCTATTCAAGGGAAACGAATACGGATTCTGGCTTGCGACGGACACTGGCGGCGCGGTAATCACCGTTCATATCTACGATCTGACGGCAAGCTTGCCAAAGCGAGTTCTGGCAGAAGGGTCGCTTCGCCGGAGCCAAGATCACACCCACCAAGCAACGGGCGCCTACTACGCGATCGTCACGGTGGAAAAATCGCCTCAAGAGCGCTCGAACTGGGCGCTCGTTTATGGCTACAGGTAGTCTGGAAACTCTCACTTTGGAGTTCGAGAACGCCCGCGCCGTGCAGGCCCTTTACGGCGGCGACGACAAGCTCCTTCGGGAGCTGGAAGCGGCGCTCGACGTGCGGGTTACCTCTCGCGAAGGCTGGCTGCGAATCGAGGGTGGGGAAGAAGGCATTTCGCGCGCGGGGTAAGTTTTCGAACAATTGAACGAGGCCCGCAAGCGCGGCGTCGTCATCCGGCGTCCGGAGTTCAACTACGCCGTGCACGCCGCTGGCCGAAACGGTGGCACCGATCTGGGCCGCCTTCTGGATCTGCGCATTCAGACGTCGGCGGCGTGGCCCCTCGTCATCCCAAAGACGGATGGGCAGAAATCTTATCTCCTGGCGATGCAAACGAGCGACGTCATGTTCGGAATTGGTCCCGCCGGCACGGGCAAGACCTATTTGGCCGTGGCGACAGCAGTTGCGGCCCTTAAGCAGGAGAAGGTTAATCGCATCATATTCTGACGCGTCCCGCGGTTGAGGCGGGGAGGCGCTCGTAGTCCTGCCTGGAGATCTTCAAGAGAAAATTCTTCCGTATCTGCGCCCGCTTTACGATGCTCTTTACGACATGCTCGAGGTCGAGGAGATTCAGAAAGTACATGGATCGCGGAGTCATTGAAATTGCGCCGCTCGCGTATATGCGGGGACGAACGCTCAGTCAGGCGTTCGTCATTCTCGACGAGGCGCAGAATACCACCACCGAGCAGATGTTCATGTTTCTTACCCGGTTGGGCCAGGATTCGAAGTGCGTGATCACCGGCGATCGCACCCAGGTCGATCTCCCGCGCAATAAGAGGAGCGGTTTGATCGAAGCGGTGGGAGGCGTTGCGGAAGGTTGAGGGAATAGGATTTCTTTTTTTGGACGAGACGGATGTGGTTCGCCACCGGCTAGTTCAGTCAATTATTCAGGCCTATCGGGAGCATCGCGGATTGCAGGAGGAACGATTCTAGCTTTAGATTAGATTGCTTTTGCAGCTATGTGGAATTTTCTCCAACGTCGCCGCCTCATAGGAAAAGGAATGGCTTGCGGCAAGACGCGCCGCACGGTTGGCGATACCAAGTTTACCGAAGCACTCGAGTGCGCGTGGCCTATCAGATTCCTGATTCTCGGCGGATTCGTCGGCGGTCTGGCAGCCCTGATTTTCACCGGTCAGCAGGAGGAACCGGCCGAAATTTCTTCTTTGTCTGCTCAGTTTCGCTCACCGCGGTCGCTCAGCTTTGGATCGAATATACCCGAAGACACTCGGAGGCAATTCCCGCTATCGCCCTGATTTTTGGCGTCCTGCTCGTTCAGCTTGCGGTCATCAAAGTTATCCTTGCGCAAGCCGCGGCCGGCAATATCGACCTTCAGTTGGTGCCGTTGCTGGTGCCTTACGCCTTCGCGCCCCTCGTTCTTTCCGTGTTGCTCGGGAAGAATCACGGTCTTTTCGCAGCGGTATTCGCCAGTCTTTGGGGCTCGCTCCTGGTTGGGCGCATCGATCCGATCTTCCTGGTTATCTCCCTTATTACGGGCTTCATCGCGGTCTATCTTACGATCCAGGTGCGCCGCCGCAGCCGGCTCATCCGGGCCGGGGTCTATGTGGGGATTGCGATGTGGGTGCTGGCGGCTGCGTTTGGCCAGATTGGACCGCTCGTCTGGGAGAATCCGGCGCAAACGAATTGGAAGATGGTCGGGTGGCAAAGCCTTGCCGCAATTGTCACCGGCTTCGGCACGGCGGTCTTGGCGAGCGGAATTCTTCCAGTCCTTGAAAATCTTTTTCGCATCACGACGGACATTTCCTGGCTGGAAATGGCGGACCTCAATCACCCGCTGCTCAAGCGCCTGAGCCTGGAAGCGCCCGGAACCTATCACCATTGCCTTGCCGGTGGCCAACCTGGCTGAGGCGGCCGCCGAAGCTGTGGACGCTAATGCGACCCTGAGCCGGGTCAGCGCGTATTTTCACGACATCGGCAAGCTTGTGAAGCCGGAGTATTTCACTGAAAACATGCGTCCCGGGCACAACCCTCACGATGAGCTGACGCCGACCATGAGCGCTCTCATAATAATCGCTCACGTCAAGGAGGGTGTGGACCTTGCCCTTAAGAACAAGCTCAATTCTGAGATTGTCGAGGTCATCCAGCAACATCACGGCACGTCGCTTGTCTCCTACTTTTATCAGCGCGCTCTTCAGCAGCAGAACGATGCGCGGCTTGGCGGCAAGATCATGAATATGCGCCCGGAGGACATTCCGGACGTCAAGGAGGAAAGTTTTCGATATCCGGGGCCAAGGCCGCAGACAAAGGAGATCGCCATCATCAGTCTCGCCGACGCTGTGGAGAGCGCCTCTCGCTCCATGGAGCGTCCGACCCCGCAGCGCATTGAGGATCTGATCCAGGGGATCATCGATTCCCGCATCGGCGAGCATCAACTTGATGAGGCTCCTCTCACCTTGGACGAAATCCGGAAGATCGCCGAAAGCTTTCGTTTTACGCTCATCAACATGCTGCACGCGCGCATCGCGTATCCCGCGAAGCGCGACGAGAAAGAGCCCTCAACGATCACGGTTCGCGGTGAGCAGAAGTCGGCGGCTTAGTGCGCCGCGGCCGGCGGTGCGAGGTCAATTGTTTCTGTCCCGTTATTCGCTTCGCGCGCGAAATGCCTCCACATTCAGGCAGCCTTTGCGGTAAATCCGATTTCGTGGCTCGCTTTTGTGAGATCAGAAACAGGCAGCGAAGCGTTTTGTTCGATCTGAGACTCGTTAGGGCCATCGTCGAAAATGCTGTGCCGGTCTGTCTGGCAGCGGTTCGGTCCCCCGAGGCGTCACTGCGGCGGTTGGAACACATCGACGCGAGCATCCTCTCCGATCGGGCCATCGCGAAGGTGCACCTTGAATTCTTCCGCGATCCGATGCCGACAGATGTCATCACTTTCCCCTACGGCGAGATCCTCATCGGTGCGGGCGTCGTTTCGGAGAATGCGGCGCGGTTCGGCCACGACGCAAGCGAGGAGGCTGCATTCTGTGTCATCCATGGGTTGCTTCATCTCGCCGGATGGGATGACCAGACAGTTCGCGACGCGAAAGATATGGCCGTGAAGCAGGAACAGGTTTTCAAAACAGCGCGCGCGATGCTATGCTCGGGCGACAAATGAGAGGGGTCAACGGCGATGGCCTTTACGAGGCAGACGATTCGCAAGTCGAACTGCTGCGTGCTGTTGTGCTCTGTCATCCCGGCTGGGACCGGCTCGCGGCCGCAACCTTCGTGCCAGACAGTAGCTCCGCGCGCAGCTGGCTTCAGTGGAAGGAGAGAGTCTTCGTGCCTGCCCTCCTTTCGGGAATGGAAAGAGCTCGGTTTGCAGCGGCGGCTGGGGACTGCAGGTCCCTTGCGATTTGCGACAAGGCGATCGATGCTGCCCTGGCCTCGGATCTCGCGAACGCGAGCCGGGCAGCTGGCGCGGCCCTAATGGAGAAGTATTTGCCCCCCAAAACTGAAAGGCTTTGGATGCGATATCGTTCGCTACAGAGCTCGGGCGAAGTTCCCGGGCATCTCGCCGTCGTTTGCGCGGTGCGCGCGGTCGCATTTCACCTTTCGCCGTGGGCCATGCTGAGCGCTTATGTATTTCTCGAGGCGAAGGCAGGGCTGCCGCGGGACGGGTTCGCCTCGTGGGTGAACATGGTTGCCGACTGTCTGACGGCACGTCAAAGCCCGAAAAGTTCCGATCTGCGAGCGGCGTAGGATGGCGCAGGTAAAGGAAGTACCGGGCAGCAGCACGTGTGATGAAACGGCTCTCGATCAGCCGTGGAACGTCGTGGTCCACAACGACCCGGTAAACCTCATGGTCTACGTGACAATGGTCTTTCGTAAAGTCTTCGGGTTTTCTCGTGAAAAAGCCGAGTCCCATATGCTTGAAGTGCATCACAAGGGCCGCTCAATCGTCTGGTCTGGTGCGCGTGAACGGGCGGAACTCTACGTCCAGCAGCTTCATTCCCATCTGCTGCTGGCGACAATCGAGCGCGCCGGGTCGTGATGGAGTTCTATAGAATATCCGGCAATCGTTTGGGCCTGCGAGAGATTCCCCCGCTTCTGGCAGGCTTGATGCGCCAAATTCCCGTTCCGGTCGGCGAGGATGCCAAGGCGGTTGAGGATCGGCTTTTTCCCAAACCGAGCCGGGATCCTGGCGAGGGAGGGCTTTGCGAGGATTGGAAGGCGCACGTGGAGCCCGAGTTGCATTCATTTTTCTTGTCCGCGCGCCAGGTGGTCGAGGCTGACCTTCGGGGGATTAAAGAGGAGGAAGGCGGGTTTGCCCTCGATTTTCCCGCCGGACACGCGGAATCATGGTTAAACGCCTTGAATCAGGCCCGGATCGCTCTGGCGGCCCAGCACAGTCTCGACGAGGCTGACCTTGCGCGCCCCGCGCCGACGGTCATACTCAACGAACGGGACCTGGCCAGATTCCAGATCCACTTCTACGCGGCGCTCCAGCAGTGGCTGGTGGAGATCGTGGACTTTGCGTAATCCTTGCGCTCCCGAAAGGGCATGAGCACCACATGGAGCAAACGCCCGCGATTCTCGTGCGAAAAACGCCCTGGTCGGAAACCAGCCTGATCGTGGCATGGCTGACCGAGCGCTTCGGAACAGTGCGAACAGTGGCGCGAGGAGCCCGCAGACCCAAAAGCCCATTCGCCGGCAAACTCGACCTCTTCTACGGCGCAGATATTTCGATTTCAATCAGCGGCAACAGCGACTTGCATACACTGCGCGAAGTCAGCCTAAAAACCGTCTTCAACGTCTCGGGCGCAGGAAGCGCGGGGTTCTATCTGGCCGCCTATTTTGGGGAGTTGGCTGTCATCGCAGCGCCGTCGATGCATCCCGCGCCTGAAATCTTCGACCTCCTGGAGCGTGGCATCGATTTCGTGCAACGAGCTCCCGCGACTCTGAAGGCCTTGCATCACTTCGAAGCAGAGTTGTGCCGCCTCCTCGGTGTTTACGATCCCGAGGGAAAGGTATCTGCCATCGATGCTCTGGCGTCACTCTACGGGAGCATTCCAGCGTCTCGCCAAGTCGTGCTGAGGCTTTTCGCGTGAAGGAGAAGCTTTTCGGATTGAAGTGCACCTTCACATGCAGGCATTGGCGAATCCTCGAGCCATGCTTTGGCACCTTGCACCGTGGCGCGGCCCAACCCATGGCGAGTCTCGCGGTCGCCTACGATGCCTCAGGGAGCCATCAACAGGCCCTTGGGTGCGCCGCGTTAAGGGATTTACAAACGCTTCGACAAATCGGACGATGGCGAGATGCAGACTGTCATTGTCAGCCATAGGGCGCTTTTCAAAGAACTCGGCCGAGGGCAATGATGAACGGCGAGGTCATGTCCGCCGCAGGCGCGCGGAAGTTGCGAGACCGACTGGACGGGGTGGGGCGCAAGCTTGTCTTTTCGAACGGCTGCTTCGACATCCTGCATCGCGGTCATGTGAGGTATCTTGAGTTTGCGCGCGCCCAGGGTGACGCGCTGATCGTCGGACTGAACAGCGATTCCTCCGTGGTTCGCAACAAGGGGCCCGGAAGACCGATCAACAGCGAGAGAGACCGCGCTGCGGTTCTCGCAGCTCTGCGCGCTGTTGATGGCGTAGTCATCTTCGACGAGGACGAACCACGCGCCCTGATCGAAGCAATTCTTCCTCATGTTCTCGTCAAGGGTCGCGACTGGGCGCACTATGTGAGCGGGCGCGAAATTGTCGAAAGTCACGGGGGCAGGGTGGTCCTGGCGGAATTTTTGGAGGGGCATTCCACAACCAACACAATCGAGCGCATTTTGCGTGCGGACGCGACGTGAGCGCGGACAACAGAAGCCTGGAACAGATCATTCAGGTCATTAGCCAAAGGCTGAGTCTTTCGGAATCCGTCGTGCGGGAGGCGATCAAGGTTCTCCTGGAATTCGCGCGAAAACGGATGACGGGAACTCGGTTCGAGAAGATCCTCGCTGAAATTCCGGGAGTCAGTGCCCTCCTTGCTGAATTGCCGAGTCCCGCTCCATCGCGCGGAGGGCTGTTTTCCGGTTTCGGGGATACCGTCGGAGACGCTGCGAAGGTTCTCTCCGCTCTTCAATCCGCAGGCCTCCAAAGCGCTCAGATCGCCCCGTTTCTTCAGGCCTTTGTCGAGAAAGCTCGCGAGATCGTAGGCCCTGAGACTCTGGAGGAATTTCTCAGGCAGGTCCCAATGTTGAAAGCGATCGTGAAGTCCTGAGCTTCGTCCGGGAAAGTGACGTCACGAGGAGGCGCCTGCGCGCGCAATCGGGTATCGCTTTTTCTTTAGCACGGCTTTCTGCAGTCGCGTTGCTTGAGAGAAAGGGCTAAAGCTCAAACGAATTAACTGTTAGAAATTTCGCCTGATCACATTGGACTTATGAACATTGATTTTCCCGTTGCCATTGTCGGTGGTGGACCGTGTGGAATGATGACCGCTCTCTTGCTTGCGCGCGCGGGCGTTTCGTCCGCAGTCTTTGAAAGAAAACCGGGCACCTCGGTGCACCCCAAAGCGATGGGCATCTCGCGTCGGACAGCCGAGATCTTGCGCCAGAACGGCTTGCTGGAGCGAATCCTTGGCGGTTCGCTGGTCATCGAAGGGAAGTGGCTGGGAATTTGGGCTAGATCTCTCAGCGGTGAGGAATTCGGGCGGGTGCCAATTGCTGCTCAGCACAGCGCACTGACACCTTGCCAGGCAATTCACTGTCCGCAGACCTGGACCGAGAAGGTTTTGCTGGAGGCCTTGAAACAAGAACCGGTGGCCTCTGTCCGATTTAACTCGGAGGTTACTTCCATCGAACAGCGGGAGGATGGAGTGCGGCTAAGATTGGGTTCCGGAGAGTCAGTAGGCGCCCAATGGGTAGTGGCGGCCGATGGCGCCGGCAGCGAGATCCGGAAGAGCCTTGCGATCGAAACGGAGGGACCGGGAGACATGGGCCATTTCGTTAATGTCATGTTTCGCGCCTCGTACGGGCGGCACCTCCGCGACCGCCAAGCCATACTGTATCAGGCGCTTTCCGAAGAGTATTTTGAAACCTTTGTAGCCATTAACGGTGACGATCTTTGGCTGATGCACCACTTTCTGCAAGCTGGTGAGAGGCCCGAGGACTATTCAAAGGAGCGTTTCGAGGAAACGATTCGCCATGTTTCCGGCTTCCCCGAAGAGCCGGTCGAGGTTATCAGCATGCGCCCTTGGGTGATGAGTCCCAAGGTGGCGATCAGGTTCCGGGTCGGCCGTGCCTTGCTTGTCGGTGACGCTGCGGCACGCCTATCGCCCGCTGGAGGGCTTGGGCTCAACACGGGATTGCAATCTGCTCACAATCTGGCGTGGAAACTTGCAGCAGTCGTCCGCGACGAAGCCGACGAAGAGCTCCTCGATACCTATGAAACGGAGCGCCATGCCGCAGCGCTGCAGACGATGGAAAATACCAACGAGAATATGGGGGAAGTTTTCGACATCATCCAGGCGGGCCTTCGGGGAGAGTGGGACCGAGTCCGCGAGCTTGTCGCGCAAAGTCGCCGAGCCGGAGCAGGACTCGGACAGGATCTGGGAGTCGTCTATGAAAAGGGCGCCTTCGTTAGCGATGGCACGAGGCCGCCCAAAGTGGCCGACAAAATTAACGATTACATCCCTTCGGCTTGTCCTGGTTGTCGAGCACCACACGTCTGGGTCTTGCGAAACGAGGGCACGCGATCGATTCTCGATTTGTTTGAAGATAAGATGGTCCTGGTGGCCGGGCGAAAGGGCGACGTTTGGCCGGCGCCTCCGTTCGGGACGCTCTTGCGAAACCAGATCGACTTTGTTTGCGAGGAGCTTGAGAGCGTCTATGGAATCGGCGAAACCGGCGCGGTGCTGGTGCGGCCCGATGGGTACGTGGGAGCGCGCTTCAGGACAGCGCCCGACGATCCGGAGGGTGCTGTGCATGAGGCACTTTATGCCGTTCTTTGCAAATAGGAAGCGCGGTCGTCCGTCCGGCTATGGGCTTTGCTTTGGGTGAGGCGTAGGAGTCTGCCGAGTTGTCGGCAGCTGCATTTCGAGCTAAGGGTAAGGGAATCAAATGACTACTTCGCGGGACCCTTTGTGCATGCTGGAATAGATATTTTTTGCCTGCGGGTATCCAAGCTAAGACGCACTCCAATTTTTCGCTTGAACAAGCCTTTGCTTAGGCGAAGTCTCCGCGCGGCGTTATGGACACGATGCTAGCGGGGCGGAAATTTTCGGCGGGCGGCTTGCTGATTGCCATTGTGCTGGCGGGCTGCGCATCGCCGGAGCCGCCTCCCCCACCGACCGCGCCGGTCGTTGCGCAGCCTGCGCCGCTTTATGAGTGGTACGCGGAGGGCCTTTTCGGAGAACCGAGTGTCATCATCGATCTGCAAATGCAAAGGGCAGAGGTCTATATTGGCGGACAGTTTGCGGGCTGGTCGGTTGTGGCGACAGGCAAGGAGGGCTTCGGCACGCCCGCCGGAGACTACACGATTCTTGAAAAACTGGTGGACAAATATTCGACGCTCTACGGCAAGATCGTTGACGCCGACGGGAACGTCGTGAAGGCGGATGCGGATGCTCGGCGCGATACACCGCCGGAGGGCGGAAGGTTTGTTTTTGCGCCGATGCCCTACTGGATGCGCCTGACATGGCGCGGGATCGGGATGCACGCCGGACCAATTCCACGTCCAGGCCGCCGGGCATCCCACGGCTGCATCCGTCTGCCGCGGCAGTTTGCCGTCCAGCTCTTCGAGCTCGTTCGCATCGGGACACCTGTGCAAATCATTCGTTAGCGGCTTACTCTCCGGGAGAGCTTTGGCTCGCCGGAGGAAGTTCGTTGGGAACATCGTCTCCAAGAGTCGCTAAGAGGGCGAAGATGATGCCGAGACTTATTGCCGCCAGAGCGATGAAGATCAGGACGGCCTTTGAGAACGGTTTTTGGCGAGCGGAATCGGGCATGACTGCAGCGGTTTTGTTTCATGGTAGCGCTTTTGCTTATTGCAGTCAGTCACAATCGGAGTAGCTCTCACTGGTGAAGAAAGCGACCCGGCTTGAGCAGCCTCGAACCTTGCGGCAGCCGCGGTCCGCCTTTAGAAGGGAAACAATGCGGTTCCTCCTATGCCTTGTGGCAACAGCTTCGGTCGGTTTGAGCCAAACGGTTCGGCTTTCGGATGCGCAGGCTCTCGAGATCGGCAGGCGAATCTGGAAAAACGAATGCGGCGGGACGGTGAGCGGCTTGACGTCTTGGAACGCGGGCGAGGAATTCGCATCGCTCGGGATCGCACATTTCATCTGGTATCCCGAGGGTAAGCGCGGTCCATTCGAAGAAAGCTTTCCCAAATTCGTCGCGTTTCTGGCCGAGCGTGGCGCCCGAATCCCGTCGTGGCTGGAGGGAACGTGTCCCTGGCGGAGCCGGGCAGCGTTTGTTGCGGATTTTCAAAGTCCCCGAATGACTGAACTCCGCGATCTGCTTAAGTCAACAGTTGCCCAGCAAGCCCGCTTTGCGGCGCTTCGCCTGGAGGAGGCACTTCCAAAGATCCTGGCTGCGGCAGCCCCATCGGAGCGGGAAGGAATCAGGGTCAATTTTTATCGGGTGGCCGGCGAGCGTCTTGGACCGTACGCGCTGATGGACTATGTGAATTTCAAAGGAGAAGGAGTTAATCCCGCCGAGCGTTATCGCGGGCAGGGTTGGGGTTTGCTACAGGTGCTGGAGGCCATGCCGGAGGAGGGCCCACCCTTGCCTGGCTTCGTCAGAGCTGCGGATCAAGTTCTAACGCGGCGTGTTGCGAATTCGCCGCCTGCCCGCAACGAATCGAGGTGGTTGCCGGGCTGGCGCAACCGGCTCGAGACCTATTTGGATTGATCGTTCGAAGGCAAGGCATATGCATCGATCTGTCAGTCAATCGCTAGCGCGTTTCGCGGACCGTTCCTTATGAACAAGGATAAGGTTGCCCAGATCCTTGAGCAGATCTCCCGTTTGCTGGAGCTCAAGGGGGAGAACCCGTTCAAGATTCGGGCGTACGTAAATGCGGCTCGGGCGCTCGACACGTTGGGCGGCGACTTGGAAAAAATGATCGAGGAGGATCGTCTTCGAGAGGTGGAGGGCATTGGCAAGGCGATCGCCGAGAAAGTCACAACGCTTATCCGGACAGGTAGACTCGAATATTACGAGCAGCTGCGCGATGAGTTCCCGCCCGAGATCTTCGTGCTGTTCGAGCTGCAGGGACTCGGCGCAAGGAAGATCAAAGCCCTCTACGAAACGCTGGGGATAAGCTCCATTACCAAGCTCGAGCGCGCCTGCAGAGAAGGGAAAATCGCAGCGCTTCCCGGCTTCGGCGCGAAAACCTCGGAGAATCTTCTGAAAGCTATTGAACAGCGTACGAAGAGCCTCGGTCAGTTTCGGCTCGGCGATGTGATGGCCCTCGTGGAAGAGCTGCTTGAGGATCTTCGCAGCCATCCCCTCGTGAATCTCGCGCAGATTGCGGGAAGCTACAGGCGAAAAAAGGAGATTGTTCGCGATCTGGACTTCATTGCCGCCACCCGGAATCCGGCAGAGGTGTTCGAAGACTTTGTCAAGCATCCTCATGTTGAGTCGGTCATTGCCCGCGGTGATACTAAGGCAAGCGTGCTTCTCGCCGCGGGTATCCAGTGTGATGTGAGGGCCGTCAGCGGCGCCGAGTACCCCTTTGCGTTGAACTATTTCACCGGTAGCAAGGAGCACAACGTTCGCATGCGCACGCGCGCCCTGGACCGCGGGTGGTCCCTCAATGAATACCGCTTCAGCAGGGCACAGGGCCGCGAGTTGAAGAAACCGCTGCCCGAGGTCTATTCGGAGTCCGATATTTATCGCGCGCTTGGCCTTGCTTACATCGAGCCGGAGCTTCGCGAGGACCGCGGGGAATTTGAAGCCGCGGAAGGCGGCCGCCTCCCCGAATTGATCGAGTGGCAGAACCTGCGAGGGACCTTTCATTGTCACACGACAGATAGTGACGGTCGCTCGTCACTGGAAGAGATGGCCGAAGCTGCTCAGGAGCTTGGTTTGCAATACCTCGGTATCGCCGACCATAGCAAGGGTTCCTTCCAGGCAAATGGACTCGACGAAAAGCGGCTTGCCGGTCAGCTGGAACGCATTAGGCGATTCAATGAAAGCCATGACCGGTTTCGCCTTTTTTCCGGAACCGAGTGTGACATCAGAAGGGACGGGTCGCTCGATTTCCCGGACGACATTCTTGCTCAACTCGACTACGTCGTCGTCTCGGTGCATGCCGCCTTTGCGTTGAGCGAGGCGGTGATGACGAATCGGATCATCAAAGCAATGGGCAACCCCTATGCGTCCATGCTTGGCCACCTTACCGGTCGTCTGCTGCTGACGCGTGAGCCTTACAGAGTGGATATTCCCGCCATCATTGAAGCCGCCGCGGCAACGCACACCGTTATCGAACTCAACGCCAACCCTCGGCGGCTCGACATGGACTGGCGCTGGTGGCCGCTCGCGAAAGAAAAAGGCGTGAAATGTGCGATCAACCCGGATGCCCATTCGGTGTCCAGCCTGCAGGATCTGATCTTTGGGATCGGGACCGCTCGCAAGGGCTGGCTTACCAGAAACGACGTGATCAACACACTGCCGCTTGGCAAAGTTGAGCAGGAACTAACGATTAAGCGAGGCATATAAGTAGCCGTTGCATGCCGGCGCTGGGAGCAGATTATCGCCGATCCGCCTCGCATTCGCATTTCAACCCACCAACCACTTCAGCAATTTCAACTTCCCCTTCAATGGCGGATATTTCACGGCGGGATCAAACCAAGCCGCGGTTTTCATGATCGCTTTCATATGCGTGAACGTATCAAAGCTATGCTTGCCATGGTAGGCACCGGTTCCGCTGTGACCAATGCCACCGAAAGGCAAGTGGTGATTGGTGAATTGCCAGGCGGCATTGTTTACGCAGGCTGTCCCAAATTGCGTCTTTTCCAACCATTCCTTTTCCTTCCTGCTGCTGCCCGTAAACACGTAAAACGATAACGGGTTTGGATTCCGATCAATAATATTGACGGCCTCCGCATCCGTGCGAAAGGAGAAGACCGGCAATATCGGTCCGAAAATCTCTTCCTGCATGACGGAGGCGTTCAATGAGACATTGTCCAGGATGGTAGGAGCGATGAACAGTTTTGAGCGGTCGTGTTCGCCACCGGCCACCACCCTGCCCTCCGAGAGATAGCTAACCAGCTTATCGAAGCGCTTTTCGTTGACGATCTTTCCATAGCCGAATCCGCTTGCGAGATGGCTGCCGTAGAACGTCGCGATGTTCGTCCGGATGAGATCGATGAGTTTATCCTTGATGTCGGCATGTGCCAGGAGGTAGTCGGGGCACACGCACATCTGCCCCGCATTTGTGAATTTGCCGACAGCAATGCGGCGGGCGGCAACTTTCAAATCGGCGTCTTTCTCAATAACGCAAGGATTCTTGCCACCTAGCTCCAGCGTAACAGGAACCAATTCCCTGGCCGCCATCTGATAGACGGATTTTCCTACTGGACTGCTGCCGGTATAGAAGACGTGATCAAATCTGAAATCCGTCATCATGGAAGGCACTAGCTCAGCGCCGTCGCCCTCCACGACCAAAGCCAGTTGCTTAGGAAAGACTTCCGCAATTACCTTCGCGATGACCGCGGCGGTAGCGGGAGCATACTCACTCGGTTTCAGCACCGCGCAATTTCCGGAGGCAAGAGCGCCGACAAAAGGAATCAGCAACAGCTGCAACGGAAAGTTCCACGTGCCAATTATCAGCACGACGCCTTTTGGCGATGGATGCACGTAGCTAACCGAGGGAAGATTGAGCAAGTTGGTTCCAACACGTTCCGGTCGCATCCATTGCTTCAAGTGCTTTAAGGTATGATTAATTTCCTGCAGCAATAAACCGGTTTCGGTAACCCAAGCTTCCTCCGGGGTCTTTCTCAGATCCTTATACAAGGCCCGGTTAAATTCTGTTTCAGATCTTAATATGGCCTCTCTAAGAGTAAGTAATTGCTGCCGGCGGAAATTATACCGCCTGGTGACGCCGCTATTGTAATACTTCCGCATTTCCAATAACTCGGCAATGAGGGATTCGGTTTGCATCGATTACAGCGAGATGGTTTAATGGTTTAAATCTAAGCGGATTTGCGCGTATATTCCCACCGTCGGGAAATGCAATAGCTCAAACGGTATCCTTTACCTCAACTTCGCGCGGCAGATACCTCCGATGATGGTGGTGGCAATTTGCCAACCGCGCCGCCGCTTAGACATTTGCAAGTGCCGCGCCGGTTGGGTCACCCAAGTATCAAGGCGAGTAAGTGAACGCGCAGAGGATGTGGTGACAAGTTTTCTTCTAGGGCAGGACTTCCTGGCGGCCGGCCAGACGTTCGTCGAGCTTTCCGCGCATTTCGTCGAGGAGATTGCATTCGATGGCGTCAAGCACCTCGCAGAGCGAGGTCGCCTCGTCGAGTCGCGCCACGCTCACATAATCGGCGCCCGCTGCATACAGGGATTTCACTTCGGCCAGGATGTCGGCGACCGCGATGATCTTGGCCTCCGGATTCATTTCGCGCAGGTGCCGGACGAGCCTTGCGTTGTTGGTGCCCTTGAGCAACGCGTCGGGGACGGTGCAAATGAGAATCTCGGCGGCCTTGACGCCTGCGTGGAGCAAGGTTTCCGGATGGCTGATGTCGCCGTAGACAACCTTGATGCCCCGTCGCTTAAGCGTCGCGTGGACATACGGGTTGAAATCCACCACGGCCACCTCTTCGAGAAGGTCCTGCTTGCCGGTCCGCACTTCCTCGAGGAGGGAACTCGCGGTTCGAAAGAAGCCGAGCAGCAGGATCCGCGCAGAGTGCGCGTGCCCATCAGCCCCGGCTTCCTTGATCTGTCTTGCCGGATCGAGGACTTCAAGGTCACGAACTCCAAAGCGCTTCAAACCCGAGATCACGGTTCTCGTGAGCTTGTCGGAATTCGTCATCGCGAATGTGCCCAGTGTTGCCAGGAGCACGAACGCGAAGGAAACCAAACCCTTGCTGTCCTCGGCGATGTGGTTCTTCTCGACTCCCAAGGTCAGCATGACGAGGGAAAATTCGCTGATTTGACTGAGATTTATGGCCGGAAGCAGGCTGGCACGCAGTCCCTGCTTTAGCAGATAGAGCGGGACGAATGTCGTAACGAGCCCGGCTTACCACCGTAAACAGAGCAAATATCAGCGCCCAACCGATGAGCGTCCCGCTTGGAACCGGGATGGTCATGCCCAGACCAACGAAGAACAGCGTGACGAAGAAGTCTCTGAGGCTGGTCACCTTTGCTGTCACGTCAAGCGCGTAGGGAAAGGTGGACAGTGATACGCCCGCGATCAGCGCGCCCATTTCTCGCGAGAGCTGCAATCGTGCCGCGAGATCGCCCATAAGAAAGCACCAGGCCAACGCACCGACAAGCACCAGTTCCGGCAGGCGGGCGACGCTGCGAAACAGCTGCGGGCAGCAGAAAGCGGCTGACGATGAGCGCCGTCGTAACGAGCACTCCGACGCGCGCGAGCGACATGAAGAGCGCGCCCACGCGGAGGTTGTCCAGGCTCGGCTGGACAGCAAGAAATAGAATGACGACCAGATCTTGGAGCACCAGAAGACCCAAAGTGACGCGGCCTGGCAGCGTGTCGAGCTCCCGCTTGTCATAGAGCACCTTCACGATGATCACCGTGCTGCTCAGGGCGGCGGCCAGTCCCAAATACAGGGCATCCCACTTTCCGACGCTCAATGGGAAACCCATATAATAGAAGAAGGCAACTCCGACGACCGCGCCCCCCAGGATCTGTGAAGCGCCGGTGACGAGGATTGAGGCCCCTGCGCTGATGATTTTCTTCAAATCGATCTCGAGACCGATCATGAAGAGCAGAAAAATCAACCCCAGCTCCGAAATCGTGGCGACGGATTCCTCTCCGTGGATCCATTCGAATCCCGAAGGTCCGATCGCAAAACCGCCGATGAGATAGGCAAGGATCACTGGCTGGCGAAAAAACTGAGCAAGCACGCCCAGGGCCCACGCTGCAACGATGCAGATGCCTATGTCGTTAATGATTTGGTGCATGGCAGCGGCGACAGCGAAAATTATCGGCAAATGTCAGTTCGAACAACTCGTGTTTGATGATGAGCGTCTATCCCGTGAAGAAAAGGTTGGAACGAGTGTTGCGAAATTGAATCGCGTCGCGTCACTGATTGTGGAAAGCTCCGGGTCGAGCAAATCCATTGGCACCCCTTCGATGTATGAAGCCAGTCCCCCGATATCATCAAATAACCGAAGATCTCTTCATCTGGCATGGTTACAATCCGGAATGCAAAACGGATTGCAGCAGCACGGCGATCCGCACCCCGGATGGGTTCGTGTTGATCGACCCGGTGCGTCTCGAGGAACAAGCCATTGAGAGGATGGTGGGCGATGACCGCGTCGGCGCGGTGCTCTTGACCAACGGCAACCATCTCCGAGGCTCGCTTTACGAGAAAGAAAGGCTCGACGTTCCGATTTACGCGCCGGAAGGGGCACGCGAGGAGGTGCCGGCGGATTGCCTGGTCAAGCACGGTGAGTCGCTGTTTCAGACGCTGAAAGCCGTCTGCCTGCCTGGAGCCGGTTGCGGAGAGACCGCCTACCTCGGACCAAACGTTTTGGTCGTCGGTGACGCGCTCGTCAATCTCGATGGCCTTCAGATCTTGCCGGAGAAATATTGCGAGAATCTCGCATTGCTCCGCGAATCTTTGCGGATTCTGCCCTCGTTAAGTTTCGATATCATCTGCTTCGCGCATGGGCTCCCAATCGTCGGAAAGGCCCTGGAAAGAGTGGCGGCAATTCTGTAGCAGCCCGCTGCCTAGTAGACAAGGATTGACTTCGCAGGAATCGGGGCAAGGACGGCGCGGCCCTCAAGGAAACCGAGTTCGATGAGGAATTGCGCCTGGACGACATTTCCTCCGGCCTTCGCAATGAGTTTCGACGCGGCGCACGCGGTGCCGCCGGTGGCAAGCAGATCGTCAATGAGCGAGACGCGTTCGCCCGGCTCAAACGCATCGGTGTGGACCTCCATGGCGGCCTCGCCGTATTCGAGCTTGTAGGCCAGGCTTTCGGTCTTCCAAGGCAGCTTTCCACGCTTGCGAATCGGCACAAAGCCGATCCCCAATCTGTCGGCGACGGTGGCTCCAAACAGAAATCCACGGGCATCGATGCCGACGATCTTCTCGATTTGCTGTCCGGCGCAATCGGCCACGAAACAATCGATGGCGAGGCGCAGGAGGTTGCCGTCGCCGAGGATCGGGGTGATGTCCTTGAAAAGGATTCCCGCCTTTGGAAAATCCGGCACGTCGCGCACGGCAGCGCGCAAAGCATCGGTTTCTTCCATCAATCACCAAAGGAAATTTCGGCCGCCCTGGCGGTCTCGACCATTTGTCCCTCGGGGTCGACGCGGCGCAGACGGTTCACCGCGTGCGAGATGGGAACGTCGAGCGTCAGATAGTTTTGGTAGCTTACCATCGTGCCGAACTTTTTTTCGGCGACAAGTTGAACGGCTGCGATTCCGAAACGCGTGCCGAGAATCCGGTCGAGCGTAGTCGGCGCGCCGCCGCGCTGCAGGTGGCCGAGCACGCAGGTGCGGACCTCCTTGCCTGTGCGTTCTGCAACTTCGGCGCCCACGATCTCACCGATCCCGCCCAGGCGGTGTTCGCCGCTGGCGGTCGCGTGGCGCAGTTGCTTGCCTTCTTTGGGAGAGGCCCCCTCAGAGACGACGATCATGGTGCTCTTCGCCCCCGCTTTCTCGCGCCGCATGACCTCGTCGGCGACCTTGGCGTATTCAAAGGGTATTTCAGGGATGAGAATCACATCGGCGCCGCCCGCGAAACCGCCGTGGAGCGCGATCCAACCCGCATGGCGTCCCATCACTTCGAGCACCATGACGCGCTTGTGGCTGGTGGCTGTCGTGTGGAGCCGATCCATGGCATCGGCCACGCAGGCGACAGCCGAGTCGAAGCCGAACGTCGTCGCGGTGGCTTCCAGATCGTTGTCAATCGTCTTGGGCACGCCGATGACCGGGATGCCTTCCTCGTAGAGTTGGAGCGCGGTTGAAAGGGACCCGTCTCCCCCAATGGCGATGAGGGCGGTGAGCCCGAGCTTATTGAAGGTCTCTTTGGCTTGGTCGATGATCTTCTTCGGAATCATCGCCCTCTCCCCGGCGGCTATTTTGGCTACAAAATGACCGCGGTTTGTGGTTCCGAGGATGGTTCCCCCAAGGTGCATGATTCCCGAAGTGGCTTTCCTGTCGAGGATCATGAAGTCACCGGGGGGCAGGAGGCCTTCATAACCATCCTTGAACCCGATAACCTGCCACCCAAGTTTGTATGCCGCACGGCAAATGCCGCGGATGACCGCATTGAGACCCGGACAATCACCCCCGCTCGTCAAAATGCCTATCTTCGTAGCCTCCATAGTTCAAAGCGCCTGATTTTTCTTAATTTTGCGTCCTTCGGCGGCCCATTGATCGTACAAACCCCAGCCTTGACGCACCAAAGCCATTCCCTCGCCGAAGCGTTCTCGCGAACCCAGCAGCACGATGACAATTCGACGGGGCGTCACCTGAACGCTTTCGCCCTGTCGTTGCACTTCGGGTCTGCGTTCCGTGGAAAGAATCAGGCAATCCCCTGCTCGCCGCGTGCGGCCGGTCTTCACTCCGTCTACGCCTTCCTGATCGAGCAGTTCGTTGGTGTTTCTCAGCTCAATTGGCATGTCCACCCCGCCGCGAAAGACATGAATAATTCGGGTCTTCTGAGATACGAAGAAGGGAAAGTCCGCTTCGGTGTAGGCATAGCGCGTGAGACGGGCCATGTCGGAGGCGGTAGAGTAGGGCAGTGCGCCCTCGAGATTGTCCGCTCCGGAGGGATTCAGAAACAGCGTGCGCTTCATGCCGAGCGTGTGCGCAAGGGCGTTCATATGCGAAACGAAATTGCCTGCCGGATCGAGGCTTTCCGCGTTGGGAAGGCGGGCGCCGACATGTTCCGCGAGGGATGTCGCCGCGACATTATCAGAGGCCATGAGAGCCGTGTAGAGGAGATCCCGCAGGCTCAGCAAGTCGCCCTCCTGCAAGCCCACCGGATTCAGCCCTCCCGACCGCATTGCTCGCGCGGAAACCGTGGCCATCTGGCTGAGGTCGGCTTTGCTAAGCTGCGCCCAATCGAGTACCACCATTGCGGTGGCGACCTTCGTCAGGCTCGCGACCTGTAATTTTTCGTTAGGATTCTTCGAAGCGAGAATAAGTCCAGTCTGGTTGTCGACGATAATATAGCTTTGCGCTGCAGACGCGCAGGCGACCAAAGCGAACAGCAGAAAAATCTGTATCGAGGATCGAAGTGCGTTCAACAAACGTCAGATTATCCGGTGCGGGGACGAGTTCAATCGGAATTCTCCGTGGCCGCCCGAGACTGAGAAAAATCAATCCGCTGGCAAAGGCGAGCGGCTTCGCAGAATCTCTTCTTTGCTCGGCAGGCTGGGAGGTCTGCGAGTTCCCCAGATGAGTTGCGATGGGCGCTGAGTGAGGCTTCGAATGAGGATTCTGGTGTAGGTCGACGTGATCTTGAGGTTCTGGGAAGTGACGCTGAAATCCGAAATTGCTGAGGCGAGTTTCTTTTCGTTATTGAGAATGAGTCGATTTGCGTTGGTCGCGACCGCTTCAAAGGCGCCGGCGGACTTATCGAGCTGCGTGATTGCCCGCGTGAGTGGGGCCCGGTTTTCGGCGATCAGCTGTCTGGCGTCGGCCGTCAGCACCTTGGCGTCCTGCAGCACGGGCTTCGCATCGTTGAGGAGCGACTTGGCATCCTGCAGCAAGGGCCGGGCATCCGTGACGAGTGACTGAGTGTCCGTAAGCAAACTGCGAATTTGATCAAAGACACTTGCGGTTTCCCCTTTCGTTCCGCCGAGCATGCCGCGCAGGGCCTCCAGAGTCGTGTCGAGGCTACGTGTCAGCTTGTCGAAGGTGGTTGGCGAAATGCCCTGGAGAACGGCATCGGCCCCCAGCGGCGGCATCATGGCTGAGCCGCCGGAGAGGAGGATGAATTTGTCGCTGAGCAGGGTATCTGCGGCAATGCTCGCCGCGGCATCGCTCGCGATTGGAGGCACGTTCGAATTGAGAGCCAGGATTACTTGGACCGCGTTGAGAGGGTCGCCGGATTCACTCCGCTCTTGAGCGGAGAGCATCCGAATTCCGGACACCCGTCCCGCGATGGC
Organism: uncultured Verrucomicrobiae bacterium; assembly: GCA_963784465.1. GTDB lineage: Bacteria > Verrucomicrobiota > Verrucomicrobiia > Chthoniobacterales > Terrimicrobiaceae > DASTFP01. The sequence goes on from CAWASQ010000005.1 coordinate 19,769, forward strand.
CCCGGCGTATCTGACTTGAGAGCCAAGACTCACGCCGGTGACGTCATGAAAATTGACCCGCACTAGCCGGGAAGGCTTTCCCAGTGATGTGCCACTGAGCGCGAACGCCAACGCAAGAAAAAGCAGAACGCTGCAGGCAATCACGGCCAAGGCGACCGCCCAGTCGTTGAAGGTTTTGTTTTTCATTGTCGCGGCAGGGCGGGACGGATCGCCCGGGCCTCTTCTGTAAGCACGGGTTGCTTCGGCATCAAGACGGAAACGGGAAAGGGAGGCTTGGTTACGTGCTCGAGCGCCTATAGTGTGCTAAAGGGCCCTTGAGATGAAGTCGCCGGTCAACGAAACTTTCCGAGCTCGCCGAATACCGTGGCGAAGCGCGCTGGTGGTGGGGGGATGCATTTTTCTTCTCTGGCTCGCGCATCCTCCTTTGCTCTCGCATGGCCTTCGCATGGCATTGGTTCGAGGGGCATCTGAAAGCGGGCTACAGTTGGAGATTGGGAATGTCCAGGCCCATCTTGCCCGGCCGATTGTTCTTGAAGAGGTGAAGCTCCGCGCGGTGAACGCCGAAGAGTCCCGAACGGCAGCCGACGCGAAGCGTATCGAGATTTCGCTGAATTGGCCGTGGCGTGCGCTAATCGGAGGCGGGCGGTTTTTTCGCGCGCTCATTGTCGAGAACGTGCGCGCCGTGGTAGACCTCCGCGCTGATCGCACTGGGCATCGCGGGCCGACTCCCGGTGTGCCCGAGGCCGAACAGCGTGTCGAGGCGAATCGCGTCTTGCCGTGGCTTCCGCAGTTCATTGAGATCCATCAGGGCAACCTGGAATTTGTCGCTTCTAAGCAATCCTACTACTTCGAGGACGTATCCGCCGATTTCAACGAGGAACGCCCGGGAAGGTTCCGGGCCGCCGGAGCGGAGCTTCGCGCGGGACCCTTCAAGGAAAGCCTTGGCTCTCGCGAGGCGATCACGGCATGGAAAGAGGGAACAGTCTACCTGGCGAGCCTCGATTTGTGGGAAGGGGTGAAAGTGGAGCGTTTCGTCGCTCAATTGGCTCGCCCTGGCGGTGCGGCCCTCGAGATCGAAGCGAGCCTCTACGGCGGTTCGCTTCGGGCCGATGCGTCCTTCGGTTCGGCGAATACTGTGGATTCAGCCATTTGGGCTTCCCAGTTGGAAGTGGCTGCGCTTGCCGCTTTTCTTGGTTTTCAAGGTAAGGCTGAGGGAGTGATTCGTGAGGCGAAATTCACCTTTCGCGGCGATCCCGATCGCGCTCTCGATGGTCAGGCTTCGTTGAGGATCGCCGCGGATAATTTTCGATGGAACATGCGCGGCTGGGAGTCGCTCAGGATCGGGGCAAGCATGATCCATCGTCGATTGGCGGTGAGCGACTTCGAGCTCAAGCAAAGGGAGAACATAGTTTCGGGAAGCGGCGAATTTTCTCTTGATGATGTTTGGCCTGAAATCCCCGAGTCGCCCTTCCTATTCAATGTCTCCGCGTCGATAAAGGATCTCGCCGCGCTCGCGGGTTTACTGGGGCCGCCCTTCGATGAAATGAGCGGGCGAATGAGTCTTAGCGGCTCCCTAAATGGCCAGGGGGGAAAGTTGGGCGGTTTCGTGAGCCTTGAAGCATCGCAAATGGGTTTCCGAAAGCGCCCGTTCGATTCGGGTCGCATGGATATCACTTTCTCCAATACAGAGGCACAAATCAATCGGTGCGAGTTCTGGAGCGGGGAGGATTTTCTTCGCGCGACGGGTAGCGTTGAGATGAGAATTCCGCACAACTATTCTGGCGAGATTCAGGCAAGAACGCAGGATATCTCCCGGTATCGCGATTTCTATCAGGCGAGGAGCTTTTCGAATGTTCGCTCGGGCTCGGCGCAAATCCGCTGGCAGGGAGACGGCACGGCGGCCGCGCACTCAGGAGCTTTCAACGTGGTCCTCTCTGACTTGGTCTCGGACTACACGCCGAGTGGCGTGACCGGACGCTTCGAAGGAACATACTCCCCCGAGAATGTTTATTTCAGCCGCATCGAATTGCAACATGACGCGCTTCGCTTCTCAACCTGCGCGACTCTCGCGAGATCGGGAATAAGGCTGAATGATGCGCTGCTCCGCTCAGGGCTGCGCAAACTTTCCGAGGGTGAGCTTTACCTTCCTCTTGATCCCTTTGATATCGCGACCGGGAAGTCGCTCGAGGAAGCGATTCATCTGGACGAAAATCTTTATGCCAGCATCGTTTCTCAAGATCCTTTGAATGTTCGCGAGCTTTTGCGGCTCGCAGGTAACGATCGGACCATCGATGGCACGGTTGAGCTCAACCTTAACGCGGCAGGCACGCCATCGGCTTTCATTCTCGACGGCAGGATCGAGGGGCGTGGACTGACGAGGATGTTTGAAAACGGCTGGAGTCCTGCTGCGCAGTTTGATGCCGCGTTCCACGGGGCTGACGGGCTCGCGTCGCTCAACGGCGAATTGGCATCGTCCAGGCTGACTCCGATGACGTTCAAGGCGGAGGGTCCTTTCGGACTTGTCAGGTCGGCAGGGGGCCGGCTGCACTGGATGAATCCGGAAGGCGCCATCTCGGCAAGCTTGGACATCCCGGGAATTGATATTGGTATTCTCCGGACACTTTTTCCGCGCTTTCAACAGTTGGACGGCTTCCTTTCGGGAAACCTTTCGATTGCCGGGACGATCGCCAAGCCCTTACTTGAGGGAGAGCTGGTGATCGGCGACGGGCGGCTGGAATTTTCAAAGCAGGCGCCCCTCGTGCACAACGTCAATGGTGCTGTGAACTTCAACGCCGAGCGCGCCATGGTCGAAGGATTTCGGGGTGCAGTGGGAGACGGTTCGTTCGAAGTGCGCGGCGGGGCTTCGCTTGAAAATCTGTTTCAGCCTTACTACGAGCTCTTCTTCTACGGCAGCAAGGTCGACCTCGTCCGGATGGAGGGGCTTCAACTGAAAGCGAACGTGGATCTCTACGCGTCGGGAAATGGTTACAGCGGAATGATCAAGGGCGCTCTGCGCTTTGATGACAGCCGATTCTCGCGAAGAGTCGAGATTACACCGCTCCAGGCTCCGTCTCCCGAGGAAAAGGCGTTCTCTGCGCCAAACTTTCAAAGCCTTGTGCCGACTTCAATCAAGGCTTGGCAGATCGATGTGTCTGTCAGGAATGACACAACCTTTTCCTTTTCGGGGAACGCCGCCTCGGGGGAGATCATACCGGATCTTAGAATAACTGGGACGGTGGGAAATCCGATTCCGGTTGGGAAAGTCGAATTGAAGAATGCGCGGATATTTTTTCCGTTTACAACGATGACGATTCCGGAGGGGCATATCGAGTTCCTGGAAGACAGTCCATGGATGCCGCAGTTGGACCTGCGCGGAAGCGCGCAGGCCCTGGACTACGAAGTCGAAGCTTATGCTTTTGGGCCGCTTAGTGAAAGCCGGTTGATCCTGCGCTCCGAGCCGCCCTTGCCGCAGGAGATGCTGATTCAACTCTTGACCACGGGCATGGCGCCAGGCGTGTATGCGGGCACCGCTCCCAGCGAGGCGCAGGGAGGCCTGGCGCTCCCGAGCGGCGCCGGCGGAAAATCCCAGCGGCAGGATGTCAGGATGGGTTCAATAGCGAGCGGTCTTCGGCCCTACGCTCCTCCAGGCGGGCGCGCAACGCTCCGGGGGCGATTCGAGCTTTGGCGCGGCCTCTCGCTAATCAACGAAAGCGACGTCTTCGGCCCCTCCAACGCGCGGGCCTATTTCAATTGGCGCTTGCGATGAAATCATTCGTCATTTGACCGCCGCGCGCCTCTTTCACGCATTCTTTCCTGTTCAAATCGTGACAAGTCGCAGGTGGCGTCATTTATTCCTCCCATGAAGAGCATGACGGGCCACGGGCGCGGCACGGCAACCGCAAGCGGTTTGCGTGTGGTGGCCGAATGCTTTTCTGTCAATCGCAGGCAGGGCGAAGTAGCCGTGGTGGCCGCGCGCGAGCTTGCCTGGATCGAGCCGCGAGTGCGCGAGGAGGTTCTGAAGAGAATCTCGCGCGGAAAGGTGCAGGTTTCGATTTCCGTGGAACGCGCTTTGCGATCAGCGTCGGCGTTCATCGACCGGCGCCGGGCTGCGGAGTTCCTGCGCGAAGCGCGGGCTCTTCAAAAGGAGCTCCACATCGCTGGCGCGATCTCGCTGGAGACGATACTCGCCGCCCCGGGCGTCCTGAGAGTTGACGAGGCAGGCGGACGCGAACTTTGGCCACTGATAGAGCGCGCCCTTGGAGCAGCCCTTGAAGGGCTGCTTGCGATGCGCGTGCGCGAAGGTGCGCATCTTAAAAAGGCACTCGCCCGTGATGTCACCGGCATGAGCGTTCTTGTGCGGCGCGTGCGGATACTCGCGCCCCGGGTGCCCAGGCGTCAGAGGGAGATCCTCCTTCGCCGATTGCAGTCCGCGAGATTGCCAATGGCTATTCTGGATCCGCGCATCGCGGCGGAGGTCGCGGTGTTTGCCGAGCGCTCCGACATTACCGAGGAACTCACGAGGCTCGAGAGCCATCTTTCCCAGTTCGGCGAGCTTCTTGAAAGAAGGGATCCTGTGGGGCGAACGCTGGAGTTTCTCGCCCAGGAAATGGGACGGGAATGGAACACGGCCGGCGCCAAGGCGAATGACGCAAAGATTTCCCTGCTGGTCGTCGAGGCGAAGGCTAAGCTTGATAGGCTCCGCGAGCAATTGGCCAATGTTGAATAGCAACTTTCAGCGCACCGGTATCCTTTTCGTGCTTTCCGCGCCATCCGGCTCGGGCAAGACGACGCTGTGCTCCGCGTTGCGCCATAAACCCGATTTCGTCTACGCCGTCTCCTGCACGACTCGCGCGCCGCGACCCGGCGAGATTGAAGGCGAGGACTATCACTTTCTAAGCGACGCGGAATTCGACCGTCGGACGGCCGCCGGCGAGTTTCTCGAATACGCCGAAGTTCACGGCCGCAAGTATGGAACCCTCAAGGGACCGGTGATCGAAAATCTCCGCAAGGGCATCGATGTTCTCATCGACATCGACACGAAAGGCGCGGCCAACATTCGCGCCTGCGGCGACCCGTTCATTCTCGAAGCGCTCGCCGATGTGTTCATCATGCCGCCGAACCTCGAGGAACTGCGCCGCAGGCTTATGAAACGCGGCACCGAAACAGAAGGGCAAATCGTCACACGATTGCAAAACGCAGCCGCTGAAATGGAACGGTGGCGCGAATATAGGTACACGCTCATCAGCGGCTCGATGGAGGAGGACATTGAGAAGTTCCGCGCGGTGATGCGCGCCGAGCGCTACCAAACCCGCAGGCTCATCCGCGTGTCATGAAGACCGTCGTCCTCGGGGTTTGCGGTTCGATTGCGGCCTACAAGGCGGCCGATCTCACCAGCAGGCTCGCCAAGCGCGAATACTCTGTCTTTGTTGTCCTGACGGAGAATGCCACGCAATTCGTCGGCCCGATGACCTTTCAGACACTCTCGAAAAACCCTGTGACCTCCGGCGTTTTTGATGAACGCGAGTCGTGGCGTCCGACGCATATCGACCTGGCTGATCGAGCGGATCTCTTCCTCGTCGCCCCGGCCACCGCGAACGTGATCGCCAAGCTCGCCCTGGGAATCTGCGATGATGCGCTCACGTCAATCGCGCTGGCCACCCGCGCCCCGTTTCTTATCGCGCCTGCAATGAACGGAAAAATGTGGCTGCACCCCGCGACACAACAAAACGCGGAGACACTTAGAATGCGCGGCGCAGAGTTTATTGGACCCGAGGAAGGAATGCTCGCGTGCGGCTACGAAGGTGTGGGCCGTTTGTGGAACGTCGAGGAAATCGTGACGAAGGCCGACGAAATCTTGCGCAGCTCACGCAAATCGTAGCGGTCCCGCTTTGCCTTTCCGGAGAAAATCAAGCGAAAATCAAAAAAATTCGTTGACGGATTTTTCACAGAGAACTATTCACAGCTTGTAGTGAGTTATTCACATGATTTTCACTGATTTTCGCAGTTGCGAGTGGAAAGGGGGGAGAACGAATGCCAGCTAAGAAGAAACCCGCCGCCAAAAAAGCTCCAGCCAAGAAGGCTGCGGCCAAGAAACCGGCCGCGAAGAAAACGGTCGCTAAGAGGAAATAACCAAGTTGCTCGCATTGAGCGAGCGATAGAACCGATTTGGGAGAGGCCACCGGCTTCTCCCAAATTTTTTTTGCCCGCGCGCAGCGCGTTCTCTACAAACGTAGTCGTGTCCGAATATCTTGACTCTGCTGTGGAAGCCGCGCAAGCGGCAGGTGGTTTGCTCCGCGCGCACTATGGCCGTCCCTTGGCGGTTGATGCGAACGAGGCGCACGACATCAAGCTCGAGCTCGACAGGCGCAGCCAGGGGCTCATTGAATCGGTGTTGCTGAGCCGTTTTGCTTCGCATGCGATTTACGGAGAGGAAGGCGTGCGCGGAGATCCAGCCAGTGAATTCCAATGGGTGATCGATCCCATCGACGGCACGGTTAATTATTTCTACAGCATTCCCCACTTCTCCATTTCCATCGCACTGCGTCAGGCGGGAAGAATCATTGTTGGTGTGATCTACGATCCGATGCGTGACGAGTTGTGGACCGTGGAGGAGGGCGCTGCGGCGATGTTGAACGGGCAACCCGTTGTGGTCAGCAAGCGCGCGGAACTCTCCGAGGCGGTTGTCTCAGTCGGGTTGGCAAAGTCTATCGATTCCATCAACCGCGGATTGCAGCTTTTTGAGCGCATGGTGCGGTCTGCCAAAAAATGCCGGATGATGGGAAGCGCAGCGCTCGACATCGCTTATGTGGCTTGCGGACGGCTTGATGCTTACATCGAGTCCAGCATTAGTCTCTGGGATGTGGCGGCAGGCATCCTCCTTCTCGAGAGCGCCGGCGGGAAAGTCGTGCTGACGCCTCACCCGACCGCGGCCGAGAAGTTTTCCATTGTCGCCTCGAATGGAATTGTCGAGCTTGGGTTATAATGTTCGCGTGTGGCATCGGATATGATGTTCATCGCTTCCTGCCCGGAAGACTTCTCGTCCTGGGCGGAGTGACGATTGATCATCCCCTTGGACTCGAGGGTCATTCCGACGCGGACGTCTTGTGCCATGCGATAGCCGATGCGCTGCTTGGCGCTGCGGGCGAGTCAGACATCGGGCATCTCTTTCCGAACACCGAGGAGTCCGTGCGTGGAATGAGCAGCATCGTCATCGTGCGGACTGTGCGCGAAAGACTGTCCGCCAAAGGCAGCGTGGTTCTCAACGTGGATGCCACTCTTGTCGCCGAGGCCCCGAAGATAGCGCCGTATTTGAATGCCATGAAAGCGAACCTCGCCGTGGCTCTGGCGGTGCCGGCCGATCGCGTCGGAATCAAGGCGACCACGAATGAGGGAATGGGTTTCCTGGGTCGCGGGGAAGGAATTGCCGCGTTGGCTGTGGCCGCCGTGGAAAGAAAATGAGCATTCGCCTTTTCAACACTCTGACGCGTGAGATCGAAGAGTTTCAGCCCATCGATCCCGCGCGCGTGCGCATGTATACGTGCGGACCGACGGTCTACGATTTTGCGCATATCGGAAACTTTCGCGCTTACATCTTTGAAGATCTGCTCCAGCGCCATCTCGAGTCCCGCGGTTACAGGATTGAGCGCGTGATGAATTTGACCGATGTCGATGACAAGACGATTCGTGGCTGCCGGGCGGCGGGGATTGCACTTTCCGAGTTCACGAGACCATACAAGAACGCCTTCTTTGAGGATCTGGATTCCCTGCGCATCCGCCGGGCGCATCACTATCCGGAAGCAACGGCACCCGAGCATATCGGACGGATGATTGAAATGATCGCCACATTGATAGACCGGGACTTTGCCTACCGGGCGGAAGACGGATCGGTCTACTTTCGTATTCGCTCCTTCCCGAAATATGGCGCGCTCGCTCACTTCAATCTCGATGAGCTTCAATCCACCGGCCGGGTGCGCAGCGACGAATACGAAAAGGAAGAAGCCGCCGATTTTGCCTTGTGGAAAGCTTGGGACGAAGCGGATGGCGAGGTGTGGTGGCAGAGCCCGTGGGGCCGCGGGCGTCCAGGCTGGCACATCGAGTGCAGCGCAATGGCAACGAAAATCCTTGGCCCGCAAATCGACATTCACTGCGGCGGGGAGGACAACATTTTTCCCCATCATGAGGCCGAGATTGCGCAGACCGAAAGCGTGACAGGCGTGCCCTTCGTGAGACTCTGGATGCATTGCAAACATCTGCTGGTGGATGGACGCAAGATGTCAAAGAGCGAAAACAATTTTTTCACCCCGCGCGATTTGATGACCAAGGGCTGGACCGGCCGGGAGATTCGATATGTCCTGCTGGCCGTGAAGTATCGCGAACCGCTGAACTTCACCTTTGAGAGCCTGGAAGCAGCGCGCAAGGCGTTGTCACGCTATGATGAATGGTCCCGGCGTTTGGAGGAGTTGGCTTCGGAAAACGCGGAGTCTCTTTCTGCGGAACTGGAGCCGGAGAAGTTTGGGGAGGCTTTGGATGACGACTTGAACATTTCAGCCGCCCTGGGTGCCCTGTTTGAATTGGTGAGAGACTCCAACCGGCTGATCGATGCGGGCGGACTGACACGCGGTCAGGCCCGGTCCCTGCTCGCATGGCGCGATCGATACGAGTCGGTCCTGGCGATTTCATCAGACGAGGAAGCTGTCCCGGAAACTATTCGGGATATCCTGGCGCGTCGCGCTGAGGCGAGAGCGAAAAAACAATGGGCCCTCAGCGACGCGCTACGCGATCAGTTGCTCGCCACGGGCTGGCAGGTCAAGGACACGCGGGAAGGTCAAAAGCTCTCGCGAAAGGGCTAGACATCGAGGGACGATCAGGAGTTCTGGCATCATCTCTATTCCCTCCGGGGCGAGCGGGGGGTAAGGTCTTCGCATGTTTCTCCCTGAACAATTCCTGGATCTGAGCCGGACGGAGCACAGAGTTATTTTCGAGAACGTCGAGGAAATCTGGCAGGCTTTGCCGAAGATTGCAGCCTATCTTCAATTTCGTCTCAAGCCAGGCATGTACGGCAGCGCCCTCGGGAATCCGTTTGTGGGAAGCGCGGTGTTTGTTGGCAAGGGTTCCCTTGTTGAGCAAGGGGCGATGATCAAGGGGCCCGCATGGATCGGAGAGAACTGTCAGATTCGCAGCGGCTGTTACATTCGCGAAAACGTCATTCTCGGAAACGGGGTCGTCGCCGGCAACTCCTGCGAGTTCAAAAACTGCCTTGTTTTTGACGAGGCGCAGGTCCCGCATTTCAACTATGTGGGGGACTCCATCCTTGGCTACAAGGTGCACCTGGGCGCCGGGGCCATTCTCTCGAATGTGAAACTGGATCATACTCCGATCACCGTGGTGGGGGCCGAGGGAAACGTCTTCACGACCGGCTTGCGAAAGTTCGGGGCCGTTGTCGGAGACTACGCAGAGATCGGTTGCCACAGCGTCCTGTCTCCCGGTTCGATCATCGGGCGACGATGCATTGTCTATCCCGGAGTCCAGTGGCGCGGCGTTCTTGGCGAGAACCGGATCGCGAAGCTTCGGCAAGAGGTTGAGTTTGTTGCCCGGAGGTACTAGCAGATTTCCCCGGCGCCCGCGCGCGGGTGAAAACAACGATCGCCCGCCCAATTTCGGAGATGCGAAGCCCTATTCTTTCCACTCCCTCTTTTTTGAAACTGTCGTCGGATTGCTGTACTCTCCCACGATGTTGCCATTCGAATACGCGCGTATCCACACCCCCGTCACGCGATCTTTCAAGCGACTCTTCCCGCTGCCGACCCAATACCAGCCGGCATCAAGTTCTTCCTTTGATAGCTTTAGCGGTTTGGTTTCGAATGTCGCCGAGCGGTTGCTGGCGAGATCCGCGAGAGTTTCATTCCCTGTTTGGTAGGCTTCAACGGGCTTCTCGTTGCTGTCCGGCTTGGGGTCCGCATAGAAAATCATATATTTAACCTGAAGCTGCGGGACGGCTTTGAAGGAGCGGTTCTCTAGGGTAACCTTGTAGACGATTTCCTTCGTCGTGACGGTGACGTTTCCTCCCTGGCGATTCTTTTGTTCGTCGAGTTTCCTCGGGCTGGCCGAAATTTGAACATCATGGAACTGGGCAACGGCGCCGTCGGATATGGCCAGAAGGAGGACGAAAACTCTGTATACTGAAGTTGCTTTCATCGCGCACCCCGGTAACTGCTTCCCCATGCCAAGTCGAGCCCTAATGCCTGCCTTCTTGCCTAGTGCGGGCTTCGCGGGTAGCCTATATCAGGCGATCGAAGAGAACCGCCTGTTGATCGGGTCCCCGTATGGCAAATGCAATGGTCATTGGAATCGGTGGCGTTGGTTCCGTCATTGGACAGAAGCTCCACGAATTCGACTGCTTTGACCGGATTGTGCTCGCCGATCTTGATCCTGTCTTCGCGCAGCAACTTACGTCGAGAACACCACGAAACCGCTTTGTTGTCGTGCAAGCCAATGCCATGGATATTGGAGGTCTTGCCTCCCTTATGAAGGAGCATCAGGTGGCAGTCACCTGCAATGCCTGCACGTGCCTCACCAACCATTCCGTTTTGGAGGCGTGCCTGCGCGCCCGCTCCCACTATCTCGACATGGCGGCCGACATCTATTCTCCGCCGGGAGTCAAGCGACCTGGGAAAAACTCCTTCGAGGCCGAGATCGAGAAATTTAACGACGCCTATCTCGACCAGGGGATCGCGGGCGTCCTCTGCATGGGGATAGACCCGGGTGCTGTAAACGTGTTCGCGCGCTGGGCCATCGATCGGCTGGACACCGCGTCGAGCATTCGTGTTCTTGATGCGGACAACGCGGAGGTTCGCGGTTATCGATTTGCGGTGCTCTTTTCACCGGAGACGTTTTTCGAGGAACTGGGAGCCGTCCCGTATTTCGTCAAAGATGCGCGCGTTGTCAGCGGCAAACCCCTTGAGACCGAAATCGAGTGGATCCGTTTCCCTGAACCGATTGGGCTTCAGAAGACTTACGCGGTGGCGCACGAGGAGGGTGTAAGCCTTGGGATGTACCCGCCGTTTGTCGAGAAGGGCGTTCGCTACTCCGTTTTCAAGTACAGCCTTTCTGAGAAAGTGGTCAACATCTCCAAGTCTCTGCAGCTTCTAAATCTTGACACATGGAAGAAGGTAAAGGTCGACGGGGCGGAAGTGGCGCCGGTGCGTGTGGCGAGCGCCAACCTGCCGAAGCCTGCCCAGCTCGGCGCGACAGTGGATGGCTATTCGTGCGTGGGCACCGAGGTCCGCGGCACCAAGGACCGCCGGCGCGTGGAATTCTTTGTCTATACGATGGACAACCATCGTGACACCTACGAGCGCTATGGCTATTCGCTCACCCTGGTGCAGACGGGAATCCCACCCGCGATCACGGCGAAGCTGCTCGTTACGGGAAAAATTCCCGAACGAGGGGTAATGATGCCGGAGGCGCTTGATCCCGACGAGCTCATGAACAGTTTTACGCGGGAAGGTTTGCCAATCTTTGTGGAGAAACGCGAAGTCGAGCGTTTGTGATTGGAGCAGTCTGCACGCCCGTTTGGCAGCTCGAGCGCCAGCGGAGCAGCCCGTGGATCTTCATTGGGAGCCGGGAAGCCTTTCTTCTTGCTCCTGGTCTGGCTGGAATTCCGCCACGAGGTCTCGGTCGGCGGCGCTTTGCGGTTTATAGCGATAGACGAACCGGTCGTTGATGGGGTCGAAACCTTGAAGCTCGGCGGTCTTTTCAAAAAGGCTGGAGTCGCCCAAGGCGTTCAGAATGGGGCGGAAGCGGAGCTGCGCAGTCGTCAGGAATCCAAAGTTGACAAAGAGAACCTTGCCTTGCTCGTCTGCGCGCCCGATCAGCGCGGAAAGCTCGCGCACCGAGCGGAAGGGAATGATGTTGGCGTCGTACGGATCGGGCGGCCCGATGAAACTTGCGGTGAGAATCTCCTTGTTTTCCGGCGCGAAGGGATCGAGCACGGGCCGCGTCGCTTCAGCGGATTCGCGGATTTGCTGGAGAGGCCGGTTGAGCAGCCAGTTTCTCTGCGGCGTCGTGAAGGCCGCGTACGCGCAGAGGAGAGCAGCAATCAGAAGGATGCCGGCAACCGCGCCAGTCCGATTTCTTGCCAGGGCTCGGCGCGCGCCATCGAGTCCGAGCGCGATCGCAGCCACAAAACCGGGAAGAAGAAAAAGCAGATACCATTCGAAGAGGTGGTGTTGGCATGCTTTGGAAATGACGAACGCGATCGGCGCCGGCAACAAGAGCGCAAGCGCGACAAGCCTCTGGACAGGGCCGCCGGCTAGCAATCTTAGAGTGCCGAACGCGAAAAGCGCGAGAGCCGAGCCTGCCAGCGCTGCGAACGGGATCGGGTGGCTGGACGCCCAGGGATAGAGTTCCATGTATTTGGATACGGCTTGTCCGGTGCTGCTCCATGGCGCGCCCGCGAACAAGAGACCGAGATACGATAAGAGCCAGCGTCGATCCATGGGCCCCTGCACGGCGGTGGTGTTCTGATATTCTATGAACTGCGGCAGACATGGCAGCATGAGCTGAAGAAAAGCCATTCCGGCCAGGAGGGTCATAACACAAAAACGGCACATCTGAATCCGCGCTTCCGGGTGGCGCCATCGAAGAGCTATCGCCGCAAGTCCGCACAGTCCGAGCCCGGCGGCGGGATAAATATTCAGCGCATTGGAATACATGAGTATGAAAAGCGAAGCGCCGAACGCGCTCCACCAACGCCAACGCCCTATATCCAGGGCCTCGATGAGAAACACGTAGCACAGCGGAAGGATGCAGAGCATGAAGGAGTAGGCCCGCAGCTCGCTGGCGTAACGAATGTGCCAGGGGTGAATGACAAGGAGAAACGCGGCAACCACCCCGGCGGCAGGGAAACCGAGGCGCCACAGAAGCAGCGCCATGGCTCCCACGGAGAGGATCCCGGCCAGGTAGCTCGGAATGCGAGCGATGTCTTCACGAATGCCCAATCCCATCGGCTTGGCTACGGTCCGCCAGCTATCGAGGACGACGCGGGTGATGATGCTATGGAGCTGATGCTGGGGTTTTTCAAAGAACCAAAACGTCTCCTGCCAAGTCACCGTCCGGAATTTGATCGAACCGTCATCGTTGCGCTTCCATTGGCCGTGAATGGCCCGCCGCATGGCGTAGACCTCGTCATCCCAAAAGCTCTGTCGGAGCCTTTGCGCACCGAACACCGCGCAAACAATCATCGCCAGGATGGTTAGCGGCGGGAACCATTTCGGCATTGGCGGTCGGGGAAGGTGATACAATCCGCCTTGAGACGGTCGCATCCACCAGCGTGCGGTGGCAGCCAGAGCAAACATTAGAAGGACGTTCGCCGCTCCCGCCCACCAGGAATAGATTCGCACACAATCGACGATCCGCATTTTCCGTCCCTCCGGCAGGTCCCATTGCCAGGGCTTGCGGGTGACAAGCAAAACGAGGATTCCAATCGCCGCGAGAGCGACAAGGATGGCGGCGGCGTGGTGAGCAGGTCTCGTCTGCTTCCACCAAGTCTGCACTCGGTTTTTGACTCGCCAAAGCACGGCAGGTTAGACGATCTTAGTCAAAAGCCCCGAGAGAACCGCGGCGATATTTGTACACCGTCCGGTCGAACATGGGTTCTGTGCCATGGAGCGTGGCGAGGCATTCGAAGTATTGCTTGTCTTCAAGGAATTCGTGGATCTCCGGGTAACGGTCTTTCACTCCGGCAATGAATCCGTTGTTGACGAAAAGAGGAACGTTGCGAGCGTCTGCTTCGCGCATCAGGGTCTTGTACTCCTCGACGGTGAGCGCCTTGCGGACCAAGGGATCGTAAACGAGTGGGAACATCAACGAGGAGGCCGTGATGATCTGTCGGTTTTCCGGCGCGTTAGGATCGAGTGTCGGCCGGGTCATTTCCACGGACTCTCGAAAAGGCTCCACCGAGCGGGAGATAAGGCGGTGTCGTATCGGGGTCGTAAACGCCGCATAGCCGGCAATGAGGAGCAATGCGAGCGGAATGGGAGCCCAGCGCAGCGCCCGGACGCGCTGAAAGCCCGAAACCACGTTCACCATTCCGATGGCCGCCACGGCGACAAGGCCCGGAAGCATGGAGGCGACATACCACTCCTGGAGGTATGTGCCTCTTGCCTCGGCAAGAAAAACCAGGATCGGCCCAGGGATGAGCAGCACCGCGAGCACAGATGCACAGACCGGGTTCGTGCGCATCATGCGCAGGGCGCCCGCGACGATGAAGAGCACAGCCAGAATCACGAGTGTCCAAAGCTCGAACGGGTGGTGGGCCGCCCGCGGCAGAAGTTCCAGGTAGGGCGAATCGAGAAGCCCGGTCTTCGACCAAAGACTTCCCGAGAGCAGCAACGCCCCCGTGTTTTTGAACCACCCGACAAGCAGCGGAAAACCCGGCGTAGTCACCATATATTGAAGAACCTGGGGAATCCACGGAGCAACAAACGGAAGGAGCGCGAGTCCCACGAACGCGTTCGCCGCCAGCCAGCGGGACAGGGCTGTCGATGCCGTCTCACGGCTCGTCGCAAATCGGAAAATCAGGGCTAGGAGCGCTGCGTTCGCAAGCAGCACTGTCAACAAAGTGGCGGGCCACGCATCAAGCAGCGCAAATTCGAGAGCTGCAAACGCTGCCAGCCGCGTCCAGTTCCCGCTGGGAGCAGCCCGCGCGACACAAAGAGCGATTAGAGGGATAAACAGAAGAACGAAGGGATAGCCTCTCGCCTCCGTGGCCAATTTAAGGTGCCATGGATGAAGCGCGAGCAGCCCGGCGGCAACGACGCCAGCCCATGGAAATCCCAGCCGCGCGACCAGGAGAGCCAGCGCTGGGATGGACAAGGCGCCTGCGATAAAGCTTGGCAGGCGTACGGCCGTCTCGCTGAACTGCAGGCCTTCAGGGCGAACGATCGCTCGATAAACCCCCAATGAAAGCCGGCAGAGGATGCTTTGAAGGCCGTGATTTCTAGCCCCCTCGCAGTGCCAAAGGGTGTGCCACCAGGGAAGTTGCTTGATCTTCGCTGAGCCGTCGCTCTGGATTCGATCGGTTCCCAACACGATCTTCCTGACAGTGTAGACCTCGTCATCCCACAAGCTTTGCCGCAGGCGCGGAGCGGCTGCCGCCGCATACAGAATCGTAATAACGCCGACAATCGGCCAAAACAGCCGAGGCATCCTGTTCTTGAGACCGATGTGCCAGAGCTCCTGCACAGGTGCTGTCCAGCGCCGCACGGTGAGCGCTAGAACGCTCAGCACGGGCAGGGCGAGCAATCCGGCCCACCAGAGCGAAAAGCGGATGCATTGTTTCAGGCTCCACTCGGGCATCGACTGCTCGACTTCCCAAGGCTTTGGAGCGACCAAGAGCATTATCGCGACCACGACAGCAACGCCGATCAACACTGCGCGGACAATGCGCGGCAAGAGACGACTCTGCTCCGCCATCATCAATGGCTTGTCCAGTTTCATTTTTTGGTGATTCGCAAGCCTCGCCTCTATTCCCGCCGGCAGGCGCCGTCAATTTGTTTGACGGGTGCGTCCTGAGAGCGTAGGCGCATCGCTTTCGGATGTGCGGAATTTTTGGCTTCTCCGGTTTTGTTGAGGAAGGACTGCTGGCTCGGATGGGAGACATCCTTGCTCACCGTGGGCCGGACGGAAAAGGTTCATACGAGGATGAACTGCATCGTTTCTCCATGGGGATGAGGCGCCTCTCGATCATCGACCTCGACGGAGGATCGCAGCCAATCTATAACGAAGACCGCTCGCTGGCGGTTTGCTTCAACGGGGAGATCTACAACTACATCGAGCTTCACGACCAGTTAGTTGAAGAGGGGCATACGTTTCGCACGCGCTCGGATACCGAAGTCATCGTTCATGCTTACGAAAAGTGGGGCAGGGAGTGTGTGAAACACTTTAACGGAATGTTCGCCTTCGCGTTGCACGATTCCCGCACGGGCGACACCTTTTTCTCTCGCGACCGGTGTGGTCAGAAGCCGCTCTACTATCATCAAAGCAACGGCCGATTTGTCTTTGCTTCAGAAGTGAAGGCAATTCTCGAATGTTCCAAGGTGCCGCGCGCTTGCAACGTGCCAGCAATTGACGCGTATCTTGCGCTTCGTTACGTCCCGGAGCCGCGCACGATGTTTGAAGGCATCTTCACGTTACCGGCTGCGCATTCGCTTCTGCTCAGGAAGGACGGCAGCGTCATGATCGAGCGGTATTGGGACGTGCCGATCTTCCAGGGCAAATACCGCGCCGAATCTGAGTTGCTCGACGAGACCGAGGCGATGCTGCGCAATGCCGTGCGGCTGACGATGCGCAGCGACGTCCCGGTCGGCGGATATCTCAGCGCGGGGGTGGATTCCTCACTTCTCGTCGCCCTGATGACGGAGTCGAGTGACAAGGTCAACACCTATTCGATCGGCTTCAACTCTCCCGTCGACGAAACGCACGACGCCGCCGAGACGGCGCGGCTTCTCGGCACCAGCCATCACGAGATCCAATGCGCTCCGCAGGACTTCGATCTTCTTCCCAAAGTCGTCTGGCACATGGACCGTCCCGTCGGGGACGCCCTCATCATCGCCTTCTACAAGCTCGCGGAAGGCGCGGCGCGCGATCTGAAAGTAATCATCAGTGGCGAAGGAGCCGACGAGGTATTCGCCGGTTACTCCTTTCAAAACGTGATCCAACTCGCCGAGTGGTACCATCAGCTGCTTCCCGGATTTCTGCATCGAAAACTTGCCATGCCGATGCTGCGCGCCTTGCCCGTGGACTTTCTCAACAAGTTCTTCATTTTTCCGGCCAAGTTGGGGCATCAGGGCAAGGAAAGGCTCGTGGATTTCATGGGCAACTACGAGCGCCGGAACCTTTTTGAGAACTACATCGCGCTCAAGACGCTCTGGCCGCGCGCAGCCAGGGCGGCGGCATATACGTCGCAGTTCAAGCGATTGGCCACCGACTCATGGGTTCCCCCGTTGCGGGACAACTCGGGCCTCTTCCTCGACCGGCTTCTCAAGATCCAATGGGACGAGTGGCTTCAAGATTGGTGCATTATCAGGCAGGACAAGAACACCATGGCCCACTCTCTGGAAATCCGCCTTCCATTCCTCGACCACAACCTTATCGAATTGGCCTTTCGCGTGCCGCCGCGTCTTAAGAACAACGGGCTTCGCGACAAGATCATCGAGCGCAAGATCGCTTCGAAGCTGCTGCCCAGGCCGGTGACACATCGAAAGAAGAACCCTTTTTTCCTTCCGATGGAGTTTTTCTTTGAGCACCCGCAGATCCGGCGCCTCATCGCGGAGACGCTCAACGAGACCCAGGTGCGCAAACGCGGATATTTTGAACCGGACTACGTGGAAAATCTGCTTCGCCAGATGGAGACGCGCGAATTTATCTACCTCAAGCAAGTCATGGCTCTGGTGATCCTTGAATTATGGCACAAGGTATTCATTGACAATGAGAAAGGGTGGTGAGTCTGCCCGCTCGTCCGTCGCGCTCGCGAACGTCCTCACCGCCTGCGTGACGCGCCTTTAAATTCCGGATTGCCTGGAAGGCGGCTCTTGGCATCATCACCGCCTTTCAACCTGCTGAACGTATGATTTTGGTTACTGGCGGCCTTGGTGTCATGGGCTCGACCCTTGTCAAGGGATTGGTGGATCGCGGCTTTAGAGTGCGCGTTTTGGATAACAGCGACCGCTTCCGTTCCCGCCTCGATGGATACGACGTGGACATCCGCATCGGAGACATCACGCGACCTGAAACGTTGGCGGGATGTTTCGACGGGGTCGAGACGGTCTATCACCTTGCGGCGGTTCTGATCGTCTACGATCCGAGCCTCTTTCAGAGAATCAATGTGGGCGGGACGCGCACCGTCATCGACGCTTCGATAAAGGCGGGCGTAAGCCATTTCATCCTCGTCTCGTCCGCCTCAGTCACCTACCAGCATACCACACCCTATTCGCTGTCCAAGCGGGAGACCGAGCGCTTGATCAAAGGGCAAAGCGCGATGAAATGGACGATTGTGCGACCGACCCTCGCCTACAACGAAAGCGGCGGTGAGGAATTCAACATGTTCCTTGCCTACCTGAAGAAGTATCCGTTCGTGCCATTTATCGGAACTGGCCGGGCGCTAAAGAGGCCGGTGCATTGCGATGATTTGATGAAAGGATTCCTCGCAATAGCGGGCAATCCGAAGGCTTACGGCAAGACCTACGCGTTCAGCGGCGGCGAGGCCATAGCGATCCGCGACATGGCCAAGCTCATGCTCAAGCATGTTCGACAAGAAAGGGTTTTCATTACGATTCCCATCCCGATCTGCAGACTCTTAGCGTTTTTTGCAGAGAGACTTCAGAAGAAGCCGATCCTGACCTGGAATGCGATCGCAGGGGTGATGCAGGATGCAAACCTTGACAATAGCGAGGCTCGCGCCGATCTCGGCTACAACCCCGTCAGCTTTCGCGAAGGCTTGCAGAGATCCTATCCTATCTGATCTGAGTTGAGAGTTGACGGTTAAGGGTTGAGGGTTGGCTTTTCGCCACGAGCAACCAGAGGAGGATGAGACCGCCAACGACGGCAAGAATCAGGCGAGCCTTCGCGAATGTCTTAAGAGATCGAAATATTTCGGTTACTTCACTCTTCAAGCGGACGGGAGGCCGAGCTTTTCGCTGACCATGCGACCAAAGTATTCGCGAAGAGACTCGGATTCCAGCCTTTCGAGCAGAGATTGAAAGAAACCGTTGACGATGAGGCGCCGGCCGTCGGCCTTGCGTATTCCACGGGCCTGCATATAGAAGAGCTCCTCCTCACTGATCTCACCCGATGTCGCGCCGTGCGTGCAGCGCACATCATCGGCCATGATCTCTAGACCTGGCATCGAATTGGCTTCCGCCTGATCGCTTAGCATGAGGTTGCGCACCTTCTGGTATGCGTCCGTCTTGTGCGCCCCAGGTTCCACCTTGATGAGACCCGCGAAGATGGTGCGCGCGGAATCGTCGAGCGAATTGAGGTAGAGCAGGTCGCTCGAAGCGTGGGGCGCGACATGGTCCTGGAGGGTGCGCTGGTCGATCTGGCGCGCGCCGTCCATCGGGTTCAGGGAAAGCATCACGCTGCGCGATCCCTCGCCGACAAGGCGGCTGAGGGATTCTCCGCGGACGAACCCGCCGCCGAAGTTGATGTTCAGGGCGGTGGACGAGGCATCGCGACCCACGATCGTCGAATTCAGGTGGAAGGCCAGCGACTCCCGCGCCCATTCCTGGACAGCGATGTAGTTGAGCTGAGCGCCGCGTTCGAGGTGAAGATCGTTCACGCCGCAGGCGAAGGCCCGCTTGCCGTCGGCGCTCTTGAAATGGTCGACGACAGTGACTTTGCTATTCTCGCCGCAAACGACAAGGGTGTGCGGGAAGATGGAGGTGTTCTCACCTTCGACCCAATGAAAGATCTCCAGGGGCAAGGCGACCTCGACGTTTCTGGGCACGTAAAGAAGAGCGCCTGTGGAGAGGCGCGCCTTGTGCAACGCGGCGTACTTATGCGAGCCCAGCTCAACCGGCTGGGCCATGAAGAACCTGCGAAACAGTTCCTCATCCTCACGCGCCGCCGCCTCGAGTGACTTGAGCAGCACGCCCTGCGGGAGCCGTTCAACATCCTGATGGAGCAAGGCGTTGTTCCCGAAGACGAGCTTGGCGGAGAACTTCTCGACACCTTGCGAGTTGTTGATCAAGCGTCCCTCGCTTGTCACGGATTTGGCTATGCGGAAGTCGGAGAGACGCAGGGCGCCAATATCCGAAAATCGCCACGGCTCGTTCTTGCGCGTCGGTTCGGGGGTGGCTTCGTGGTCGGCCCATGCCGCCGCCTGTTGGTCTTGGAACCATGCGGGCCAGTTCTGTTCGGCTTCGCTAAAGACGGGCGCGGTGGCTGTAACGCTCATAGATATTGAGGGTTCTCGGGCTAATTGAGATTGATGGCGATCGGCCGGGCGATCGATGGCATTTGCGCCGCCCACAGCACGGCGCCGCGGCGCACGTTCATCCAACCGATCCCTCCATCTCGAGATCGATAAGACGCTTTAGCTCGACGGAGTATTCCATCGGGAACTGCTGAACCAGGTCGTTGACAAACCCGTTGACTGCCAGGCTCATCGCAGCGGCTTCAGGGATCCCGCGTTGCTGCATATAAAAGATCTGCTCTTCGCTGATCTGGCTGACACTGGCCTCGTGCTGGCAGGCGTTGCCCTGGCCGCGAACGGAAATGGCCGGGTAGGTGTCAGTCCTGCTATGGGCGTTGATCAACAAGGCGTCGCACTCCGTGTTGTTTTTGCACCCCTTGAGGTGCCGTGGCACGTGAACCAGTCCGCGATAGGTGGCCCGCCCGGTGCCGAGGCTGATGCTCTTGGAGACGATGTTGCTGGTTGTTTCATCGGCGGCATGAATCATTTTCGCACCGGTATCCTGGTGCTGGCCGTCGCCCGCCAGCGCTATGGAGATCACTTCGCCGCGCGCCTTCCGGCCCTTCATTATGACGCTCGGATATTTCATCGTGAGGCGCGATCCGATGTTGCAGTCGATCCATTTGATCTCGGCCCCTTCGTGAGCAAGACCGCGCTTGGTCACCAGGTTGTAGACATTCGGGCTCCAGTTCTGGACCGTAACGTATTGAATTTTCGCACCAGGCAGCGCAACGAGTTCGACGACCGCGCTGTGCAACGTCGCAGTTTCGAATTTTGGCGCTGTGCAGCCCTCCATATACATGACCTCACTGCCCTCGTCGGCAATGATGAGCGTGCGCTCGAACTGGCCGAAGCTCTCCGCGTTGATGCGGAAGTAGGCTTGAAGCGGATGCTTCACCTTGACGCCGGGCGGGACGTAAATGAATGACCCGCCCGAAAAAACGGCGCTGTTGAGCGCGCTGAATTTGTTGTCCCCGGTCGGGATCACCTTGCCGAACCATTTCCGGAAGATTTCGGGATGCTTGTGCAGGCCCTCGGTCGAGCCAATAAAGATGACCCCTTGCTCACCGACCGCCTTCTTGATGTTCGAATAGGCCGCTTCGCTGTCGAATTGCGCTTCGACGCCCGCGAGGAACTTGCGCTCCTGCTCGGGGATGCCCAGGCGCTCGAACGTGCGCTTGACGTTTTCAGGAACTTCGTCCCATGAGCGCTTCGGAGCCGTGCCTTGGGAGAGGTAGTAGCGGATATTGTCGAAAACAATGTTGTCAAGCTCGTGGCTGGCCCAATGCGTTGGCATGGGCTTCTCCATAAATTTCCGATAGGCATCCAAGCGAAACTGGCGAATCCAATCCGGATCTCCTTTGACATCGGAAATGTAGTGAATGGTCCGCTCACTCAGGCCAGTGCCCGCATCGAACTCGTAGTCGACGTCGTAGCGGAAGTCTCCGATCGAGCGATCGATCGTGATGTCGTGTTCAGTATCTGTTTTCATGGCTTTCTCCATTCTAAGCAGCAAGTGCCGCCTCCTTTTCGACCCAATCGTAGCCCTCGGCTTCAAGCTTGATCGCGAGCTCTTTGTCGCCGCTCCGCACGATGCGGCCATCCACCATCACGTGGACGATGTCCGGCACGATATGATTGAGAAGACGTTGATAGTGCGTAATAACCAGAAATCCGCGGTCCGGAGCTCGCAATGTGTTGACTCCCTCGGCAACCACCTTGAGCGCATCGATGTCCAAACCGCTGTCCGTTTCGTCGAGGACGGCATACGCGGGCTCGAGCATGGCCAACTGGAGGATCTCGCAGCGCTTCTTCTCCCCGCCCGAAAAGCCTTCGTTGACCGATCGCGAAGTGAATTCGCGTGGAATCTTCAACGCATCCATTTTCATATAGAGTCGTTGATAGTAAGCGACGGCGTCGAGTTCCTCGCCCTCCGGAAGTCGCGTTTGTAAGGCGGACCGCAGAAAGTTGGCGATCGTTACGCCGGGAACTTCGATGGGATATTGAAAGGCAAGGAAAAGTCCCGCGCGGGCGCGTTCGTCGGGCTCCATTTCGAGAATGCTCTGGCCGTCAAGAAGCACATCGCCGCCGGTCAGTTCATAGGAGGGATGGCCTGCCATCACCTTGGCAAGGGTGCTCTTTCCGGAGCCGTTCTTGCCCATGATGGCGTGCACTTCACCTTTGGGGACCTCAAGGCTCACGCCCTTCAGGATTTCGCGGTCGCCGATGCTGGCGCGAAGGTTTTCGATTACTAGGCTCATCGGTTTGTTAAAGAGAAATTCATCTGTTGCAGTCTCCGCACACCCCGCGCAGGGTGATGTCGCTATGGGTCACTGTGAAGCCCGCGGGCACATCCCATGTGGGTTCGATGCGCTTGTTGGTCGAACCCAGCGGCACATCGAAAATCTTGCCGCACCGCTCGCACATGAAATGCCCGTGCTCAGTGAGATTCGGGCAATACCGGGTCGCATCGCGCTCCACATTGACCTGTTTGACAAGGCCGCATTCCACGAGGGTTTCCAGGCAATTGTAGACCGTGGCCAGCGAAATGGAGGGCATGCGCTGCTTCGCGCGAAGAAAAACTTCCGTGGCCGTCGGATGATCCCGCCGGCCAAGCAGGACCTCATACACTTCACGACGCTGCGGCGTGAGGCGATGGCCGTTGTGGCTGATCGTCTCTTCGTAGCCAAGATTTCCTTGCGCAGCCGGTTTCATGACACTTCATCCTATCTGTGAGCAAATTTAAATCAAGAATTATTCTAATTTAATGGCAGAACGACAGCTTCGCCGATACGGTTTTTTCAGCGTCGAGGGTGGGAACAATGGTATCGCGGTCACCCCAAAGAACGGTGGCCGCCACACGGATCGCATGAAACAAGTCCGTTCTGGCTGGGTCGATAGGGCAACTTCCAGCAATGGCGTCTTGCGCGCGTCATGAGAACCGTCACGCGTCCGTGCGCCGGATCGACATGGACATACTGTGCGGGAAGACGCCACGCCGCTGCGAGCCACGCGTCGCGCTCCACACGGATTTTTGTCCCTCTTGGCGATTCCACCGACTCGGGGGCTTCGAGGGAGCCCACGAGCGCGTCGCCTCGGAACTGGACATTGGCGGGGAGGTCGATGGTTCCTACGGAATCGAGCGCAGCTCCCGGCTCTCGGCCGAATTCAAAAAGCATGAGACGGCGGTGGCTCTTTTGGAGGACTGCCAGGTGGCCCGAAAGCGTTCCCACACCTTCTGCTGCCACCGTCGGCAGGAGCGCCCGCGGCCGGAGCGTCGCATCGATTACCTGCACACCCTCTTCGACAAGGGCAAAGCCAATCTCCCGCAGCGCCGTTGCGCTTCGGGCTCGCGACCCGAGTATGGTGCGCGGATTTCCGAGCCGCCCGCCGGACAAGAGAAGCCGGTGGACCACGCCGTCGTCGCCGGCCAGCAGCAGTCCTCCCGCCAGCGCAGCCACTCCGTAAAGGCCTGAATCCAGAATTTGAAACGTGAGACGGGCGCCGCGCTGGTCCGGCGGTGGAAGAGAGTAGACGTGCAGTCCCGTGGTCGTCACCACTGCGAGGAGGCCACTCCATGCTCCGCTCGCAAGAGTGAAACTGCGCAGGCGACCGCTCAGGGCCACCGCAGCCTGTCGGCCAAGAAGAGTCTGGGTGATCAAGAGCCGGCCATCGGATGGCGGGGCAGCTTTCCGGGACTGGGAAGGGCCTTTGTTAGCTTCGGCCTGTTGACCGAGCTGGAGGCCGCCCTGGCTTACCGAAGGCGTAAGAACCGACGAATGGGCCACGTGACCGGCAGCGTTCGCCACACAGCGAGCGATTGCGCGGCCTTCGGCGTCGGCAAGGACCGACACGTTGTTCTCCAGGAGGCCGGTTGCCACAACATCCCATCGATGCAGTGTGTGTTCCCAGGGCGGGTCGGGATCGATGAGCCAGTGGGGGTTGTTTCGACCGCCCCAGTAGTCGTTGTAGAAAGGAGAACAATGGTGCGCCCAAAGGGCTATGACTTCCTCCTTCGGTGGCGGCTCCGGCGGCTTTGATAGTGCGCCAAAGTCGTACCAGCGGGTCCCGCAGGACGCCCGGACGTAGAGGTGGCAGGGATAGGGATCCGCGAAGTAGGCGTCCCAGTGGGTAACATCCAGAGTAATCCTGATCTCATTGGCGCTGCTGTAGGACGGAACGAAAAACCCTTGCTCATCGTCGTCCTCGATGTGGACATCGCACAGCTTCCAACCGATGCCGGGAGCATTGGAATTCTGGACGCGGCCCTCGAGCTCGATGTCCACGCTCATGGTGTTGCAATTGAGATCTGTTGTCCAAGAGAAGGGCTTTGAAATTGTGGTGAATTGATCCTCCCGCTCGGGCACTTTGGCGTCACCCAGTAGCAGCAGCCCGGAGCCCGTCACGGCAAGTTGATCCGGCACAAGAGATCCAAGGAGCGCCACTTCGACGGGGTTGAGGTCGCGGCGGCACACGATGTCCAGATAGTCGGCGTCCTCGGGAGATGTCTGCTTGCAACCCTCCTGTTGGAGGTTTGGCAGGTCGCTGGCATCCGCGGAGTCCGCCAGTATGGCGACCCCAACGATGCCCACGATGATACCCACCACCGCGCCGATCGCGGCGCCAATGCCTCCTCCCGGCGCACCGAAGACCGCTCCAGCAAAGCCAAGGAACACTATCTTGGTCAACCCGCACAGAAGGACGTCGCTGTCGACAAGGTTCCAGGTGAGGTGAGTGCCTGCTTTGAGCTGTGGCGGCGTGCCCTGCTCGATGCTGAAGATTGTATGAGCGGTGACTTCGACCCCAATCGTGTTGAAGTCGCAGAGGTGAAGGAGATTTCCCTCGAAATAGGTTTTGACTCCTGGTAACCAGGACATCCATGTCACCTGGGGACCGCTGGTCAGCTCGAATTTGCTGTTTCCCGACATCTGCGACTCGAACTGAGTGCCGATCGTTTGCGTGATGATGCCGCCATCGATGAACACCGACCAGTCTCGGCCCATGAGGCGATCGGACACCGAGCTGTAGAATCCGGCCCATGTCGCGTTGGGATTTCCGGCCACGGGTGTCAACTCGAGGCGGATCGCAACGCGGGTGCCCGCAGTGTCCGTGGCGACTCCTACGTTTCCAGGCGTCACGGTGGTTTCCAAAGCATCAGCCAAGGGTCCGAGATCAAGGGGAGTGATCTGTTCGATCTGCTCAAGCACATCGGTCAACGCAGTCTGTATCTCCTCCGGGAGAGCATCGGCAGGCAGGTCGTTGCCGGCGTAGCTTAGGGCGATGGCCGCCCCCGTCACCTGGTTGTTATCGTCCAGGTCGAGCTCGCCCATAAGATCGAAGAAGAGATCGATCTGCAGCGACTGGCTGAAGGTTTGCGGTCCTTGAGCACCCCCCGCGATTATCTGCGCGTGGGTCGCCACGTGCACGGTAACCGGCTGAGTCAGGCGGACGCGGTGACCCGGGACCATAGACATCGTGCCGTCGCTGAGGCGCACTGCCATGTCGGCAACCTCACGGGCCAGAGTGGCTTGGCCGAAATCGAGGTGGTCGACGACTTGCTTCCCAGGCCCGGGCAGTTCCGGTATGCAGATCACCCGCCCCAGGAAGCGGTTGCGCACAATCCGGCGCAGCAGCTCGGCGCGAATCTGAATCTCAATGATCATTTGCGCGATCGCTTGCCTGACCAATCGTCGAAGGCCGCCGCGCGTAAAACTGAATAGTGACGAGTGAGATTCTGGCGGCGATGATCGGATAGGCGGGACGCCGGGCGGATACGACGCACGCAGCGCGTCCAGCAATGCCTCCAAGCTTCATTTGCGAAGCCCTTCGAAGAAACTTTTGAGCACCGCCGGGATAGGAGGGCGGCTTAGTGCTCTGATTTTCCCCGTGTTGATTAGGTAAGCTTTTCCCGTAGCCTATGGGTAATGAATCCTCCAGAGTCCAACATAGTTTGCCGCACACGCCGCCAAGCCCTCAGGCTTGGTTTCGGTTATCTTTTCGCGACTTGGTACGGTGCTTCCCTTGCGCCCGTTACGGCCCAAGCGACAGGCGCTCCGGCGCCGGCTGGTCCCTACACTTTGCCGCCGCTTCCCTATCCCTATGAAGCGCTGGAGCCGCACATCGACACACTCACCATGCAGATTCATCACGACAAACATCACAAGGCCTATGTGGACAATGCGAACAAGCTCCTTGCCGACCAGCCTGAGCTGGCCAAGCTATCGCCGGAAGACCTGCTCAAGAGTCTGAGCAAAGCTCCGGAAGCGATTCGTACCGGTCTGCGCAATAATGTGGGCGGGCATGTCAATCATTCTCTGTTTTGGCAGATGATGGCTCCCAAGGGCGGCGGACGACCATCGGGGGAACTTTCTAAGGCCATCGAGAAGGAGTTCAACTCGTTCGATGAGTTTCAAAAGCAATTCAGCGACGCCGCGGTCAAGCGTTTTGGCAGCGGTTGGGCGTGGCTGGTTCTAAAGGACGGGAAACTCGGGATCCTCTCCACCGCCAATCAGGATTCGCCGATCTCAGATGGGCAACTGCCGCTGCTTGGCATCGACGTTTGGGAACACGCCTATTATCTGAAATATCAGAATCGCCGTCCGGACTACGTCTCGGCTTGGTGGAACTTGGTCAACTGGGACTTTGTGAACGAGCGACTCAAGAAGGCTTGAGTTGTTTGCCGGAGGCGAGGCGAGAGCGTGCGATCAATCCCGATGATAGGGGATGCCCGTCAGGATGGTGTGCGCACGATAGATTTGCTCCAAGGCGACGACGAGTGCCATTTCGTGCTGAAAAGTGAGAGGTCCAAGAGACCAGAGGAGGTCGGCGGACTCACGCACACGTGCGGAAAGCCCATCCGCTCCGCCCACAAGGAGCGCGCATGCCTTGCGGGGATTGCCCTCGATTTTGCTTAACTCTTGCGCGAAGGCGCGGCTGTTCAGTTTCTTGCCGCGCTCGTCGAGCACCAGGCGAAAGCAACCTTCGCTGCGACTGAGCAGTTGGCTGCCTTCCCGCAACGGGTCGGAAGCCTTGACATGGCTGGTGTCGACTGAGGAAAAGCATCGCAACCGCGCCAAATACTCAGCGACTCCCGCGCGAGCATACGCGAGTCGCGGTTTGCCAACTGCAACGATGCACCAGCGCAAGGGGCGGAATTATTCCTGAATGCGGACCGGATTGAAATCCGCCGCGTGATACGAACTGCGGACCAGGGGGCCGCTGGCGACGAATTCGAATCCCTTGCGGCGAGCGATTTCGCCATAAAGGGCGAAAGTTTCGGGCCGGATATATTCGACCACCGGCAGATGTTGGGGAGTGGGGCGAAGGTATTGGCCCATGGTCAGGACCTGCACATTCGCGCTCCGAAGATCGTCAAGAGCCTCGAACAGTTCGTTCTCGGTTTCGCCCAGGCCCAGCATCAGCCCGCTTTTGGTCACGATGTCGGGCGCAATGTGCTTTGCCATTCGAAGGACCTCGAGCGAAAGCCGGTATTTCGCGCGCGATCGAACTTGTGGCGTCAAGCGCTCGACTGTTTCGACGTTGTGATTGAAAATATGGGGACGCGCTTCGAGGACCAGGCGCAACGCCCATTCCTTGCCATTAAAGTCCGGGGTTAGGACCTCGGTGATGATTTTAGGATCCATCGCCTGTATGGCCCGGATCGTCCCGGCAAAGTGCTCGGCGCCGCCATCCGCAAGATCGTCGCGGGCGACGGCTGTGATGACCACGTGTTTGAGCTTCAGCCGGCGCACGGCTTCGGCGACGCGTTCCGGCTCGTCAGCTTCAAGGGCGAAAGGCTTGGCGGTTGTGACGGCGCAGAAGCCGCAAGCCCGTGTGCAGCGGTCCCCCGCGATCATAAAAGTGGCCGTGCCCTGGCTCCAACACTCCCATCGGTTAGGGCACTGGGCGCTCTCGCAGACTGTGTGCAGCCGCAGATCAGAGACGAGCGCTTTGGTGGAAAAGAATACCGGATTAGATGGCAACCGAACCTTGATCCAGTCGGGCTTTTTCGCCTGGTGGAGCGCTGGATCGATCTTCGGCGTGCTCATGGCAAGCAGCATCGGGGCTCGTGTGGTTGCTGTCAAACCTTCAGCGGATTGCGTCCAGCGAGGGCTCGTTGGAGCGTCAATGGGTCTGCGTGCTCCAGTCCGCCGCCGGCAGGAAGGCCATGCGCAATGCGGGTGACTGCTATTCCCAAGGGCGAAAGAATTTCCGCGAGATAATTCGTCGTTGCTTCGCCTTCCACATCCGCGCTCAGCGCGAGGATAATCTCTGAGGGCCCCTCGGTTTTTGCCCTCTCGAGAAGCTCACCAATGCGAAGTTGTTCCGGACCAATGTGGTCGAGCGGAGCGAGCCGGCCCCCTAACACATGGTAGCGGCCTCCGAAGTAGCCTGTTCGCTCAATAGGGAGAATGTCGGTGGCCTGCTCGACGACACAAATCTCCCGGCCGATCCGGTCTTCAGCCCGGCATATTTCGCAGAGATCATTCGTGGAGAAGAAGCCGCAAGTCCTGCACGAGCGAAGGTTCTCGGCGGCGTTGCGCAGAGAGCCAGCCAGATCGAGCGGTCTGGCATCCTTGGACGAAGCCAGCCAGAGGGCGATGCGCTCCGCGGTGCGAGGGCCGATGCCAGGCAGACGCCGCAATTCACGAGCGAGCTCGCGGAACGGCTCGGGATAGTCGACGGACCTCATTTACGCGAAAACAGGCCAAGATCGCCGACTCGATGCCCTCGCCACCTCTTCACGATGCCGTGAAGAGCGCCATTTGATCCTTTGTGAAGTCCTCCTCCCCCCGGCGACTGCGTTCCACACGTTGGATGTAGAAATCGAGGGCCGCGTCGGGGATTCCTGTGATCCGAGCCTTCGAGAACTCCTGGGCGGCCTTTTCCCACTGCTTCTCGCGAAAGTAGATGACTCCCCGCCAGAAGTGATCGCGGCTGCGCTCCCGCTCTGGCGAGAGCTCATGCTTGGGAGCAAGGATTTCATACAGTTCGACGCGCCGGCGTTCGCCGCTCGCTTTGAGGACCTCGATCGGCCTGGCCTCGAAGGCTTCCGCTGCCCGCTCGAAGGTTTCGGGACCGACAAGGATGCGGCATCCGTAAGTGGCGCAAGCCGCGCACAGCCGGCGGGCAAACTCCACAGCAGGTCCCGCCACGCTGTAACTGGCGAGCCGCGAGCCGCCGTAGGCCGCCGCGATCATTTCGCCCGAGTTGATTCCGATGCGAAAATCAAAGCGCCGCTGCCAGGTGGCGTCGCATTCACGATTGAGGTTATCGAGGCGGGATAACAGGTCAATGGCGGCGCGGCAGGCGCGGCTGGCATGCTTTTCGTCGGGCAGCGGTGTGCCGAAAACAACGCGAAGGCTCTCGCCTGTGCATTCGTCGAGGTAGCCGCCGACCTCCACGAGGTAGTCGGACGCGACTTGGAGATAGAGATTGGTCATGGCCGCGTAATGCTCCGGCGGAAGCAACTCCATGAGTTCCTTGTGATTTTGAACCTCGCAAACAATAACCGTGCCTTCCTGGAGAGCCCCGGGGAAATTCATGGGGACGTCCGAATTCACCAGGCGATTGAAGGCGCTCCGCGACACTCTCTGGCCGAAGAGACGCTCGATATGCTTTTTCCGCGAGCCGCTTCCGCTGCGCCCGTAGCCCAAGCCGATCAGGAAGCTCACCAGAATCGCGAAGGCGCCGGGGAAGGGAGAGAAAAAGACATTATAGAGCGCGAGGGTCCGTGAACCTGTAACCAGGAGAAAAATCGCCGCAACAGCTACGACCGCCTTTAGAACGGGCCGCGTGATGTCCACGCTAGTCCACGCCGCGGCAAACGCCAAGAGCACGATCGTGAGCAATTGCGCGCCGGCGGGAACGACGAACGGGCCGGACATTTGGTAGATTTTGTCGCGCAGAACGATATCCGGAGTTGTGGAAATCCATCCTGTGGCGAACAAGACGACAACGACGGCCGCGCTGATCGTGCCGATGAGGATGGCAGCCTTAATGTATCTCATGGAAAAGGCAGCTTGGTCCGCCCGTCGGGTCCCCGAACTGGAATAAGATGCCGTTCATGCATTGGGTTCCGCTGGCGCTTCGCGATAGGAAGCAACAACCCACTCACTGAGGACGCCATCGGGATTGTCAACAGCGCGGGCCGGAATGGCAAACTCGATTCGGCCACTGTTGCGCTTAATGAGCGTCAGGCCAAACTGATAATCCTTGAAAGCGCGCTCGCAAAATTCTCGCACGCCAAGATTTTCCTCAGCCGCCCTGCCCAGAATGCGCTCCACGGCATCGCTCTCGAAGGAAATCTTTACTCCATGCTCGGCAGAGAACCTTTCCGAAAACTCCGCCACGATGGCGCGCTGGGCCTTCTCGCGTTCCGCGTGGCCTGCGCGCAGAAGTTCAGCGAGGGCCACGGAAGGGTTCTCGATAAGGCCTGGCTTGACCGTGAACGAAGCAACGCCCGAACCGGGCAGCTCGAACTTAAAATCGCGGAAAATGCGCTCGCAAACGGTCAGGAGTCCCCGGGCTCCGGTCCGCTCGCCCGCGGAGCGCTCGGCGATTTCGCGCAGCGCCTCGTCTTCAAAGAAAACCTCCACGCCGTAGGCGCGGAAGGATCGTTCGTATTGGCGGATGATGCTGCCTTCAGACCGCTTGAGAATTTCGAAAAGGTCACCGCTGGAGAGGGCGTCGCAAACCACCCGCACCGGGAGGCGGCCGATGAATTCCGGCTCCAACCCGTAGTCCACAAAATCTCGCGTTTCTGCCCGGCGAAGAAGATCCGGATCCGCGAGCGCTTCGCGCGGCTCAGCGCCAAAACCGATCTGGGCCTGGCGCAACCGGCTCGCCACGCGAACAGCCAGTTTGTCAAACGCCCCGGAGACGATGAAAAGAATGTGCCGCGTATTGATCGACTCGCGTGTGACCTTCCCCTTCCTTTGAAATTCCAATGCGGCTTGCAGCTGGGATTGGAGGTCATTGCCGCCCCGGAGCGGCACTTCGGTTTCCTCCATGAGCTTAAGCAAGGCCGTCTGCACTCCGCGACCGCTTACGTCGCGCCCGATCATCTCGGCTGCGCTGGCGATCTTATCGATCTCGTCGATGTAGATGATTCCGTACTGGGCGAGCGCAGCGTCGCCGTCGGCCTTGTGCACAAGCTCGCGGACGAGGTCTTCCACGTCTCCGCCGACGTAGCCTGTTTCGCTGAACTTCGTCGCGTCCGCCTTGACGAACGGGACTCCCACCAGATCCGCGATGTGCCTGACAAGGTAGGTTTTGCCGACGCCCGTGGGGCCGATCAGGACGACGTTTTGTTTGGCGTACTCAATTTTGTTCGCCTCCTCCGGCGAAAGTGCGGCGACGTACTGCGCGTGGTGATAGTGATCGCAGACCGCGATGCTCAGAGCCTTTTTCGCGTCGTCCTGCTGGATGACAAAGCGGTCCAGGTGTCGTTTGATATCGCGGGGGGTTAGGGCAAACTCAAAGACGGGATGGGCCTTTTGCTCCGGCTCCTCCGCGCTCTCGGCGGGGCTCGATTGCGCCGGCGCCGTAAAGCTCGCGCGGAGAAACTCCTGCAGCCGCTGGTGCAATTGCTCGGGAGTCGGCAGATTGGGTTCGCTCATGATTTGTGTTTATCCGTCATGGTTGACGGTCTCGCAAGAGGAAGGATGCGACGCGTGGCGGGATGCCGAACTCAGTGGGCCTTGGCATGCGCGTTCGCGGCGGTGAGTCGGCGTTCAATCGCTTCCAGTCGCGCGGTGGCCGGTCCCCCGATTCGAAGGGATCCGCGCGCGTTTCGAACCTTTTCAAGGAGCGCCTGAACGGCGGCGGCGTCAAGCGCTTCCGGAAGAGCCCTCTCGATCTGCACCAGGAGATTGGCATCGAAATGATAGTCCTCCGCCAGGGCTTTGTAAGTCTCTATCCAAGCGTCGGGTTCGGCGACTTTGCCGTCCAGAAAACTTTCGAGAATCAGGCTGGCATTTTCGAAGTCGCCGATTGCCCAGTCGTGGAGGCCAAAACAGAGGAGGCCAAACGCTTCGAAGGTCGCATTGGCATACAGTCTTGTGATCGAAGAAGGGATCCGTTTTTGGGCCTTGGAGAGTTGCTTGCTCGCCTCGACGAAGAAACTTGCCAGAATCCTGTCGTCGTTCTCGATCGAATAGATGCCCCCCTTCTCGACTTGCTCGAATCGTTGCGCCGCCTCCTTTTCCTTGCCCGTCATGAGCATGGCGAGCGCGCCATTCATGCGAATCCAGTTCCCCATGGGCTGCGCATTGCCGGTGAGGATTGAAAGGCGGTCGAACGCGTCAAGGGCCTTGTCGGTTTGCCGGCTTCCAAGCGTCTGCACGGCCCGCAGGAACAATTCCTTTGATTGATCTGCCGCGTGGCTGGCGGAATGCTGCTCGATCGCTGCGGTAAAAAGCTTTTCACGAAAGAGGTAGATCATCAGGCAGGAAGCAATCAGAAGACCCAGGCTGAGTAACCCTGCCAGATTTCTGGAAGCTTGCGTTTCCAGGACCATGCGTTCCCTCGGCCTTGTCGGTTGCCGGCTGCGTTCCAACAGCTTGCCGCGCGCGTAGGACAAGTGCTCAATGAGCTCGGAATATGAAGCGTATCGTTCATTGGGATCTTTCGCGAGCATGCGATCGATCACGTAGGCCGTCTCACTGGAAACGTCCGGGGCGAATGTTTGAATGCTCACCGGCTGACTCATGAGCTGCTTAAGAGCGACAGCCGAGGCGGCTGCCGCCTCGTAAGGAGGGCGACCCGCGAGTGCGTGAAAAAGGGTTCCGCCGAGGCTGTAGATATCGCTGCGGAAGTCTTCGGGCTGATTGTCGAGTTTCTCCGGGGCGATGTAATACGGCGTGCCCCAGATCTCGCCGCGCGCCTGCGCAGCCTCATCCATCACAATGGCGAGGCCGAAATCCACGAGCTTGGCGGTATGCGGATCCGAAAAGAGAATGTTTCCCGGCTTGATGTCACGATGGATGAGGTTTCGTTCGAGAGCCGCTTCAAGCCCTTCGGCGATTTGAATCCCGATTTGGAGCACCTGAATCTCGGCCAGGCGCTGCTGAATACCCATCAGGTCGTCAAGCGAGCCCTTTTCGGCCAACTCCATCGCGAGATAGAATTGTCCGTGATCGTCGCCGAAGGAAAACACTTTGACGACATGCG
Source organism: uncultured Verrucomicrobiae bacterium (assembly GCA_963784465.1). GTDB lineage: Bacteria > Verrucomicrobiota > Verrucomicrobiia > Chthoniobacterales > Terrimicrobiaceae > DASTFP01. Next base: position 52,914 of record CAWASQ010000005.1, read on the forward strand.
GGTGGTTGATCGAAGCGGTGACACGAGCTTCTTCCTCGAGTTCGGCACGCTCCTTCTCATTTGCGCTGCATTCCTTCTTGAGAATCTTGAGCGCGACCTCACGGTTGAGATTCAGATCGAGGGCTCTGAACACCGAGCCCATGCCCCCTTCTCCGAGGAGCGCGATAAGCCGGTAGTTGTTGAACTGCCGGTGCGCCTGCAGAAGCTGTCCGCATTTCGGGCAGCGAACATGCTCCAAGGGCGCCTGATCGCTGACATCCATAACCGTGTCGCAGACCGGGCAGGACTCGAGCAGCCGGCCACTCGCTTCCCGCTTTGAAGCGGGAATTGTTTCCATTGGCTCAGAATGGCCCTCCTCGCCTGATATGGAGGCAAGCCTTTGCATGTTTCCGATTTACGGCTCCGGAGCCTCTTTGTCCGGCCCGTCGCAACTTTCCTCTTTTAACATTGCTCCAAGAGATAAATGAGTAAATCGGGTTATTATCAGTCGTGATGATTGTTTCGCAAAGAAATTCGCCATCGCTCGATGCCAGAGGATCTGTGTTTACCGTTTCATCTGCGGTGGCGGGCGCGCGGCTTGATCGATGCCTCGCGGGATTTCTCCCGGCGCTTTCCCGCTCGCGGATCCAGGCCGTGATTCGTTCCGGCGCAGTGCTTCTCAATGGCGCGCCCACCAAATCCTCCGAAATTGTGCGAGTAGGCGATGAGATCGTCTGGCGTGAACCGTCATCGGCGCGCAGCGAGTCGGCGAGCGCCCAGGAGATGCCAATTGAAGTTCTCTTCGAAGATAATTTTCTCGCTGTGGTCAACAAGCCTGCCGGGATGGTTATTCACCCGGGCGCGGGACACAGGGAGGGGACGCTCGTCTCGGGGTTGCTGCACCATTTTGGAAGTCTGTCGAATATCGGCGGCGTGGAACGTCCCGGCATCGTTCACCGCCTGGACAAGGAAACGAGCGGCTGCCTCGTGGTTGCCAAAACGGATTTCGCACATCGCTCTCTCGCCGGCCAATTTTCCGGACGGGAAGTCGGCAAGGTCTATCTTGCTCTCGTCTCGGGCTCACCGCCGCGGCGCAGCGGAGTCGTCGACGCGCCAATTGCGCGTCATCGCGTGAATCGAAAAAAGATGGCGGTAGTCCGGCCGGCCGCGGAAGGGAAGCCGTGACGGAATATCAAGTTCTCGATTCCGCGGGTGCCGTGAGCCTCGTGGAGTGCCGTCCCCGCACCGGGCGGACGCACCAGATCCGCGTTCATCTCAAACACCTGGGCTGTCCCGTCCTTGGCGATCCGCTCTATGGGCATCGTGGCCGCTACTCGCGCCATATGTTGCATGCGTGGAAGCTGGCGTTCCGCCATCCCAGCGATGGTCGAAGGCTGGCCTTTGAGGCTGCGCCTCCGCCGGAGTTTCGAATCGCTTGAAGCCATGAGCGAACATCTTACTTTTGCGGGTTCATGAATTACGACTCATCCTCTCCGCTTCCGAATGCGATCGTGACCGTGGAAGGCGGCGCTCTTGCTGTGGAGCGCGAAGCGCATTAAGAAGAGAGGATGAGGGGCACACTGAAAATTGCAGGACGCGAATTCACCTCGCGTCTGCTGCTTGGCACGGGGAAGTTTTCTTCCAACGAGGTCATGCAGGATGCCCTTGCCGCCAGCGGCACGGAGATCGTCACGGTCGCGCTGCGCCGCGCGGACCTGAGCGGCGGACATGATCCCTTCGCCAATATCCTTGATTTCATTGATCCCAAAAAATACCTGCTTCTGCCCAACACGAGCGGAGCGCTGGACGCCGGAGAGGCTGGCCGCCTTGCCCGTCTGGCCGCGGCAGCGGGCCTGCCCCGATGGGTGAAACTCGAAATACATCCCGATCCCCATTACCTCCTGCCGGATCCGATCGAAACGCTTAAAGCAGCTGAATTACTCGTAAAGGAGGGTTTTCAGCGCTCCCCTACATCAATGCCGATCCGGTGCTCGCCAAGCGGCTTCAGGATGTTGGAACTGCGACGGTGATGCCCTTGGGATCGCCGATCGGAAGCAACCGCGGGCTCGAAACCCGCGCGCAAATCGAGATCATCATCAAACAAGCTGCGGTTCCCGTGGTCGTCGAGGCGGGTATCGGCGCCCCAAGCCATGCCGCTCAGGCGCTCGAAATGGGAGCTGACGCGGTGCTTGTGAATACCGCAATCGCCGCGGCACGCGACCCTGTTCGCATGGCACAGGCGTTTAAGGCCGCCGTTGAGTGCGCGCGCGAGGCCTTCGAGGCGGGTCTTCCTTCCCAGCTTGATCATGCCGAGGCGACCAGTCCCCTTGTGGCGTTCCTGAGGCAATCATCAGATGCGGGCGAGCCTTCTCGCCAGCCCAATCGATGACATTGGCCCGGTTTTTCGTTTCGATGGGCTTTGGAGGCGTGCAGGCCCTGGAAAACGGCTGAGGGCGAGAAACGCGCGCGGAAAGATTTCCATGTGGGGCGATTCGCTGACACCGATGATGAAGCAATACCACGCCATTCGGCGTGAGCTGCCTCCTCATACGCTGCTTCTTTTCCGTTTGGGGGATTTCTATGAGATGTTCGGGGACGATGCCAGGGAGGCATCGGCGATTCTCAACGTGGCGTTGACCAAGCGCGGGGAAATCCCCATGTGCGGCGTGCCATATCATTCGGCGCGAGGCTACATCGAAAAGCTCATTGCTGCCGGTTGGCGCGCGGCGATTTGCGATCAGGTTGGCGAAGTGCAAGCCGGGAAACTCGTCCGTCGCGAAGTCAGTCAGATCCTGAGCGCAGGCACACTTGACGACTTTGGCCTCGACGATCGCCGTCCGAATTATCTTGCCGCCGTGTGCCAAGGCAACGGCTCGATTGGTTTGGCTTACTGCGAATTGACGACCGGAGAGTTTCGTCTCACAGAGCTGCCGGGCGTGACGCTTCTGGTCGATGAACTCGCACGCATCCTGCCGGCCGAAACGATCGCGCCTGAATCTCAGCGGGAGCTTTTCGACGGCCTTGCAAACGCCAACTTCCTCGACGGATACATCTTCGAGACTTTGGCGGCAGCAGGAGTTCCTGCGCGAGCATTTCAAGGTTCATTCGCTCGATGGCTTCGGGTGTACGGACTTGCCTGCGGCGGTTGGCGCGGCGGGAGCGCTTTTGCACTATCTCACCCGGCAGATGCGAAGAAACGCCTCGCATCTCCTCCGGCTCCGACCATACCGCTCGAGCGAGTTTCTGACGCTCGATGCCACAACGCAAGCGCATCTCGAACTCGTCCAGTCTCGCGCCGGTAAGACGATGACCCTCCTTGGTGTCCTCGATCGCACAGTCACTCCGATGGGGGCGCGGCTCCTCCGGGATTGGGTGCTCCATCCCTTGCGCGATGTCGACGGGATCCGCTTGAGGCAGGATGCCGTCGCCCGCTTGCTCGAGGATTCGCTGCTGCTGGGCACTCTGCGCGAGCACCTCGCGGAGATCCGCGATCTGGAGCGCGCGATAGCGCGCCTGAACGGCTCCTCCGGCAATGCCCGCGACCTTGCGGCGCTTGCCCGTTCGCTGTCCCTTGTGCCAGGAGTGGCAGATTGCGCTGGCGCCCCCTGCCTGGCCGAATCGGGAACGCTGTTCGCCTCACTGGTCCGGCAACTCCATCCTCTTCCGGAGCTCGTCGATACGCTTTCAAGGGCGATCGTTGAGGAACCGCCTGCCATTTTGCGCGACGGAGGTCTTGTTCGCGACGGTTACGATCCCGCGCTCGACGAGCTTCGCGCAGCCTCTCGCGAGGGGAAGGATTGGATAGCAAGCCTTCAAGCGCGCGAAATCGTGCGCACCGGAATCAAGTCGCTCAAAGTTCGCTTCACTACGGTCTTTGGCTATTTCATTGAGGTTACCCGCGCCAATCTTTGCTCCGTCCCTGGCGACTACGTTCGCAAGCAGACGACGGTCAACAGTGAGCGCTTCATCACGCCGGAACTCAAGGATATCGAGGGCAAGATCCTCGGATCCGATGAACGCGCAAAGGCGCGCGAAATCGAGATTTTCGAAAGCCTGCGCGGCATGGCTCTCGCTGAAACACCGTCTATTCAGGCCACTGCCGCCGCCATCGCCGTATTGGACGCGGTCGCATCGATGGCCGAAGCCGCGCGCCAGAACCATTTCTGCCGTCCAAGCGTCGACGATTCGGGCGCGCTCGAAATCGTTGAGGGTCGTCATCCTGTCCTGGACCAGCAGTCGACTGTGGAACGTTTTGTTCCCAACGATACGTCGCTCGACACTGCGAACAACCGCTTCGCGATCATTACGGGACCGAACATGGCCGGAAAGTCCACGTACATCCGCCAGGTTGCCCTGCTGACTTTGATGGCGCAGATGGGCAGCTATCTGCCCGCGGCTTCCGCGCGGATCGGTGTGGTGGATCGCATCTTTACGCGGATTGGCGCCAGCGACGATCTATCAAGGGGCCAGTCCACATTCATGGTCGAGATGAATGAAACTGCGAATATCTTGAACAACGCGACGCCTCGCAGCCTGGTCATCCTGGACGAAATCGGCCGGGGAACCTCAACTTTTGACGGTCTGAGCATAGCCTGGAGCGTCGCTGAGCATCTTCACGACGCTGTTGGCTGCCGAACGCTTTTCGCAACGCACTACCATGAGATCACGGATCTTGAGCGCACACGCACGGGAGTCGTGAATCTCAATGTCGCCGTTCGTGAATGGAACGAGCAAGTAATCTTCCTTCGCAAAGTATTGCCTGGCCGCGCGGATCAGAGCTATGGGATCCAGGTTGCGCGCCTGGCCGGCCTTCCCGCCCCTGTTCTCAGTCGCGCCAAAGATATCCTTAACAATCTGGAGAAGGCGGAACTCACTGCGGACGGCACGCCTTCCCTCGCCGGTGACCATGACGGCGTTTCCTTCGCCAAGGCGCGCCGCAGGAAGGCGGCCATCAGGGAGGGGCTTGGTCAAATGGAACTGCTGTGAACTTATGGCGGAAAGGGTTCTGATTACTGGAAGCAGCCGTGGAATTGGTCTCGCCTTGGCGACGGAGTTCGCTCGCGCGGGCTGGGAGGTGTTTGCTGCCGCGCGAGGGGTTCAGCGCCCCGAACTCGAGGCTCTCGCCGGAAAGTGGGCCAACGTGAAGCTTTTGTCACTGGACGTCTGCGACCAGGCGACGATTACAAAAGCGGCTCGATTCCTCGCGGGCAAGTGCCTCGATGTGCTGGTGAATAATGCCGCAACATTTCCAGGGGAAGGTCATGAAACGCTCGAAGAGGTTGATCCGGAATGGTTCAATGAAGCTTTCAATTGCAACGTTACTGGTGTGGCGCGGGTCACACGAACGTTCCTTCCTCACCTGAGAGCGTCAGCCAATGCGCGCGTGGCAAACATCTCCTCAGGGGCGGGATCAATCAGCGAAAAGGTGGATTTTCAATACTATCCCTATTCGGTTTCCAAGGCGGCGCTGAATATGCTGACGCGTGCCCTCGCGGCGGAGCTTCGCCCCGAGGGTATCGTCGTCGCGGCGATTAGCCCGGGCTGGGTGAAAACAGAAATGGGTGGTCCCAACGCTCCGCTGACTCCCCAGGAATCGGCTCGATCGCTCTTTCAGACAATCACCGGTCTGAAAAGCGCGCAGAGTGGAAAATTTCTCGGCCGCGATGGCGAGGCCTATGCCTGGTAGCCGTTGAACGAAGGGATGCGGCTTTTCCTTTCGTAGCGGATTGATTCAGCGCTCTCGATTCTCCGTGGCAAGCTAAGAGGTCCTCCGCAATAGACACCGACGCCCGCATGGTAAGCGTTCGAGGCGGTTGACACCTTGACTTTCGCATCGTCTAACAACGGACTATGACATTGAACCTGCGAAAAAACCTCACGCAACTCGCGGGCACGGCGACGATCGGCATGGTAGCGGGGTTCACAGCCCTCGTCTTTCACGGAGCAATGATTTTGCTCGCGGAAGTGCTCGTGGTGCGGCCGTCTTCCTGGGCCTTCTGGGCGTTCGCGGGATTTGTCGTGTCGGGCATGGCGGTGGCCGCGTGGATCACCGGCTGGTTGATGAAGCGTTTTGCTACCGATGCCCCGGGCAGCGGTATTCCCCAGGTGAAGGCGGCTTATCATCTCGGACAGTTCGACTTCTCCTGGAATCTCGTCTGGGTTAAATTCGTCGGAGGTGCGCTCTCGATTGGGTCGGGTTCAAGCCTTGGCCGCGAGGGGCCCACCATTCACATAGGGGCAGCCATCGCGAGCAAGATTGCGAAGATGTTCGGTGAGGACCCGCAGGACCGGGCCAATGCGATATGCGCGGGCTCGGCCGCCGGACTTGCAGCGGCGTTTGGAAGTCCGCTTGCCGGGGTGACGCTTGTCCTCGAGGAGGTCGCCGGTGGGAAGAATGAGGAGAATTTTGCCGGCCGGTCGCTCCTGGCTGCCGCGCTGGCGGCGAGTGTCGTCTTTGCCATGTCCAAGGGCGCTCCCGCTCTTCCCGTTCAGGCGGATTTGGCACTCGGTTGGAAGACTTTCTGGATGTCCCCTGTTGTTGCGGTCGTCGCGGGTGCGGCTGGCCTGGGTTTTCAGTACATTACGCTGGCATTCCGTGCGCGCTGCAAGGGGTCGTCCTTGCCCGGGCCGTTCAGGCTAGTCATGGGGACATTGATTGGAGGAATGTTCGGTGTGCTGGCATTCAGTTTGACTGGCCGGCTGGGAACATTCGGACTGGGCGATGAAGATCTTGTTGCGGCTTTAAATGGCGGGATTATGTGGAGCGCGGCTCTGTGTCTCCTTGTGACGAAACTGCTGGCCACTGCGGCCTGCTATGGCGCCGGGGGATGCGGTGGAATTTTCGCGCCGCTGCTTTTCTTTGGCGGTATGGCCGGGGCGCTGGTCGGCGAGCTAACGCCTGATTCATTCGGGCTGACGAGTCAGGACCAGACTCTGCTGGCCCTGACGGGAATGACGGCTTGCCTAGGCGCGGTTGTGCGCGCGCCGTTGACTTCCATCCTGATCGTGATGGAAATGACCCGGCAGATCTATGCGCTCCCCGCTTTGATGGTGGCGGCCGTCGTTTCCGTCTACATGAACCGCCTCTGTTTTGCCGGGAACTTTTATGACGAGGCCCTGCGGCAGGACGGCATTCGACTCAATCAACCATGAAGGTCGGGTAAAATTTTAGCGCCTTCCGACTTCCGAAATCGGAGTGTGGGTCTATTCTTTCGGGGTGAGCTATCGTGTCTTTGCGCGGAAATACAGGCCGCAGACTTTTGAGGAGGTGTTGGGCCAGGACCACATCACGCGCACCTTGCAAAATGCCGTTTCCTCGGGACGCGTGGCGCAGGCTTATCTTTTTGTTGGTCCGCGTGGAATCGGCAAGACCTCCACGGCGCGCCTCCTCGCCAAGGCGCTGAATTGCGCGCAGGGTCCCACGGCAACACCATGCGGCAAATGCGATGCCTGCAAGGAGATTGCCGAAGGGCGCAGCCTGGACGTCCTTGAGATTGACGGGGCGAGCAACAACGGGGTCGATAATATCCGCGAATTGCGCGACAATGCCGCGTATGCGCCCGCGCGCGGGCCATTCAAGATCTACCTCATCGACGAGGTGCACATGCTCAGTCCCGGTGCCTTCAACGCCCTGCTGAAGACGCTCGAGGAACCTCCCGAGCACGTGAAGTTCATCTTGGCCACCACGGAGGCCCAAAAGGTTCCCGCTACAATCACGAGCCGGTGCCAGAGATTCGATTTGCGCCGCATACCCGCGAAAGCCATTGCGGAGCACTTGATGGCGATCGCGGAAAAAGAGCATATTCAGCTCGAAACCGAAGCTGCCGAAGACATCGCACGCGGCTCAGAGGGATCTCTCCGGGACGCTGAGAGCATGCTCGACCAAGCCGTTGCGTTTTGCGGAGAGAAGGTCGGCGCGAATGATGTCCGGGCGGTCTTTGGGTTCACGTCGCGCGAAGCGGTTGCGGAACTCGCCGGATGTGTCCTGCGGCGCGATGCCGCCGGCGGCTTGGAGATTATCGCGGAGCAGGCCGAAGCCGGGAAAGACATGTCGCGGCTGCTCAACGACCTGGTCGGCCACTTGCGCGATCTGCTGGTCGCGGGCGTGGCTGCCGTCGAGTCTTCACCGCCTCGAGACAAGCTCCTTGTTCTCCTTGACAATTTCGCGGAGGCGGAGTCGAGAATGCGCTGGACGTCGGACAAAAAGCTTCAACTCGATGTGGCTGTCATAAAGGCCACCCACCTGCTCGGCCAGGCCAGTCTTGACGAGGTCATCGAGACGCTGACTTCCCTCCAGAGCGGCGCGCCGCATTCTCCCAGGGCGGCGCAACCAGCGCGGATCGAACCACCCCCCGGCGTTCACGCGAAGCCGGGGACCCCAGCCGATTCAAAGTCCTCCGAGGCTGCGTCGATTGACGCCGCCCTGGCCTGGAATCGTGTTGCCTCTTCCTATGAGTCATCCATCAAGTATCGTTGGTTGACGAAAGCCGTGTTCGCCGAGGCGAGCCAGGAGTCCGTGCTTGTGCAGCTCGCCCCTTCGTTCGCGGGCGAACTGCGCTCGGTCGTGGGAGAGGCTGGGCGCAAGGATGCCGAGGACAAATTACGCGAAGCGCTCGGCAGGAAAGTGAGCCTCCGCCTGGAGATCGGCGAGCAGCTCGTCGAACCGCCGCAAGCCGATGCTGATGCGCAATCTGCGGCTTCGCCGGATCGGGCCGATGTTCCGCGTGAGGAGAAGCCTAGCGATCCCGTGGAAGCGTTCAAAAACGATCCGCTGATCAAGAAAGCCCTCGAAATATTCGCGGGCGAAATCCAGACTGCGAACAAATGAACATCCAAAAAATGCTCCAGCAGGCCCAGCGCATGCAGGCAAAGCTGGCCGAGAAGCAGAGTGAACTTTCCCAGAAGACCGTGGAGGCCAGCGCGGGCGGTGGTAAAGTGACAGTCACCGCCACCGGCGCGGGCGATGTAATCTCCATTAAGATCGACCCCTCGGTAGTGGACCCGGAAGACGTTGAGATGCTCGAGGACCTTGTCCTCGCCGGGGTTAAGCAGGCGATCGAGGATGGACGCAAAATGGCTGAGAGCGAGATGAAGAAGGTCACTGGGGGAATGGACGTTCCCGGGATGCCATTTTGATCGGATGAGCGTTTGCTCGGATCGGTGGATCCGCCGCATGGCGACGGAGAAGGGCATGATCGAACCATTCGCGGATGGACAAACAAAAAGGCTCGAAAGCGATTTGCCAGTGATCAGTTACGGCCTCTCAAGCTATGGCTATGATCTAAGGGTTTCCCGCGAATTCAAGGTCTTCACCAATGTTTTTAATACGGTAGTGGACCCGAAAAGCTTCGACCCGCGGTCCCTGGTGGATATCGAGACCGACGTGTGCATCATCCCTCCGAATTCCTTCGCTCTTGCGCGAAGTGTCGAGTATTTCCGCATTCCGCGGGACATTCTGACGATTTGTCTGGGAAAATCCACCTACGCGCGCTGCGGGATCATCGTCAATGTGACGCCCTTTGAGCCTGAGTGGGAAGGGCATGTTACGCTGGAGATTTCCAACACGACTCCGCTTCCCGCGAAGATCTATGCCAACGAGGGTCTTGCGCAGGTCGTCTTCTTTCACGCGGCGGACGTCTGTGAAACGAGTTACGCCGACCGTGCGGGTAAATACATGAGACAAACCGGGATTACTATTCCGAGAATTTAGAGCCTTCCGCCTTCCAGGCTCTCCTCGAGGGTCAATCCGTTTCCCAAGATCGATACCACGGGCCACCGAAGACGACGATCAGTGGGCAATCCGGTTCGCATCGCGCGCTGCGCATTACGGATCGGCGATCTTAACCGCCCCGTATCCCAGCTTGAGAACCGCCCGAGAACATGCCGGAATCTGTTAGGCTTAGACATCTTTTCCGAAGTATCGCTGCACGTCAGGCTTAATCCAATAGACGAGCAATGGAATGCACACGGGCCAGCAACAACAGCTGGTGAATCCCGTTGCAATCAGCACGATTCCGTAGACCCAAAGCCAGGGCCTCGGCTCGAATAACAAAGGGAGAATACTGGGCCACGGCAAAGGGCACTCCCAGGGCGATGCATACTCCGGCCGCGATGCGCTTCTCGAGCTCCTCCATCTCGAGCGTGCCTGCCGGTACCATCAAAATAATGATGCCTGGGCACACAAGCAGGTAATGGTGGTGCTTTGACTAACGCCCGAGAACAAGCAGCCAGGGGACAACCAACCGTCGTGGCGATCGGCATTCAGCGAGCGGGGTCGACATCGGGAATACTGTTCCGAATCGTGGCGGACGGAGAGAAGCCGGTTTTCCGCATTGCGGCGGGTGTTTCGACGTTGTTACATGCTGCGGATGCGTCTTCTCGTAACGGGCGGCTGTGGATTTATCGGCAGCAATTTTGTGAGGTTCATGCTGGACCACTACCAACCGGCATTCGTGACGAACGTCGATGCCCTGACGTATGCTGGAAATCCGGAGAATTTGGCCGGGCTTGCCCAGCGGTTCGGGGAGCGCTACGAATTCTTCCAATGCGACATTGGCGACCGCGACGCTATGGAAACGATTTTCGCCAGCCACAAGTTCTATGCGGTCGCGAACTTCGCGGCGGAGTCGCATGTGGACCGCAGCATTTCCGAGCCGGGCAATTTCATTCACACCAACGTTATCGGCACGGAGGTGCTTCTTGAGGCCGCGCGCAAACATGGGGTAAAGCGGTTTCTCCAAGTCTCGACGGACGAGGTCTACGGTTCGCTGGGACCGGAAGGCCGGTTCACGGAGAAGACTCCGCTTGATCCCAGCTCGCCGTATTCGGCGAGCAAGGCTTCCGCGGATTTGCTTGCTCTGGCGGCTTACAAGACGTTCGGGCAGGAAGTTGTGATTACGCGGTGTTCCAACAACTACGGTCCCTATCAGTTTCCCGAGAAGTTGATTCCGTTGATGATCACCAACGCGCTGGCGGACAAAAAACTTCCCGTTTACGGGGACGGGTTGAACGTCCGGGACTGGATTCATGTCGAGGACCATTGCCGCGGAGTCATGGCAGTGCTTCTCGAGGGCCGGACCGGCGAAGTCTATAACATCGGCGCGGGCGGCGAGATGGAAAATATTGCCGTCGTCGAATTGATCCTCGAAACACTCGGAAAACCGCGTGGATTGATCAGTCATGTCGCGGACCGGCTTGGACATGACCGGCGGTACGCGATCGATTCGACGAAGATCCAAACAGAGCTCGGGTGGAAGCCGCTGCACATGCCTCGCGATGGAATTCGCGAGACCGTGAAATGGTATCTCGAGAATCGCCAGTGGTGGGAGCCGCTGCTGCCGAAGCCTGCGGAAGTTTGATCTATGGGGGATTCTTCTGACGCGATGGGTCGTCGCGAGATTTTCGCAAATCGGCGGCGGGGACAGTGTTGCCACAGGCGTCCATGAAGGTTCTGATCCTTGGAGGCAACGGACGCCTGGGCGGGGCGCTTGCGCGTATTTGGTCGGAAGGCTGTGACGTCGAAGCTCTGGCGCGCCCGGAGCTGGATGTGGCAGATCTACCCGCCCTAAGCGGACGGCTCGAGTCGGCAGCCTACGACGTGCTTGTTAATTGCACTGGCCTGACGAATGTGGATCGCTGCGAGACGGCGCGAGAGGAAGCGGAGATCGTCAATGCACGAGCCCCGGGCGTGATGGCGGAGGTGGCGGCTGCAAAGGGCGCGCGGTTCATCCATTTCAGCACCGACTATGTCTTCGATGGCGCGAAGACCACTCCTTATACCGAGGAAGACGACGCTAATCCGCTTGGCCAGTATGGTCGCACGAAGCTGGCGGGTGAGGGCGCCGCGCTCGCGCCGTCCCCGGCGCATATGGTCGCGCGCATCGCCTGGGTTTTCGGTCCGGACAAGCCGAGCTTCTCCGACACCATTATTGAACGCGCGCTGAAAAGCGACAGAGTGGAGGCCATCGCGGATAAGATGTCATGTATGACCTTTACTGAGGACGTCGCACGGTGGCTCATGCCGTTTCTCGACAGGGCTCTTCCGGGCGGGCTATATCATGCTTGCAATGCAGGAGCATGCTCCTGGCACGAGTATGGTCAGCACGCCCTCGATTTCGCCGCACGCGCCGGGCTACCGCTCAGAGCGCGTGTTGCCGAGCCTATCCCGTTGTCGGCGATGAAGATGTTCATCGCACCCCGCCCGCCTCATACCGTGATGAGCAGCGCGAAACTCACTGCGGTGACGGGGGTCGTGCCGCGTCCCTGGCAGATGGCGCTCGACGAGTATCTTGAAAAAAAACTGCGTGGAAGAACCGCGAAAAACTCAGAATGAAAGCAGCGACCTTTTCCCGAAGATTGGTGTTCGGATTCGCGCGCTGCTCGTCTCCCTGGCGGCTTCTCCACTCCCGCGCCGCCGCCGGAAATTTAAACGCCAAACCGAAGGGACCGCCGAATGCATCGTTTCTATCTTTCGCCAAATGAGTGGAGTTCCTCATTGCCAGCGCTCGATGAAGACGAGTCCCATCACGTTCTGGACGTGCTTCGCTTCGGCGCGGGTGATCATGTGACCGTTTTTGATGGAGAGGGCGCAGAGGCGAGGGCGGATATTACGGCAATCGAGGGAAAGAGAGTTCGGCTGCGGCTCGGCCAGAAGACCAGGTCCCTGCCGCTGCCTTGCGCGATTACCCTAGCTCAGGCCGTGCCGAAGGGCAGGCAGATGGACTTCATCATCCAGAAGGCGACCGAACTTGGCGCGAGTCAAATCGCCCCGTTGCTTTCCGACCGCACGGTCATCCACCTCGATGTCAGCGATGCTGAGAAGAGGCGCGACAAATGGCGCGAGATTGCCATCGAGGCTTGCAAGCAATGCGGCCAGAATCGCCTCCCTGGCATAGCGCTGCCGCGCACGCCAAAGGCATTCTTCGACAAGCACGAGCAATCCGAGTTGATGCTGATCGCCTCCCTGCAACCCGATGCCCGTCGCATCAAGAGCGTGCTCGCCGAACATCCGCCGCCGCGCAGCGTTTGCATACTGGTTGGTCCCGAGGGCGATTTCACGCCGGCAGAGCTCGCGATGGCGAAGAGTCAAGGTTGCCGGCCGATCACCCTCGGCCCAATTATTCTGCGCGCGGAAACAGCGGCGCTCTATTGCCTGAGTGTCCTGGCGCACGAACTCTTTTGAAGTCGTTCGCCCGCCCGGTAGCGGAATGCGAAATAGAATCTTTGTGCCGGTTCGGGAACAACAAGCAAATAACCCGACGTCTCGCGATCGTCTCTTACCGTTGTCCTATTGAAGATCCATTTGTCCGGATAACATCCTGGTACCAGGCGAAACTTTTTTTCTTGATCCGTCTCAGATCTTTTTGGTCCGTCTCATCTCGATTGACATACACGAACCCGTACCGCTTCTGGTATCCGTTGAGCCAGCTTAATAAATCGGTAAAGGACCAGCTGCAGTATCCGATCAGATCCACTCCATCACTGATGGCCTGTCGGCATTGCGCAAGGTGGGAATCAAGGTAAGCAATTCTATACTCATCATTGATCACATCATTAGGTTCCAAAGTATCAAACTCCCCCAAGCCATTCTCCGTAATAAACACGGGAAGATGGTAGCGGCTCGTAATGCGACGGAGTGCCACGCGCATTCCAATGGGATCTATGGCCCAATCCCAATTTGAAGTTTCCAGGTGGGAATTAGGCGCAGTCTTGTACAAACCTGGAACTCCAGTTGGCTGAGTGCTGCCCTTTTTGCCCGTTGTATTGAACGCTCCCTCTGAAACGCCGTCAAGCGGATTGGATTCGTAAGTCAATGTATAATAATAGTTGACTCCCATGAAATCCGGAGCTCCTTTTTGTAGCAATTCAAAGTCCCCGTCCTCTATGGTGGGAGCCAGTCCTTGCCGGGCGAGGTAATCAAACGGCGCTTGCGGATATTTCGCCCAACTATACACGTCCAGCCACCAATTGTTTGTAAACTCCTCGGCGTTTTCGAAAGCCAGTATATCATCAGGGTGACTGGTGGAGGGATAGGCAGGAGAGTAAGCAAAGCTCGGGCCGATTTTCCCGTGCGGCACATATTTTCGAAAAGATTCGATGACCTTGGCATTTGCCAGAAAAGCAATGTGATTGGCTTCATAGAAGCGCTTGCTGTCCCTTACACCTGGCGGATGCATGGCAAAGATAAAGCCGCGCCTTAAGTCGAAATTCTGCTCGTTTAGCGAAACCCAGTATTTTACTCGATCGCCGAATCGCTTGTAAAGTGTAATGCAATAGTCGTCAAAGTCCTTGATTATCGATCGCGACTCCCAGGCACCGTACTCGTCCATCAGGGCTTGAGGAACGTCCCAATGATAGAGGGTCAGAACGGGCTCGATGCCGTTGGCAAGGAGTTCATTGATAAAGCGATCATAGAAGGCCAAACCTGCTTCGTTTAACTCGCCGTTGCCGGTCGGGTAGATTCGCGGCCAGCTCACGGAAAAGCGATATGCTTTCAGGCCCATTTCAGCCATGAGAGCAACATCTTCCTTATAGAGATGATAACGATCGATGGCTATGTCTCCGTTGCTCCCCTTATAGGTCTTGCCGGGTATCTTGGTAAAAACATCCCAGACGCTCTTGCCCTTGCCGTCGACGTCCCAAGCACCCTCGACTTGATATGCCGCGGAAGCGGATCCCCAAAGGAAGTTTTTCGGAAATGATTTTAGCTGTCTGTGAATCATGGGCTCCTCCAGAGGCTATCCAAGCTAAAGGCTGTTGGGATTCTGTTTAGTTTTCGCCCAAGAAGATCGCTTGCGCGTGAAGATGATATCGATTGGAGAGCAAAGGATTGCGGGAACCGCCGGTTGATGTCAAGCGATTCGGCCGCTGCAGACCTTGAGGCTGGATCTTTCGCCGGACCGCAACGCGTGACCGTGTCGGGAGGCGCGCGCGCCAGAAAGGGAAGCCGCCGCAAAACTAGGCTTGTAAAGCAAGCGATTTCCGAATAAACCCATGTCAATCCCCATGAGCGATAACGAACTCATCCTACTGGCGCCGGTTTCCGGTGTGCTCTATCCCCTCGAACGCGTGCCCGATCCGGTCTTTTCCCAGAAGCTTGCCGGCGACGGAATCTCGATCGATCCGACGGACAATATTCTGCGCGCGCCCTGTCCAGGCGAGATTGTTCAGCAGCATGCGGCCGGCCATGCGGTGACGTTGAAGGCAGCGGGCGACGTGGAGGTGCTCATGCATGTGGGCATCGATACTGTCACGTTGAAGGGCCAGGGTTTCACTTCAAGGGTAAAGGTAGGTGACAAGGTCGAAACGGGCGCACCGCTCATCGAGTTCGATCTGGATTACGTCGCGACAAATGCAAAGAGCCTCCTGACCGAAGTGATCATCTCGAACGGCGAACGAGTTTCCGGCACAGTTTACGGATCCGGCACGGCAACTGTTGGGAAGACTCCCGTGTTGACGCTGACACTCAATGGCGCAGCGGCCGGAGGCCAAGGAGGAAGCGGGTCCGACGGTGACTTCCGAGGCGATCATTCTTCCGAATCCGAACGGCCTGCATGCGCGGCCGGCGGCGGTTTTGAGCAGCACGGCAAAGACGTTCAAGAGCGATATCAGACTGCAGCTCGGCGACCGTTCTGCAAACGCTCGCAGCGTCACATCCTTGATGGCGCTGGAGACAGCGCGAGGCGACAAGGTCGTGCTCGTGGCCAAGGGTCCGGACGCCCGTGAGGCAGTGAACAGGCTTACCCCAATGATCGCAGAAGGACTCGGCGACGAGGGCTGTGTTCCCGATGTCCGCGCCTGCGACGATGACGGAGGCACCGATCGCGGCCCCGGCCCCGAGGAAGGATGTCGATCCGAACCTTATCACAGGTGTCGCGGCTTCGTCCGGACTGGCGGTCGGCGAGGTGTACCAAGTGCGCCACGTGGAGATCCAAGTGAAGGAAGAGGGGGGCACGCCCGATCAAGAGCGGCGGCTGCTCGATGGTGCCATAGACCGAGCGGCCGGGCAGCTTGAAGCGCTTGCGTGCGCAGCTTCATGGCCATAAGGAACAAGCGAAAGCGGCGATATTCGCCGCGCATTCCGAGTTGCTCGAGGATCCCGACCTCATCGAAATCGCCACCTCGGCGATCGCCAAGGGGAAGAGCGCCGCCTTCGCCTGGAAGAACGCCGTGAAAGCTCACGCCGAGCGGCTCGCTGGTCTGCGCAATCAACTGCTCGCGCAGCGCGCCAACGATCTTCGGGACGTGGGCGAGCGCGTGCTCGAGGTACTTACCGGCATCAAGCGCAAAGCTCCCTCCTATCCCGCCAACGCCGTTCTCATCGCCGAGGACCTCACGCCCTCGGATACCGCGGCCATGGAGCGCGGGAAGGTCATGGGCTTTGCGACGGTGCGGGGCGGCGCGACTTCGCACGTCGCCATTCTCGCGCGCTCGCTCGGCATCCCGGCGCTGGCCGGAATCGAAGCGCGCGCGCTGGAACTTCCCAAATGGCACGCCTGTCATTCTCGACGGCAGCAAGGGCACCTTGCGGCTCAATCCCTCTCCCGAGGAAATCGAGAAGCTTCGCGAGGCGCAAATCCGCCACGAAGCAGCAGCGGAAGGAAGACCTGGCCCACGCGCTCGAGCCAGCCACGACCACGGACGGGCGCAATATCGAGGTTGCGGGAAATATCGGAGGGCTCAAAGACGCCGGCGAGGTCGCTCAGTTGGGCGGCGACGGCGTCGGTTTGCTGCGCTCGGAGTTCCTGTTCATGGAGCGCTCGACGGCTCCGAGCGAAGACGAACAGTTTGAAGAATACAAAGCGCATCGCCCTCGCCGTCGGCGCGGATCGTCCGCTGATTATTCGCACTCTTGATGTGGGAGGCGACAAGCCGCTTGCTTATCTGCCGATTCCCAGGGAAGACAATCCGTTCCTCGGCGAACGCGGCATTCGCGTCGGGCTCGACCGGCCGGAAATTCTCCGCACGCAGCTGCGCGCACTTCTCCGCGCTTCCCAGTTCGGGAAACTGCGCGTCATGTTTCCGATGATCGCGACAATGGCGGAACTGCTCGACGCGAAGGCGATCCTGGCTGAGGAAGCGAGTTCACTCGGCATTCCGCCGATGCCCTGTGGCATCATGGTGGAGATTCCGGCAGTCGCGATCATGGCAGAAGTTTTCGCTGAAGAAGCGGACTTCTTCTCGATCGGCACCAACGATCTCACTCAATACACGCTCGCGATGGATCGCGGCCATCCCAAGCTCGCTCCGAAGGTCGATGCCCTGAATCCCGGGCGTGCTGCGCCTTATCGCGCAGACCGTCGAGGGCGCCCGCAAACACAAGAGATTTACAGGTGTTTGCGGCGGCATTGCCGGCGATCCGCAAGCCGTGCCGATTCTCGTCGGTCTCGGGGTGGACGAACTCAGCGTCAGCCTGCCGTCGATCCCCACGATCAAAGCGCAGATCCGGCGCCTCTCTTACGCGGATTGTCGCGAACTCGCGCAGCGCGCCCTTAATTGCCGCACCGGCGATGAAGTCCGCGCACTCCTTCCTGTCGAACCCTAAACCCTCCCAAGATCATGCCCTCATTCTCCAACGCCTTCTCGTACCTTCAAAAAATCGGCAAGTGCATGATGCTGCCCGTCTCGGTGCTTCCCGTGGCGGGCATTTTGCTCGGCGTCGGCAGCGCAAACTTCTCATGGCTGCCGCAAATCGTCTCGCAGATCATGGCCCAATCGGGCGGCGCCATCTTTTCCAATCTTCCGCTGCTCTTCGCCATCGGCGTCGCGATCGGCCTGACCGACAATGACGGCGTTGCAGCGCTTGCGAGCACGGTCGGCTTCGCGGTGTTTCTCGCTGCGATGGGCGTCGTGGCGAAGATGCGCGGGATCGAAACGGCGACTGTCATGGGTATTCCCTCGATCGAGACCGGCGTCTTTGGCGGCATCATCGTGGGCCTGATCGCGGCCTGGGCGTTCAACCGATTTTTCAAGGTTCAGCTGCCCAGCTATCTCGGTTTTTTCGCAGGCAAGCGTTCTGTGCCGATCATCACGGCTTTCGCCGTGATTGTCGCGGCGGTGATCTTGAGCTTTATCTGGCCGCCGATCGGCAACGGGATCAAGGCCTTCTCGAACTGGGCCGTCCATGGACAGCCGGCCCTTGCCTTCACGATCTATGGCATTGTGGAACGTGCGCTGATCCCTTTCGGGCTGCACCACGTCTGGAATGTTCCGTTCTTTTTCCAGGCGGGCGAATTCGTCGACCCTAGCACCGGCAAGGAAGTGCACGGCGAAATCGCGCGCTTCATCGCGGGCGATCCGACGGCCGGCAACATGACCGGCGGTTATCTCTTCAAGATGTGGGGACTGCCAGCTGCGGCGGCCGCGATTGCTCTTGCCGCGCGTCCCGGAGAATCGCGCCAAGATTGGCGGCATCATGATGTCCGCCGCGCTGACGGCGTTTCTGACCGGCATCACCGAGCCGATCGAGTTCGCGTTTCTTTTCGTCGCGCCGGTGCTTTATGGCATTCACGCGCTGCTGGCGGGAGTCGCCTATTTCGTGTGCATCGCGCTTGGCATCAAACACGGGTTCACTTTCTCGCACGGGTTGATCGACTACATCGTGCTTTTCCCGAAGTCGACCAACGCGCTGTGGCTCTTCGTTATCGGCCCGATCTGGGCGGGAGTTTACTTCCTCATTTTCAGCTTCGCCATTCGCAAGTTCGACCTCAAAACCCCGGGCAGCGAAGAGCTTGAGGAAGCCGTGGCGGGACATTCGCAAGGCGGTGACGAGTTCGCGCTTCAGATCGTGCGCGCGCTCGGCGGGCGAAGCAATATCGTGCAACCTCGATGCATGCATCACGCGACTGCGCGTGAAGCTCAAGGATCCAACCAAGGTCAACGCCGCCAAGCTGAAGGCGCTCGGCGCCGCCGGAGTGGTGATGGTCGGCGACGGCGTCCAGGCCATTTTTGGCACGCGCTCGGACGTTCTCAAGACGGAGATCGGAGACTATCTCAAGCACGCAGGAGCGGAGGCCGACGAGGTTGAGGCTCCGTCCCCGGTTCATGCGCCGGCGCAGGCGGGCATCCAGCCGAAGCTTCGTGATCCGCTTGCCGCCGAAAAGGCACGCGCCCTGATCAACGCTCTGGGAGGCAGGGCCAACATCCAGCGCGTAGACGCGTGTGCCGAGACTCGATTGCGTGTCGTTACAACCAATGGTGCCCTCGATGAAGCGGCTTTGAAGGCCGCTGGAGTCGAAGCCGTCGTGAAACTGCCTGATCGGGTTCTCCATCTGCTCACCGGCCTCAATGCCGACCAATACGCCGCTGAGATGCGCGGACAGCTCGCGGTTAAGCCCCCGGAGTAAATCGTCTCACGAGAATCAACACGCACCGCAGCGGGCATCGGCCAAGATCTGCGGGTTCGCTCACGCCTCGGAGGTCACAGCAACAAGCTTGGGCCTCGGCATTCGCGATGTCATAGTGGTGCGCCCCGGGAAGCCGAAACCGGGCAGATGGATGAACCTCTCGGTCGACCGGAAATGGCGCACGATTGGTTCGAAGTCTCCTGCATGGAGCTCCCAGCTTTTCTTGAACGCTCTCGTGTCTTCGACTGTCATCCGCATATTCTGGCGAAGGTGCTCGGTCCAAGTGGATACAAGGTATTCGAGACGAAACAAGCCGGGCTGGTCT
>CAWASQ010000006.1:0-35097 GCA_963784465.1 uncultured Verrucomicrobiae bacterium
ATGAAACCCGACGAATGGAAATTCTCGCCAGCAATCGTCCTGCCGTAGCCTCCGGCGCCGGCCCTTTCACCTACCCCAAACCCCATGCAATCTCATCAATAGAGATGCGGGGTAGAAAGGCTATTCTACCAGTAGCCACGGCGGAAGCCCCGGCGCGCGGCACCAGCGAAAGAATAGGGCGTTCGCGGCATGCCAATGATGTCAATGAACAGCGCGGGCCCCTCCTTTTCGCCAACAGCGTGCTTCGAGCACCTTCGCGTCGTACGAGAGAAACAGGGCTAAACAACCGAGCGGCGACGTTGAGCCAGTTCGCGCGCTTTACTGGCAGCCAGATTCAGGTGCGGTTACCGGAAGACACCGATACACCGTCAACCGCTAGATTGCGCTTCTCACGGCGGCTCCTGGGAGACATCAGGCAGGACAGTGATTTTCGTAGCGAGCCTTCCGGCACCGGGATCCGCATCAACCGTAACGACCGTCCCCTCGATCAGATTGAGAAGCTGGCTGGACTTTCCATCCGCAGTCACAATAACAGTCTCGGAAGTGACCTTGAATGTCTGAGTCGTTTGGCCCGCCGGATTTGTTACAGTCAGATAACCGTTGCCGGCGTCGAGGTCGGAAACAGTGCCGCTAAACGTGCCGGCAATGCTGTTGATCGAAAAGGCGAAAAAACATCCGAAACAGAGAGTAAGAAGTCGGCAAGGAGAATACACTTTCATGATCGATAGAGCATTGCGAGGATTTACTTTAGGCCGATCCTATCGGATAAAATCAACGAGATTTTTCCGGGCGGTTGCTGTGATGAGGCCTGCCAGCATACTCGATAGAATGATCTTATTTGTCTTCATTGGTTTGTTTTATTACTGCGTGTTTGACTTATCTTCTTTGTTTCAAGGGGTTTATTAGTGTTTCATTCTCCAAGGGAGCGAATATCGCCGCTCGATTTCCCTAAATCTTTCTGGGGCAAGTCACGCTCGCTCTTAGCGCTTGAGTCTAGTTTGTCCTGCGCCGTCACGTCGTCGGCAGGGACGACGGGAGAACCAGACTTCGATTCGGTCAGCAGTCGCACCTCACGCTGGGGAAACGGAAAGGACATCCCTGCCTCGTTTATCGCGTCGTACACCGCCGAAGCCAAGTCTGTCCGGATCCGGAGCGCGTTTGCAAACTCGTCCGTCCAAGCCCTCAGTTCAAAGTTGATCGAGCTGTCTCCGAAGCCAACGAAGATTACTTGGGGCGCCGGTTCGCGCAGGACCTCGGGGTGCGCGCGTGCTGTCGCCTCAAGAACGTCGATGGCCTTCTTGGGTGGAGTGGCATAGTTGACGCCGACGGGCAATTCGATTCGCATCGAGCGATCCCCGTGCGTCCAGTTAGTCACTTTCTCCGCGATGAATTGTGAATTGGGAACGATGATATCAGCCCCCTGGAACGTGCGCACAACGCTGGCACGTATGCCGATGCGCTGAACAGTGCCGCGAAGGTTGCCAATCTCCACGGAGTCGCCCTTATCAATCGGACGTTCGAAGAGGACGATAAGGCCCGAGACGAAATTATTCACGATGCTTTGCAACCCGAAACCGATGCCAACGCTGAACGCACCGGCGAGCACGGTGATCTTGCTAAGGTCCACGCCCAGGAGCGCTATTGCCGCCACAAATCCAATGGCAAGGACAACGTAATGGAGCAGGCTCGACGTGGCATAGGACCTCCCGGGCGTGATGCGTGTCCGTGGATAGACGTCCTCTTCAAGCACGAATCGGATGAGAGCCGATAGCAAGTAAGCCGCCCACACGGTGAGGACGAAGGTCAGGATATCACCGATCGAGATGCTCATCGCGCCGCGTTCCAGCCTGGAAGTGAGAATCGTTTTCCCGAAAGCCAGCGCAGGATCCAGCAGACCAATGTGATCCAGGTAGCGTACGATCAATCCAACGAACGCCGCCCAAAGCAGAAAGCGATGCGTTCGCTTTTCCAGAACGGCACGATGATGCTGAACCATATGCAGAGTTCGAAGTGGCCACACCCGAAGCGCGAAAGCTATCAGACCACTGACCACCAAGACGGATGCATACAAAAGGGGAGCAGTGATCGCCAGCGAGAGGCTCCCGGACACCACAAGAGTCGCCAGGCTTGCATAGCCAATGATTCCGCATACGAGCCCGACACCGAAAATTAGAAGGAAGATTGAGGCTCCCCAGCGAAGAATGGACAAGCCTGCCTGTCCAGACAGCTCTTCAGGCGCGCGCCACGTCTTCGCAAGCAACCACGCCGAAACGAAGAAACCCGCCAGCGCTTCGAACAATAAGATTGCCTCGTCAATGGGTGCTCCGTCAGAAAAGGCAATCCGCAGCGTATCGATCGCGAAGAAAAAGCTAAGAGAGTAAAGCCCGCGCATCGCCCACGCTCCGGCTACCGGACGTATCAGCAGGATTATCGGCACGCACGCCAGAACCTGGAACATCTCTCTTATCGATAGCGGAATCGCTTGCAGGAAAGGGATAGTGAGGATAGCTAAGGTGACAAGCAGCGCGGCGGCGAAAGGGGAACGGAACACGTTTGATGCCGGCGACCCGGATTGGCCAGTGATTGACCATTGGTCGCTCTTCCATCGCACCACACGAAACAACAGTGTCAACAGCACCAAGAGTCCCACATGCATCGGCATTCCCTTGGAAGGATCGCGAAGATACTCGAGGCCATCCTGCAGAAGTGTGTTTGATATTCGGCGCACGCGATCATGCAATGCCTGCCCGGCACCTGCCCACAGCTTACCGCTCCAGATAGCGCTTTTCCGCACGAGAATCCCGGAAACCACCTTCTGCTGAGACCGGTCAATCTCCGCAAGAACACTTCCGCACCGGGCAACCTCCCTGGCAACACGGGCCTGAAGGTCGAGCACGGCGGTGCGTTGGGAGTCTAGCGGCGTCTCTGCGGTAGCGATAGCTCTCAGCGCCTCATCGATCTGCTGAAGAATTGGCTGCGGCGCATTGGCGGCCTGAGCCGCCGCCCGCGTGGCAGTCCATGTCTGGTTGAGTTCCGACAGGCGGTTTAGAATATCCTGAAGCGAGTTGGCGCGGTGGGTTAGGGTATTGAGCCAGCTGGTTGTTATCTCCTGCCGCTGCTGCCAGAGCAGTTGCTGCCTCTCCAGCGAGTCGAGCGTCGGCTGCTGCCGAAGCATCTGCGTTGTCATCCACGCTTCCAAGTCAATAAGCCGGGCTGTATCCGGAAGCGATTCGTCGATGGCTTTGATTTCCGCGCCGGACGCCAACTTAGCGTTAGACTCACGAATTAGATCTGCGACTTCCGTCGCGCGCGCCGCGACGTCAGGAATCGCAATTATTCCCGCGTTATGTATGCGCGTCTGAGCCGTGGTTTGCTCGGATAGCGTCGCCGCGACTTGCTCTTCGCCTTCACCGGGGACAGTGGTCAGGAAAATCAAGCCGCCTGCCAATGCGGAGAGCCAGACTGACGGTAGTGACATTAACCTACTGGGTCAAAACCTCACTCCGATTCCTGAGAAGAGGCCGAACGAATTCATCTGGTAGAGGAAATTGTTCGTTGTCGTAGTCGACATACATGTAGCGATAGCCCAGTTCCGCGAAGATGTTGCGGGTGAAGTTGACTCCCAGGGTAGCTTGGACATTCCAGGCGATTTGCGACCCGGCACCGAACCCTCCCACGTCGCCCTGTGCGGCCAGGAACAACCAACGCGTGAAATTGATTTGTCCTCGAAATCCGATGATCGGGTCGAACCACCAGACATTGCCGGAGCCCGAGGTTGGCAGGGCATGCTCGATTTCCTGAGCGATCGCCTTCGCAAGGTCCTTCTCTGCCTTAGCGACACCAGCCTGCGCGTTCGCCCTGTCTTGCGCCGCGCGCGCATCCGCGCTGGCTCGATCCTCAGCCAGGCGCGCCTCCACACGGGCTCGGTCTTCGCCCAGCCGCGCAGCAACAGCGGCTCGAGCCTCGGCCAAACCCAGCTTCGACACGAGCGCGGGTCTCCACCAGGCGCGCATTCAGCACGGCATTGACCAAAGCACGGAGTTCGTTGCGCACCCCTTTGGTTATGCGTAGGGTTTCCACATCACGCACCGACTCCCGGAGAGGATGGCTGCCGGCCAATTCCCGGCGAAGTCTTGTCTGAAGGCCGGACTCCAGGCTTCCGGCAATTCTGTCGCGAACGTCGTCCTGCAGCGCGCTTTGCCGGCGAGGACGTCCGCGCACGCGCTTTCTGCGGCTTGAACATCCCCTCGCAGGATGTTCTCGTCTGCCTGAACGGTCCTCCTGCAGGATCGCCTTCTCATTTGCAAGCTGGGTTCGCAGTCTTTGCACTTCCGCATCTACCGCGCTTTGAACTCGCGCATCGACCAGACTGCTGATCCGCTGTGTGACGTCATCGCCGATTTCCTCGATGCCGCCTTCGTCAATGTTTGCGTCGATGCTAACGCCGAGATAGTTATAACGCGCCCCGGCATAGAAATCCAGGAACCAGCGCCGGTCATCAATGATTCGATAGGCAAGAGCTAATGAGGCGAGTCCTTGCCTTACTTCAAGACTTCCTGACTCGTAGAGCACCCCACGGAGGTCCCCCGAGCCGGAGAGTTCGGCATAGAAGCCGTCCGCAAGAATTCCCCACCGGCCTTTGCGAATCTCGCCCCGCATGAAGATACCCCAGTCGAGGTGCTGGAGGAGCTTCTTGGCGCTGACGTTCACGTCCATAGCGGGCAGCCCGTGCACGTCTACCTTTCCGTCAAGCCCCATCGCCCAGGCATAGGGTTCGAAAGAGAACGACCAGCCATTGGGATCCTTGCCGGGCACCAATTCGAATGGCGTTTTCGGACGAAGGATTGAGTCGCGCACGAAGTCACCGACAGGCGACAGAAACGAATGATTCGACGGAGGTTCGACTTCTCCCGTCGCAGAGACATGGTCGTCTGGGACGGACGTAATCGTCACTCCGGGCGTGGCCTTTCCGGGCGAGGGCGAGGGAGTTGGGGAAGGCGAAGCGCCGAGGAGGGGTGAAGTTGCTAGGATTGCCGCCAGGAGTCGCGCTATGCGAACGCCAGATGTTCGTTTCATAAGGTGGTATTGTGATGGAGTGGTGTCAGCCAATTCGTTCCAATTCCTGGAGAGTTGAAGGTCATTTAGCGCACTGCCCGCAGCGACCAGCCCAACATGAGCAGTCCGGTGGCGGCAATCCAACTCCCGGCCACGCGAACCACGATCCGCGCCCACGCTGCGCGCACCGTCGTTACTTGCCCGGCGAGCAACGATACGACAACAAAAAGCGCGACGGCGACTCCCACAGAACTGCTCGGATCGCGTGCTGCCTGGCGAACTCGCTCCCGTTGAGGACACCGTGAAGCAGCCCAAGTAGCAGACCGCAGCCGGCCACGAGCGTCACCGACAGCGGTCGGTCCGCGGCGACCAATCCGCCGAGAATCACCGTGAGTGCAGCGGTCAAGGCCGGTAGACTCAAAGGCACAGGCGAGAATCGACCAGCGAAGCTGCCCGCGAGCCAGGCCACCGGTAGGACGAACAGGAGGGTCCGGCCAAAATTGGCACCGCGAAGCCCGCCGAGCAGCGCGATGGCAATCACCGGAAGCAGATCTTCGGGGGTGACGAAGAGGTGCGCCAACCCATCATAAAACGGGCCAAGCCCAGTATTGATCATGTGCGCGTGGGCCGCAGGGCTCGTCACAAGGAGCACTGTCCCAATCAACCATCTCACCGGCCGTCTCATCCGCGAATCGTCTCCCAAAGAAAGACCATACCACCCAAGGCCACCACGCCGCCGGCGACTCGCAGAGCCAGCCGCCCTTGCGGCCAGCGGTGAACCGTGCCAATCCCAATCCCGACAGCATGCAACGTCCCCGTCGCGATCACGAAACCGATGCTGTAGAGCACCCCATTGGCGCCCGGCGGCAATTCCGTTCCGTGGGCATGCCCATGGAAGATCGCGAAGAAGCCGACGAGGAACGCGGCGGCCCACAGGTTCGGTTTGGCCTCGCGCAGAACCATGAATCCCAAGGCGACGGCTGACAGCGCAATGCAAACCTCGATGCCGGGCAGCTCCACGCCCATGAGGCCAAGCATCCCCCCGAAAGCCATCACCATCGGGAACGTAACGGGTAAGAGCCACACGGCCGGCGGACCGAGTTGCGCCCCCCACAGTCCGACCGCCACCATCGCCAGGATGTGATCGAGGCCGGACACAGGATGTTCGAGGCCGCTCCAGAAACCAATCGCTTCGCCTCCGCCCGTGTGAGCGAATGCCGTTACCGGCCAGAGTAAGAGCAGGAAGAACATCGTTCGTCGGTTGTGCATCATGTTTTTCATCTCATAACTCCCAAGAGAATGGCTGTTCGCTGGATGGTCCAAAACGCGCCGAGCGAGCCGACGGCGTAGCCGGGCAACGCCTCTACCCAGCGCGGCCAGCGGATTTGCAGTTGCCGGAAGGAGCGTTCGAGCAGCACGATCAGCACGACAAAGCGCGACCTGGCCGATCTCGACGCCAATGTTAAAACTAAGCAGTGCCAAGGGGAGATCATGCCGGGGCAACCCCGCACTTGTGAGCGCACTGGCGAAACCGAAACCATGAATCAGTCCGAACACGAACGCCACCACCCACGGGTGTTGAATCGTCAAACTGGTCTCACCTCGCCAGCATCGAACAATTTCCGGACCGAGAAACAGAATGCTCAACGCGATCGCGGCGTTCAGCGGCACCGTCGGCACGCTGGCATAGCCGAGCGTCGCGATGGCGAGCGTGATGCTGTGCGCAACCGTGAATGCCGTGACGGTCTTCACGAGCATCCATCGGTCCTTCACGATGAGAAGCAGGCCGAGGACGAAGAGCAGATGATCGACACCGAAGAGGATATGCAGAACGCCCTGACCGACGTAGGTGCCGGCCACTCCCAGCCACGACTGTGCCGCAGCAATCTCCAACCACGGCTGCGCCGGACGCACAATCGTCGTCCCTTTCCTGCCGTCGAGCATCTCGATAGCGGACCAGCACGTCGGTGATCGTCAATTGAAGTCCGGGAAACTCGATGCGCTTGCCCGCAAGTCCATTCGGCCCGGCTTCGATCCAGCGGCGTTCGACCAGGGAATCGGTCAGTTCCTGCACGACGGGTTCCTTCAAGTTTCGCACGTCGTCGGGCAGCTTCAACGCCACGGGCAGACGCATGCCTGCGAGGACCGGCGTGCGCCACAATACGCTAAACTGGCCGGGCACGGTTTCCTTGATCTCGAGGTAGGCCGGACGCACCTCGTGCGCGCGCGCCGATGAGAACACGAAAAGCATCGCCAAGAGCAGACCGGCAACAATTTGTCTGAAGTTGCGCCGACGAATCATTGCGTCTCTCCTTCCGGCGACGTGGAACCGGCAGCCCTCGCGTTGGCGGAGCGCGACGCCGTGTTCGTGTCCGCCGGCGGCGCCGGCAGCAGAACGGTGTACTTTGCACGCATTTCCTTGTAGGCCTTGTCCCAGGCCACCGTCTTTTGCTCGGCGAGCCACGCCGTTTTCACGTCGCTCTCGATTTCCTCGAAGTCGGGCACACGACCGGGAATCACGGTGTCCACGAACACCAGATGCCAGCCAAAACCGGATTCAACCGGCCCTTGCCACGAACCCGTCGGGAGTTTCTCGACGGCCTGTGCGAACTGAGGTCCGAATTCCTTGCCGAGATAATCCGGCGCGCGGTCGCGGTAATACTCCTGAAACATGAACGGGTCGGCGAACGACTCGGCGAGCTTTCGCGTCTTGCGGGCTGGCCGGCCAGTTGGGCGAGCGCTTTCGCCGCGTCGTCGCGGGCATGGGTGCCGCGGCGGTCGGGAGAAAAGTAGAGATGCCGGAAGCTGACCCGTTTGCGGCATGGCGAACTTGGCACGTGTTCTTCTCGTACCAGCTCTTGAGTTCCTCGGTGGTCGGTTCGCGCGCGGCGGCGACGTCCTCGGCGAGGAATTGCATCTTCTGGGCCATGCGGCGCTTGACGATCTCGTCGTTCTTGTCGAGGCCCATCGCCAGTCGCCTCGCGGTAGAGCACTTCGGATTGCACCTTCTGCTCCACCAGGCGGCCGAACTCTTCCGGTGTCGGGTCGCGCCGCCATTGCGACTGGAACAGCACGGCCAACTGGGAGAGTTCGTCGACCGACAGTTGAATCTCCTTCGACGATGGCGCCGCGCTGCGGGCCGGTTGCAGGTAGTGGTACGCGGCGAACAGCGCGGCTCCGATGAGCAGGAAATGAATCAGGGGTTCACGCAGCAAGCGCTTCATGAGATATCAGCCACCGTGCGGCCGCAATTGTCATGGTTGCGGCAACGACGGGTTCCAGCGCTCCGCCTTGCC
Organism: uncultured Verrucomicrobiae bacterium; assembly: GCA_963784465.1. GTDB lineage: Bacteria > Verrucomicrobiota > Verrucomicrobiia > Chthoniobacterales > Terrimicrobiaceae > DASTFP01. The sequence goes on from CAWASQ010000006.1 coordinate 8,352, forward strand.
GTCCGCGGGAGCAGCCTCCGGGGAAAAGCCTAGCGCCCTGGCATTGGGACTCTGCTGAAGGTAAGCCAGCATCGCCAGGCGCGACGGATACTGCTGCCGGACTTTCGACTTCATCAGCGCGAGGTAATCCGGCACCGCGTCCCAATACTGCCAGGCCGCAAGGTCCGGCGCGACGTCTCCGGCGATCTCCGGGTGCGCTTTCATGAACACCCGGTAGGACTGGATCACCCGCTCGCGCGGGATGGCGCCGTTGGCGTTGCCATGGACGGAAAGAGCGAGCAGCGCCGCCTTGATCTCAGGCGTTGAGCGTTTCGGGTCGGCGAGATAGTTCGACTCGATCCACGCCACGCGCGCCGCGCCGCTCAGCTCCAGGTCCGCGGCCAGCATCGAGCTCAGGTTCGCCGCGTCGCCCGATTGCCAGGCAGCTTGCAGGCGCTCCTCGAGGGTGGCGGCGTCCTGCGCGTTGCCGGAGATTCCCAACAGCAGCAGGCAAAGCGGATGGCGCGCGGCGAGCTGCCGGGTCCGCCAGGCACCGGCGAAGTGCGGCTGCGTCGAGGAGCGGCTTCGCCGTCCGCAGCGCGGCATACGGCGCGGCCCCGAGTTCGGCAGATGCGAGTTCGGCCGCCAGAGGCTCCGGGTCATTCAGATGGGGAACGACCAGCGCGACGCGGGCGCGCCACTCTTCCGGGCTCATGCTCCGCCGCCGGCTTTCCCGCCGCGAGCGCACGCAGCCAGTCTGCGCGAGCGGCGTCGATCGCGCCGAGGATGACCCACGTCGGCAACGGGTCGTCACGCACGAGCAGCAGCGGCCGGGCGTTCGTCGGTGTCGCGTCGCCGGGAGCGGGACCGGTGCGGGGGTACCCGCCCTCGACCATGCCGTCCGCCGGCCGCTCCCCCTTGATGACCTGGATCACGCGGAAGCGGCCCGCGTCCGCGGTCGGAAGCGCCAGCACCGCCTGCGGGGTAGCGACGAGCTGCTGTGCCGTGGATGGCTGGCCCCATCCCAGGCAAAGAGGACACGCCGATGCTCCCACGCCTTGGAACAGCAGCGCTGCGGCCAGTAAGTGCCGTGTCATTGCCCGCATCATGGCTCTCTCCTCAGTGCCCGATCCAAGCACCCTCCAACTTCTGTTTTAGCGTCTCCAAGTCCTGCTTCATCTTCTCCACTTTCAGCTCAGCCGTCTCTTCCAGCTTGGCACCCACCTCGCCCGCCATCTTCACGAGCATCCGCCGCCGCAGCGCTACGCGCATTTCCTGGAACTTCGGCTGTTGCTCCGCATTGAGCAGCGGCTTGATCTTCTCGTCGATGGACACGCCGATCTGCCGCAGCTTCTCGATCTTCTTCGGGCCACTGAGCGTGGTGTCCCCCTTGAGCGCCTGTCAGTTGCTTGATCTCGTCATCCAGGATGGGGATGATCTTCTCCTTCTGCTCCTGGGTCAGTCCCAACTCGGTCGAGAACTGGTTGGTGATTTCCGTCAGCGGGTTCACCGCGATTTGCGGCGCCGGAATGATCTCGTAGTTGGCATAGCCGAACTCGTTGCTCCGGGCGGCGTAATAGGTGTCTCCCAGTTTGTGGAACGTCCAGGAGTAGGGATCCTGCGAGACCCAGGTGATGAGCTTGTCGCCCTCGATCTTGTAGGTGCTGGTCTTCCCCTGGTAGCCATCGCGCACGACGTTGCCGAAGCCGCTGGGCATGTCGGCATTCTCGCCGACGCGGAACACGATCATCTGACCTTCTTCCGTGAAGTTTTCGCTGAACTGCTCTCCGGTCACATTGTTGCGCAGCCAGAAAGCTTTGCCGACGACGAGATCCTTGAGCTGCTGCGTTATCCAGGGGAGTGGCGCCTTTCTTCTTGAGGTCGGCGACCGTCGTCCCGGCCGGCGCGTTCTTCCGCGCCTCGGCGGACGGCGTGTACCAGATCGGCGAACTCCAGGCGCGTTCCTGCCCCGTGAGCGGGACCACGTCAGGCGGCGGAATCCCGGCCTTGACGGCCTGAATGAGCGTCCACCGCGGCGTGGGAATCTCCAGGACACGCGCGTAGTAAAAGGCGTGGAGGCTGGCGTCGAACTCCGGATCGCTCCACACCGTCTTGAGTTCCGTCGCGCCGACCGAGTTTTCGTAGGTGGCTTTCTCGATGTTCACCGTGCTCTGGATCGCGGGAACCCGGCCGGACCACTTGTCGGGCTTGCGGTCGCCAGCCCAGGCCACGTCGAAAATCTTCTCGAAGCTCTGGCCGTTCTTCGTCCAGCCCTTGATGATCTGAATGCGGTCAAGATTGCCGGAGGTCGGATCCTTCACCGCCCAGACCACAAATTTCGGCGCCGTTCCTTTCCCGCCGGCCGGCATGGGAGGCAGATCTGCGCCCATCGGAACGCCGCCCGCGTAGGACTGTTTCACCCAGTCGCCGCCGCCCAGGATGTCCTTGTCGTAGTCCCAGCCGCCGAAGAAACGCACCTTGATGTGCGGGCCGCTGACGCCGAAGGTCTCCTTGCGATACATCGCGTCCCAGATCGAAGCGCGGGTGTTCTCCTCGGCCCACACGCCCGTCAACCCGCCGGGATTTTCCAGACGCACGTCCATGGTGCCGCCGATGAGGACGCCGGCGAAGCGCCGTTCGAGCGACCCGTCCGCGTCGGCGTGAAGGCCGAAGAAATTGTCCTGGCGGTACGGGCTGCCGGTGTTGTGGGAGTCGGAGCCGCCCGCCATGCCGAACTTGTAGGGGTTGTAGCCCCGGATGTCCTGCATCGCGAGGCCGTCCTTCAACGCCTGGCGGGCATAGCTGCCCGTGATGCGATCCACCCGGCCCACGTTGGCCGGGAGGCCGAGGATGGCCTCATACATCTCGTAGCCGGCAAACTCGTCGTTCGGCGACAACAACGGATGCGCTTCCGATTGGCCTTTCCCCTGCTTGATCTCGATCAGCCGCTCGTTGCGCATGCGCGACTCGGCCCAGGCGGCGTCGATCGGCCGGCCGGTGGTGTTATCGATGTCCATCGGGTACATCCAGCCGTCGCTCACATTGGCGTTGTGCGAGATGGCGAGCAGTTCATTGCCCGCCTTGCGCTGGGTGTCCATCCACTTCCAGAGCTCCGTGGGATCGGTGGAGTCGAGCGAGCTGAACGGCGAGGCCGGCACCTTGTCGCCCCGGAAGAAAATATTGCGGTGCAGGTTGCGATTGCCGGGCATCGAGGTCCACTCGTAGGAGCGGAAGGCCGTGAACTTGCCGGGATGATTGTTCTCGTCGGCGATCTTGCAGGCTTCCGCCCACACCGTGGCCGTGATCTTCGGGTTCATGAACGCCTTCACCGGCGCGCCGGAGTTGAGCTTGAGCAGATACGAGAAGACCCGGTTTTGCTCTTCCTTGCTGTTCGGGTCGTTCATGATCAGGGGCTGCGCCTCGGGCAGCTTGCTCACGTAGGATCCGGGAGTGTTGGCCTGTTTGGTGACGCCGACATACTCCGAGTGGTCGGTCACCCCCATGAAATCCATGGGCGTCTCGATCTTGATTTCGAAGCCCATCGGGTGCTTGATGGGCTGGCCCTGGGCATACTTGAAGGCATCATCGGGCCCGGTGACCCGGTTGCCCATGACCCAGGCGTCCACCGACCAACTGGTGTGAATATGGGTTTCGCCGAAGACCTTCTTTACCGGCGGCACCTTGTAGCTGCTGTCGCGGGCGGACTCCTTCCGCAGGGTATCGTGCTGAGCGCGAGGTTGATCTCGCTTCAACTCCGTCTTGCAGGCAGATGACCTGGCTGAGATGCCGAAGGCTTGCTTGGCAGTTGATATGCTCCTTTTGAAGTAAACGGCTGAAGATGGCTATTGGACCTTCGTCCTAGTTCTCCACTCAGACGTTGTACGTCAGCGCGATGAGTGCTGGCACGCGGTGTTCGAAGGAGCGGCCCGCATTGGGGCGGTCGCTGCGTCCTGCAAATTTCCAAATTGCAGGTGCCGTTCGTTCGCCCTCATCTCTGACCGCGCTCATCGACTCGGTTACGATGATTTCGTCGATCGGTTGCAGGGGCATCGTTGGCTATGGCGCTGCCGCATCTGCTGTCGCCGTGAAGCATCACGGGGCATCGGTCAACCTTTTATTTGCACTTGCGGCGGTCGCCGTGGCAGGCACAGCCGTGGCGAAGATGGCGATGATGCAGTGCCCGACGACAGCGAAATCGCCGAGGCGCTTCAGTGGTGCACGGTGCCGAGTCTTCGTGCTGATAGTGGCTATCTTTGGATTCGTCAGCCTTTAGCCTTGGCACTGGACGAGTGTCGGCTTGGCGGGGCGGCATGCATCCTGTGGCTGGTGACGCTCGTCATCAATTTCGGCAAAGCCGCCGAATTTGAATTTGCAGGATCACATCGCTGCAGCGCTTCGAGCTTCTCGGCGAAAACATTGCGCTGCCGGAGGGTGTGCGAGTCCGTGGACACGGCTGGCGGCAATTGAGCTCGTTGCTTCTTCCTGGCATTCGTGAAGCGGATGCGTCTATTGCATTATGGCGGCGAGGAAGACCCGGAGGATCGGCGACGGGCGGTTGTGGTGGCGGCAGCATCACGGTGTTTATCCTGCTGGCGGCTGGGGTATCGGCGGTGATTCTCGAGACAACGATCAAAGCGCCCTACTTTGTGAGTTTCGCCTTTTTGGCGATCGTCGTGGCGATGAGTCTCGAACTCAGCCGCGACCTGCTCCGCTCGGCGCGACTCGCCGGACAGCTGCAGGCAACCGAATTGGGCGCTTCGCGAAAATGAGCGGAGGATGGAGCTCGCGGCCAACGCGGCCGAGCTCGGCCTTTGGGTCTGGGAAATCGAGCGCGATGCGATTTGGGCGACGGACAAGGCGCGCGCGTTGTTCGACTTCGGCGAAGATGATCCGCTGGATTTTACGCGCGTTGCTCTGCGAAAGCGTGCACCCTGAGGACCGCGACGCAGTGCAGGCGGCCGTGGCGGAGTCCTCGAGAACGGGGGGACGTTCGCAGCGAGGACCGCATCGCGCGCAATGGCGGCACGCTGCGCTGGATCTCCGCGCGGGGCCGTTCGAATTTGCCGCAAGCGGACGGCCCGTGCGCATGCGAGGCGTGTCGATTGACATCACGGAGCTCAAAGCAAGCCGAAGTCGAGTTACGACAGAATCGCGAGGAGCTTGCACATGTTGGGCGTGTAGCCTTGATGGGAGAGCTGGCGGCTTCGCTCGCGCATGAGCCGAACCAGCCATTGACAGGTATCGTTACCAACGCGCGAGTGGGGCTACGTTCATTGGATCGAGGGAGGTGGGATTCCGCGGGGTTCCAAGAGATCTTGCAGGATATCGCAGACGACGGAAAACGCGCCGGCGAAATCATTTGCAGCATGCGCAGACATGGTCAGGAAGGGTCAACTTCGTGGGAACTTCTGGACATCAACGACGTCGTGACCAGGGCGACACGGCTGGCCAACCCCGATGCCATGGCACGCGGCTGTCAAATGAGCGTTAGCTTGGAAGCAAGCTGCCGGGAATCCGAGGCGTCCGGATTCAACTGAAGCAAGTGCTCCTTAACCTCATCGTCAATGCCTGTGATGCGATGCAAAACATGACCCCTTCGCAACGGGTGGTGATGCTTTCACCTTATCCGATTGTCGGACTGGTGTGCGCGTGAGCGTGCGTGATTTTGGCGTTGGTCTGCCTGCCGAAAAGGAAAGAATCTTTGAACAATTCTTCTCGACGAAGCGCGACGGCCTCGGCATGGGATTGGTGAATTGCGCGATCGATCGTCGAGGCCCACGGAGGCGGCTCTCCGCAGAAAACGCCGAAAGCGGGGGCGTGCTTCGACTTTACGCTTCCTGCGAGTAGTAATTCGCAGCCATCGATCCCGCCTGGCTCCCTGGTTTTTCTAGTGGATGATGACCCTTCGGTGCGCAAGGGACTCACCAGGCTGCTCCTTTCGGCAGACTGTTCCGTCGAGGTCTTTTCTTCGGCGGCGAGACTTCCTTGCGCGCGAACCGCACACGGGCCCGTCGTGCCTCATCCTTGACGTCCGGATGCCGGGACTGAATGGCCTTGATTTGCAGGAGATGCTCACCCGACAGTTGCGCGACGAGCAAATTGTGTTCATCACCGGTCATGCCGACGTTCCGATGTCTGTTCATGCCATGAAGGCGGGGCCGTGGATTCTTTCCGAAGCCTTTTGACAATGAAGCGCTGTTGCGTGCCGTCGACAACGCTCTTGCGCGGTCTGCTGAACGCACACGGCAACGCATCGAGCAGAACTCGGTGCGATCGAGGTTCGATGAGCTTACGCCACGGGAGTTTGAGGTCCTTCAGTTCGTTATCGCGGGCCTGCTCAACAAGCAGATCGGTGCGGAACTCGGTGTCGCGGAGAAGACGATCGAAGTCCACCGCGGACACATGACGGAAAAGCTTGGTGTCAAGTCGGTGGCCGAGTTGGTGCGGTTGGCCGAAAAAGCAGGCGTGAGCTCTGCGAAACCCAAGGCCCTTTCTCAATCCGCAGATGGCTCAGATCGACGCAGATGAAAGAAAAGTAAAGCGGACTGCGCTGGCCGCTGAAGTGGCAGGTCTCCTTGTCACGGGCCCGTGGGAGACAGGCGGTTTTGTAGAACTGCTTCTATCTCTCGAATTCCGGGAAATGCGGTGTTTTCTTCGTTCCCCTTGTTTGCTTCTGTTCAAATACATGAATTCGGGAACATCTCCGGCGCGGAACCCACAACTAGTCTAAGACTAAGGTCCAATAGTCATAGGAAGACGAACCGCTATGATAGGTGCCGTCAAAATGCCTCAGCACTCTCTACACAACTGCCCGTTTGCTGATCAGGCTCAGAGCCTTCGATTCCTGAATTGCTCCGATGCCGCTTCCCGAGGAACGGATACGAACCGGTGCAAAATCTGAGACGGAAGGCCTGTGCTCATTGGGCCGGCCGCCACCAGCCTTAAGCGCGCGCAGAAACATGCCAAAGAGCGTTTCCGACCCAATCTGTGTCGTTGACGACGATCCTTCGGTCCAAAAGGCGTTGTCCAGGTTGTTGAGCCTTGAAGGCTGGGAGGTACGCTCTTTTAAAAGCGGCGAGCAATTCGTGGCCTATGCCAGTAAGCATGGCGTGCCTCTTGTGATTTTGGATCTCTCCATGCCCGGTCTCAGTGGACTCCAAGTTCAGGCAATGATTAACGAAATCTCACCAAAACCTCGCGTTATCATCGTGACGGCGCGGGATGATGATTCGCTACGCTCTGCCGCAATGAAGGGCGGAGCTGCCGATTTCTTTCTCAAACCGTTCGACGACGAGAAACTGCTGCGCGCCATGCATTGTGCCCTCGATACTTAGCAAGACACGTCGAACCTTATCACTCCGGACTCCCATGGCAATATCTGAGGATTTCTTATTCAAGCAGGCTCGCAGCTTCTCATACGCAATTGCGCTCGTGTGCCTTGCCGTCGCCGGATGCGTCTCCCGCCCCGCGGAAATGCACCCGGAAGCCGACGGTTCCACTCGGCAGGCCGCTGCTTTTCTTACCAAGGCCCGGCACACGCAAGACACCAGCGCACGTATCGGGTTGACTCTTGCCGCGGCGGATAAAGCAAGCCAGGGCATCGCCGAGGGCAATGCCTCGAAAGCTCGCACACTTTACAACGCTGCCTGCGCAGAACTAGCCGTTCTGCTCAAGAAGTCGTCCAGCGCGCGCTCGCTGCCAGCCACGTTTGAAACGCCAACAGGGCCATACGTATTGAAGTTTGATAACGCTCCGACGCCTGCACGCTGGGAGCCGGGCTACTTTACCAAATTGCTCACACCTGCGGAGCTCAAGAACAAGGCCTTCGTATCAAAACAGCCGTCTGCGGGATACGGCGGAGTGCTTGTCGGAGTTCACCATCCTCCGAATCCCCGCGCGATGTTGCTTCCCTGGATTGGAGTGTCCGCGCCCGTCACGGTCGTGCTCAACTTCTCCAAACCGGCGCAGTCCGACCGGCCAGTCGAGGCAACCCTCATCCTCTATGATTCCGCCAAGCAAAGCACGGCGCGCGTTGCGGGCAAAGAGCGCCCACTGGCCACCGATCTGCGGGCCCCCTTCGGATACTATCGGAGCCCTCCTTTCCTAGGCATTCTGGGGATGCTTCGTCCTGAAAAGTATTCTGAAAAGGAGGGCTTCTTCCTGGTCCAGCCCTACGACCCAAAAAAGATGCCGATCGTGTTCGTCCACGGTCTGATGGCAGCTCCCTACATGTGGCTGCCCGTAATGGCGGCTTTCGAATCTGATCCCGTGCTGCGTGGGAAGTTCCAGTTTTGGGTATTCGCATACCCGACCGGCGACCCGATTGCGTACTCGGCTCTCAGACTACGCCGGGCGCTTGACTCGGTGTATCGAGTCTATCCCGGAACGCGGGACATGGTCATCATCAATCACAGCCTTGGCGGCGATCTTACCCACCTCCAGGTGATCAACACTGGCGATGCCCTAGTTAAGGGCATCTTTAAGGACAACGCGCCTCGCATCATGGCGGAACTGCCGGCCGACTCGCTCGTGAAGCAGGCATTGATCTTCAAGGCCAATCCGCGCATCAAGCGAGTAGTCTTTATTTGCGCGCCTCATCGCGGAGCACCGCTTGCGAGCAATGAAATCGGGACCTTCGGCGCCAGACTCATTATGCTACCCGGTCAGATCATAACTGGAATTGGCAGCACAGCTCTTCGGGCCGCGACGTCAGCCGCCGGAATCAAGGGCGCCTATCTGCCAAACAGCATCCGTGGGCTCGAACCGGACTCGCCGCTCTTGCTTTCGATGAACACGGTGCCGATCGAGTCCCCGTTTCATTCCATCGTCGGAAACAACGGGAGGTGGAACGTCCCGCTAAAAGAAAGCAGTGACGGCGTGGTGCCCTATTGGAGCGCGCATCTCGACGCGGCACTCTCGGAGAAAGTTGTGCCCGCAGGCCACACCACCGCCTTTCAGAATCCGGAGGCCATCACTGAGATGAAGCGCATCCTGCATTTGCATCTTAACAGTATCACTCATTGACCGCTAGAACTGCCACTACGCTATCATGGTTCGAGATCCAAAACGCGCGTTGGCAGGAAGTGTTCAGCTCTCCACAGACATCGGACGAGACGCTTTCCAAGCGCCTCGACGCCGACAAGCTAGTTTTTTCGCCAAGACTGAATCACCTGCAGATGAACGCGCTGCAGAGCGCTCAAAATTCCGACTCATTCCGGCTGCAGCAGCTCTACCAGTCGATTCGCAACCTGGAGGCATCGCTCGCCAATAAGCGGCGAGCAATCGGAGCGCAGCACAACTGGCAGGGCATCCTCGCTCCGCATGCCGTTGACATGAAGAAGTATTTCAAGGAAGACGAAATCAAGAAGTTCTTCCGCGCATCGTCGAGAACAATACAGGGAAAGGCAGGAGAAACCGTGACATGCGATGCGATTGAATGGATTTACAGCCATAATGGGGATACCATCGTTGAACCGGATAAGAAGGTCACGATCAACAATCCGAATGCCATTAAGGCGCTTGAGACAGCGAAAGGGTGGGTAGGAACAATCGCGCCCAAAGGTGTCGTCACCTACGGCGAAGAAGAAGCGCGCAATGTGTGGCAAGCTGGGAATGCAGCATTCATGCGCAATTGGCCATACGCCCATACTCTGGGGAATGATCCAAAGAGCCCGATTGCGGGCAAGTTTGACATAACGGTATGCGATAAACGGTGGTCGGAAGGATACAAAACTCATATTTGAACTTTTTTCGGCCTACTAACAGCCCACATTTCGATCGTTCACAGCTATGATGTCGCCCCTATTTGAGCCGGAACTCAGCCGTCAAATTTCCACCTGCGGCATCGTTGCAGTTCTAATTCTTGACCGGGTGAAAGATGCGGTGCCCGTTGCCCAGTCGTTGGTCACAGGTGGAGTCACCGCCATGGAGCTGACCCTGCGTACCCCGGTTGCGCTGGAAGCCTTGGAAGCGGTTCGCTCCGAGGTCCCCGACATGATTGCCGGCGTAGGAACCATCCTGACGCCAGATCAAGTCAAGCTCGCCAAGAAATCAGGAGCGCAATTCGGCGTTGCTCCAGGGATGAATCCCAAGGTGCTCGTGGCTGCGAGGGAGGCTAGCCTCTCCTTCGCTCCGGGAGTGGCTACGCCGAGCGATATTGAAGCGGCCCTTGAACACAAATGCGAGCTACTCAAGTTTTTCCCCGCAGAACCTTGCGGTGGTCTGTCTTATCTAGTACCATATCGGCTCCATACCTTCATCTGGGCCTTAAGTTCGTGCCATTGGGCGGAATCAATCCCGCCAACATGGCGAGCTATCTTGCTGATCCCAGCATTGCTGCGATCGGCGGCTCATGGCTGGCACCGAGAGATCTGATCAAAGCGGGCTCCTGGGGAGAAATCACCGACCTGGCCAGACAGGCCATTGCCAATATCAGGTCCGTTCGGAGGTAGATATCAAATCCCTGCAGCGTTCGTGCGGCCTGCTCGCTATCTGTCGGATCGCTTCGGGAGAAAATAGCGCGCCATCACCACGGCACCAGCCGTCACACCAGACGATCGGGAGATCCCCGGTGTTTAGGCCGAGGCGAAAGAGACGTGAGCTGAAGCCGTCGACGCGCTCGACGCTTCGGCGGTCGTTCCGAGGTCCGGCCAACACGCCCAACGCTGAAGTGGAGTGAGACTTCGCGCGGTGAAGCAGAAGATCTGCTGCCATCGCGCCGCCGACCAAATCGTCGATTCCGACGCTGTAGATGTTTCGGGCGGCGGCCGTGCCGATGGCGGGATCTGGCGATCGTGACGAGCACCACTCGATATCCTGCTGCGACAGCACGCGGTCAGCTGTCTGATAACTGATACTGTAGCGCTGAGACAGCGCCCGGGCACTGACAAACCGATCGCCAGGTCCAAGCCCGTTCCGAATCTTGTCTATTAGGGCCTCGCGAACCGCCTCTACCCTGCACTGATGCCGACCCATCAATCGATCAGTCACAACACAAATCATATCAGTTTCTGAGGTTGCGGCAAGTGAAGCGATTGCCAGTGCACGATCAGCCCGTACTGTTCGGTTCATCAAGTATGCCCCCAAGATTATTGAACAAAAGCATTGTAATTATCGGTGGCACGAGCGGCATGGGTCTTTCGGCCGCCGCCGCGTGCAAAGAGGCGGGTGCCCGTCTCGTGGTAGTCGGCCGCGATGCTGAATCCACCGAGTTCGCGCGTCGGCAGCTAGGGGATTTGGGGCGGTTCCTTGTTGGTGACGCCACCCATGCTGAGACCGCCGAGCGTGCAGTGGTCGAGGCGGTTGAGCAGTTCGGCCGGCTGGATGCCCTCTACCACGTCGCTGGTGGCAGTGGGCGAAAATTCGGCGACGGGCCGCTGCATGACGTTACTGACGAGGGCATCGACTGGACGCTCGCGCTGAACCTCAAAAGCGTGATCTTCTCGAACCGCGCCGCCGTGCGGCAGTTTCGTGCGCAGGGTGACGGCGGGGTGATATTGAATATGGGTAGCGTTCTCGGTTCTAGGCCCTCGCCGCAGTTTTTCTCCACTCACATCTACGCCGCGGCTAAGAGCGCGCTTGTCGGCTTTACGCGAAGCTGCGCCGCCTACTACGCGAAGGAGAATATTCGATTCAACGTTATCGCGGCATCTTTAGTTGAGACGCCGATGTCGCAGCGGGCTGCCGGCGACGAGACAATTCTAAAATTCATGAGTACTAAGCAACCGCTTGATGGCGGTCGCATTGGTCTTCCCGCCGACTTGGACGAGGCTGTTCTATTGCTTCTCGGCGATGGATCGAGATTCATCACCGGGCAAGTGCTGTCAGTGGATGGCGGCTGGTCGGTTAGCGAAGGCCAGATTCCTTCATTCGATAGAAAGGGGTAAGCGATGGACAAAGCGGCAGCGATTGGCGTTGACATCGGCGGTACACAGATCAAGGCCGTAGCGGTCGACAGCGAAGGCACGGTGCTCGGGCGACGTCAGACTGACACTTCCGATGAGGCTGAGGTCCTGTTTGAAAGGCTCAACGAGGTGCTGGAACAATTACCTTCAAGCGAGGCGCTGGGAATTTCGACACCGGGACTTGTGCCGCCGGGCAGCAATACTGTCGCATGGATGCTCGGACGCTTAGAGTATCTGGAGGGGCTAGACTGGTCGAAACAACTCGATCGACCAGTATACCTGCTCAACGACGCGCTGGCGGCGATGGCGGGCGAGGCATGGGTCGGAGCGGCGCAGGACGTACGCGACGCGATCCTAATGACGCTGGGCACAGGAGTGGGCGGAGCGATTCTGGTCGATGGCCGTGTCCTTCGTGGGTGCCTCGGCCGGGCGGGTCACCTCGGTCATATGACCGTCGATGCGCTGGGGCCGCGGGATATCGTCCGCACGCCGGGCAGTCTTGAAGATGCGATCGGCAATCACACAGTTAAAGCCCGCAGCTTTGGGCGATTTGAATCGACTTGGCATCTCGTTGACGCGTATCTGCGAGGTGATCCCGGGGCGACCCGCGTCTGGCTAGATTCGATCTGGTACTTGGCCGCGGCCATTGTCTCGTTAGTGAACATCACTGATCCTCGGCGGGTACTGGTTGGTGGCGGGATCTGCAAGGCGGGCGATGCGCTGTTCAAGCCGCTGGCGGCATACTTAGAGGAACTGGAGTGGCGTCCGAAAGGCCAGTTAGTCGAGATAGTCCCGGCCCAATTGGGACACGAAGCCGGGGCAATTGGTGCAGCCCGCAACGCAATGCTCGGAGGCCGAGCATGAACAGCCTGCCACTTGCCTGCCGAAACAGCGTCAACAGTCGCTTCCCCAGCCCTGTGCTATCTACTGCTCCACGTCGCCACGGACTTAGCGCCGAGGAAAGCCCAATACACCATTACACCTAAATATTATGACACCCACGCAAGACTACTTAGATAAATGTACTGGTCTGATCGAGTGCATCCGCAATCAGGCCGACGCCATACGAAACGTTGCGGATCGCTTCGCGCAGACTATCCTCGCCGGCCGGATGGTGCACCTCTTCGGCAGCGGGCACAGCCGGATAATGGTCGAGGAGATGTGGCCGCGCTACGGCAGCTTCCCGGGGTTCAACCCGATGGTGGAGCTGTCGCTGAGCTTCCACCACACCGTCGTCGGCTCCAACGGCCAGCGGCAGGCGATGTTCCTTGAGAACGTCGGTGGATTCGCCGAGCGCATCCTGCGCAACTACGACCTGAAGGAGATCGATAGCGCGCTTGTGGTCAGCAGCAGCGGTTGCAACATCGTGCCGATCGAGATCGCCGAGGGGTTTAAGCGACGACGCATCTTCGTCGCTGCCCTTGTCAGTCGGGTCCACAGCGATGCCAGCCCGAGTAAGCGGGCCGACGGCAAGAAGCTCGGCGACTTCGCGGATGTCGTCCTCGATACGGGCGCGCCGGTGGGTGACGCGATGGTAAAGCTCGACGGACTGGAGCAGTCGGTGGCGCCGGGTAGCACGATCGGCGGTTGCCTCGTTGTCAACTGCATTAAAGCCGAAGTGGCCAAGCGCCTCATCGAAGCCGGACAACCGCCCAAGGCGCTCGCGTCCGGCGTGATCCTCGGCGACGAGCGAGCGGCGGAGGTGTTCGAGGCGGCCTACGACGAGCACGCCCATCGCCTCGCCAAGCTTTTCGCGGAGGTGGGGCCGAACCAATGAAAATATCCTCAGACATCCCGACCGTCTACGAGGCCGACATCGTGGTCGTCGGCGCAGGCAGCGCTGGCTGCTGCGCCGCGATCGCCGCGGCCGAGGCGGGCCGATCGGTCGTGCTAATCGAGCGCTACGGCTTCGCCGGCGGCACCAGCACGCAGATCCTCGACACGTTCTACGGCTTCTTCACACCGGGCGACCAGCCACGCAAGGTCGTCGGCGGCATTCCGGATCGCGTCGTCGATGCGCTCGATTTTACCGGCGACGTCTTCCTTCGGCCCAACACCTACGGCGCCGGTACTGGCGTGACCTACAACCCCGAGCGGCTCAAGCTTGTATGGGACACGCTGCTGCTAGGCGCCGGCGTGAAGATGCTGCTACACGCGTGGCTCTGCGACGTGGAGACGGCGAGAGACGGCCGCATTATTGGAGTGATCGTGCACACAAAGCGAGGCTTCCTGCGCGTAAGTGGTAAGCGATTCATTGACGCCAGCGGCGACGCCGACCTGTGCCACCTCGCGGGTATCCCGTATGAAAAGGCGGGCGATATCGATCCGGCGCAGACGCTCACGACCACGTTCCGCATGTCCAACGTGAACCTCGGCCGCTACGAGGCTGAGGGCGGGAAGAAGATGCTAATGGCGAAGATGGCCGAGGCGGTAGAATCGGGCCGCCACCCGCTGCCGCGCAAGAAGGGCAGCGCCCACGCGATGGTGCAGGAGGGCTGCATCGCAACCGTTGCCGTGCGCGTCGGCGACACCGACGCGACGGACCCGGAGCAACTCACCGCCGCGGAGATCGAGGGCCGTCGGCAGGCGTTCGTCTACGAGGACTTCCTGCGCGACATGGTGCCCGGCTACGAGAGGGCGAAGATCATTGGCCTCTCCCATCACATCGGCGTGCGCGAGACGCGCCGCGTCTACGGCGAGTATCGACTGACGAAGGACGACTGCCTCGGCGGCCGACAATTCGACGACCAGATCGCCCTTTGCGGCGCCCCCATCGAGGACCACCGCCAGAGCGCCACCGGCGAGGAAGAAACCGTCTGGGGCTACGTCGAGCCTGAGGCCGGCGCTTACGGCGTGCCGTACGGAACGCTCGTACCGAAGAGCCGCGAAGAGGTGTGGGTAGTCGGCCGTTGCTTCAGCGCGACGCACGACGCGCACGCGAGCTGCCGTAGCATGGGCCAGACGATGAGTATGGGTCAAGCGGCAGGTTTTGCCGCGGCGATGTCGCTCGACACCGACGCCGGGGCTCGCAGCATCAACATCCGAGACTTGCAGGAGCGCCTCCGCCGGGTCGGCGCAGTACTGGAGCGACCCCACGAAATCGCCGAAACCGCTGCCGAGGCCTGGCGGCGCAACCGTAGCGCCAACCTGACGACCCGATGAGGCGACATAAACAACAAGATTCGGATATCGTCGCCGCCGTGCGGCCGAAGATTGAGGAGGAAGTCGACGCATGAGCTTCGTCCGAACCATTCTCGGTGACGTGCCGACCGACGGACTGAGGCGCTGCGGCGCGCATGAGCACGTCATCATTGAAGCTCCCCACATCGCCGAGAAGCACCCTGACTTCCTTCTGGACGACATCGACGCGGCGTGCGTGGATTTGCGAGAGTTCCGCGATGCCGGCGGCGGGTGGGTGATCGACACCATGCCTATAGGTGCGGGTCGCTGTGGGCTAAAACTTGCCACTGCCTCGCAGCGAAGCGGCGTGCACATTGTCTGCCCGACTGGCCTGCACTTACCGCTATACTACCCGCACGATCACCCGATGCTGTCGATGGACCAGGAGGAGCTGGCCGACGTGTTTGTGAGGGAGATTGTAGAGGCCGTTTGCGACGATGGCGGGCAACTGCCCTACAGAGCCGGCGTCGTTAAAGTCGCTGGTAGTCACGGAAAGCTCACACCGCATCAGCGCCAGGCCTTTGCTGCCGCTGCGGAGACGTCTCGTCGTACAGGTTGTCCAATCATCACACACACCGAGCAAGGCACGGCCGGCGAGGAACAGGTACGCCTGCTGCTCGATAGCGGAGCGCAGTCCACGAAGGTTGTGCTAAGCCATACCGACCGTCTTTTGGACATCGCCTATCACCGCTGCCTCCTCTCGAGCGGTGTGACGCTGGAGTACGACCATCACTTTCGCACATACCTGAAGGACGGCTCCTGCCCAACCGCCGACCTGGTTGCCGCGCTCGCCCCTGAGTTCCCCGACCAGATCGTTGTCGGTATGGACTTGGCTCGTCGCGGCTACTGGCACGGTCACGGCGGCAAGCCGGGTTTGGTATGGCTACTCACCGTGCTGCCAACGCTGCTAAAGGAGCGTGGCGTTAGTGATGACCTAATCGAGCGCATCCTGACTCACAACCCACGGCGGGCCTTTGCGTTCGCCACAGTTTCGAAGAATGCCTTAAAAGACCGCGAGTGAGCATTCGCTTCCCTCTCCTTTTCCCGCTGGCCTAAATGCGTCTGTCAAATGCCGCCAGCGATACCCCTAGTCAAAAGCGCGGGCCTGGTATATGCGAAAGCATTCTGAAGCTGAGCAGGATGGCAAAGCCATCGGGCGCATTCGCATGGCACGGATCCTCCTATTTCGACCGGGCAACGCTTCACGGTTTTATCCGATCGTCGGTCGAACCCGGGCAGCGACGACAATGAGCGCCTTGCTGTAGACCAGACGGCCGGTTGCTCCGCCGGATTCTGCTGCGCCCCAATAGGTTTCATCGACTTCCACTACTCCTCGCAGACGTTCCCGGCCGGGGCGCACCATCGCCTGACGCAGCTTGTGGAGGATCAACCACGCCGTCTTGTAACTACCCAGCCCCAGAGCCCGCTGGAGGCCAAGGGCACTCACGCCGTTCTTTTGGCTGGTTATGTGCCACATCGCTCGAAACCACACCGTCAGCGGAAGATGGGTGTCTTGAAACACAGTTCCCGCCAGCACCGAAACTTGCATCCGGCAACCTCCGCAAAGCCAAAGCCCGCGCGAAATGGGCCAGGCGTCTTCATGTCCGCATCGAGGACATCGAAAGCCTGTTGGCCACCGCAGCTCAAAAAGATATTGTCGGCATGCAGCATCATCCGAAAACCGTCGCTCAACTTCAGCCAAAGTGCGTGGATACTCCTCGGACACCGCAGACCACTACATCTTGTGCAGGTTGAGTCAAGTAAATAGCCCTAAAGAATCATGACACAGGCTGCGCCGATTGCTATAAATCCCCCCATGGCTGACCAATTCAGATTTCCCCCTCACCTTGTTCAAGATGTCACTGACACGGTTTCCGGTAAAGTGAAAGAGAGTTTAGGCGTGGCTCGAGAGGACATGGATGAGCCGATGAAGGCTCAGATCGAGGCCACGGTGCAGAGCACGCTGGAGAAGAGATTTGCCACGGAGGTCGTGTCTGCCGCCGAGTCGAAGGTTGGCCAGACGGCAATCGGCGGCGTGGACATCGCCGGTGCGATCACTTCCAAGATGGCTGTCGGAAAACGGGCGATTGAGGCCATGCTCGCAACCGATGAATTGGGGCAAATACTTAAGAAGAACGCTGAGCTATTAAAGCGGAAATACGACGCCTTGGTGGAGGCCGATTTCACCGAGGAACAGGCGTTCCGGTTGCTCGAAGCCGAGATCTACTCGAAGGGAGCGGCAAGACCCAGGTAGTCGTCATGAGCGTGGTCGGTGATGTCATCGAGTTAGGTGAAGACGTACTCGATGCCGGCGTGGATCTTGCCAACAAGGCCATAGAGGAGGTGGAGGATCTCGCGAACCGCGCCTCAGACGTGGCGCAGGCGATCTATCACGGTCTCAATGAGGTTCAAGACGCTTTCGAAGACGCGATGGACTGGGTGGGAGACACGCTGGAACAGGCCGGTAAGGACTTCATCGATTGGCTGGATCAGCACGTCCACACCGTGGTGAAAGCGATTCAGGATCTCAAGTCGGGGCTCGAAAACATCGTCAAAGGAGTCGATGAACTGCTTCATCGGATCTTGTCCTGGGCCAACAATATCAAGGAGTATTTCACGGAGGCATTGGCCGCGGCTGTGGATTGGGTCCATGATGCGCTACCGGACCCGGTGCAATGGATCTTGGACGAAGCGGTTCCGTTTGTGTGGGCAGGCGTGAAGCTGATCGCGGCGCTGGCGCTTTTCGTGGCCATGTGGCCGGCCGCCTTGGCGGCGGTATTTATCTGCCAGCAGATCGCGACGGTTTATGGGAAAGAGTACGGGAACGTGCTCGAGCAGATACTCAAAGGCAACCCCAGATATGCGGAAATGCACAGTATACGGCGGCTGCCGTCTGCCGGGAAGTATTTCATATTCTCGGATTTTCATCTCTACACGGAAGGAACATCTAACGCAGTCGCCTTTCAAGAGACGATGCCGCTGTACATGGCGGCTTTGCAGCATTACGCCGTGGAAGGGTTCCACCTGATTGAGAACGGCGATATCGAGGACTACTGGCTGCGCGGGGGCTCGCTGTACCGGGTAATTTACGATGTGGCGAGCGCGTTACCGGCGCCCTATCTGGACAAGGCGTATAACGAAGCCCAAGTGCTCGCGGCGGCGAAATTTCACCTGCACGCTATCGTGGATCAGAACAAGCCGCTTTACACGTTAATCCGAAGCGCTTTTTATGATCAGAACCGCTACAGCCGCACGGTTGGGAATCATGATGATATTTACAGCCATCCTAAGATGGTGGAGGCGTTGCGCTATTTCTATCCCAGCATCCTGGTGCATGACTATATCGTTTTCGAGAATGACGGAAAGGGAATCGGCGTAATTAGTCATGGCCATCAAACTGACGCCTGGGACATGGAGGGCTGCAGTTTTCTGGGCAAACCAGTGACGTCGCTCGGCTCGGCGGTTCGGGACATCTCGTTGGGCGAGTGGAAGCCTGGCATTGCGGATGAGGAAAAGACGAAGAGCATTTGGAATTTCGAGACGAATCCAAACATCTTGGACGAGCTGAACCCCTGGCTTGGCGTTACCGCGCAGTTGGGAAATCTCGACGAGGTGAGGCTGTACCGGGCGATGAAGAAGAAGGGATTGACCGGGCCGCAAGCGTGGATGCCGTTCGTTCTGCTGGGCCACACGCATGTCCCCCTAGCAGCGCCCATTGCGCCTCACAGCGAAGGCCACTGGTGGCGTTACGCAAACTCAGGTTGCGGGATGTTTAAACGGTTGATCACTGGTCTGGAGTGGGACGGGACGGCGAACGCAAACCTGCCGAAAGTTCGTCTGGTTGCCTGGCGCTACAAGGACGACATTCAGGAGCCCGGAGGCGGGTTTAGGCGCAAAGTGCTCGCGGAACTTGCCTGATCTCCGAGCGCGTGTGATGAATTATTAAATTAAAGCCATTTTCTTGCGCGCCACCGCGATCAGCGAAAGGCCGCGCCAGGGAAGCATGGGATCCTCACGCCGCCACAAACTGATAGGAAATGTAATTCGGCGTTTTCGCAACTCATTGCCTGACAACCAGACACGCAATTCGCTCTTTTTTCGTTGCCGCGATGTTGCCACTAAAAAAATCCACAGTTTGGCCTAGGAAGGCTTTCAATGGCCTCCAGCTATTCTTGCCCTCGTCAAATATCAGCAGCATTCCTGGCGGCATCCTGGCGCTTAAAATCAGGCACTGACACCGTTCAGCCAAGCAAATTCGCCGAAGTGCACAATGGGAACGGTTGCTAGCCCAGCTACAGGCCAGCGAGCATGACGCATTCGCGGCTCACCTTTACCAGTCGCGCCGGGAATACCGGTTAGCGTGCGATAGCTCCGGTAAAAGCGGCAAGCAAATCGAGCGCTGCCTGATCTCGACGTTTAAGGTCGCCGAGAGCCTGGGCTTCAAGGGGGACATTCGCCAGTGGCAGGAACTTCTGCGGATTGGAGATTGAAGAAAGGTCTAAAACATGCGACCCAGAGCGTCAAAATGAGCTTACCATGGAGACGATTGCCGAGCAATGGTAGGCCCCACCTGTAGGCAGATTGCCCTCCGAATGGATGCTAAAAGCTCGTTCTCCGAACCTAGGTCGCTTTGTAGGCGACAAGTTCACCGGCTGTGATCTGAGGCGGGTGTGGGAGCAAAGAAACCATATTCTGAAGTATGTAGTCCGCAGCTCTCCTGTTTGATTCCTCAGCGCCAGCTTGGTCCTGAAAGACGCTGGTTGAAATCATCACGCCGCCCCCGGCGTCAACCCAGTAGTAAGCGACGAACCCTGGGATCTGGCTGATAAGCGACAGGAAGCCTTCATTCACTCGCTGCGCCGCCTCACTAGGATTGGTCACACCCTCGTACCGACGTACCGTTGCATACATATTGCCTCCTTTTTTTGTACTGATCGTCTCACGTCTTGTAGGCGGAGTAAAATTGATTCTATCGGGAATCGCAACGAATAATGTTGCGCGTTCCAATGGATAGACGACGACCGACGCTCATCGATCAGATACTGCAGGCTCAGAGGTACTCTTGAAAAGCTGCTGACCTTACTTCAATCGCGAACGATTTGTTTCTCACCTCTATCAGTCTCGAAGGTATCCGCGTAGGCAACGCCAACTATGCGAGGGGCGGCGGGATTTGCGATAGTCCCGCACATGGAAAATGAGAATGAAATGACCAGGAGGCCTCGTCGGCGCTTTAGCGCGGAGGAGAAGGCACGCATTGTTGGGCAGTATAAGGAGAGCGGATTGAGGCGTGTGGAGTTTTGCCGTCGCGAGGGAGTGAGCCTGTTTAATCTTCAGCGTTGGCTGGGAAAGCAGAATCGGGCCGGAGAAGCGCGTTTTGTCGAGGTTGAGACTCGGGCCATTGCGGAGCAGAGTCGTTATCGGTTTGGATTTGAAGGGCGAGCGTGGCTGGAAGTCCAAGGAGGCTTTGATGAGCGGGAAGTTCGCGTGCTGGCCAGCATTGTGAGGGAAGCGGCTCGATGCTGAGCCTGGGCGCAGGAGCCCGGAGGGTGTACCTGGCAGTTGGAGCGACCGATCTTCGCAAGGGATTTGATGGACTATATGGATTGGTTCGCAGCCGGCTGGAGGAGGATCCCCTGAGCGGGCAACTCTTTGTGTTTTGCAACGCAGGGCGCACGCGGGTCAAGGCGCTCTATTTTGACGGGAGCGGTCTTTGGCTTTGTGCCAAGCGGCTGGGCCGCGGCCGGTTTGACTGGCCGGAGGAGATCGAAGGGGTTGCGAAGGTAGCCATCAGCGCGACGGAGTTCGCGGCGCTGATGGACGGGCTGGAACTCACGCAAACGCGGGCGAAGCTGTGGTGGCGTAAAAAGGTGGGACAAAGCGCGGGAAATTATTGCTAAGTATCATGCTTATTGATAATAGCTAAGGGAAGATATTAGCAAATGGCGCTGACACCGGTTCCTGGCATCCATCTTGAGAGTCTGCCTGGGGAGGCGCGATTGCTCATCGAGAGGCTCGCGGAGCGGGCGCAGGAAGCCGACCGGCTCGAACAGGAGGTTCGCCTGTTGCGGGAAATGCTGCGGCTCGAGAGGCTCAAGAAGTATGGGCCCAAGGGCGAGAAGCTTAGCGAGGAACAGGTTGAGCTCCTGGAGCTCGAGCCTGGAGTCCACGCGCAGGAAGTCGAGAAGGAAGCCGAGGTCTCTTCCCGGCGCAAGCGCCTGACCAAGCGCGAGCATGCCGGACGCAACGCCCTGCCTGCGCATCTGCCACGGCGCGAGGAAATCATCGCCGTGGAAGGCGAGGAGCGGCTCTGCGTGTGCTGCGGGAAGGAGCGCTGCTGTATCGGCTACGAGGAAAAGGAAGTCCTCGATATCGAACCGGTCCGCTACTTCGTGCGCGTGATCAAGCGCGAGAAACTGGCCTGCCACAAATGCCCGGAGGGCGGGGTCGTCACGGCCGCCGCCGGAGGCCCAAGGATCGTGGAAAAGGGCAAGCTCTGCGACGCGGTGGTCGTCGATGTGCTCATCAAGAAATACCTTTCCCATCTGCCGCTCTACCGGCAGGCCGCCGATTTGCACAGAGACCACGGGATCGAAATCTCGCGCAGTACGCTTAATGCGGCCGTCATGGCCGCGGGCGAATTGCTGCTTCCCGGTGGCGGCGGTCTTGAAGCGCGATCTGCTCGAAGGTGGATACATCCAGGCCGACGAGACCCCCATCGGCGTGCAAAGCCCGCAAACCAAGGGCCGCAACCACCAGGCCTACGAGTTCCAATACAGCAGGCCCTGGAGGACCGGTGGTCTTCGACTTTTGCATGAGCAGGGCGCGGGAAGGCCCCGCGGAGTTCCTCCGAGATTACGGGGGCATCCTGCAATGCGACGGCTACCAGGGCTACGAAAAGATCGGCGCTCCCGGGATAGTGCGCGCGGGATGCCTCGCCCATGTGCGCAGAAAATTTAACGACGCTCTCAAGCTCGACTCCCAGGATCGCGAGGCCGCCGCCGTGCTCCTGCTCATGGGCAAGCTTTACGCTGTGGAAAAGGAAGCCCGCGAAGCCGGGGCCACCCACGAGCAGCGTCTGGCGATGCGTCAGCAAAGAAGCGTTGCGCTCTTTGAAGAACTCAAGGCGAAGATCGCCCAGATTGCTCTGCATGCCCTGCCATCGAGCAAACTCGCAGAAGCCTGCCAATACGCCCTCAACCAGTGGGCACGGCTGAAGCTTTATCTCGAAAACGGCCGCATCGAGATCGATCAGAACCTCTGCGAGAATGCCATGCGTCCGCTGGCCCTCGGCCGCCGAAACTGGCTGCATATCGGAAGCCCGGAAGCCGGTCGAAAAATCGCGGCCATCCTCTCGGTCATGGAGACCTGCAAACGCCTCCAGATCAACCTGCGCAAATACCTCAGCGACGTCCTGCCTAAGCTTCCCTCCTGGCCTATTAACGACGTCGCCGCCCTCTCCCCGTTGAACTGGAAATCCTCCGCCTAGGATCTCCAGCACTCGCCGACCTTACAGCGCCGGCACTTCCTCAGCATGGGTGGCTTGGCTTTGCCTATGCGGATACGACGCAAACAAAGGAATCACTTCATTTGAGACGGAACCGGTTAATGCTGACAAGACTCTGATTACGAACTCAACGCAAATTATACAGTTTATGCTTGAGGTAATTCCGACCGCTGAACCAGAACCATGGCTTAAGAAGCAGCAGGTCATCATAGAGGAAAAGCCGACCGTGGCTGGACTCATACTTTTTGCAGAGGAGCCCCAAGCGGCACTTCCAAAACGGTGTGGACTAAAAATTTACAGATATAAGACAAGCGCCGAGGAGGGCACGCGAGAAACACTCGATTTTGACCCAATCTCGATTGAAGGGTGTGCTTACGATCAGATCAAGGTAGCGGTGGCAGAAGACGGCTCAGATAATCGAGTCAGTGAGAGTAAACACGCCAACCGGACTCGAGGGTCGGTGGCCTACCTGTGATAGCTCTCCATGAGATTATTACGAATGCTGTGTTGCATCGCGATTACACTGCAGCAGACGACATCCACATTAGGATTTTTGATAATCGAGTAGAAGTTGTCAGTCCTGGTACATTCCCACTTGGTCTTCACTTCACCCCCAGCAATATCCTAACCGAACGATTCGCTCGGAATGGGGTGATTGTTCGCCTCATCAACAAGTTCCCCAATCCACCAAACGAAGACGTTGGCGAAGGGTTGAACACCGCCTTTCAGGCTATGCGCGAAATGGAGCTCAGGCTCCCGGTCGTTACTCAAGTAGGCGGCAATGTGAAGGTAGTTCTACGGCACGAACCGCTTGCCACGCCGGAAGAGCTCATCCTTGAATTCTTTCAATCATCGACGGTACCACCAACAAGGAAGGACGAGAGATTTGTTTCATTGGTTCTGAGAACAAAATGAAGCGCGTCTTCCAGCGTTGATGGCAAAGAACTTGATTGAATTAGTGCCAGGCACCACGAGATATACTGCTGCGTACAGGCTAATTAAAAAGCAATCTCAATGATGAAGATGGGGTAACGTGAGGGACACTGCGACCAGACGCAACAGACAGCTCTGACCGTGGCGACCAGTAAGTTTTCAACGTGGCCGTGGGCAACTTGCTGTCGCCGCGCTCGTCGCGCTGTGTCTCGATCGGCCTTCAGTTGCGGACCAAAATGACGACGGCGTCATGCAGGCGTCGCATGTTTTCTTCTTTCCGTCTTGCCAAATCCAGCTTCTCCGTGCCGTGCCGGATGTCGGTGACGTCACCCTTGTGGTCCAGGCGCTCGTTGGCGTGACGCATGTGCATGGTGACTTCCCGGAATCTTAATTTTTCATCGAGATTCTTGCGCGCGATTTCGACCCATCGTTCGATTTGGTAGGGATCAGCTTTCACCGGCTCCCGCTGGGGCGGCTTTCTGAACATAGGGTTTATTCTACAGCCGCCCCGCAGTTTAAGAAACCTTAACTGAGCGGGGCGATGGGAAGGAGGTTTTTCCCGGCTGGGAAAAGACGGGGCTGTTACACTAATCACGGCCTTGGGGATGAAGGGCCGGAACGAGCGGGTTTCTGTTCCGTTGCTCCCCGAGTCCCTCAAAAAGATCGGAATCTTCGAACTCAATGATTGACTATCTCTAAGATGGTCGAAGTACCCTTTCTTGTCCTCAAATATTTTGGGGAAGTCCAGCTTGCCGTTCGGCAGTATCCGAACCTCTCCAGATGAGTTCGCATCTTGAGAAGCAAAATGAAAGCCGGTTTCCGATTGTAGGCATCGGCGCATCAGCAGGCGGTTTGGAGGCATTAACGGGACTGCTCCAGCATTTGCCACCGGATACGGGAATGGGCTTTGTCTTGGTCCAGCATCTCGCCCCCGGGCGCGAGAGCGCCCTAACGCGGATTCTTAGTAGGACCACTTCAATGCCTGTCTACGAGGCTGTTGACAATCTATCGGTCGAGGCCAACCACATCTACGTCATCCCGCCAAACCGAGTCCTGACCATCGTCACGAGACTCCTGAAGCTCCACCCGCGTTCCAAGCCGGCCGCGCCGCTGCGCACGATTGACTTTTTTCTCGAGGCGCTCGCTCGAGATCAGCTGGCCTGCGCCATTGGAGTCATTCTTTCTGGCGCGGCCTCGGACGGGACGCTCGGGTTGTGCGCAGTCAAGGAAGAGGGCGGAATTACCTTTGCTCAGGATCAATCCGCCGATTTCGACTCGATGCCGCGCAACGCGATAGCGGCAGGCTGTGTCGATTTTGTGCTTCCTCCATCCGGCATCGCTCAGGAATTAGGGCGCATTGCTGCCAATGCATCCCCCCATGCTGTCCGCGAAAAGTCGGGGGTGCGAGGGCCGTCACCGAATCTCCTGAATCCGGCCTCTCCATTGAATCATGGTGACGCTCCGATCCAACCGCGTAGCTTTTCGGAAAACTTTTCTTCTTTCAATCGAAGCCCGTCTCGACGCGCGCCAAGGCCTCCGCCGCTTCGGTTGGTGGGCCGGTACACGTGGCACCCGCTCTAAAAGCGAATTGCTCACTCACGTCGCGCTCCCTCTCCTTCTTTACTTCCCCAAGTCAGTGCGAACCGGCCACTGATCGCTCCCTCTTATGCCAGAGGGACTCATGCCATAGGGACGCCGCGAGCTGGAGCTCCGCTTGCGCAGCCGAATGGTCGAGCGTCCCGTTTTTCCGGTTTGCCTTCCTGCTCCCAGATGTAATAGGCGCAGACCGCGGATTTCGGCTGCTTCAGAACGAGCGTCGGACATATATTTTTGAGGTGGCGCCGGAACCAGCGCAAGGTATTGCGACATCGTAATCCCGCGCGAGATCTTTCTTGAGCAGACCTCCAGCAATGTCAGGGTAATCGGGAGCAACGGAACAGAAAACTCGCTTAGAATCAAACCGGTGCCCAATCGGCGGATTTTAGGGGGTCGCACACGACGACGGGTTGCTCTCCCACACCGCAGATGACGCTGTTGCCAGGCTCGCGCTTCAAGCTGGTCGAACTTCTTGGAAGGAGCGCGGTGCGCAGTCCTCGCTAATGAACCACGGCAAGTCGAATCGGAAAATTCTCGCCTTTTCCTTTCATTTCAAGTGGTTTACCGCCCGATCTATGGTTATAAAAGATAGCGTAGCCGCACAGTAGGTCGCTAAAGCGAGTTTTCTGTTCCGTTGCTCCCGATTACCCAACCTCGCCATCCTAATGCGGAGATGCTGACAGCTAGGTGCTCCTTTTGGATTAGGTCCAAGAACTCCGCCACGCGGCCGTGGCGATCTGTCCCAGCGCGAGTAGCTAACAAAAAGATCGTACCGCGGTGGCGTCTGGCATGGCGTGACCATGTGCCGAGGGGACCATGGCATCCTATCACCACACCATCCGGCCCGTAAAGGTCGTATGCTGTCAAGGGCGATAGCGACTGTGCGAACCCGCTCGGCCGTATGCCGCAGGTGATGCGCGGAAATGACAGCCAGGTGCGCCGGTAGGCGACGCATCGAATTGTGCTGAAAGCTTCGTTCTTCGGCGGCCGCGGTGACCCGCTCAAGAATCGAATCCGCCGGGCGTGTTGAGTTGAATGATGAGGCACTGGGCGTTCTGCGACTGCGCTTCGCCAATACTGCGCGAAATGTAACTCGCCGTGGCGGGACCGATCGCGCCGTTGATTTTGATGAGACAAACTTTCTCCCCGGAAGCGCACGCCAGGAAAGCCGTGAACCACAAAGCTAGGCATGTAACCAAAGCTTTCATACCACCTCAGACTACTTAAGAGTATCACGCTCTCGTCGACGCGGCAAATTTCCGCCTAGCATAGCATAGAGGAAGCGGAAGGAAGCAAGACCGCTGGGACCCGCCAGGGCGTTCGACTGACGACGCTAACGCGCTGACAATAACGATCCCTTTCGTGACCGACTCTCTATTCGGCTCTCTTGCAAGATTTGACACAGCATTCTAAATCATTTAGGCGAGAAAAATGATTCGCGACCATCTTGTTCCCGCGGTTAAAGAGGTATTCCCGAATCTTGCGTTTAAGATTTCACCTACTTCAAATCCTATTATTTCGCTTTCTTCCAGTTCGGCCGAAATCGGCGATCTCCAGATGTATGACGATGGAGACCAGGCGACGGTTGTCATTACTGGGATTACGCACGGAGATTTCGGTGTCTATGACGAAAATCTCAACACGGAAGAGA
>CAWASQ010000007.1:0-17106 GCA_963784465.1 uncultured Verrucomicrobiae bacterium
GCTCAGAGCTTGGGATCCCGAGTTCTTTGGCGATGGCGCGTCCGGTGCGTCCTTGCGCGCGCAGTTTGGCCACGGCCTCACGATGAACACCGAGAGTTCCTGGACGGCCCAGTTTGATGCCCCGCCTCCGTGCGGCGGCTAGTCCAGCGTTGACACGTTCGACGATGATTGAGTGTTCAAACTGCGCGATCGCTCCAAGCATGTTGAGAAGCAGGGCGCTCGCGGGGTTGCTCGACGACGTGTTAATGCCTTGCCCTGGCACGATCTAGGGCGACCTTGTGCGCGGCGAACTCACCGAGCAATTGCACCAGGTGACTCAAGCTCCGTCCGAGGCGGTCCAGATTGTAGCAAAGGACAATGTCGACCTTCCCGGCACGAACAGCCTTCATAAGTGCGTCGAGTCCTTTGCGCGAGATCTTGGAGCCCGAGATGGTGTCAGTGATCACTTGGACGTCCCGCCAGTTGTGGCGTGCGCAATACTCCCGGAGCGAGGCGAGTTGAGAATCGGTGGTCTGCCTGTCCGTCGAGACCCGTGTATAAATAACGACAGAGTGCTTCATACCTTAGATAAGCACAGTGTGCACACAAAACAATTGTATTGTGTGCCACTGATTTCGTGCGCCGCCCCTTCAGTGGAACTCTCTTAAAATCGAAGGGGGTTTTATGTGCAGGCCGTTACGTAGGCTTTCGCGGTGGTCCGGGCCTATGCGGAGCGGGCAGCTCTGCCTCGAGACTCAAATCGGCCCATTCTGGCCAAGTGTTCGTAGCGATTGGTGGGAATAGAAATCCCGGCAGCTAAAAGCTACTGAGTCTCTGTCGGCTCCAACTCCCTTGAGATTTTGCCGATCTTGGCTATCGTCGGATCTCGCTCATCCAACTTGGGAGGCTCATCATCGCGCTGCCTGGTGTAGTCAGCCGTGGTGGTCTTGCAGAAATCGGCACAGCGGCCCGATCTCTCATAGCATTAGCAACCAAGGTTCGTAGCCTTATTGCCATCCAGCGCCCTTGGTGGCGGTTTTTACGCGAATAAGGAACCTGTGGGCGGTGATGTAGAGGGTACCGCCGTCGTCGCCCCAACAGCAGTTGCTAGTATGCTCGTTTGTGAGAACGGAGCCGAGGTGTTTGCCAGCAGGATTGAGCACGAGGACGCCACCGGGACCGGTAGCCCAGACGTTACCTTGCGCGTCCACCTTAAGCCCGTCGCAGTTACCTGGGCGACCTTGACCGCGCAGAGGTTTGGCGTCGAAGAAGGTGCGGCCGTTAGCAACGGTGCCGTCGGACTGCACTTCGTAGGCCATAATTCGTGGGTCACCAGGGTCGCTGACGGCGACGTAGAGGATCTTCTCGTCAGGGGAGAAGGCAATGCCGTTGGGCCACGTGAGGTCTGAAATCAGCAGGGTCACCTCGCCTTTCTGATCCACGCGATAGACGCCGTTATGTGGCAGTTCCTTTAGTGGTGAATGGTTGAAATTGGCGAGGCCATAGGGCGGGTCGGTAAAGTATACGTCGCCATTCTTACGAATGGCGAGGTCGTTGGGCGAGTTGAAGTGCTTGCCATCAAACCTCTCTGCAAGGGCAGTCTGGGTGCCGTTCTTCTCCATACGCGCCACGCGCCGTTCACCCTGCTGGCAGATCAGCAAACGGCCGTCAGCATCCACGGCGAGGCCGTTCGAGCCCGGCTCGCGGAATCCTGGAGCGGGGTTGAGCAGACCGCTTGGCTTCATGAAGACTGTCGCAGCGGTTTCGCCGGGTTTCCACTGGTAGATGATGTTATCCGGCACGTCCGAGAAAACGACCGAGCCTCGGAACCACGTGGGACCTTCGATCCAGTGAAAGCCCTCGGCGAGCTTCTCGACTTTCGCGTCCGCTGGGACGAGAGCATCGAAAGCGGGGTCTAGACGCTCTATGCGCATTTCAGACGCCGAGAAGGCTTTCTCGGCCGCGAGCGACAGGACAGATGCAGCGAGAGCCGCGAACACCGGTAAGCGCTTCACGAGTGTCTTTCAGATAATAGGACGGCGGACGATTTCCAAGATGTCGTCGCGCGCGAGTTGTTCAGTCTTGACGTTCTTCGCATCCCGGTGACAAACAACCTATTCGGGGGTTGCCTCATCTCATGGCAGGAAAAAGCATGCTTTTTTGGGAAACATCGAGAGAGAGGGGGGGCCGGGTTTTGCCGGGGGGCGCCTCTCTCCCATATAGATCAATCGGGTTGTTGGAGAAAAAATTTGCAGAAATTTTGGAAATTTTCGGAATTTGTCTGACACGGATGCGGCCACGGTGCAGTGGGAGGCGCCTTCTGCTATGCGACAAACCGCGCTACCGGCCAGACACCAGTATCGACTGCAAATAGCAGAAGGCGTGGTAAAATTGTTGGAGAGCTATCAATAGCCGGACCGATTTTGACTACCATCGCACAAATGACGGACACCGAGACGGTGATGAACCTGCTCCGCCAGGTTCCCCTCTTTGCGAGCCTGAAGGATGAAGATAAGGTTTGCATCGAGGAGACGGAAGAATGGCGGCTTCCCGCGGGCGAAATGCTCGTCGAGGAGGGGAAGCACGCGGAGCATTTCTTTGTTCTGCTCGAGGGAGAAATCAGCGTCTGGAAAAAACACGCCGACCAAGAGATCGTCGTCTATCGCGCCAGACCCGGTGCGTTTTTCGGCGAAGTCCCGCTGTTACTTGGCACGCCTTACCTGCTGTCTGCGACGCGCCGAGTGCGATTGCCGGCTAATCGTTTTTCCGGAGGAAGCGTTTTGGAAGCTGTTGCGGCTCTGCCCGGCGATTTCGGGTGAGATTTTCCGCGCGATGGCGACGCGTCTTCGCAACCTAGAAGGTTCGGCGCAACAGCAGCAGAAGCTGGAGGCGCTCGGGACAATGTCCGCCGGCCTTGCGCATGAATTGAATAACCCTTCCTCCGCCGCGCAGCGCATCGCAGTGCAGCTTGGCGAAGTAATTCAGATGATCCAATCGGTCGCCCATCGGTTGCACCACACGCTTGAGCATGAGCACTGGGATCGGCTGATCGCACTCGTCGGCGAGGTTTTGAAGAACCCTTCGGCTGGCAGGCAGTATCATTCGATCGAGCAGAGCGATTCGGAGGATGTGCTCGCAGCCTGGCTGCGGGAAGGAGGGGTGACTGACGCCTGGAAAATCGCTCCCACGCTCGTCGGCGCGGGATTGGAAATGAGTGCCCTGGTTTCTCTGCGCGAACTTCTGCCAAAGAACGCTTTCGGCGACGCGTTGCGGTGGATCGCTTTGCGGCTGAAGCTTCAAACGCTGCTTGACGACGCAGAACAGTCCACCGGGCGAATCGCCAGCTTGGTCGAAGCCGTGCGTTCCATCGCGCGACAGGAGCGCGCGGAGGCCGCGGATATTGACGTGCATGAGCAACTCCGAAGCGCGCTGGGCGTGCTAGATCACAAGCTCACAGAACGTTCGTGTCGCCCAGAATTTTTCGAGCGAATCCGGTCACGTGCGCGGCTATCCGAGCGAACTCGCGCAGGTGTGGGTCAACCTGCTCGATAACGCAGCGGATGCTGTAAATGGCGGCGGTGAAATCGCTATCCAAACCCGACGCGACGACAACCAGACTGTCGTGGAAATCATCGACAATGGCCCCGGCATCCCACCGGAGAATCTTTCGCACATCTTTGAACCGTTCTTCACCACGAAGGGCGTCGGTTCGGGAAAAGGTCTCGGCCTTACGATAAGCCAGGGCATCGTGGGAGACAGGCATGGCGGTGAGATCGAAGTCGAATCGAAAGCGGGCGAGACGCGATTCATCGTGCGACTGCCCGTGCGGCGGGTTGAAAGAAACGAAGGTGCCGAGGCAATCGTCGCGACTCGCGCGTATATGGCGGAACTGACGGAGCAGGTCGAGGAAATGAAATCTCGTTCCTCCGCCTCAAACGCCCACCGTTTCTGAGGGAGGGTTCGCGACAGTTTTCGACGTTCCGCTTTTCGCTCAACTCAACGACTCTCAGCGCGAGTGTCTTTCGACGGGAACTGAGATTCGTGTCGAGGCGGGGAGACGCTCATTCGCGACGGCGATCCGGTCGAATTTCTTCCACGTCATGCTGGAAGGCGAGTTGCGTGTGACAGAAGTACTACGGCGAACAGGAGATTTTTCTCGCGAAGGGATTCCGGGAGACTTTTTCGGCGAGATTCCAATTCTGCTGGATGTCCCGCATTCGTGCTCTATCGGGCGGTCGCCGACAGCCGACTTTTTCGCCTGCCGCGCGCCGGATTCTGGGACCTGCTACGCACCTCGCCTGCGGTGGCGAGGGAAATCATGCGGACGCTGGCGACGCGATTGCGGAATATGGGGCTACACACAGGAGCGCGAGAAGCTCATCCAACTTGGCACGATGGCGGCCGGACTTGCCCATGAACTCAACAATCCTGCGACGGCTGCGCGCCGCGCCGCCGCCGATCTGCGCCAAAGCGTAGAGAAGGTTCAGGACTACGCATGCGAGCTTAATGAAACGCTCAGCGCCGAGCAGTGGCAGCAACTGGTTGCGACCTCCCAAGAGGCCGTGCATTGCGCCACATCGCAGCCGAAACTCAATTCCTTAGAACAAAGCGATCGCGAGGAAGCGATCGAATGCTGGCTCGACTCGCACAAAGTCGCAGATGCTTGGGATCTGGCCCCGGCATTGGTGAACGCCCGAGTCGATGAGGGCGATCTGGAAAGGGTCAAGCGCACGGTGCCGGCGCAGGATCTCGGGAACGCAATCCAGTGGCTCGCAGCGAACCTCACCACACGCGACTTGCTAAAATCGATCACACATAGCACGGAGCGCATCTCGGAATTGGTGGGTGCGGTGAAGTCTTATTCGTTCATGGACCAGGCGCCATGGCAGGAGATCGACGTGCACGAGGGCATCGAAAACACGCTGATCATCCTCGGTCACAAGCTCAGGAATGTCACCGTCACCCGCGACTTTGATCGCACGCTTCCGCGCCTCTGCGCTTACGGCGGCGAGTTAAACCAGGTGTGGACGAACCTCATCGACAATGCAATTTACGCCGTCGGCGGGACGGGTCGCATCGATATCCGCACGCGCCGCGACGGCGAGTTTTTTCTCGTTGAGATCGCGGACAATGGCAGTGGAATCCCGCCAGAGGCCCGGCCGCACATCTTTGCGGTGCCCTTCTTCACAACCAAGGGCGGCTCAGGCACGGGACTCGGCCTGGTTATCAGCCACAGGATCGTCGTCGAACGGCATCACGGAAAAATCGACTTCAGCACGGGTCCGGATGGCACACAATTTAATGTGCGGCTGCCGTTTGAATCGCCCGCGCACGCTTAGCCTCTCAAAGAGCAGAGCGACAGTCTGAAGCGTTTGAATGATCTTCTGGCTCTTCTCGTGTTCGGCGGTCGGGCCGACCTTGAGCCGGCTCTCAACAAGACCGGGATCATGTTTCAGAAAATAGAACGTGACGACAGCCGACAACACCGAGAAGAGAAGCCAAAAAGTCCACGCCTCGCAGAAATGAAGAGTCCAGGCGGGGGCGAAAAGCATCACCGCCATGATGATCTGAAGCCAGATGAGGCCGGTAAAAGCCTTCTTGGTGAGTTCCTTCATGACTTAAGGCGCGTGGCGAACTGTAGAAGTGACTATCTTCAGATTGGCGGAGCTCTATGCGTCTTTTGTCAATATCTTGAGCAGCAGCAGAAACTGAATGGTCAATAATACCATCGATAGCCCTCATCCAAGTAAGGTTCACTCATTAAATGACGAGCACGACAGCGTCCTGGCTCGCCTTCTGTTTTAAGGGGAGGAGTCATGAAAATGCCTCCTTTCCACAATTCACTCAACACGCCAAGATTTAGGAATGAAAACGAACATTAAGGATAAGGTCATCGCTATCACCGGAGCCAGTAGTGGCATTGGAGAAGCTATTGCTCGTCATCTCGCGGCAGAGGGTGCGAAGGTCGCACTCGGTGCCCGTCGCCAGGATCATCTGGACAAAATCGTTAGCGAGATCGTAGCGGCTGGAGGCCAGGCTTTAGCGCAGGCAGTAGACGTGACGAAGCGCAATGAGGTCGAAGCGTTTGCGGAAGCAGCCGTCCAGCGTTTCGGCCGACTCGACGTGTTTATCAACAATGCGGGGCTGATGCCGTTGTCGCCACTTGCCGCCAATAAAGTCGAGGAATGGGAACGGATGGTCGATGTGAACATCAAGGGCGTGCTCTATGGTATCGCTGCGGCACTGCCCCGATTTCAGACTCAGAATAGCGGCCATTTGATTAACATATCATCAGTGGCCGGTCATGTTGTGTTTCCTGGCGGTGCGGTTTACTGCGGCACGAAATTCGCCGTTCGCGCCATCGCGGAAGGCTTTCGGCAGGAGGCTGGGCCGAATATTCGCAGCACCATTATCTGCCCTGGCGCGGTCAAGAGTGAACTGCTCTCCCATATTACCGATGCCGGCGCGGCTGAGGCGCTCAAACCTGTCACAGATACCGCAATCGAAGCCGATGCCATTGCACGAGCCGTCGCATTCGCCATCGAGCAACCTGCCGATGTTGATGTCAACGAGCTCATCGTGCGGCCAACAGTGCAAACGCTCTGACACGTTCGGACCTCGATTCAACAAACGCATATGATTAAGAACATGAAGATCGTGGTAATTGGCGGCAGCGGACTCATCGGAACAAAGCTTGTGAACAACCTTCGTCAGCATGGCCATGAGGTAGTGGCGGCGTCAACATAGCTCAGGGGTAGGCGACCAGGCAGGGTGAACGCCGGATTAAGTAGTCCGACGGATCGGCGATGAGCTGCGCGTTCATACTGTCTATGTCATTTTCCATGAGGAATTCCCGACAGACAGGACGCGCCACAATTCATTTCTTTGACCGCTATACCATTGCGGAGGACCGCGATACGTTGAGAACCATTCTATGCCCGTCGGAGAGCCAATCGTTCATGCGTCGCGGCGCGACAGACAACTCGCGCCTCTTCTGCATTCCGGCTTCCTGTTGGTCGGCCTCGTCCACACGTTGCTTGGACCGATCCTGCCCATGCTCGCCGCCAGGTGGCGCCTTGATGATGCGGAAGCGGGATCGCTGTTCATCGCGCAGTTCACAGGCGCGACGTTTGGTTGCGCGCTATCGAGCCCGATGATCGAACGGTTGGGATCATTGCGCCTAATGGTCTTCAGTTATGCGGCGATGGCTGCGGCCGTCGCTTGCCTGGGCGTCAACTCCTGGGGGATTGGTCTGCTGTCGGTTTTCAGCCTCGGTTTCGCGATTGGTCTGACAGCTCCCGCAACAAATCTCCTGGTTGCGGAGATCAATTCGGAACGCCGCGCGGCGGCGCTCAATATCCTGAACTTCGTGTGGGCGCTGGGCGCAGTCGCCGGTTCGCCGCTGATCGCCCTGTTCGCGCGTGACGGACATCTGGTTCGACCATTGATTGGACTGGCGGCGCTGCTGTCCGGTATTGCCTTGTTGATTGCGCGTCGCCCTCTTACGGATTCATCCTCTGGACCGAATCAACCGAAACCGAGCCAGAAAGATCCGCCTCCCTTTGAGCGATCGGCCTTGCACGGCTGGGCCAGTCCATATGCGTTGCTGACCGGCGGCCTGATCTTTATTTACGTGGGAACGGAGACGGCCACCGCGGGATGGATCGCCTCCTACGCCCAGCGACTTGGCACGTCACCGAGCGAATTTGGGACGATGACACCGTCATTCTTCTGGGCGGGACTGCTGATTGGCAGAGTCGCCGCGCCGGCGGTTTTGAGACGCGTGAGCGAGGCGGCTCTGGTGTTGATCAGCCTGTTCGTGGCGGGCGCCGGTCTGGTGGTCATCCTTTTGGGAAGCAGCCTGATGACCGTTTCATCCGGCGCCGGTCTGGCTGGGTTGGGGTTGGCTGCCGTCTTTCCCACCACTTTTGCCATCTTCACCCGGCACTTCGGGAGACAGGCGTCGCAATTGGCTGGGTTCGTCTTTGTGCTAGGCGGCATGGGTGGAGCGTTGATTCCCTGGCTGGTGGGATTGACTTCGGCCCGGTTTGGGGATTTACGCATCGGACTTCTCGTTCCGCTGTTTGGCGTGGCGTCTATGATTGTCTTGCAAATTGTTATTATCCGGGCGCTGGTTCCGGGGCATTTGCAAAGTTGCCGATAAAGCATCGTCTTCGTCAATCGCCCCCCCGTTTTGCGAACCCGCTCTCGGAGCCATCAGAACCCGCTTTCGCAAAAGCTGAGCCTTGCCGGGAAAGAGGCACTCTCTTCCAGCGCCTTCGAGAGACAAGCGGCCCAACGCCAAACGATGCTCGATCTACCGCCCAGCCCTGAGCAGTGTCCTTGAAAATCTCTGCCGCACAGTCTCAGAAAGGAAGTGGTCGCAGGCAAGGTCTAAGGCTACTACTGATTGCCTATGAAAGCTGTTCTTCTCGATAGACCTGGTCCTCCCTCTAGTTTGCGTATCGGTGTGATTTCGACTCCACGCCCTCGGGATGGCGAAGCCCTGGTCAGAGTCTTCGCCACGAGTCTCAATCCTGTCGATTATAAGGTTGCCGCCCAGGGATATGAGGGCTGGAACTATCCGCACGTGCTGGGAGTCGATGTCGCAGGCGTCATCGAGATGTTAGGAGAAGGAGTCACTTCATGGAATCCTGGGGAGCGGGTCTTTTATCATACCACCTGGCGCAAGGACGGATCTTACGCGGAGTTTAATGTTGCGCCTGCTCATACCTTCGCCCGCATTCCCGACAGAATCTCCTTTGTTGACGCAGCAACATTACCCTGCGCGGGCTTAACTGCTTATTCTACGCTTTACCGTCGCCTTCATGTTCGTGAGGGGGACATTGTCCTTGTGCACGCGGCTGCGGGGGGTGTTGGCGGCTTCGCCGTTCAGTTGGCGAAAGCGGCGAAGGCCTTCGTGATTGGTACCTGTTCCGCGCCTAACAAGCAGTATGTCCTCGAGCTGGGCGCCGACGAGGTCATCGATTATCGCGCCGAAGATGTTTTTCAGCGCGCAAAAGCGATCGTCGGCAATCGAGGAATCGACGCCGTGGTCGATTGCATCGGCCCCAGCAACAGGGTTGACAATTTAGGCCTGTTAGGGCCGGAAGGCGGACTGGCTTGTATTGCCGGCATCCCAGATCTTTCCGTTGTAGCCGACCTTCCTTATTCCATATCGATTCACGACATCGGTCTGGGAGGCGTTCTGATCTCGCCAGCTTTTCGCCGGCGGCAAGAAGATTTGGGTCGAATGGCGACAGAGCTGATGACGCTGGTGCAAGACGGGAAGATCAGACCGACCGTGACGCAACAAATTGCCTTGGAATCAATTCCGCAGGCACTGGAACGTCTCGCCGAGGGACATGTCCGAGGCAAAATCGTTGCCTCGCTCAACAATTCGTAGTGAACGTGAGCCTTGAGTTCTCCCCTAGTTCGCCTCAGGCAGATTCCCTTCGCCAATAAAACGTTCGGATGACTCCGACTTGGCATAATATGGGAAAATGACAGAATCCCTTGTTAGCCATTCCAAGGTAAACGTGATGCGAGACCGGAGTCCAACCATCACCTATCTAGGTCCGCGCTCCTGCACCCCGGACAGGTGAGAAGAGGAGGTGGGCCCATGGCCAAACCAAAGCAGATTGAGCGCTTGAAGCAAGGTGTCAGTTGCAGCGTCATTGACCCGCACGCGTGGCCCAACCACGCGTTGGACCGGACCGCCCGCAAGCGTCGCTTGCGGGTATCTTCGTCGCTTCGCTCCTCGGCGGCTGGTCAACGCGAACGTTAGGCAGAACGGAGGTCATCCTGGGGCCGCGCACTGCAATCATGGCGCATCAGAATCAGCACGTGAGCCGTGATCCCCATTTGTCGGAGCCCTGCGATGCCTAACGTGAGCCCCAAGAAACAAAAGGACGGAAAGAAGGGAAACATCATAGCTCCCGCTTGAGCGCCGGATCGAGGCTGTCGTAAGCGACCCCGATGGTCTGATCTATTAGCGAAATCTGCTGCCCCAAACCGAAGCAAAGCCGGTCCGCGCAGATGACGCCCAAGAGCGTCGAGAAGCCAAGCTGCCTCGCTTTCAGGATGATGATCCGCCTGCACCCTTGCCGGTAGATCAGGTCGATGATCTGAGCCTGCTGCGGGCGCGGCGCAAACTTGATTACCGACCCGTCGCGTGTGCGGATCGAGTAGAGCCGCTCCAGCCGCCAGACGGGGTCGCGGAAAGCCTCCAGCGCCTCCTGCGTGTCAATGCCTGCCGCCGCTTGCGGGACTGCTTGTTTCCTTGCTGCGCTCGCCATTGCCGCCACCTCCGTTGTTGCTGCCGCCCAGCGTTCCCCCGCCCGCGAAGAGCCCGCCAAGGAAGGCGGCCAGCTCGGTTCCCGCCTCCACCCGCACCTCGGTGGGACGGTCCCAGCCAACCAGCTTGGAGAGTTGCGCCCCGACGGCAAGCTTCTGCGGGAACACCGCGTGCTTCTGGCCCCGCGTGATCAGCACGTCGCACCTCGGGTTGTCCATCGAGGCATCGCAGGGCTTGGCTTCATACATCTCGACCAGCGACCGGATGTAAGCCTCGCGTGACAGGCTGCACTTGTCAGCGGCCTTAGCCTTCAACTCCGCGATTCGTTCGGCAATCGGCGGCTTCTTCATCCAGCGGCAGGAATTGACGTCCGGGTCTCTCGCATCGGCTCCCAGCGTCTCGCGGTAGGCTGCCGTCGGCGTAAGCTTCCCGTCCGCGACTATCTGCGCGAACCGCTCATATCGTGCATTCGCCAAAATCGGCATCGTGACTTACTACCTCAGACTACCGCTTCCTGCAAGGAATTTGCAGATTCATACGTTCAGAACCCACGCACTCCCATGGGTCGATAAGGAAAAACAGCGCGGACGTGGTGTGTGGCACCACGACGGGTCGCTGCTACTACCCCTATTTCGCCTGCACCGTCGGCTCCGGGTGGTCTTAGCAGACTGTTGAAGAACCTCGTGGTTTCATGGAGCGGTTGGGATTCTGAAGGGATTAGAAAAGACAAGGATGAGAGTCCTGGAGTGGGCGTAAAGGCTACGAAACCGCAAAGCTGTCGGGCAAAGGTAAGCGATAAGAGCCTCAAGCAAATTATATGCCCCCGCCATCCACTGTTTTGGGGTTCCAACTCCCAACAGAGTGCGCATTAACAGGCTCAGGTTAAAGCAGGCCGCTGCGATCTTGTGCCGCTTAGTGAGATTCTCTGTTCCCTGGAGTGTGGCTCGGCGCAGTCCGCCTTCGTCAAGGACGTGCTCGAAGCTGCGTTCCAGGTGCA
This sequence comes from uncultured Verrucomicrobiae bacterium, assembly GCA_963784465.1. Classification (GTDB taxonomy): domain Bacteria; phylum Verrucomicrobiota; class Verrucomicrobiia; order Chthoniobacterales; family Terrimicrobiaceae; genus DASTFP01. Next base: position 11,274 of record CAWASQ010000007.1, read on the forward strand.
TGCCGCGCTTGCGCAAAAGCGCTTTGCCAGACTGGCTCTTAACGGCACACGCAGCGCGATGAAGAGTTTTCCGCAGCGGAGCAGTCAAAGCTTCCTTGCGACGCCGGGCAGCGTTGGCGTCTCCGATTACTGTGCGAATGTCGAACTCTTGGATCTGGGCAATTTCCTCGATGGCAAAGTAGCCTTTGTCCGCGGTAAGCGAGCGCACGACGCCATCCTCCTCGTTGGCTACGATGCGATTGACCACTTCTACCGCAGCAGGCTACCCGCTCGCTCAAAGCCTTCGTGTCGGCGTGGTCACCCTCCAAAACTTCAGCCTGTACAATAGCTCCGCTTTCCAAATCGGTCACATGCTCGGGCTTATAAATCATGTCGCAGGCTCCGTCCTTGGTGCGCCCCACCTTGGCTTGCGGATCGTGCGGGTTCTTCCACTCTTCATTGCTCGTCTTGCGTCCAGGCCGATTCTTATCGAAGCGGCGCACCGCGGCCTCATCCTGGGGGTCAACGCCTTCCTTTTCCGCCAATTCCTTCACATACTCCCAATAGGCCTGTTCCGTATTACGATGCACCAGAGTGCGCAGACTCGCATTGGCTTCGATCACGCTCGAATCGATCCCCAAATGCCGACCTTTGAAAAGCCCGTGCGCCTTAAGCGCCGAGAGCACCACCTCGAAAACCCCTTGGTAAATCTCCGGCCCGAGCCGCTGCCGAATCACACTCAGGCTGCTGTGATCGGGCGTGCTCTCTTCCAAACCGTATCCCAGAAACGCCCGCACCGACAGGCTGTCCTCACAGCGCGCCGCGATCGCTCGTTCGCTGCGCAGGTTTTCGAAAAACCCGACCATAAGCATTTTGAAATAGACCACCGGATCAATCCCAGGTCGCCCGCCCCGGCTCTCTTCCCGATAGGCCGGCTCGCACAACGCCCAAACCTGACGCGCAAAATCCATCGCCTGCCAAATGTTCGTTCAACTTGCTGTAAAAACCCTGGCTCGGAGGCTTCGAGACTCGCGTGCGCTCGATCCAAAACTCCTGTTGCTTCTCTTCTCCCTGTCGCTTAGCAAACATCCTCGCTTCTATCTCAACTGCGGCCAAATGACCAGTTTTTCAACAGTCTGCTAGGCCGCGTGGCGTGGCCTTCGGTGAATCCGCTCCTTCACCAAAGCGAGTTAACGATGGAAGCCGCGGGCACAAACGTGACTTTGCACTTCTCCATCCACTGGACAATCGGAGGGAAGTCTTCCCAACTCGCCGTGGTCTGCTGAAAATGGTCGGCTACACCAGCCTCGGTTTCATAGATCTCGGTCAGGACGAAGTACGTGTTTCCTGTTGGGGCAGAGTTGAGATCCATTGGATTCGAGAGCTCCGGCCCCATGGACACGTTGTAGCTCAGAAGAGCTTTCTCCCCGGTCCGGTGGTGCGTAGCCTCCATCCAAGGCGCGTGGCTCCGAAAGATGCGGTCGCCCTCCGCCACTTGTCCGGGAGGGGCAACGATGATCTGTCGTAAACTGCCGGTTAACAAACCAGTTGTCCGGCGTCTGAATGTGCGATTTGCCCCCGCGAGCGTCGCAAGAAGGGCTTGTTGCAACGCCGCCATTGGCGCAAGGTTGCTTCCGTTATGGGGCCAGCAAGTCAGACTGCGTTGAGTTCAGCTCTATCGCCGACCTCTAATTCCGTTGGGCTTCCTGAGAAGCCGCGCAAGCCGCACCGGCGGATCGCAGCGGGAACTTGGAGGCAATCGAGACGGTGATCTGCGTAGGAGGGATGGGTTATTCCCAAGTTGCCCGCAAATTCGGTGTCAGTGTCTACGCCATCATGACGCGCCAAACGGCAGCAATGGGTCATCGCCTCCAAGATTGCGGAGCGAGTGGAAAAGTTACAGGCGACCCGGCCTCATTACAACGTCCGCCAACCTGCTTTCGATATGCGGTTCATATCGGCAGCGGTGCGTTCGTGTTCCATAGAATCAATTGCCATGTGCTTCCGCGGCCCGAAGCCCGCTGAATCACGAAACCCATTACCTCTTTCGGATCGAGGAGCGTCTCAATGAAATCGGCTTGGTATTCTTCCGCGCATTCTCGGCTTTTGAAGCCTCGCGCCCAACAGACGCATTCACCATTCTCCTTGACCCATGAGCGAACCGACCTTCCAACCTGGCAAGATGGCTTCAATTTCATACCGCCTCCTTCTCTGATCGAGCCTCGAAGCAAACTTGCGCTCCTTTGAGAAACGCGCTAAGTCGTTGATGCCATGTGAAAACGACCGATGGGCCGTTCGTTGATGTGTTCACGGTTAGACAAAAAAGTCCCACCTCCCCGCAAAGCCTCGCAGCTTGTTGACTCCCAGCAGCACCTGGGTGGTCTATTGTGAGAAGATGGGACTGTTTTCTTCATTATACGCTTCGGGGTGCTATCCCGTTGAAGTCAGCGGTCCACCGTGCGAGCAGTGAACGAGGCGAGAAAATCAGGAAAACGCGCGGGGCGTCAAAATGGAAGTGACCAACGCGTCATTTTTGCGGTCGAGTGGCCCAAGAATCGAGAAAGAAGTTTGCGGCCGGGCTGCTCCAGCAGCAGCGAACGAGGCGCGAAGAGCAGGAACCCGATACGCCGTCAATGGGAAATCTGGTGCCAATTGGTGCCCAATTTGTAACACTCTGTCATAGCGAAGTTCTTTTGGTTGATTGTTTAGAACACCAACAACCTTAGTCCGCATTGCTCACACGCGATTTCGTTGGACGTTTCTGGGAAGATTTCTGAGCTCGTGAATTCCTTGGGCGGGACTTCTTGGGCTTGGGAGCCTTGGCCCGGTGAGCCAGGGCGTGGCCATTTGGGTCTTTGTTGCCTGGAGGATGAGAGTTTTGGGTAGGGTGCTCTGTGAGCTTGAAGTCAGCTCGCTTTTTCTTGTGTCTACAAGTGGCTCTTTGGAGTTCAGCCCGCCGGCATCGCGCAGAGATTGGCACAGGCGCGCCGGAAAGTTTCCTGGTAGGGATAGGCGCTGGCTAACTCCAGATGAATGCGTCGGCAACTGATCTTGATGCGGGCACCAATCTTGAAAAGCTTGAGCCGGATCTGGCCGAGGGTAGCGCTGGCGAGATCAGTGCCCCGCAACACCTCAGCCCGCAGCACCGAGACCATGAGATGAGCGAAAGCCGAGAACCAGAGCCGGAGTTGGTTGGAGGCCATCCAGCTCGTGCTGGTGCGATCAGCAAAGAGGTCCTGCTGCGCCTCCTTGATGCGGTTTTCCATTTCTCCGCGGGCGCAGTAAAGCTTCTCGTAGAGCGCGGGAGCTGCAAAGCGTTCTTCGGGCTCACCGGGTAAGCCTTCAGCGGGAAGGTTGGTAACCACAAAGCGCGGATTGGGCCCTTTGTCGAGGATCTCGGCTTTGCCCACCACCCGGCGCGCGCGGCTCCAGCTCTTGCGCGTGCGATACTCAAAGTCCTCAAAGCGGCGGCAAGGCACTTGGATCTCTCCAGACTGGATCCCCCTGTGAAGCTCTCCGAAGCATTTGCCTAAGCGGGCGCTCAGTCGCTTGTTGCGCGCTAATCCCAAGCAGTAATAGACCCCGTTATCTTCGCACCACGCCATGATCTCCTCGCGGGCGAAGCCGCTGTCGGCCCGCACAATGATGCGCACCTTCCGCCCAAAGCGCTTGCGAATGGCGCACGTGATTTTCCTTAGCGCCTCCACCGTACCACTGCTGGCATCGCGTTTGGCGTCTCTCAGTTGCGCCAAGAGCGGAATGTTGCCGCAAAAGCAGTAGAGTGGCAGGTAACAGTAGTTGCGGTAGTAACCGTGGAAGAAAGCTCCTTCCTGGTTGCCATGCAAAGGATCGTCAGTGGCATCAAAATCCAAGATGATCTCCCGGCTCTTTCGCGGAATGGCTTTTACTCCCTCTTCGATTAACAAGGCTTCGATCTCTTGGGGCTTGGCGATGATCTTCTTGTAACGAGTGTCCCCGCCCAAGGCCCCAAGCTCAAGCCGGTTCAAGGTCGAGTGCGCCGCCAGCGCCTTGCCCTTGTCCCCTTCGCACAGCCGATCCTCTCCGAGCACGTCGGCCTTGCCCGCGATCAGCGCATGGAGCGGATCGAGTCTCAGCCGGTCGTGGTCGTTGAGATTAGGATGAGAAGGCAGAGGAGGCCTCCACGCCAATTGAGCGTGTTGATAAACTCGATGCCTTATGAACAACGCAATTGTCAGGAATAAGAAGCAGATCACGATCGGATTGGACCTTGGTGACCGTCGGCACACGTACTACGTGTTGGACGGAGCCGGGAAGATGGCTAGAGAGGGAAGTCTGCGCAATACGCGCGAACAACTCGCAACCATGGCGCGAAGTTATCCCGGCGCCACTGTGGTGATGGAAGCCGGCACGCACAGTCCGTGGGTGAGCCGCTTTCTGCAGGAATTGGGTCTTCGAGTGATCGTGGCCAATCCAAGAAAGACACGGGCAATCTATCAGAACGAAAGGAAGAGCGACCGGCGTGATGCCATGATGCTGGCCCGCCTCGCCCGGATGGATCCCACATTGCTTCACCCCGTTGAGCATGGCAGCCAGGAGGCCCAGCAGGATATGCTCGAGCTCAAGTTGCGCGACAGTCTGGTGCGTGCCCGAGTGGCCTTGATCAATGCAGTGCGCTTTACCTTGAAAAGTTTGGGATATCCGGTGAGCAACCCCTCCAGCGAGCGCTTCCATAAACTCGTGCTTAGCGAGGTGCCCGAGTCGATCGGTGAGATGATCGCCCATAACGTGGCCGCGATTGCCGAGTTGACTCAACGGATCAAGGCGCTGGACGTCTCAATAAGCCGCTTGGCCGCGGAGCGCTATCCAGAGACAATCTATCTCCAGCAGGTCAGTGGAGTCGGGCCTATTACCTCGCTCTACTTCGTGCTCAAAGTGGGGAATCCCGGTCGCTTCCAGCGAACGCGCGACATTGGAGCCTTCCTGGGCTTATGCCCGAGGCGGGACCAGAGCGGGGAGACTGATAAGGAATTACGCATTTCCAAATGCGGGGACCAATACCTGCGATGCCTGCTGGTGAATGCTGCGCAGTATATCCTGGGACCCTTCGGGACCGACAGCGCGCTGCGCGAGCACGGGCTACGTCTCGCCCAGGAGGGAACAGCAAGGGCCAAGAAGCGCGCCGTCGTCGCTGTCGCACGAAAGCTCGCGGTATTGCTCCTCACGCTCTGGAAATCCCGTGAACCTTATGAATCCTTTCCCACCATGGCTTGAACCAGTCTGCTGGGGGCTGTGCGCCCCCAAGCCCCCGCACCGCTCGCCGCGGCAGGCGTTCGGGGGGAACTCTTGACCCCCAACTGAGGACGGACGATTCGGAACGATTGCGATACGAAGACGGAAGCTCAACATGGAGACTTCGACGTTGAGATGGCAACGTTCCACCCTTTGCGGCAAGCAACGGATCAAAACATGGACCAACATACCGAGTCCGGATGGAAGCACGATCCACCGCCCGCCGAGAAAAGTGTGAAATGAATTTCAGAAACAATTTGACTGCCTTCTCATGGAAGATCCTCGTAGCCAAGAGCCAATGCCCCGATGCGCTGACGCAAAAGCTCGGTAACCTTGTGTTCGACCAAGCACGGGAGCCGATAGTCCGAAAAACACCCGCCCAGCCGCTCAATGAGTCCCATCTTCAAGTCCACTCCACGCAAAAACACCGCCCCGCCGTCGCTGCTAAGGTAACCTCCGGAAAAATCTCCCGTCACTTTACGGCTTCCGTGGACTTGAAATTCGAAAACCTCCTGCTTACACTCTGTCATAGCGAAGTTCTCTTGGTTGATTGTTTAGAACACCAACAACCTTAGCGGCTTAG
>CAWASQ010000008.1:0-15124 GCA_963784465.1 uncultured Verrucomicrobiae bacterium
CTCATTCTTTTGGACACGCTCCCAGAGCCTTCGACCAGCGAACTCAGGACTGGTTCGTTTGAGCGTCAGCTTCTTCGAAAGAAAGCGCAGTGCCTCCAGACGCTTGGCCAAAGTCGGAACGCCGAGAGCCGACTGCAGCTCCTTGCGGATCTAAGCGATTTTGACGAAAGCATCGAAGCGCTTGCCGATCTCGGTCTGCTCGCGGGTGGTTTTTCGATTCTCTACAGCGTGGTGCCGGGAAAGACCCAGGAGGAACAGCATTCGCTGGCGACCGCCCTTGAACGTGGACGAGCATTTTTCGAGCAAGCGGTCCAGCGCGACAGTCAGGGTGAGGGGACACGTTCGTGTAATGCTCATTTCGCGCTCGGGGTGATAGATGCCGTTGGGCAAACGCCCGATCCCGCTCGTGCAGTACGGCACCTGAATGGAGCCCTTGCTGGAATGCTAAAGGACTCGCTTTCGTACGAGCGAGGAAACCTGGTGGTGTGGGCACGTTTTCTTCTGGGGCTATGCATTCTCGAAACCTGCGATGAGACACGTCTGCGGGCGGCAGCCGGACTGATCCGGGCGGCGTTACAGAGCGCTGTTTCCTTCCCCCTGACTTTATGGACGAGATGCCTGACGGCTACCGGAGTCTTTGACGATAAGTCACTAGCACTGGAGATCTGCGAAGAGCTGCTCAAGCGACGTGGACCGGAGATTTTTGATCTTATCCAGCAGAGCGGCGTTCTGGAACGCAGCGGCGAACTCCGGTCTCGTTACGCGGATTGATCCGAATTACCCCGCGTGCAGTTTCAGCGCTGGCTGACGACTGGGAACTGATTCTTCGTGCTTCGATTGCTGAGGGCCAATTCGATCTCGCCGAAACGGCGTTGGATCAGCTGGAGGGTTTGGCTCACACATGGGACGGCTACGTAAGCCGCTTTCTGAGCCTGCTCAGCGACGCGAAGAATTACTCTCCCGCTTGGGAACCGTCGGATGCCGAGCAAACCACAGTGCGTCTGTTGGAGGCACAGGGCCGCTTCTCTGAGGCCGCCGAATGCCTACAACGTCGCTTCTGGAAAGTGCGCGGAGAACATTTCTCACAATGCGCGAACCGATGCTGAAGCAATCTTGGAGCAATTACGGGAATGGCGCCGGCCCGAGGAGGAAATCGGGGCACTTCGCGAGCACCTTCCAGCGGTAGTTGAACCGACCCCAGACGAGCTGGATAATGCGGCAGCAGTCAAAGCGCAGCTCGAGGATGGAGCTGTTATCAGGATTCTCTTCGTAGGTGGGGACGAACGCCAAGCCCGGCATGATGCTGCCGTCATCGATGCTCTCGCCGCGAAGTATCCGTCGATCGCAGTTCAATTCGAGCATCCGGGATGGGGCTCCAATTGGGCGCCGGTATGCGACCAAATCGAGGCGCATCTTCGTGATTATGATGCTTTGGTGCTGAGTTACCTGGTCAGGACGAACATGGGTCGGAGAGTTCGAAAAATGTGTGACGCGGAGACGCCATGGTATCCATCTACCGGCACAGGGCCAGGCGTGATTACTGACAGCATTGTAAGAGCCGCGACTCAAGTAGTAAACCTCCGAAGAAAGGCGCCCAAGATTTAGCTAAGTCACCAGTCCATTCTGCTCACGATTCTTAATTAGGAGCCATTCGCGTAGACCCGCTCTGCGGAACCGAATTATCGTGAAGCGGCCCTTCACCTTTTCACCAAACGCTATGAAAGTGATTCGATCACCTTTCCATTCGAGTAACATGTATTCTCCGCTGTCCCAGACACGTATCGTGCCTGCTCCCGTATCTCCCTGCGGAATCTTACCCTCGAAGTCCGCGAAAGCGAGATCATGATCTTCAACCTGTACCGCCAGGCGACGGACTCCCGGCTGATCCGGAAGCCTTTCGGCAACGCCCAGCTCTTGAGCACTCCATCCTTTTCTAGTCGAAGATCAAAGTGATGCGTTCGGGCGTGATGTTCGTGAATGACGAATCGAAGCGTTTCAGACATTTAGGGCGGCGGCCTACTGTGCTTGCGAACTTGTCTGCAGCTCCCTGCACACCATTTGGTCATCACCAAGGACACGCTACTTTGATCGCACCAAGTTCGCGTTTCAATAGTTCTACTAGCGCTCGACCTGAGCGTTCCAGTTCCTCGTCTTGCGGCGGCCAGGGTGTGTGAAAAATCAAATCGGTAGCCACATCTTCGCGCACGTCGAGCAGCTTAACTACCGCCAATGGCCTATCGAAAAACGTGTTCGCACCAAAGAAGAATGTCAGCGTTGCTCCCTTTTCCCGCAGGTTCCCGCCAGGGTTGGGCGCCGTGATGAAACTTAAGAAAGCCCATTGGTCCCATTCGCCGGCGCGACTTGACCCCTCCCAACAATCCTGTTCGTAACTTTTGGGCACAATGCAGAGACCGAGCTCCCCTTCGACGCCCGCGGCCCCGCCGAAAAGGGTTACCTGTGTTAAGAGGTATCCCTGCTTGAATTCGTGATGCTCCCAATCAGGCCATTCCGACTCTGGAAACAAGAGCCGCGTCTCGAGTGCCAAGCAGAAAGGCTCAGCATGATGAGACGCGGAGGTCCCTTGTTTCTTGTTTTCCATCATCCTAGAGCCCTCATGATGATTCTGCTGAATGTTTCGTTACCGTTTATTGTGAAGTAAGCTACGGAGGCCTTCTTTGTCAGGCCCGAAACCGATTGTATTCTCGTCCAGGCCAAGTTTTCGCAGTTTCGCGCTGAATTTCTCCATCGCCGGACGGTTCGGATGGTCTTTCGCGACGAAGCGCTCTTTGAAATAGAGGAGCTGGATCTTCGGCCCTTTCGAGTGGTCGAAGACTTCTACGAACAGATTGCGCAGATTCACTTTGATGCGCGTCTGCAGCTCGGGCAGCGGTTTTCCGTCGAAGTCGTCGTAGTGCTGGAATGTGACCTTGCCGGAGTGCTTGTGAATCTTGATCAAATCGGCTTGGGCGGGATCGCCGTAGCGATGTGCGGCGCAGTGAACGTAAATGCGCAGAATCGGAGGCAGTTGGCCAAGCAGGCTGCGATGGATGATCAGCGCATCTTCGTCCTGCCAACCAATATCGAGTCCTTCGCAGGCTAGCTCGATCTCACCCGCGTCGCCGGCCGCGAACAGAATATCTCGTCGCCTTGGCTTGTGCGGTAGGCAGGTCGCCGAAGAAGCTTCGAATGTCGTGTTTAATGCGGAGTGGAATTTCGCGCCGGAGAAATCGCTTCCGAAAGTTGGTCATGGCCAGATAGACGAGCACATCCTCGGTGCGCGACTTGCGCGCCAATTTCCAAAGTTCCTCCCCGTTTTGCGCGACCACCAATGCCACAACCTTGTTGACACCCCCGCCGGCCCTCTTGACCTCGGCGAGGCGGTCAAATTCTCCGAGTTCAGGAACGCGACCGAGGTCGAGCATCACCTGCCAGAACTGATCGAAGAGTTCCTTGTGCAGCTCATAGCGGCCAACGTTTCGGCGAACGCGAGTCTCTGGTGCCGAGAATCGCAAATGCGCGCTGATCTCCGTCCAGTCGATGCGCCTTCTGCTCCGTCCAGCCTCAAAGAGCTCCGCTTCGATCTGGATCACGGAAAGCAACACACATCCCCAGTCCCAAAGTGATCACCTCCGCACCCAACGTGTTCTCGATCAACGATTCTAGTTCGCCGGGAGCGTAAAACTTTTGGAATGTGTTCGTTTTAGTGAGGAAGCCATCTCGGTAGGGCCGCGAATGCGCATCGGTCTCCTGTCCCGTCACAAGCGTGGAAACAATGAGCAGCTTCTCGGCTAGAGTGAAGGCCTCTCGTAGCGCAGCGATTCGCTCTGGCTGGTTCTTCGATAACGTTCAAGACGTATCCCAGGTTGACCACTGTTGCCTTCTGCTTTTCAGCGTTCGGTCGAAATGCCGGATCCCAGCCTGATGCCTGATAGCCGAGATTCGACAAGGGCCTCGACGTCCATCCCATGGCCGCAGCCGAAATCGAAAAAGGTCTCCTGCTTGCGCAGCAGTCCACGCTCCAGCAAGGTCTTTGACCGGCTTCGATAAGTCGTAGCGTTTGATCGCCGTGCGATGCCGAGCCACCTCGGGCGTCGCTTCTTGCTTCTGAGGCGATTGTTGAGGAGCCCTTTTCAAGTTCGATTAACTTGTGCCCGTCGTGGGAGAGCCCGAGCCGCTTCAACAGCGTATGCCAGTAAAGACGGAGTCCGATCCGCGAAGGGTCTCGGTAAAGTCCCGCTTGCTCCTCTGCTGCGGTCAAAGCGGCGTATTCCATACTCGCGGATGCTCGGGCGCGAGAAATGTCTCCTTACGATGAAGAATGGGCGGATTTGACCGCTGTCGATAATCGGTTTTCACCACAGCCCCTGTGTTCAAGATTGATCTTTGTGGCTTCCGCCAGCGCCGGATGCGGATCTGTGTCGAAATCGGGATAGGAAAGAAAGCTGACGGCTATCTGGTCAGTATGGAGCTTGAGGAGATTCCAGTGCGGGTCGGGCTTTGCGGCCAACCTCTGCCCTCCGACGGTTTCGACAAGCTCTTTTGGCAAGAGACCCGGTCAGTCGGAGCTAGATATAGAGCGCCGTCGATAGTTTCTTCCCATAGGGGACCGGCTTCAATCCACGAAAACTGTTCCCGAGTCATCGAGTGATTGGAGCCTCCTGAGTGAAGTCAAGGTATGAGCTTTTCAAGCTAACCAGATCCGAGGTTTGCTTTCAGGCTCATAGCTCGGCCGCACACCTGCTGCTGCTGTTGCCAGGTCTGCTTACTGGGCGTGAAAAAACAGATAGAAAAGTGGGATCGTCGTCTCGATCCATTCCAATGAGAACCTACCTCTGCGTTGTTTCACCGCGCTTTCCCGAGAACTATCATATTGGCGTGCAGTCTCAGACTTGGGGCGTCGAAAGGACTACAGGAGTCGAATAGCGAGAGTGCATGAAGGGGACGAATTGGTATTTCTCGCTTCGCAGGAGATTCGATCAATTCATCGGGTCGAGGGCGAAGTCTACGAGGGACGTAGGTCAGCTCTGGCTCGCGAAAGACGGAGACGTGTTTCCGTTTCGCATCAGGATCAGCAAGCCGCTGTATGCCGGAACGATACCAAAGGACGATTTCGTACCTCGAATCAGCTTCATGAGCGTGGTTGACAAATGGGGCGGAACTATTCAAGGCGCAAGCGGGGTTTTTAACGATCGCCTGACTGAAAAAGACGTCGATTTTATAAAGAGTCGACTCGTCCGAGTCGCTGAACGTGCGCGACGAAGTCACGGAGACCCTCAAGGCTGCTGAAGAGCCGAAGATACAGAACCTGTTCCGACTGATCGGTTCAGATGTTCTTGAGTCTCTCAAGCGAATCCTGCCATCGCTCGGATTGGTTCGCTACAACGGAGCAGATTTTCCTGCGGAATACGATCTGGGCTACGGAGGGAATGTCATTTTATGCCGCAGAGTAGAAAATGGCGACTTGGTAGTCGTGGATTTCAACCGCGGCGAGGCTCCAAACGATACCCTGCTCAGATTGCTTCATTACATGAGTTGGGTTCGACAAAACCTGGCAGGTAGCAAGAATGTCTTAGGAATCGATTCTGACTGAGTCTGCGAACGAAAGCCTCAAGGCGATTGTGAGCGAGATTCCTAATGTATCTCTCCGTTTCTACCGGATCGGGATCGAGCTCCTAGACGAAATCGCTCGCCTTTCGCGCGTAACAAGGAACAGTTCCGCCGCTGCCGCGGAGCGCACAGTCTTGTTCGCGTTGCGGGTTTTTTGCGACGAATTTGACAAATCGCCTCCGCTAGCTTACTATGTCCTTCAAGCATCAGGAGTGATTCGGGAAACCGGATCCGGCAACCTGCCGTTGGAGACGGCAAGGTGCCTTGACCCGCAAGGGTCGATGTGCGGGAGAGCGATCTCCCGAACGAAAAATCTCCACGGAACTTTCCGCCGCCTGATGAAGGTCGGCGGATTTTTTGTGCTCTTGGTGCGTGATCCGTAGCCCGCATACCCAATGAGCACCCGTAAAACTCCCGCCAAACCCGCCGAGCCCCGTTCCGCCTCCGTCCAGCGGTCAAACACCGCAAAATCCGTTCACTGCTGACCCGCCCGCTCGGCCTGCTCGGCTGGGAAAGGCTGGAGCCGGTGCTGCTGGCGGCCCTGACAACCAGGGAGCCGCTTCTCCTCATCGGAAGACACGGCACGGCCAAGAGCTTCCTGCTGGAGCGGTTGGCCCAGGCTCTCGGTTTGGTCTACCGGTTCTACAACGCCTCGCTCATCAACTACGACGACCTGGTGGGCATCCCGCTGCCCGACGAAACCCAGACCTCGCTGCGCTACATCACCACGCCGACGGCGATCTGGGACGCCGAAGTAGTCTTCGTCGATGAGCTCAACCGCACGCGGCCCGATCTCCAGAACAAGCTCTTTCCGATCATCCACGAACGGCGCGTGCAGGGGGTGGAACTCGAGAAGCTGCGCTATCGCTGGGCGGCCATGAACCCGGCCGCCAATGGCGACCATGACAACGAAGAGCAGTATCTCGGGGCGGAGCCGCTGGATCCGGCACTGGCCGATCGCTTCGGGTTCCTTATCGAGGTGCCTGACTGGAGCGATTTGAGCGAGGCCGAGCGCACCGAGGTTCTGCTCGACCAATTTCGCGGTCCCCATGAGTTCCCTGTGCAGGTCCCGGCCCTGGTGGAGCGGAGCGCTGCCATTTTTCGGGAGCTCTGCGCCCGGCCGCCGGCACAACTCTGCGGCTACTTCCTGGCCCTTGAATCGCAACTGCGCGGCGCAGGCACCCGGTTCTCCAGCCGGCGGATGACGACCCTGCTGCGAACTTCGCTCGGCATCCACGCCTCTCGCATCGCCTTGTGCATCGAGTCCGGGGAGAAATCTCCCAAACCGGAGTGGCAGGAATCGCTCTTCCTTGCCCTGGCCCACGGCCATCCGGGATTGGCGTCGGGTCCAGTGGATCGCGGGGCGCTGCTTGCCATGCACCGGCAGGCCTGGAACATCGCGGGGCTGAACGAGGACGATCCCTGGAAGGAACTCCTCAAGATCGCCGACCCCGTGGAGCGGGCGGCGGTTGCGAGCAAGACGGGCTTCCCGCTGACGGAAGCCGATCTCTCGAGCGTGATCCTGGAGGCGGTGGCTTCGCGACCTACCGAAGCACAGCGGGCGGCCATTGCGCTGGTGCTCTACCTCTCGCTGCGCTCCTCCAGGCGCATCGCGGCCACGGCGGCGGAGACCCTGGCCAGCCAGCTCTCGCGCGTGCTGCGTCCCTTCACGACGACTCATCAGGTTTACGGGAAGGAGCTGCAAAGCTGCCGGGAAGTCGCCTCGCTGTGCAGCGGCTTGAGCGATACGCCTCGGGACAAATACACGCGAAATCTGCTCAACGCCTTCCTGCCGGATGGCTATGCGGATATCACCCCGCGGGAGTTGCACGCCGAGTTCATCGGGCTCTGGGAGCGCTTCGGTGTCACGATCGCCAACGCAAAGAACGGATCGTAGAGCATGCTGGTAGTTCACAACATGAGCGCTCCTCCGCGCACGGAGGTGCGAGCGGAGAAGCGACGGAATCGCGGATCGAATCGTCATCTTTTCGCTGGTCTATGCCCTGATCGTGCGCGGAGTTCTTGAAGGCCCGAGCGAGCCGGAAAAGCTGCCGAAAGGGAAGGATATTCAGGATCTCCAGCAGGATTGCTCCGGCGACCTGCGCGTCACGATTCGCGCGCGCTGGCCATCACCCGGCGACCTCTTCGCCCAAATCGGCGAGCCCAAGCCTTTGCCGGTGGACGGCCGATTTCCTGATCGGCTGGCGAGTCGGGATCTACGCCGACGGCTGGTTACTCTGCCCCGATCCGCAAATTGTCGCCGGCGTGCAGGCTCGCTGCTCGGGTAATCTTTACCTTTCCCGCCGCAATCCCGATCTGAGCTGGGAAAGGCTGCTCTCAGCGCCGATCGCCTTTGACGAACCGGCCGTCAGCGCTCTCTTCCCATGAATATCCTCTTCAACCGTCCATCAACTCCGGAGGCAGCGGCCATCCGGGAACGCATCTTCAACGTCTTGCCCGCGGCGACCTATCAAATGGAGAAGCTCTTCGGGCTGTTCGATATCGAGTTCAGCGAGGAGACGCAAACCGCCTGCGTGGAATGCCGCGCGACTCCCCGGTTGCTGCTCAACAAGACGTTCCTCGATGAATACTGCCAGGATGACGGAGACCTGTTTCTGCTCATCCTGCACGAGCTTTACCACGTAATCCTGGGACACACCCGGCTCTTCCCCCGAGTCAGCCCGATCGACAACATCGTCTTCGACGCGGTGATCAACTCGATGCTCTGCCGCACGGTGGGGCGAACGGTCGGCACAAGGCTCTTCACGCGGATCAACAGCTACGATTCGCTTCCCGAGCGCCTGTTGCGCCCGCCCCCGGGCTGGCCGGATGACTTCCAAGGCGCGATTGCCGGCCTTCCCCCGGAGGAGCAGCGTATCATCGACCTGCTCTACGGTGCCGGCCGAATCGAGCGAACTGACCTATCGCGACATCTATGAACTCCTGTGCAAGGAACTCTCCGAATGCGAGCTCGGGAACGCATTTCTTCTCGGCTCCCACGGGCCGGAGCAAAGAGAGGATGGTCTGCTGAAGGAGGCCGTGCGGCGCATCGTGGAGGGCTGGCCGCCGCCGCCCTTCCGAATCGCGGGGCGCGACGAGGGCCGAAGCGCGGAGAACTTCTGGCTTCGACCGGCCGAGAACCCCGGCCGCGCATTCCAAAAGGCGTTCGAGCGCGTTCTGCGCAAGTGCGGCATCCATGCCGGACGAGGTCCGGCCGTTTACCGGCGGCAGATGACCAGCTGCCAGCGGACCGTGGAAACCGTGCTGCCCAACGCCCGCGACCGGCGGGTCCCCGCGCTGCGCTCGTTCCTTGGACATGCTCCGCTCTTCTACCGAAGCGAGTTATCGGAACGAAGACCGAGGCCGCTGCCGAGTTCCGATCGTGCATCTCTACCTCGATGTCAGCGGGTCGATGACCGAATGCCTGCCCTATCTCTCGGCCGCCTGCCGCGAGCCCTTCAGGCGCGGAGAGCTGAAAATCTTTGCCTTCTCAACCGTCGTATCGGAACTCAAGGGCCACGATCTGAGCAAGGCCCCGATGCGGAATACATGGGGAACCGACATCAACGCCGTGCTCGAGCACGCGACTTCGCATTCCTGCGAGGCGCCGGCCGAAGGTCATCCTGATCGCCACCGACGGCTACGTGGGGCCGGGCCGCAGCGACCTGATTGCCAGGCTCGGTCGCACGCGAGCGGTGGCTGCCCTGACTCACTCCGGCCACGCCAGCGACCTGCAACCATGGGCCCACGAAATCATCCAACTCCCCAAACCATGAACCAGCACGCCGAATACGTTTCCCCGGGACACCCCGACCGCCTGGCCGATGCCATCGCCGAATCGATCGTCACCGCCGCCGTGCGGCAGAAGCCTGATGCCTTGGTCGGTGTCGAGGTAGCCGTCCACACCGATTGCGTCTTCGTCGACGGCAGGATCGCTGCCGGATCGCAGCCCGTCGATATCGAGAAGATCGTCCGCGATGTCTACCGTGCTGCCGGCTACGGCGGCTCATGGAATCCCGACCCAGGGAAAATCCGTGTGACGACCGAGCTTTGCGAGGAGGTGTTGCCGGCCGAGGAATCCGACATCCGGCCATTCTCCGATGACCAGAACATCGTCATCGGCTACGCCTGCGGCGACGAGCGGACCAACTACCTGCCGGCCGCACACTGGATCTCCGGCGAACTCGGCCGTCGCCTCTTCGCGCGACTGCGGAGCGACGCGGATCTCTCCGCGATCTTCGGACCGGATTTCAAGATCCTCTCCTCGTTGGAGGTGGAGCCGGGCGACGACACGGGTCGAATGGCGCCGCCTCATCCTGAGCGTCCAGCACGTTCCCAAGCTGCCTTACGAGCGGCAGCACCGGATTCTCTTGCCTCTCCTCGAGCAGATTCTGAGGGACTTGGAGAGCCGGAGGGCTGGAAGGAGCAGCTTCGACCTTCACCCCGGACAAACTTCATCCTCAACGGGGCAGGGGAATTCGCCATCGGCGGCCCCGAGGGAGACAACGGGCTTTCGGGAAAGAAGCTCGTTATCGACCACTACGGACCGGGCGTGCCGATCGGCGGCGGAGCGCTTGCCGGCAAGGATCCGCACAAGGTGGACAAGTGCGGGGCGCTGCGGGCCCGCCAGTTGGCCAAGAAACTCGTTCGCGGAGGAGTCGATGAAGCCCGCGTGATCCTGGGCTGGGCGCCGGGAGGTGATGCGCCGTTCCTCATCGAGGCATCGACCACCCAGGGAGGCGTGAGTCTGCAGGTGCCGAGGCAGGAATTGCCGCCGGAGGAATGGTTCACGCATCAAGTCGATCGTTGCGCGACTCTGGAGACTGCAGGCGCCTGAACGAGAGATTGGGCGGACAGCTGATTCTGCTGGCGGGCAGGCTATTGTCAAAGCGCCGGGGGCTCCTTGGAGCAACGTGTGAAAGAGATTCGGAAGGAACGCTCCGGCGGAGGCTTGCGACACTTCTCAAACCTGTTCGTTTCAGTATGAGCCTCGACGACGATCGAAACTGGGCAGCGAAGATCTATCAAGAGCGCGCTGACACCATCGATGCGGATCGAAACGTTACTTACTTTTTTCTAAAGGACTATCAGGAGATCTGCCGATACATGCGCACGATCGGCTACGGCTCAAAGGGTAAAGCCGAGAGCGTGGAGAAACAGGTGGCGCGGGAACTTGAGATAGGGCGCTACTGCTCGCTCCGCACTACCGTGCGAGGAAGGCAATCCACGCAGGATATCGCCCTTTTCATTTATCAGGATCCCGCCGCTAATCTATCGGGCTCCGGCCTGGTGGTTGTGAGCTTCGATACTGGCGGTGAACTCGCAAAGCAATTCGCCGACGCCTGGTTCGAAAAGACCGACGCGTCATTGAGGAAAGGTTTTACAAACATCGAAAATAGCTGACCAGGAAACCCGAAGAGTGCCGCAGCAGGACGCGGTTCGGTTGGGCTACGTGCGGCCAAATTCGCCGCGGCGAGTTTCCATTCCTCCAAGAGTGCGACTAGGCCGTAGATTTGTCACGCCACTATGGCGTTCCCAGTCAGCGCCGTTTCCTCCGACGAAAATGGGCACGGAAACCCGGAAGGCAGCCTCGCAAAAAGCTGCGAAGGCGTCCCTTTCGCTTCTTGCGTTGCTTGCCACGATCGAGGCAACCTTTTAGATTAGGCTCGTGAGCGAGATTATCTTTGAGGTGCGCGAAGACGAAGTGGACGGCGGCTATACGGCTGCCGCATTGGGCTACGGCATCCACACCCAGGGCGACACGCTCGAAGAGTTGCGGGCGATGGTTAAAGACGCCGTCGATTGCTATTTCGATGAAACTATGGAGGCGCCCCGGTTGATTCGACTCCACTTTGTGCGAGATGAAGTTCTCGCGCGGTGAAGCTGCCGCGCGACGTTGATGCGCCGAAGCTCGTCACGGCGTTGCGCGTCCTGGGTTACGCAGTGACCCGGCAGAAGGGCTCCCACATCCGTGTGACCACACAACAGGATGGCGAGAATCATGAGGTTATTCCGCATCACCATCCGATTAAGACCGGAACTCTCGCGGCTATCCTCAAGCGCATAGCATCCCATCACGGTCTGACGGTCAACGAGCTGTTGCAGAAGCTCGACTTGTAGGCAACCGCTCCGATCTGCGCGACTTCAACTGCGTCTCACAGATCTTGAGGGCGTCTTCCTGGCTCTGTGTTCTCCGTGCCCTCTGTAGTGATCAATTGCGCGTGTTTCCATTTTCGATTCGCCCGGTTGACTTTGCCGTTGAGTGGGACGACGAGCGAAAGCCATGCACATACTTGAACACGCGATCGAAGTCGAGCGACTGGCACTCCTTGCGCTGCAGCTTATCGAAGGCCCGCAGCGTTCCGAACCAGCGCTGGAGAAGTCCTTCCGCGAAGCGCTACCCAGAGCTTTACGGCTGGTGGAACTAACCGAAGAGTTCCTTAAGCAAAAGGAGGCTGAGAGGAATGCTTACTGGGAGACTCCAGAGGGTAAGGCGGAGCGAGAGGCGCGACTCGCGCGATTCAGGGCAAGGTACAACAAATGAACCAGGGTTGGTTATTCAATTACCTTTCACAAGTCCTCCGGGAAGCTTGCGCCATTCGCGGAGCTTCTTCACTTCTTCAAGAGTCAACTCCCGGTTGATCGCATCGATAACCTCAACCCTTCCATTTGGCGCGACCTTTACGTTCCTCCCGTGCAGATCATCGAAAAGCACTAGCTTGTCGTCGACCTGCCCGACAGCCGCAGTGCCGCCCATCTGCGTGATGAGTTTTAAGCCGACAGAATCGAGAGCAAAGGAAGCGTTCTTGTCGCTGACGGCTCGCCCCGTAACAAAAGGCTGTCCGAAAACGGCATATCCATCCGGAGTAACCGCCGCGAACTCCGTGGGAGTCAAATTGCCTGCCGCGTTGGTGCGTGCCATGCGTTCAAGGAATTCCAGGAAGGTGGGACGCGCACCGGCTGCAAGGCGGATTTGCCCATCAGCGAGTCGCATTTGGCCGGGCACAAAAGCGCCGGTTTTGCCGTCGTGGACTTTGAAGAGTTTGTCGAACGATCCTGCCTTCCTCGTCGTGATGAACCTTGGCCTCGCTTCCTTCGCCAAGCTGAGGAAACATTCTGAACTTTGCGGAATCCAAGCTACGAGAATCTCACCGCGAAGGGCGGCGGTCTCTGCTGCGAGTTGCGCATCGGATACCTGCTTGGTTCCAGCGAGATCGTCGAAAAGTCGCTGGCGATTTCGTAATCGGTTGCTTTCGCATTTGATCGTCGTAAGACGCCAGCCGCCGATTTAATCCTTCGATGGAGTTCCGCGTCTCTTCGGCGGAAGGATTCTCCCACAGATCTCCATCGGACGCGACCCGTCTTCCACCCGGCTGCGCGCCGCCTCCAAGACGTTGAAGATCACCGAATGAGACGCTCCCCGAATGGGATTTGATTCCCTCCCGCATCTGCGACTTGCTGAGCCATTGCCCGAACCATTGAAGCTCCTCCGGTGTGAGAATCTTGGATAAATTCACGCTGGTCTTCATGGTGTTCCTCCATTTGAGCAGCAAGCATCCTGTGCTGATCGTCCTCAGAATTAAACCTCCAAATCTCACTCCACCGCCACAAATTTGTCAGGGTTCAGGACTTGCTCGCCGTCGAATCGATAGGCCGACCAGCGGTCCGCCGTAGCCTGCGCTGTAATCCAGACACGCGATGTTTGGAGCCCGAGGAGCTCTTGACGCCCTTAGGATCCAACCAGTAGTGGCCGAAAAATAGCGCTGGCTCCTTCTCGCCGTAGCCCGGAAAGGAGACACCGTCAGGAACGCATCCCTCGCCGCGAATTTCCCCTGCCGGCATCGCAGCTTCTGCATGAGTCATGCCGGGTCGAATGGGAATCCACCATTTGCTCGCACAGATTTCCTTGTGAACCCTTCCTTATCCACAAAAACCGCCTCCATCGCCGAGCTTGTATTCAGGCCCTTGAGGAGCCAATTCACGGCCTAGCCCTCCGGCGTCTGGGGCTTTTCGGCTTTGGCAAGGGTCGTCCTTCGCCAGGTATTCTGGGTCCCACAGGCCTGGACTGCAGCGTCGTCCCAGGCCGCGTGCACTACGCGGCATGAGCCAGGATCCAGCCAAAGTGGCAGCTCCAGCATCCACTCCAGCCAGTCCTTCCATTCGGCCGGGTCTGATAACGCGATTTGGTCCAGCGTGGCCTGATGCTGGTCGGTATTCTTTTCATTGTGAGGTCGCAGCCACTTTCCGTTGGATCCTATCGTGTGGTAGAGCAACGCGTTGAACTCGTGATTTCCCATCACGGCGCGGGCGGTGCCCGCATCGATCATCGCGCGCGCGATCTGCAACGTGCGACGAATCTCGGGTCCTCGGTCAATAAAGTCGCCGACGAAGATAAGCTGCCGGGACGCATGGCGATAGATTCCATCGCGCTCCTCGTATCCCAGTCGTTGCAGCAGCCTCTGAAGCTTGTCGGCATGGCCATGAATGTCTCCGACAATGTCGTATTTCTCGTTCATTTTTCTCCCTGCGGGTAGCGCAGGCCTCCGTGGTTCATGCCGCTCGCAATCGTTGAAGCAGGGCGACAATTGAAGGGTCTCCAAGATGGACATCACCGATCTTCAGGTTCTTCAACGCGTCCGGCAGAGTTCTTAAGAGCGCAAGCATGGCATTTTCCATATTCGCCACCGCGATCCGTTCTTGCTCGATTTCCTGATCCACCTTGCTGAGTGCCAGGCGCCGGCTGGCTTCTTCCTTCTTCAGTTCGAAGCGCTTGGCATCGAGCTCGGCCTCATCGAGGCAGCTTCGACTCCTCAAGCTCGATCCTGCGGATCTCAAGCTGATGTTTCTGCCGGGCCAGCTCCTCTTGCTGGGCCGTCCTCTGCTCGGCGAGGCGCTTTTCGGTTTCAATGGCGCTCTGTTCACTCTCCAGGCGTAGCGCGTTGCGGAACGGCGCCTGAAGATTCTCAAAGAGCTGCCGAGAGAGAATGCGGACGCTCTTGATTTCGACGGTCTCCACGGCAATCCCCCAGAGTCCCGCCACGTAGGCCATTTCTTCCTTGAGTTGCAGGATGATGCTGCCGCGTTTGCGCAAGGCATCCTCGATAGTCAAGCGGGCGACCTGATGCCGGATGGCCGATTCCACGACATCCTGCAGAGCGCCGCCGATTGCGCTCAAGGCGGCCTCAGCATCCGTGAAATCGAAGTTTGCCGCTGCTTTCCCGGCATCGGAGACACGCCAGACGGCGAAGCCGGAGATTTCGACACCCTGGTTCTCGGCGGTGATCTGGTCGGCCTTGAACTCGATCGTTCGTGTCGAGGAGGGAATGATCGTATAGCGGTCAATCCATGGCAGTTTGAAGAAACTGATGCCCCTCCCAAGGTGACGGATTTTACCCATTCGTTGGTGAAGCACAAATTCGGCAGGGCCGGCATTGACGATCCCGATGGTTTTCATGTTTTCGTTTTTCACAACGCCAACTTATCGTTGGCAGATAACTCTGGATAGTTCTCAAATTGC
>CAWASQ010000009.1:0-8570 GCA_963784465.1 uncultured Verrucomicrobiae bacterium
GCCGCTCCTCATCGAGGCGTCGACCACCCAGGGAGGGCTTAGCCTGCAGGTGCCGAGGCAGGAATTGCCGCCTGATGAATGGTTCACCATACGGTCGATAGTTCGCGATCTCGAGCTAACCGAGCGGGATTGGGCGGCTGATCTGCTGGCAGGCTACTTCTGCCAACCGGCGGCTCCCTGGGAGCGGTGAAAGAATTGGACATTGGTGAGTCGCGAGACCAGGCAAGGACTAAGTTTCATGAATCCGCAGATGGGCGCAGATTGGCGCAGATGAAAAAAAGGACAAGGAGAGTGCGCAGGCCGCCGAGGCGCGCCCTGGGCGGGAGATTGGGCGGCAATCCCTGGTGGGGCTTCGACGCAGGAGAGGCCTTTGTGCCACGGACCTGCATAGATCTGCGTCCATCTGCGGATCTGGGGAATCTGCTCGACTCGTTCGTTTTAGTATGAGCCTCGACGACGATCGAAACTGGGCCGCGAAGATCTATCAAGAGCGCGCTGACACCATCGATGCGGATCGGAACGTTACTTACTTTTTTCTAAAGGACTATCAGGAGATCTGCCGATACATGCGCACGATCGGCTACGGCTCAAAGGGTAAAGCCGAGAGCGTGGAGAAACAGGTGGCGCGGGAACTTGAGACAGGGCGCTACTGCTCGCTCCGCACTACCGTGCGAGGAAGGCAATCCACGCAGGATATCGCCCTTTTCATTTATCAGGATTCCGCCGCTGATCTATCGGGCTCCGGCCTGGTGGTTGTGAGCTTCGACACTGGCGGTGACCTCGCCAAGCAATTCGCCGACGCCTGGTTCGAAAAGACCGACGCGTCATTGAGGAAAGGTTTTACAAACAAGGAGAACAACTGACCAGGAAACCCGAAGAGTGCCGCAGCAGGACGCGGGCTACGTGCGGCCAAATTCGCCGCGGCGAGTTTCCATTCCTCCAAGAGTGCGACTAGGCCGTAGAGTATGGGATGGCTTCTTCCGGCCTGACTGCTTCGGACCGCGAAGCCGCGCGGTTTGTCACGCCACTATGGCGTTCCCAGTCAGCGCCGTTTCCTCCGACGAAAATGGGCACGGAAACCCGGAAGGCAGCCTCGCAAAGCTGCGAAGGCGTCCCTTTCGCTTCTTGCGTTGCTTGCCACGATCGAGGCAACCGTTTAGATTAGGCTCGTGAGCGAGATTATCTTTGAGGTGCGCGAAGACGAAGTGGACGGCGGCTATACGGCTGCCGCATTGGGCTACGGCATCCACACCCAGGGCGACACGCTCGAAGAGTTGCGGGCGATGGTTAAAGACGCCGTCGATTGCTATTTCGATGAAACTATGGAGGCGCCCCGGTTGATTCGACTCCACTTTGTGCGAGATGAAGTTCTCGCGCGGTGAAGCTGCCGCGCGACGTTGATGCGCCGAAACTCGTCCCGGCGTTGCGCGTCTTGGGTTACGCAGTGACCCGGCAGAAGGGCTCCCACATCCGTGTGACCACACAACAGGATGGCGAGAATCATGAGGTTATTCCCCATCACCATCCGATTAAGACCGGAACTCTCGCGGCTATCCTCAAGCGCATAGCCTCCCATCACGGTCTGACGGTCAACGAGCTGTTGCAGAAGCTCGACTTGTAGGCAACCGCTCCGATCTGCGCGACTTCAACTGCGTCTCACAGATCTTGAGGGCGTCTTCCTGGCTCTGTGTTCTCCGTGCCCTCTGTAGTGATCAATTGCGCGTGTTTCCATTTTCGATTCGCTCGGTTGACTTTGCCGTTAAATGGGACGACGAGCGAAAGCCATGCACATACTTGAACACGCGATCGAAGTCGAGCGACTGGCACTCCTTGCGCTGCAGCTTATCGAAGGCCCGCAGCGTTCCGAACCAGCGCTGGAGAAGTCCTTCCGCGAAGCGCTACCCAGAGCTGTTACGGCTGGTGGAACTAACCGAAGAGTTCCTCAAGCAAAAGGAGGCTGAGAGGAATGCTTACTGGGACACTCCGGAGGGCAAGGCGAAGCGAGAGGCGCGAATGGCGGAAATCAAGGCAAGGTACGAGAAATGAACGAGGGTTGGTTATTCAAATACCGCTCACAAATTCTCCCGGAAGCTTGCGCCATTCGCGGAGCTTCTTCACTTCCTCAAAAGTCAACTCCCGGTTGATTGCGTCGATAACCTCGACCCTCCCGTTCGGCGCGACCTTTACGTTCCTGCCATGCAGATCATCGAAAAGTATGAGCTTGTCGTCGACCTGCCCGACAGCCGCAGTTCCGCCCATCTGCGTGATGATCTTTAAGCCGACAGAATCGAGAGCAAAGGGAGCGTTCTTCTCACTGACGGCTCGCCCCGTAACGAAAGGCTGCCCGAAAACGGAATATCCATCCGGAGTAACCGCCGCGAACTCCGTGGGAGTCAGATTGCCTGCCGCGTTGGTGCGTGCCATGCGTTCAAGGAATTCCAGGAAGGTGGGACGCGGACCGGCCGCAACGCGAATTTGCCCATCTTCAGCCCAGTCGCATTTGGCCGGGCACAAAAGCGCCAGCCTTGCCGTCCTGGACCTTGAAAAGTTTGTAGACGATTTTGCCTTCCTCGTCGTGATAAACCCTGGCTTCCGCTCCCTCATTAAGCTGAGGCAGGGACCTGAACTTTGCGGCGTCCAGCAGTGGGAATCTCGGCGCGAAGGGCGGCGATTTCGGCTGCGAGCTGCGGATCGGATACCTGCTTGGTTCCAGCGAGATAGTCGAAAAGTCGCTGACCGATTTCGTATTCGCTTGCCTGAGGATTTAGTCGTCGTAAGACGCCAGCCGCTGATTTAATCCTTCGATGGAGTTCCGCGTCTCTTCGGCGGAAGGATTCTCCCACAGATCTCCATACGGAGGCAACCCGTCCTCCGCCCGGCTGCGCGCCGCCTCCAAGACGTTGAGGATCACCGAATGAGACGCTCCCGGATGGGATTTGATTCCCTCCTTCATCTGCGACTTGCTGAGCCATTGCCCGAACCATTGAAGCTCTTCCGGTGTGAGGATCTTGGATAAATTCACGCTGGTCTTCATGGTGTTCCTCCAATCGAGCGGCAAGCATCCTGTGTTGGTCGTCCTTTAGATTAAACCTCGCAAAATCTCACTTTACCGCCACAAATTTGTCAGGGTTCAGGACTTGCTCGCCGTCGAATCGATAGGCGACCAGCGGTCCGCCGTAGCCGGCGCTGTAGTCCAGACACGCGATGTTTGGAGCCAGAGGAGTCCTTGACGCCCTTAGGATCCAACCAGTAGTGGCCGAAAAATAGCGCAGGCTGCTCTTTGGACCGTATCCCGGAAGGGAGACACCGTCAGGGACGCATCCCTTGCCGCGAATTTCGCCAGCCGGCATCGCAGCCTCCGCGTGAGTCATGCCGGGCCGAATGGGAATCCACCATTTCGCTCGCACGGATTTCCGTGTGAACCCTTCCTTATCCACAAAAACCGTTCGATCGCCGAGCTTGTATTCAGGCCCCTTGAGGAGGAAATTCACGGCTTTGCCTTCTGGCGTCTGCCGATCTCCGACTTTGGCGAGGTTTCTCTTTGTCAGTGTATCTTGGGTTCCAAGAGTCTTAATTTCTGCGTCGTCCCATGCCGCGTGCACAACGCGGCACGAGCCCAGATCCAGCCAAAGTGGCAATTTCAGCATCCAATTCAGCCAGTCTTTCCATTCGACCGGGTCTGATAACGCAATTTGGTCCAGCGTGGCCTGATGCTGGTCAGTATTCTTTTCATCGTGAGGTCGCAGCCACTTTCCGTCGGATCCTTTCGTGTGGTAGAGCAGCGCGTTGAGCTCGTGATTTCCCATCACTGCGCGAGCCGTCCCCGCATCTATCATCGCGCGCGCGATCTGCAACGTGCGGCGAATCTCGGGTCCTCGGTCAATGAAGTCGCCGACGAAGATAAGCTGCCTGGACGCATGTCGGTAGATTCCATCGCGCTCCTCGTATCCCAACCGTTGCAGCAGCCTCTGAAGCTTGGCGGCGTGGCCATGAATGTCTCCAACGATGTCGTATTTCTCGTTCATTTTTCTCCCTGCGGGTAGCGCAGGCCTCCGTGATTCATGCCGCTCGCAAATCGTTGAAGCAGGGCGGCAATCGAAGGATCTCCAAGATGGACATCACCGATCTTCAGGTTCTTCAACGCGTCCGGCAGATTTCTTAAGAGCGCAAGCATGGCATTTTCCGTATTCGCTACCGCGATCCGTTCTTGCTCGATTTCCTGATCCACCTTGCTGAGTGCTAGGCGCCGGCTGGCTTCCGCCTTCTTGCAGTTCAAAGCGCTTGGCATCGAGTTCGGCCTCATGAGGCAGCTTCGACTCCTCAAGCTCGATCCTGCGGATCTCGAGCTGATGTTTCTGCCGGGCAAGCTCCTCTTGCTGAGCCGTCCTCTGCTCGGCGAGGCGCTTTTCGGTTTCAATGGCGCTCTGTTCACTCTCCAGGCGCAGCGCATTGCGGAATGGCGCCTGAAGATTTTCGAAGAGCTGCCGCGAGAGAATGCGGACGCTCTTGATTTCGACGGTCTCTACGGCAATCCCCCAGAGTCCCGCCACGTAGGCCATTTCGTCCTTGAGTTGCAGGATGATGCTGCCGCGTTTGCGCAAGGCGTCCTCGATAGTCATGCGGGCGACCTGGTGCCGGATGGCCGATTCCACGACATCCTGCAGGGCGCCGCCGATTGCGCTCAAGGCGGCCTCAGCGTCCGTGAAATCAAAATTTGCCGCCGCTTTCCCGGCATCGAAGACACGCCAGACGGCAAAGCCGGAGATTTCGACTCCCTGATTCTCGGCGGTGATCTGGTCGGCCTTGAACTGGATCGTTCGTGTCGAGGAGGGAATGATCGTATAGCGGTCAATCCATGGCAGTTTGAAGAAACTGATGCCCCTCCCGAGGTGACGGATCTTACCCATTCGTTGGTGAATCACAAATTCGGCAGGGCCGGCATTGACGATCCCGATGGTTTTCATCTTTTCGTTTTTCACAACGCCAACTTATCGTTGGCAAGTAACTCTGGATAGTTCTCAAATTGAGAGTATCATAACTATGAAGTTATGTTTAACGAGCTGCTCTCCGAAGGCGGACTCTCACTTGATCGGCTGAAGAACTTCTGCGCCATGGCGGAGGCCGGGGGCATCGCCAGGGTTGCGGGCGGCGATCCGGCAAAGCAAAGCCTTTACAGCCGGCAACTGCGGGAGTTGGAGCAATTTTTCGGTGCCGAGCTGACCCGAAGAAAAGGCAAAGGAATCGAGTTTACCGAGCAGGGGTTGGAACTGGCGCGGCAGGTGCGCGCGCACTTGCAAAGCCTGGCGGATTTCAAGAAAGCCTGCGCGGGCCAACCCGTCGAGTTCCGGATCGCGTCCGGCAACAGTATCGTGGAATGGCTCGTTGTTCCCAACATCTCCAAGATCACCGCGGGAGCGCCATCCGCGCGTTTTTCTTTTCAGAACATGCGCACTGCGGAGGTTGTAAAGGGCTTGAGGGAGCACAGCATAGACTTTGGTATTCTGCGAAAGTCAGCCGTCGTCGCGCCGTTGAAATTCCACTCAATTGGCCAAATCGGCTACGCGCTGTTTGCGCCGGCGGCATGGGCGAAGGAGAAAGAGGATGCGACGACGTTATTGAGACAACGCCCGGTGGCAATATCTGCCGGGGGCGAGTTCAACAAGCGCTTTCAAGAGTGCTGCGAAAAGGCGAAGCTGACTCCAAATCTTCGATTCAGCTGCGCCAGTTTCACCCAGGTCGCCGAGTTGGTGCGCACCGGCCATGCCGTCGCGCTGCTGCCGGAAATGGCCGAACCCAGTCTGCGGGCGTGGGGCGTGAAACGATTCGAGTTCGCGCCTATGCGCACTTACCGTCGCGAGATCGGTATCGTTTGGCATCAGCGCCTCGTTTCCATCCGGCCGCAAGCGGAGTCTGTTCTGGCAGGGACTTAAGCGGATTGAGGCGTGAAGAGCGTGGCTCGGCAGCGCCGTTTTCCCTGCGGAAGCGCGCACCGAAACTCGACCAATTCGGAAGCTTCCTGAATCAACAGTCCAGCCAGTCGTCCTCCTGGAAGGACGACGGAAAATCTCGAAGGGTAATTACAAGCTGGCAAAACGATTTGGACGGGCGCTAGCTTAGCTAAGCTAGGCCTTGGGACGCACCACTGGAATAGCCAACTCGCGATATGCACCAACTGTCATCTGATTCACGGCTTCTGCGATCTCCAAAACGTAGCACTCGACCAACGGCCAATTGGTTTGTATCAGAGCGAGGACTCCGATTTTCGTCCAGTCACTTGCTGCTGGAATCTCATGCTTGCGTCGCAGGTTACGAGAAGATCGAAGCCATCGGCCTCGGCCAAATCCAGCAACTCACCGTTTGTCTTCTGGTGCCAGCCGCAGTGGTAGGCAGAGAACACTTCATGGCCTGTCAGATGCTTACGAAGCGGCCACGGGACGTCATTGTCGAAAAGGATGCGCATCAGTGGCTCACAGCCACTCCCGGACGAAAGACGGACCTGATGCGCCGCAAGACCTCCAGGCTCGCTCCCGGATACCATTCAAAGACCTCTTCGGGCGTTGCGCCGTCTTCAAAGCACTTAAGCACGGTCTCCAACCGCAGCCGGGTGCCGGCGAGCACCGGTTCTCCTCCAAGAATCTCGGGATCGCTGGTCACGAAGCCTTCAAACTGCTTTTCCACCGCTGCCATGTTTTAATTTTCATCGTTGGCAGCTGCTTTGTCCACAACGCACTCGCGGGCCAAATCGTGCAAAAGCCGCTTGATGAGTTTGTCATCTATAAGGTCCCGGTCGCCTGCCAATCGGGCAATACCACCATCCTCTTTCCTTCCGCGATTTCAGGCCTCTACGCGAAGTCCGTCGCAGTGCAGGACAGCCCAACGCGGAGTTCCTCCTCTCGTTCTCCCCGGGGAACTTCTACTTCACGGTCCGCGCACTTAGGAAGGACGCGGAAGATCATCTCACCGTCATCTACAACAGGAAGGCCTACGTGCTGCATCTCGCGGCCTCGGAAGAGCCCTTCTATTCGGTGACGTTCTTTCAGGGCGGCAGCACTCACGCCGCCTCACGGCCGGTGGTTCCCGGGCGATTGCTTTCGCTTCTGGACAAGGCGAAAGCCTATCCCCTTTTTCAAAAGGACCACCCAGACGCACTGACCGGAGTGCTCCACGCATCGCCAAACGCAACGAATTACTACGACAATTTCAAGGTGGTAACGCGCGACGTGTGGCGGTTCGAACAGGAAGACACGCTCGTCTTCGCCTCGAGCTCGAAAATGCGCCGGACAGCGCGATCTATTACAAACCCCAGGACCTCGCGGTCCGGCTCGAAGACCGGATCTACACGCAGTCCGTTGCAGATGCCTCCGGCGTGATGCCGCCCAAGTCCACGACACCGGGATTTTTCGCCATCACCGGCAACGGAAGCGGGGGCCGCAACAATCTCGCGCCTGACAACAAGTGGAACGTGCTTGTCGTGCGGGTGGATGGCCAGCAGCAGGAGGAGAGCAAATGAACGCGCGAAAAATCTGGACGGAACTCTTTCAGAAACCGGCCGGGCGGCTCGTGCTCTTTCTCCTCATTGGCGGAATATTTCTTGCGTTCTTGCTGACGCGGCGCGGCCCTCAACCGAAGCCGGACAACACGCCCGTCGCCAGCCAGGCTACGCAGGCAAAGAGCTATTCCTTTAAGGAGGACATCAAGCCGCTGTCCCGGACCGAGGCCACGCCCTCTCCGCGGGAACCCGAGAGAGTTGCCGCGCGCCCCACACCGACCCCAAAGCCGCCGCCACCCATCCCGCAGACGATCTTCGCCACAAAGGAGCAATCAGTCAGCGATTGGTTCCTGCCCTATGGCCGCTTGCTTCGCTGCGAGTTGGTGAACGCAGTGGATTCCACCAACATCGACACGCCGATCATCGGACTTGTCATCGAGGACGCCTGGAACGACGGGCGAGTGATTATCCCGGCGGGAACGGAGGTCCATGGCGCGGCCCAGAAATCCGCGGTCCGCGAACGCATCGGTTCGGATCGGCAATGGTTCCTGGTATTTCAGGACGGGAGGGAACTTCCCATCTCCGGTGCGGTGTTGGACTACGCCCCGCGGGACTCCGACTCCTGGGCGGAATCGGACGGCTCCGCGGGCCTGCGCGGGTTCGTCGTGAAATCCGACAAATATGCGGAAGCCAAAGCCATTCTCGCCTCGATGATTTCCGCGGGGGCGGGCGCGTTCCCGGAAACGACTACGCTCCTCTCTCCTTTTGGCGGCGCGACGCAACTCGGCTCCGGCGGGATCGAAAGCGCCTTTTCCGCGGGATTGCAGGCCGGAGGACAACTTTACTCGAAGCGCCTTCTCGAGCGGCTGAAGAAAGAGTCGGGTTCCGGAAAGGGGCCAACGCCGGCTGAAGAGGGGAAGGCAAACCCATCAAACGATTTTTCCTTTCGCGATACCCCGGATCGCGCGGAGGACGAGATTTCCGATCCGGGCGAAATCGTGCTGTTTCCGCGCTCGGAAGCCGACTGCCAGGCGTTTCTCGTCTCCCAGATGCGTCTGAATAACGAGCTGGCAAAGGCGCA
>CAWASQ010000010.1:0-22692 GCA_963784465.1 uncultured Verrucomicrobiae bacterium
ATAGCCAACTCGTAATATGAACCAGCCCTCATTTGATTCACTGCCTTGGCAATTTCCGAGACATGACGCTCGACCAAGGGCCAATTCGTTTGCGTCAGTGCAAGGACTCCGATTCTTCGTCCAGTCACTTGTTGCTGGAATCTCATGCTCGCGTCACAGGTCACGAGAAGATCGAAGCCATCGGCTTCCGCCAAATCCAGCAATTCACCATTCTTTTTTTGATGCCAGCCGCAGTGATAGGCAGAAATACCTCGTGCTCCGTCAGATGCTTGCGAAGTGGCCAAGGGACATCGTTGTCGAAAAGGATTCGCATCAGTGGCTCGCGGCCACTCCTGGACGAAAGACAGATCTGATGCGCCGCAGGACTTCCAGGCTGGCGCCCGGGTACCATTCGAACACTTGCTCGGGCGTTGCGCCGTCTTCATAGCACCTAAGCACGGTCTGCAACCGCAACCGGGTGCCAGCGAGCACGGGTTCGCCCCCGAGAATTTCGGGATCACTGGTCACGAAGCCTTCAAACCGCTTTTCCACCGCTGCCATATTTTAATTTTCATCGTTGGCAGCTGCTTTGTCCAGACGGCACTCGCGGGCCAAATCGTGCAAAAGCCGCTTGATGAATTTGTCATCTATAAGTCTCCGATCGCCTTCCAATCGGGCAATACCACGATCCTCTTTCCTTCCGCGATCTCAGGCCTCTACGCGAAGTCCGTCGCAGTGCGGGAACAGCCCAACGCGGATTTTCTCCTCTCGTTCACCCCAGGAGACTTCTACTTCACGGTCCGCGCACTTAACAAGGAGGCAGAAGACCACCTCACTGTCATCTACAACAGGAAGGCCTACGTGCTGCATCTGGCGGCCTCGAAAGAGCCTTTCTATTCGGTGACGTTCTTTCAGGGCGGCAACACGCGCTCCGCCTCACGGCCTGCGGTTCCCGAGCGATTGCTTTCGCTTCTGGACAAAGCGAAAGCCTATCCCCTTTTTCAAAAGGACCACCCGGACGCATTGGCCGGAGTGCTCCATGCAGCGCCCAACGCAACGAATTACTATGACAATTTCAAAGTGATCACCCGCGACGTCTGGCGGTTCGAGGAGGAGGACACACTCGTCTTCCGCATGGGGCTGGAAAATGCGTCGGACAGCCCGATCTATTATAAACCCCAAGACCTCGCGGTTCGGCTCGAAGACCGGATCTACACGCAGTCCGTTGCAGACGCCTCCGGCGTGATGCCGCCCAAGTCCACGACACCGGCGTTTTTCGCGATCACCGGCAACGGAAGCGGGGGCCGCAACAATCTCGCGCCTGACAACAACTGGAACGTGCTTGTCGTCCGGGTGGACGGCCAGCAGCAGGAGGAAAGCAAATGAACGCGCGAAAAATCTGGACGGAACTCTTTCAGAAGCCGGCGGGGCGGCTCGTGCTCTTCCTTCTGGTTGGCGGGATATTTGTTGCGTTCATTCTGACACGGCGTGGTCTTCAACCGAAGCCGGACAACACGCCCGTCGCCAGCCAGGCTACGCAGGCAAAGAGCTATTCCTTTAAGGAGGACATCAAGCCGCTGTCCCGGATCGAGGCCACGCCCTCTCCGCGGGAACCCGAGAGAGTTGCCGCGCGCCCCACGCCGACTCCAAAGCCGCCGCCACCCATCCCGCAGACGATCTTCGCAACGAGGGAACAATCCCTGAGCGAATACTTTCTGCCATACGGGCGGCTCCTTCGCTGCGAACTGGTGAACACGGTGGACTCCACCAACATCGACACGCCGATCATCGGACTTGTCATCGAGGACGCCTGGAATGACGGGCGAGTGATTATCCCGGCGGGAACGGAGGTCCATGGCGCGGCTCAGAAATCCGCGGTCCGCGAACGCATCGGTTCGGATCGGCAATGGTTCCTGGTATTTCAGGACGGGAGGGAACTTCCCATCTCCGGTGCGGTGTTGGACTACGCCCCGCGGGACTCCGACTCCTGGGCGGAATCGGACGGC
This sequence comes from uncultured Verrucomicrobiae bacterium, assembly GCA_963784465.1. Taxonomy (GTDB): domain Bacteria; phylum Verrucomicrobiota; class Verrucomicrobiia; order Chthoniobacterales; family Terrimicrobiaceae; genus DASTFP01. The sequence goes on from CAWASQ010000010.1 coordinate 1,986, forward strand.
TCCGCGGGCCTGCGCGGGTTCGTCGTGAAATCCGACAAATATGCGGAAGCCAAAGCCATTCTCGCCTCGATGATTTCCGCGGGGGCGGGCGCGTTCCCGGAAACGACTACGCTCCTCTCTCCTTTTGGCGGCGCGACGCAACTCGGCGCCGGCGGGATCGAAAGCGCCTTTTCCGCGGGATTGCAGGCCGGAGGACAACTTTACTCGAAGCGCCTTCTCGAGCGGCTCGAAAGGGACCCTTTCTACGTCCGCGTTCCCGCGGGCACGACGTTCTACCTCTACGTCACGCAAACGGTTGATCTTGGCAAGGCCACCGTCGGCCTCTCTGCGTCGATTCCGCTGCCTAACAACCCGGCCCACCCATGAGATCCTGCCACATCATTCTTCTGCTCTGCTTTCTCGCCGGTTGCGCCACGAGGAAAGAGGTTCGGTCGGTCCAACCAATGGAAATTCGCGGCTCTCTCGTTGCGGCGACGGACATGCCCGCAATTCGCACGCCGGCGACGGTGAAGGCGTATCCGGTGGGCCGCTACACCGATCCAAATTTTCCGGACCAAATGCACGAACGGCACATCCTCTACCGTCGCGAGCAAAGCGCGGATTGGAACTACCGCCCCTCTCAGCCCCAGGTGCTTCCCCTCGGACCCGTCGCAGCCGTGTCTGATCCTTCGCCGTCCTATTTCGCGAAAACCAACGCCGAGCAAATCAATGCCCAGCAGAAAGCCTACGCTGAGGCGTTGCTCGAGCAGAACCGTGTGATGAAAGAGCGGATTGACCAGCTCCAGAAGAACGAATCGGTCATCCGAAGCCTTCAGAGCGAAGTCGAGCGGCTGAAGAAAGAGTCGGGTTCCGGAAAGGGGCCAACGCCGGCTGAAGAGGGGAAGGCAAACCCATCAAACGATTTTTCCTTTCGCGATGCGACAGCCAATTCCACCGCATTGCGGCCAGCAGCCCAGAGGCTGCTGACCCTCCTTCAAGCGATTCATTCCCTTTGCATGGTCCCGACGGGAGTATCGGCGAGCGTGCGAAGCGCCGAAAAGTCTGGCAAGCAAATCGAGCGTCCGTCATCTCGAGTTTCCAGATCGCCCAGAGCTTGGGGCTTCAAGGGCGAATTTCGCCAACAGGAGCACCTTTTGCGGATTGAAGATATGCTTGCGCTTGCGATCCAAGCGCGGGGGATCAAGCAGACTACCAGTAATCAGTAGTTTTCCCATTCGAAGTCGATGTTTTGCTTTATCCTTAGTAATAAATACTTTATACGAATTTCGCTACGTCGAGGAAATGAAGAATGCACCTGGCACATGTCTTGCTTTCCGATAAAACCATGAAATTACTGATTGCTATATTTGCAGTGTTTCTCACTCTCGCAATTGCTGCCCGTGCTGCTCCGTATCCCAAATGTTTTCCTGACTGGAAAGCGTTCGATACTTGACAATGGCTTCGAAAATAGCAATTCGCCGGCTATAAAGCGCTGCACGAACAAACATAATCGCCATAGTAGCGAGAATCGCAATGAACGCAGCGGGGAGCTAGCCTTGAGCTTGCAAGGAGCACGAGGCGTGCATCCCCACGAAAAAATCGGAAGGCGCGATGGGACGTGGCCTCAGGAACAAACCTTTGACTTGTTCGGAGAGTTAAGATAGCGGACCGACATCAAAAGCCTTTCGACGCGAACACTGTGGACTTCGAAGACCGATACATCCGAGGGGCCGGGACGCCGATACGCTGCGCGATTATGCTGTTGGAGAGCAATCGTCATTCTACCACGAGAATTAGGAATGCCCCTTTGTGTCCGGCTCCCAGGGTCCAGAGCACGCAATGATGTTTCATCCGCGCGCCCGCGAGGGGCGCGACCTGGAGCCTGAGGAGGCATTCAGGCTTAGCAAGGTTTCAATCCGCGCGCCCGCGAGGGGCGCGACTCGGATACCAACTATACCTTTTTGCGGGGATAGGCAAAAAAACCCAATATGCTAGAGCAAATTTTTGCACGTGTACTGCTTGTACTCCACCCGTATGACGGATGACGAAATAGATGGGATCATTGCATGGGTTATCGAGCGCGGGCTCCTCGGTGCTTCCGAAATCGAAGTGCTGCACGAATTCTGCGAACGCTCAGTGGCGGCAGGGCTTGCGCTTTCTTCCGCGATGGCTGTGATCGACACGCTGCACCCCATCTGGGAAGGCCGTGCGTTTCTCTGGAGTAGTGACGGCACCGAGGGGGAATCGGCCGTCGAATACGGGAGCTCGAGCGTCGGCGAAAACGCCGAACGATGGGAGCGCAGCGCATTTTACCACAAGTTGAATCGCACCGCACCCCTTAGACTGTGGTTGATGACGACCGGCGGGGATGAGGTGCGCCGACGCATCGGCAAGGGCGATCCGACGGATTTCTACCTGCTCGACGGCCTGAAGTCGGAGGGGCATACCGACTACGTCGCGCTGGTGCACCGGTTCGCCAGCGATCGTGTGATCGGCGAGATGGATTGCATCTATTCCCATTGGACGACACGGAAGGCCGACGGATTCAGCGAGGAGGATTGCGCCGCGCTCCGGCGTCTGGTTCCCGCACTGGCTCTCGCCTGGAAGTCCGCTTCCCTAGCCCGCATCGCCGGAACGCTGGTGGAGGTCTATCTCGGGCGCGACGCCGGCGAGCGTGTGTTGCGGGGGCGAATTTCTCGCGGCGTCGCCGAACGGATTCATGCCGTGCTTTGGTTCTCCGATCTGCGCGGGTTTACTTCGATCGCCGACCGCTCGAATCCCGCCGAAATCATTCCTCTGCTCAATGATTACGCCGATGCCGTCATCTCAGCGGTTCATCAAGCCGACGGCGATGTGCTCAAACTCATCGGCGATGGCATTCTCGCGATCTTCCACAGGGGCGATCGCGTTAATGCGTGCCGCGCAGCCTTGTCGGCGGAGGCCGATCTACGGCGCCGGATCCACGAACTCAACGAGCGACGCCGCTCCGAATCGAGCCCGATCAGCTCGGTTCGGGTGGGGCTCCATCTCGGCGACGTGTTGTTCGGCAATATCGGCAGCGATACCCGTCTTGATTTCACCGTGGTGGGCCCCGCGGTGAATGAAGTGAACCGCATCGTCGCGATGTGCCGGTCGGTGGACCGTGACGTGCTTGCGTCGGCAGATTTAGTAGCCGCGCTTCCAGCGCCTGAAAGGGCGCGATTCGTATCTGTGGGACGCTTCGCTCTCCGAGGTGTCCGGCGCGCGCAAGAGCTGTTCACGCTTGATCCGGATCGACCGTCCGCGGGTGGTCCACGTGCTGGAACGAATCGCCGCTAACCTAGATAACCTCGGCCTAGTGTCGTCCTCAAGCACGTCACCGCCATGAGTGGAGAGCGTCAAAAGGTCGGGGATGGGTGCCAATCATGCAAAGCATCATCCGATCGCTCCATCGGCATCGGGGAGCGCACTTACTATTACAGACGCGCAGCCCGTCTGCCCAACCCCCGACTTCTTGACGCTCTCAGTTGTAGGGATTTGGGGAGCGACGGAACAGAAAACCGGTTTAAGGGTCTCGACTCGTCAAATTTCGGTTTAGAACTCAATTTTCGCCCATGCAGCGGTCCCGGGAGGCGATCAATCACCGAAATGGAGCAGTTGGCGTCAGACATGTGACATCGCGTAACATATTTTCACTGAGTGAGTCACGTGCGAATCGGTATGCTGTTAAGCCGGTTTTCTGTTCCGTTGCTCCCCAACCCCAAATATACACACTACGGTCCGCTACACCGGCGTCTTCGACGCAGTTTCCGCCGTTCTTTGAGGAAATCGAGAATATGCACATGGCACATGACGTGCTTCACCAATAGATAATTGAAACTACTAATTGCAATATTTGCAGTGTTTCTCACTCTCGCAATCACTGCTCGCGCTGCTCCGTATCCCAAATGTTTTCCTGACTGGAAAGCGTTCGATACCTGACGACGTCGGAGGCAGCACCAACCGCCGAGCCCAAAGGCAACGGAAGCTCGAAGCGGCGGATGTTGTCGCTCGCCGCTACGAGGACCGCTGGATCGCCGGAACGCCGTGCGCCAAATTGAACCGAAATTGGGTGGAAACCACGCTTTCCCCAATTGCACGACATCATCGAAAGTGCTTGGCGCTGGCATCAGGCACACAAACCCGAGAGGCGAAGTCACTCGACATGCAATTCCTTTTCAGCTGAATCGCCACCGTCGCCAGTTCCTGGAAAGGTCAGCGCATGCGGCTCACTTATGATTTACACGATATTCAAAGATCAGTCCGGAGAATACCGGTGGAGGCTTTGCGCCCGAAACTACATAGTGATTGCGATCTCGGGGGAGGGATATAAAAATCATAAAGACTGCTCCGATTCGATTGATCTAGTGAAGGAGTCGTCTTCGGCACCAGTAATCGACGCGACCAACAAAGGAAGTAGCGAGCGGCCGAGCATTGCCGCTGAGAATTTGGGGATAGTGGGAGAACGAAGGGCAGGGATCGCGCGCGTGTTGAAGATTCTCCGACAATGCCTCAGGCTTGGAAGGCGGATTTTTATCGGTGTCGCTTCGCGCCTCCATCCGCGAGCACCCCAACTCTAATATCAACGGCAAACCCTCATGAAGTCTTTGCGGACCGTCGCCAGTTTCTAATTGTTGGCGGCCATTCGAGCCAGTGGGAAAAAGAAGGGGAGGCGAGCGTGCTGGAAGGATTGCGCTCCTCCACCCCGGAGCAGCCGAGGTATTCGGCTTATCGCGCGAACGTTAGAATCGTCTGTTAACCACATGGTTGACTACCCTCCGAGCGCACCGAGTGAGCCGGTAAAGGACGTGGTGGCGAAGAGGATGGCCGTCTGGCAGAAGGGGATGTTCAAAGTCATCATCGGGTGAATGGGTCATGCCGATACGACCCATTACATTGCGGGAGCGCTGGTTGGGGTACAAGCATACACGTGCAGAAATTTACTCTAAGCCGCCCCCAAAAACGGCTTCTTGGAGTAATTTTTCACCCGAAAACCGCCAAATGGGCATTTGGACTCGTTTTTGCGTGAAATACTTGCGCACAATACAGATTGTTTGCAGGTTTCCGCCTTAACCCGCCTGTATTTCACGCAATAATCAAGGGTCTAACGCGGGGGTCAACACTCCGTCCACTAAGTCTCACATCCCTAGTAATCAGTGACTAACGGGAACGTCAACATTGCATACAATACGCTAGAGTAAATTTCTGCACGTGTACTGCTTGTACCCTCTTTCCCTGCAAAGGCCCTGCAACCGGGTAAAATGTCGCTTTTCTGCGCATTCGCGGAGGGGGTTCGTTGCATATCCCCGCGGAAAGGGTCAATTCAGATCACACCGCTTTAGCGGCCTCGGTTCCGATCCGGATTTCGGCCGATTCCCGAAGGATTTCGTCCACATTGACGGCCCTCTGGCTGTTTACGGAACTCGCAGCGCCGTTTTAGAGTGCCTCTAGCTCGCCACCTTCAAGGACGATGAGACGCTTACCTGGATTCTCGATATTACCGGCAACGACCTCCTCTTTATCACCGCTATCTATCTGAACCTCATCGACATGCATGTTGTCGATGAATACACTCAGAAGTGGTTAAGGGGGTCATTCTAGTCGACTCGAAATCCTGGATTGAACCTTTTTGCGGGGATATGCAAAAAAACCCATCTTCGGAGCGCAAAGCTGACCGGCCGCTTCAAACTTGACGAGCCAATCGGACATCGCTGTATTAGCGCATGTTCGATGTCTCGTTCAGCGGGGTTTCGTCGGACAACCGCGGCCGGATTCTTGGCGTGGCACTTTTGCTGATGACCTTGCTCGCTATGTCCGAGTCCTTGGCGAACGCGCTGGAAACCTATGTTCGCAAACCCGACGCATCGTTCGCCTGGAAGCGCACCGAGCAGAAGAAGATCAAGGACCTCACCCTCACGCACCTGGAATTCATTTCGCAGACCTGGCGCGGGCACTTCTGGAGCCATCACTTGCTCGTCGTTCGGCCGACCACCGTGCGCCAGGCTGACGTTGCCATGCTCTTCATCACCGGCGGCAGCTACAATGCGCCGGATGAAAAGGAGACGGAGCGGTTCCATGAAGTGGCGCAAAGGGCCGGCGCGGTCGTCGCCATTCTGAACAAGGTGCCGAACCAACCGCTCTACGACGGCCGCAAGGAAGATGCCCTGATCGCGTTTACTTTCGACCAGTACTTGAAAACCGGCGACCCGACCTGGCCGCTGTTATTCCCAATGGTGAAGAGCGCCGTGCGCGCCATGGATACGCTCCAAAGCTTCGCGCGGCAGGAGTTCGACCAGAAGATCGAGCGCTTCGTCGTGTCCGGCGAGTCCAAACGAGGTTGGACGAGTTGGCTGACCGGTGCGGTGGACACCCGCGTTGTCGCTATTGCGCCTATGGCCATCGACATGTTGAACATGAAGGCGCAGCTCGACTGGACGGAGAAGATGTACGGCCGGCAGAGCGATCAAATCAGCGACTATACCGATCTCAACCTGCACCAGAAGTTGGACGATCCGCCGATGCAAACGCTGCGGGCTTGGGTCGATCCCTACAGCTACCGGCGAAGCTATACGATGCCGAAGCTCCTGTTGCTCGGCACCAACGATCCTTATTGGGTTGTGGACTCACTGCGTCACTACTGGAGCGATCTGCCAGAACCAAAACTGGTCTTCCAAACGCCGAACGCCGGGCACGATTTAGGGGGCGGCCATGACGCGTGGCAAACGTTGGCCGCATGGTTTCAAATGATCGCCGATCGTCAGCTGCTGCCGAAGGTCGAGTGGCAAGTGCGCGATGGCACGGACGGCGCCGCGGGCCTCACGGTCAGAGTCGATCAACCCGCCAACAAAGTTCGTCTCTGGACCGCGCATTCGGCGGACCGCGATTTCCGGGACGAGAAATGGACCAGCCGGGAGTTGGAGATTCAACCGGGAAGCAGCCAAGCCAGCGCGGACGTGCCCAAGCCCGCCGCCGGCTTCACCGCATTCCTGGCCGAGGTAGAACTGACAGCGCCCACCGGCCACAGCTATAAACTATCCACCCAAGTCCAGGTGACACCCGATGGAGTGAACCGCTGGCCGTAGCAGTGGGAAGCTTGGTCCACCTTCCGCTAACGGATCATAGCGGGAAATGGCCCAGAATTTGGCCCAATAATTACTTCCGTAAATGGAGAGCGGGAGATTCCGCGGGGTTAAATTCGAGGCGATACATGAGGGTGAGCTGCGGGTAATCTGCCGGGCATGTCTGAACCTTCTCCATCATCCATCACGATCTACCAAACTTCGCGTCGTGCTTTGGGGCGTGAGCCCGCTGGTATGGCGGCGTTTGCTCCTGGCAAGCGACACCAGTATCGCCGAACTCCACGAAATTCTTAAGAGTGCCTTCGATTGGAGCGGCGAACATCTGCACCGCTTCCTTATCCACGGATCAACCCGCGCCTGGTTTCCCGCCCAACCCGAGCATGGCGTTCTGCGAGTTCGGGCGGCACAGGGATTTCAGCCACCGCGTGGGAAGGAAAATCGCTGGTATGGCGTCGCGGCAATGCATCCGCTGAGTATGAGAGCGAGAGCAAGGGCGAGGGGTTTCCAGGTTTTTATGTGACAAGATTGTTACATCATCGCGTTTGCCCGCCATTGGCGCTTGGTGGAAGCTTTCGAAAATTCCGCGCCCATTTGAATAGCATTCGAATTCAATTTGCGAAGTTTCTCCTCAGGGGCGCTTCGCCAGGCTGAGTGGGATCCTACGAAGACGGCCGCTCAATGGTCGAAATGTGGCCGGCGCAGTTAAACGCTTTCTTGGAATCGTCGGTTATGCTACTGGTGAGGAATTGTTGTTCGTGAGGGCGACGCCTGGAAGTTCCGGTTGCACGCCATACCCCCACCACGCCACCACCCGAGCCTGCACCACAGACCAAATAGATGAGAAGAGGCGAGCCTCCGGCTGGAGGAGCGATCGAACGCCAAGCACAAACGTTTCTCTTCAGTTGCGTCAACATTTTAGGGCCTCTTCCACGGTTTCAAGTGGGTAAGAAATGAGGGATCTGGCTCATCTCTACCGGTCGTGCCGGGAATACCGATTCGCCTGCGAACGCGCAGGCAAGGGAACCAAGAACATCGAGCGATGCGTCATATCGACGTTTCAGGTTGCCGAGAGCATGGGTTTCAACGGCGACTTTCGGGAGTGGGAGCACTTGCTGGGTATCGGCGATTGAAAATTGCGGTCCGCTGTTCTAGCAGCCAGCGCCGGACGACGACAGCAGATTGCCAGAAGGGGGTTAAGCTGCATTCGCCGCTGCCGTGCGAATGACCGAAATGGATACAAAGTCTAATCTAACGACGCGGCGTGCACATCCAGTGCTTCGCCAAGGTCTGCCAGAGCATGGCCTACCTGCAATTCTGATCCATTGTGACAAGAATAGACAGCGGCATCGGTTAACTCCAAGCCATGGCAGCAACCCTGCCTCGCCATGCCAGGGGGGGTCCCGAGCTACTACAAAACAGGGCTCACCAGTGGAAAAATGAAGGGCATCAACCGAAAAATCCGTGGCTTGCTCGCCAGCGCTTTCGGTTTCCGCGACCAGGACTTCCTCAAACTACCCCTCTACGCTCTCCATGAAGCTAAGTTCAAATTCGGTCGGCTAAGACAAAACTTTCGAGATGAAGCAAAAATCCTGCCTTTCTCATGGAATTTGCCGGTATTGAGGGCCTCCTGCGATTTGCTACCACGGCGGCCTTTTTTCAGCGCTTCGCACTCTCGAGTTTGGAGGAATTGACCTCGACTTCCTTTCGGCTAATCCCGACAAAAACATCCGGCACACACTTGCGCTAAGTCCGGTGCGTTGTACTGTCCGCAGTCGTGAGGAAAAAGAAGAGTAAATTTTTTCGCAGCCCGCCGAACGGAGTGTGGCGTCTGCTGGTAATAGACGATCAGCCGATTCGCCGCCGCGCGCTTGACGAATACCGGAGCGCCGAACGGCGGTTGGAGAAGATTCGCACGGAACTCGAGTTCTTTGAAACGAACGACATGCCCGCCTTTAACCGGTGGGAAGCGCGGACTTTTGGCGCCTTGCTGACGGAAATCCGGGAGACGGAATCCGCCGCCGCCGAGAAGCGTCGCATCGTGGAGGCTATTGAAGACGAGGTGATGTGGAGCGGTTGCACGCAGGTGACCGCTTATCGCCGCGTGATGGAAGTGTTGAACCGGTCCGCCGCCGGCGAAGAAGAAGACGAGCCCAGCTGGGGCAATGAAGATCCCGAAGGGATGGATTTCGAGCCTGGTTCTGATTGCGAGCGCATGTTTGGGGAGAGCGACCTGCCTCCTGGATTCGACGTGCGGGATTTCGACAGACTGCCGAGGTCCGGCAAGGCGAAGTTCCGCGCGTTCTACGAATCGATTGCCGAAATGTTCGAGATGATGACTGGGCTTCCCGCGCCCAACCTTGACAAGGTGCTGGAGCGCGAGCGCGTCAGAAGCCGTGGCCACGAAGAGCAAGTACCCGATGCCTCCCGTAGGCGTCCCGAGCGGCACCCGGAGAAGGACCGCTTGAAGACCCTTTATCGCACGCTTGTTCGCCAGTTGCATCCCGATGGCAACCGGAACCAAGGGTGGCGGGAACGCGAACTCTGGCACGAAGTGCAGGCCGCTTACCAGGCGCGTGATCTCGACCGTCTCGAAGCCGCGGCGGGCCGCGTGGAAATGGGGCTCAATGGAGCTTCGGCCGCTCTTTCCGTCCACACGCTGTTGCGATTGACAAGCGATCTGCTGCGCGAGTTGGCGGGATTGAAAAAACAGGCAGCTCGTGCGCGACGGCATTCTGCCTGGAAATTTTCGACCCGCGCAAACGACCTGGCCGCCATGGAAGCCCGGCATCGCGGGCAGTTGGAATTGCTCAAAGCCTCCGCGCGCGAGGAACTCTTGCGATGGAGTGCGATCCTCGATGACCTAGCCGCACGGGCCCAACGCCGTTCAAAGCGGCCCGGTTCGCGAAAGACGTCAGGAAAATCGGAGTCTCCCTCCCAAATGCACTTCTTCGGAGAATCCTCTTGGTAGGCCCCGCAAAAAACGAAATTGCGAGCGCACTCCGGGCACTGTGTATACCACGGGTGACCGGATTGCGACCAAAACAGGGATCTACTTTGCGGCTGGTGACACGAGTGTTGGGTTTACCCCTCCTAAGGGCACCGCAGGGTACGTCAGTGTTTCTCTGATGCTTGCACCCCTATGCGCACCGATTGGCACTAAGGACTCTCCAAGAGCTGTTGAGTTGTGTGCGTCAAGTCGGCAAAAAAGAAAAGCAGGTAATACCAAAAACTTTTGGAACGCGCCATTACAGCGCGCTCCCAGCAGTTGCATCCGAGCATTCTTTGATCCTCGCGAGATCTTTTAGCCATCGTGTGATGCCTGGTGCCATGCTGATCGCCCGTTCCATCTGAATCTGCGCTTCGCGCAGCCTCTCCATCCCGTTGCTACGGCGGCCCAGCTTAATGAGAATGTCACCGACCTTGAAGTAAACGAGGCCGAGTTCGCGCTGCCAATTAGCGTTGGTGGGCTCCTGGGAGGCGAGGTGCTGGAAAATGGCGACCGAATCGCTATAGGCCGCCAGAGCGTCATCAAGGCGACCCTCCCGCATGGCGAGGATGCTGCCGACCTTGGGGTAAGCGGCGGCCAGTTCGCGCTGCCAGCCTACGTTGTCAGGTTCCTGGGAGTGCAACCGGGTAAAATGTCGCTTTTCTGCGCATTGGCGGACGGGTTTATCAGAGTTGGGCTCGGGGTGCAATAATAGGCATAATAGGCATTATACGGAGATCGTCTTCGCGCGCGTCGCGGCGGATCAGAAAATGCGGATCGTGCGCGTGGTCACATGGAACCAGTCGAGCAGATGCTCGGCTTGCGGATTCAAGTATAACTGCAAATTGCGCACATCCTCGCCGCCATCGGATAGGAACACAATCTGTTGGTTCTCCTGCATGCCCTGGTTCTTGAGCAATTCAAAGAGGCGGCGTTTGGGTTTGCGGTCGAAGGTCTGTACGAAGGCGAAGCACTTTCCAGCAGGCTCTCCTTGGTCCCCATCTTCGTGGCGCCGAAAGCTCAACATGCTTTTGCCAGCGATCACTTCAAAATGGCCTTCCTTGCGTGGGGCCCGGATAAAGCCGCCGTCGATTCCCACTGTCAGCGCGCCGTCCGGTGGAGGGAGCCGATCCCAGTCGCGCTGACAGCCCTCGATAAAACAGCTTTGTTCCTCACCTAATTCCCGCTCCAAGCGCTCCGCTACATCGGCGACGTGCTGGCGAATGGTGAAGGTATTGACGGGCTCATCGATTGGCAGCACATCATGCAAGAGTTTCGACGTCATCCCATAGCTCATTAGCGAGGCCCACTTAGTCTCCAGAAACAGCAACTCCGGGCTGCTGCGCTCGGGAAGCAGCTCGGCCAGTGGACTGAAGGTCTTGGTGTGATGCGGTCGGCACGTGCAGTGGTGAAGCCGTGGACTCCGCACCGTGAGCTGGCCGAAGACGGTGCGCACCGAAAGGGTGTGATTACCCTTGCTGTAGCGCGGCTGTCCGCAATCAGGACAAGCTCGCTTTGGTAACAGTGAGCTCGACACTTGGCGTTCGACTACGATCTGCTGAAGGCCTTTCAATATCATTTTGCCTTCGGCCAAGGTCAGACCCAGCGTCTCCGGCTTCAAATCGGTCCGCTCCAGGCAGGCGAGCTCGCACGTCTCTTCCCGCCCGTCCTCGCCGATGACAACCACTTGAATCTTGCAGATCATCGCCGCACCTCACGATCTTGGGCCAACGCCCGCAATTGGCGGTTGAGTTTTCGCCGGTCGAACTTTCCTGGTTGGAAATCCTGGTAGGCTCTTACCCGATCGACAGCTTCGCGCAGTTCGTCGAGATCGCCAATGGCGTGGCGGTTGCCATCGGAATCTAGAAATCGCCGCGTCGCCTCAGCCATGATTCCGAGCTCTTCGATGGGCGGCTGATACTTATGGCGGTCCAGGCGCTCCAGATAATCCCAGGCTCCAGCACAGTCTTCCGACGGCGCTGCTCGGCTTCCACCGATGCATAACGGAAGAGCCCGGTTTTGATCAAAGGGCAGAGCCTTCTCGAGCCGAATGTCCAACGTCCAATCGGCCGTGAAGTCGTATTCATAGCGGAAGCGCTCGCCGCAATGCAGACCAAAACGGAAAAGTGGCACGCGTCGAGCATCTTCCTGGAAGACGATGCCGCCCAGACACCGAACCCCATAGGCGTGCCATGGATAAGGAAGCGGTGGAGATGTTCACCGCCCCAATCGAAGGCACTCTGAAGAATTTCGTGGAGTTCGGCGATAGTGGTGTCGCTTGCCACGAGCAAACGCCGCCATACCAGCGGACTCACGCCACAAAGCACGACGCGAAGCTGGTAGATCGTGATGGATGATAGAGAAGGTTCAGACACGCCCGGCAGATTACCCACGCTCACCCACACGTATCGCCTCGAATTTGACCCCCCGGAATCTCCCGCTCTCCGCGATTGGCGACGCGCAGGCGCTGGTCGTCGCTCTGGCATGACTGTGGAGAATACGCTAAAGAACGTTCATATTGATTGTGTTTTAGCATTCGGAGATCCAAACCTACGAAGCGCTGTCATTACGCTAAGGCAACTGATCAGCTTGATATGAAGGGAAGTTCTTTAACCCGTTTTGCTTGGCTCTCGATTGCAGCAGCTGTTGTTACGATAGGCCTCAAGACCATCGCCTGGTGGATTACCGGTTCGGTGGGACTCCTGTCGGACGCGATGGAGTCGGTTGTCAACCTGGTCGGCGGGTTCATGGCCTTGGCGATGTTAACAGTCGCAGAGCGTCCCGCCGACGAGAATCACCCTTACGGCCACGGCAAAGCGGAATACTTCTCCAGCGGCGTCGAGGGCACGCTGATCCTCATCGCAGCGCTGAGCATCGGCGTCGCAGCTGTCGATCGATTAATCAGTCCAAGACCGCTCGAGGAAATTGGTATCGGCCTCGCGGTTTCTATAGCCGCTTCATTCGTCAACTTGGGCGTCGCGCTCCTGCTGCTACGCGTCGGGAGCAAGAGAAACTCCATAACACTCGAAGCAAATGCCCGCCATTTGCTCACAGACGTGTGGACCTCCGTCGGCGTGGTCGCTGGTGTGGGCATGGTAGCATGGACAGGCTGGCAGCGACTCGATCCGATTGTAGCACTCGCAGTAGCTGCCAACATCATCTGGACGGGTGTCGGAATCGTTCGAAGGTCCGTCGGTGGACTCATGGACGCTGCGCTGCCCGTTGAGGACCGGGTTGCGGTGTGGCAGGTTCTCAAGGGCCACGAACAAGCTGGAGTAAAATTTCACGCATTGTGGACACGTCAGGCCGGAGTGCGAAAATTCATATCGCTCCACGTGCTCGTTCCCGGTGATTGGACGGTACAGCGCGGACATCAACTCCTTGAACGTATCGAAGATGATATTCGCCAAGCAGTGCGGGACTCGACGGTCTTCACACATCTTGAATCACTGGATGATCCGACCTCATGGGACGACGAAACCCTCGATCGATGGCTCAATGCGGCAGGGCAAAAGGACAAATAGAACGACTCGTAGAACTCCCCTGCCCTTCCTTGGCAAGGTTTCGAAGAGCGAGGCCTTACGCAGCCGCAGAAGCGGATCACCTTAGTTAAGTCAGGTGCGCCGCACGCGGTAGGTGTGGTCTCCGAAGGCTGGCATTGCACTGCGACCGCACTCTTGCGCTCGACGGCAGCCGCAATCCTGCACCCAGCTTTGGGCAGCGAACCAAATGTCATCAAGCGGCCATTTGGATCACTGAAGCGGCAAACGGGCTCATGTCGAGTTCAAGGCGACCGAACGAATTCACATGCAGAAAAATGCGCCACAGGTCAGTCTTTGACTGTTGTCCCAAGCGATTGTATCCTCTGCAGGAGCCTTCGAGTATGAAACGTCTCTTGAGGTTTTGTGCGGTCGCTGCGATGGCCGCTCTCCCCGCCTTCGGCGCCGGCAGCGGGGGTGCTGGCAGTTCAGGTCAACCGGTAGTCAAAGCGGAAAGCCCCGCGGTTACAGTGTACAACCAAGGAGTCGATTTGATGAAGGCCAAGCAGTTCGCACAAGCCCAAGGCAAGTTCGAACAGGCGGTAAAACTAGATCCAGAATTCGCGGAGGCCTACAACAATCTGGCATTTACGCTTCGCAAACAAGGATCCGCGAACTTCCAAAAATCACTCGCGTATTACAATAAAGCGATCCAACTCAAGCCGAAACTGGCCGAGGCGTACATGTATCGCGGCGTTCTCTACACCCAAATGGGACGCAAGGCTGACGCCCAAGCGGACCTAGCCCTCCTCAAGAAGATGAATGGCCACCTGGCAAAAGAGCTGGAGCAGTTCATGCAGACCGGCAAGGAGGACGACGAGCTGTATGGCGCAACAAAGAAGAAGTGAGGTCTTAGGCGTGGCGGCCGCGTGAGACTTGCAATGCCGGACGGGTGCCTCTTCTGTTGAACAAGCCCGTCACGCTCAATCAAATGCGCGCGCACGGCTCTTGTGCTTTCGGAGGGCCGCTCTGGGCAAGGGCGGCTGCTTTTGCGTGATCCTCGCGGACGAATTCGCAGACATCTTCGACGGCTTCAGCATCGGATCAAACGACCTTACGCAGCTTAAATTTGAGCACGAGGTTCTTGCGGAAACGGTCGGCTAGCCAGCCAGCAATGAAAGCAAAGGCAGCGTAGAAGATGTTGTGCAACACGTAGAGTGCGATGGCGATGCTGGCGCTGTGTGGCAGGCGAGGTTTGCGAGCTGATCGAATCAAGTGCTATGCGCGGCACCGATAGCGCCCAATGATACCCAGGCACCAGTCGCTCTCGGAGCGTTGCTTTGCTTACGTTGGCCGAAATCACACCGTTCGGACCGCCACGGGCACACCAAGTGAAATCAGATCCGCTCGGAATGGCCGGGACGCGGAGATCAAACTCGGCGGCTTACTGGACTCATGAAAAGGGGCTTTGGCTCCTGCGTCGAATCGCTCATTTCAAAGATTATGTGCCGGGTGTTTTGTCAGGATTTAGCCGAGAGCGAGGCCGCTGGCTGAGCTAAATGAGACCGCGAAGAGTCTTCTCGATGTCTGCCTTGAGATGTCGGGAATCTCCAGTCGATAGCCCGGCTGTCAATTCCTCTACCCGCGGGAGGTTCGTGTCGTATGGCGGGATAATATTAGTGATTATGAATATATTTATTGACGAATACTTCGCAAATGCCATATTTCGTCCGTGGAATTGATTCAGATTTACCAATGTTTCTGCGACGCCACGCGGCTGCGGATCATCCATTTGCTTACACGTGGTCCGCTTTGCGTCTGCCATTTCCAGGAAATTCTCGATATTCCGCAGACGAAGGTTTCCCAACATCTCGCCTACCTTCGCAAGAAGGGCATGGTCGAATGCACCCGGTACGGCACTTGGATGATTTACAGTCTTCCGTCAAACCCATCCGCGGGAGCTCGAAGCCAATCTCAAATGCCTCCAAGACTGTGCGCCTACCGACAAGCGATTCCGTGCTGATCTCAAGGCCCTTGAGAAAGTACGAGCCGACCGCGGATGGATTGATGAAGCCCTCGAAAACAAACGCACCTGCACCTGCTAAGACTCCATGAATCCCAGACAAACCTCGTTTCACAATCATGTTCCTCTGCACCGGCAACTCCGCACGCAGTATTTTTGCCGAATACCTATTGAAAAAAATTGCCCCCGTTCGCTTTGAAACCTACAGCGCCGGAGCGAGTCCGAAACCCGCGCCGCATCCGCTCGCGCTGGAAATTCTCCGCAAGGATTTCAAAATCGACGCATCTGATGCCTACAGTAAATCGTGGGATGAGTTCAAAGATGTGCCATTCGATTTCGTCATCACCCTCTGTGACAACGCCAAGGAAACCTGCCCTGTTTGGCCAGGCCAGCCGATTCTCGCGCATTGGAGTTCGCCCGATCCAGCCGCAGTGGAAGGTTCGGATGCAGAAAAGCGGCGAGCCTTCTGGCAGGTCGCCCAGCAAATAAGACGCCGTCTTGAGCTGCTAGCCTCGCTGCCCTTCGAGAAGCTCGACGTTCTGCGTTTGGAAGCCGCCACCAAGGAGATCGGCGTTCGCGAGAAAATCCAGATTGGCAATCAAGCTCCCGCTTGATCGCGGCCCCGAAGGTCATGAGCGACAAGCCAACCGTTCTTATCCTCTGCACCGGTAATTCCTGCCGTAGTCACATTGCGGAAGGTATTTTGAGACAAGCTGCGGGCGATTTTATCGACGTGCAAAGCGCTGGCTCGAAGCCTGCCGGTTACGTTCATCCGAAAGCAATCGAGGTTATGCGGGAAATTGGGATCGATATTTCCGGCCATCGGTCAAAGCATTTGGAGGAATTTCTTGGTCAAAACAAAATCGAGACCGTGATCACCGTCTGCGGAAACGCCGATCAAGCCTGTCCTATCTTCCCGGGCCAAGTGAATCGTTACCATTGGGGGTTTGACGATCCGGCCAAGGCGCAGGGCACGGACGAGGATCAACTCGCGGTCTTTCGCCGTGTTCGTGACGAAATACAACGCATTTTCGAAGCCTATGCCGCAGGCAGGCGCGACCAATACAAAGCCGCCGAAGCCGCCGAGTTGAAGCCTGCTCGGCACGTCGATCGTCTCGCAAACGGCAGGGCGTTTGTCTCTATCTACATAAAGGAAAAGCCTATGAGTACTCCGAATATTAAAGAAGTGGTCCGTGAGAAGTATGGACAGGTTGCCCGAAGCGTCACATCGGGCGCTGGCAATTCTTGCTGCGGCGAAGCTTCCGCGCTCCAAGCCTCTTGTGATCCGATAACCTCAAACCTCTACGATGCTGCGCAGGAAGGCGAAGTGCCTGACACGGCTATCAAGGCCTCTCTTGGTTGCGGCAACCCCACGGCCCTTGCCGAATTGAAACCTGGTGAAACCGTGCTCGATCTTGGCTCCGGAGGCGGCATTGATGTGCTGCTTTCCGCTCGCCGCGTCGGCCCGACAGGGAAAGCGTACGGTCTCGACATGACCGATGAGATGCTGGCGCTCGCGCAAGAGAATAAGCGCAAGAGCGGCCTGACCAATGTCGAGTTCCTGAAAGGCGAAATCGAGAACATCCCGCTTCCCGATAATTCTGTGGACGTCATCATCTCGAACTGCGTCATCAACCTTTCAGGCGATAAGGACCGCGTGCTCAAAGAAGCGTTTCGGGTGCTCAAACCCGAACGGCCGCTTGGCCATCTCCGATGTTGTTGTCCAGGGCAAGGTCCCTGCCGAAATCAAAAAAAGCCTGGAGCTTTGGGTGGGCTGCGTCGCCGGTGCCTTGAGCGATTACGAATACGTGACGAAACTCGCCAAAGCCGGTTTCGACGATATCGATATCGAGCCCACGCGGGTTTACACCTTCGAGGATGCGCGGACCTTCCTCTCGGGTCAGGGCCTTGATGTCGATGCGCTGGCCCGAGAGGTGGAAGGCAAGTTCATCAGCGCCTTTATCCGTGCGAGCAAGCCTGCTGCGGCCTCGTGCTGCGCGCCTAGTTGCTGTTCCTGAAAAAGGCAATGACTCTTTCGCCCCGCATCGTCGCACTTGGAATTTACCAGCAAGCCAAAGAGTCCTAACTCCCTTTCTTGAGGAATCCCAATTGCCACTTGACATGATTGCATATTTGGTTAAACTGCCAAGTATATGGCAGCAGGAAAGGCACGCAGCGAACTTCGTGCGCAGGTCGTCAAGGCTCTCGCCCATCCCTCGCGAATTCTCATGGCGGAGGCGCTGATTGATGGTGAGCAGTGCGTTTGCGAACTGACCGAGTTGGTGGGCGCGGACATGTCTACGGTTTCAAAACATCTTTCGATCATGAAGGCGGCGGGGTTGGTCGAGGTGGAGAAGCGCGGGCTGAACGTGTTCTACCGGTTGCGTTGCCAATGCCTGGGAGATTTCTTCCGGTGCGTGGACAGCATCAATCGCGGGCAGATGGATGCCTTGCAACGCGCTGCAGCCTGAATTTTTATGACAAGTAATTGGTTAATTAGCAAAGTAAGAAAGTTTTATTAATAGGGGAATCAAGAACATGAATACGCTCCAAATTTACGATCCGGCCATGTGTTGTTCGACGGGAATCTGTGGACCTGATGTCGATCCCGAACTTGCAAATTTTGCCGCCCTGCTCTCCCAACTTCAGCAGCGCGGCGTAAAGGTCGAACGCTACAACCTCGGTCAGCGGCCCGTTGCGTTCGCGCAGAACGCGCAGGTGAAGACCCTTCTCGAAACGGACGGAGTCGAGGCCCTGCCCGCCATCTTTCAAAATGGCGAGTTATTGCTCAAGGGACGCTACCCAACCCGCGAAGAGCGCGGAGAATGGATTCGCCTGTTGTTGAAATCCGAGACGAAATCGGGTGATGCGGTGCAGACGGCGGGAGCCGCGCCATGAAGGCACTACCACGATTCGACCCCGCCGTCTCCGCACCGACACGCTATCTGTTTTTCACGGGCAAAGGCGGGGTTGGTAAAACGTCGCTGGCGTGCGCCACGGCCGTGCGCTTCGCGGATGATGGCAAACGCGTATTGCTGGTGAGCACCGACCCGGCGTCGAACCTCGATCAGGTGCTCGGCGTGAGTCTTTCAGGCAGGCCAACGCCCGTGTCGGGCGCGCGTGGTCTGGAGGCGCTGAACATCAATCCCGACGAGGCGGCAGAGCGTTACCGCGAGCAGCTCATCGGCCCCATGCGCGGTGTGCTGCCCGAAGCGGCGCTGGCGAACATGCAGGAGCAGCTCTCCGGCTCCTGCACGACAGAAATCGCGGCGTTCGACGAGTTCACGGCGTTAATTGGGCAACCGGAGGCGGCGCTCGAATACGACCATGTGATTTTCGACACGGCCGCCAACCGGCCACACCCTGCGGCTCATGAGCCTTTCGAAGGCCTGGGGCCAGTTTCTGGAATCGAACACCAGCGGCACCTCCTGCCTCGGACCGCTGGCCGGACTGGAGAAACAGAGGGAAATCTATGAAGCCACGGTGCGCATGCTGGCGGATGGGTCGAGCACGACGATCGTTCTGGTGAGCCGACCGCAGCGCGCGGCGTTGCGCGAGGCAGCGCGGACTTCGGGTGAACTGAGAGCACTCGATATTGGTAACCAGGTTCTGGTGATCAACGGGGTCTTCCACGCCACCGATAGGACCGACGACCTGGCTCTGGCGCTGGAGCGCAGAGGACAGAGAGCTTTCACGGAAAATGTGCAACTGCTGGGAAGCCTGCCGGTATTCGCCAATCCGCTGCGCCCATGGAACGTCCTCGGCATCGACGGGCTGCGGGCGCTGCTTAAGGATGAATCGCCGGAGCTTGCTCCAGCCGCCGGCTTCACCGAATTGCAGCCGCCTGCACTGGAATCGCTCGCGGATTTCGTCGATGAAATCGCAGAGAGCGGGCACGGCGTCATCATGACGATGGGCAAGGGCGGCGTCGGCAAGACGACGCTCGCCGCTGCCATCGCGATCGACCTGGCCGAGCGCGGTTTTACCGTGCATCTGAGCACGACCGATCCCGGCCGCGCACGTGGCCGCACGCTGCTGGTGACACGGAGTCGAAGGCTGCACGGTCAGCCGGATTGATCCCGCAAGCCGAGACGCAGGCTTACGTCGAGCATGTGATGGAGCACGACCGGGCAAGACCTCGACGCCAGCGGCCGCGCCTTGCTGGAAGAAGACCTGCGCTCGCCCTGCACCGAGGAAATCGCGGTGTTCCGCGCCTTCGCCCGCACGGTGGCGCAAGGCGAAGACGCCTTCGTGGTGCTCGACACCGCGCCCACCGGGCACACGCTGCTGCTGCTCGATGCGACCGAGGCGTATCATCGCGAAATCGCGCGCCAGGCCCGCACGTCACATGCCGGAGGAAGTGCTGCAAGCTCCTGCCCCGTCTGCGCGATCGCGAGCTTCACCCGCGTCCTCATCGTTACGCTGCCCGAAGCAACACCCGTCCATGAAGCCGCCGCGCTGCAGGACGACCTGCGCCGCGCGCAGATCGAACCGTTCGCGTGGGTCATCAACCAGAGCCTCACCGACAGCGGCACGACCGATCCCGTTCTCCGGCAGCGAGAAACCGCCGAGCGCCGTTACATCGAGGAAGTCGCCGCGATCCACGCGAGCCAGACCGCGCTCGTGCCTCTACGCCATGAGGAGCCGGTGGGGATCGCCGCGCTTTCCGCATTGGCTCATCGTGGACTGGCCGTCTCATCCGCTCCGAATCTTCAACCCCATCTTCTAACTCCGTTAGTTCCCATGACCACCTACGTTTACGAAACCATCCCGTCCAAAGAGGGAGACTCCGTTGAGTACTTCGAGATCAAGCAGAGTATGAAAGACGCACCGCTCACACAGCATCCCGAGACGCGTCAAGCGATCCGGCGCGTCATCCTCGGCGGCTTCGGCATTCTGAAAGTCGGAGAATTCCTCTGCCTGCGAGCACCGGCAGCTGTGGCTGCGGCCCGGGCGGATGCTGCGACTGAAAGGGAAAAATATGGCTCCAGAAATCACATCGGAGAGGGGTCACCCGGCGTTGAAGATCATCGAGCGCGAAGGAAAGCGGCCGCACGCTCATTCTCATGGGCACGCAGGGCAAGGGCTTCGTCGAACTCTTTCTCGGCAGCGTGGCGCGCAACTTCGCCTGTCGTGCGCCGCT
>CAWASQ010000011.1:0-27870 GCA_963784465.1 uncultured Verrucomicrobiae bacterium
CTCCTGTCGCTTCATGACGACGGAACACGTCCAGACGTTCCCGTTGGCTCAAGATGCCGGAAAAGGGCGTGGAGTGGCGCAGGCGCTGGCCCTCGTCGGAGTCTTGCGTGATAAGATCCAAAACCTCGTTTAGTGGCAGGCAGGAAAGAATGGTCTGCCATTCCCGCAGCGCATCCTTGCACGGATCCGAAAGACGGGACTCACTCAAGGAGCGGTTGAGTTTCTCGCGGACAAAATCCATGAACTCGGCTGCTGGCGGTTTCCCCGCGACGAGCCGGTGAAGCTCCAAACTGCGTTTGTCGATGAGATCGTGCCTCATACTGAAAAGGATAGACGAATGCGCCAGCTAAAGCAAAGCCCAAGGGTGGCAGGGTAACGGCGACGATGGCGGGTTGCGACGGGCGAAGCGAAAGAAGCGGCCCGTCCATGGTCGCTTGCTTCCCAGGGTGGAAGGAAAAGGCTGAGGGCAACGGTGCGGGGCGTCGCCCCGCTCGGTTGCCGTCCTGCGCACCTGCGTTCAATAAGAAGCCTTCTCGAAATAAATCGCCGCTCGCTTTCCGTCGGGAATGTCCTCGATGGCTACGTCTTCGGCATGGTCCATAACCAGGGCGAATTTTCGGGGAATCGTCCGCTTCTTGCTGTCAGTAACGGGTAGCGCGCGGATAGGGACGTTCATTTCGGTGAGCCGGGTGAAGGCTTCCTGGTTGCCCGCATTGACAGACTGGATTCGCTTCAGGGCGGCGTCCACCATGCGGTCGTAGTGGCGGGAGAGCTTCCACCAACCGAAAGAGAAGCACCCTCCCATGACGACAAGGCAGGCGACCAGCATCACGACAAGGATGCCCTTGAAATGAAAGGCGCGGAGTTTGCGTGCGGGCTCCTTCAATTGGTTGGCGGCATCTCTGAGGGCGGGAGTCATTTCTTCACTTGGCGGCATTGCGCGGCGAGCGGACGCAGGAGGGCGGTTTCCACTTCCTCCTGAATCCGCCCTGCCATCTTCTCAGTGTTCACTTCCCGCCAGCCGTCACGGATCGCACCGTCGATTTCCTTTGCCGCCGTGGCCGCGGCCTCCGCGACTTGCCGGGTTTTCTCGCAAACCGCGAGGGTATCCCTGGTGACTTCCGCGTGACGATTGACTGACTCCGCCGTCTCGTCGCGAAGACGGAGAACTTCCCTGCCCAGCGGAACAAGGGCCTCGTCGTGGACGAGCTTCGGCACCTTGAGCATGTAAAGTCCGTTGGCCTGCATGACCAGAATAACCCCGCTGAAGGTATCGGCCATTTTGGGATTCTGCGCCAGATGCCGCACGAAAAATTCCCACGCGGCATCGCGCATCTCCTGCGTAGGCAGGCACGAAATGGCCGCCATTCGTCCTGCTCGTTCATCGGATATTCTCCATGTTGACGCCGGAGGTCCGGCGTCTAGGCAAAGGGGGTTGCGAGACGGCAGGCTTCAGCGCCTTCGCCTTGGCGGTCGGAATCAAATGACCGGCGATGGCATCGAAGCGGCTGAACAAATCGGCAAGCCATTGTTCGAGGACAATGCGGTGGGCCATGTCCAATTGAACCGCTTCATTCTTGAGGGCCTCGGGATTTTGACCGGGTTGCGCACGATGACCCAATCCACGGAATCCGCCAGGGTTTCAAAGGTGTGGGCGATGTCGTCCATGTCGGAAACTTCATCGACCGGATAAACGAGAACGGTGACGCGTGCGGCAACGTCGGCGCACAATTCCGGCAGGCGCACCATTCGGATCGCCCGCAGAATGGTCCTGTTCATGTGGGCGCTCGGGTCGATCACGGTGACTTCTGCCTCCGTGATGCGGCGGAAAATCTTGATGAGTTCCCCCTCGGGTTCCTGTCCGGGTTCAATAAAATCCACAGTGCCGGCATAGGTCGTGCTCAAGGTGCGGTTGAAGGCGTCGAGGTCGCGGCCTTTCCAGGAAACGCCTCGCTGGCTCATCCATTCGCAGCGCGCAATGGCCTCGGTGGACTTGCCAAGGTTGCCGCGTGTCTGGATGGGCACGACGACTTTGAAGCGTTGAGGGTCAACCTGCGTCCTGACACGGGCGAACGGCTGACACCCCGGACCAAGGATACGCGTCAACCCACGATTGCCGAGGCAGCCCAGGCATTCCGGGAAAAGGAAGCCCGGTTCGGCACCGCTCAGGAGATCGCCAATTTTCGCCTCACCATGAAGCCAGTTTCAAACCGGGTGGCATTCTTTGATTTCCAGTGCTCGGCCCAAAAATCGGTTTCGATCCTGGCGGTTCTCGGTGGAGACAGGCGACTCAGGATCGCCCACGAACGCGCGGCGCGCATTGCGCTCTCGGAACTGGAGCGGTTCGCTTCGCGTCAAAAGAATACGCCGCTTAAACGCCAGTCCGAGGCAACAGGCAACATCTGCGCCGCGGCATTTATCCACGATGCCAGCCGCGCTCTCGACCCGCAGTTGCACACCCATTTTGTGATCGCCAATGCCACCCGCGACAGGACAGGGAAATGGTATGCGCTCAATGAATACGAGATGGTCAGAGCCGTCCGGTATGCGGGCAAGGTCTATCAGAACGAGATGGCCCGCGGTGTTCAGGAGTTGGGTTATGCCGTCCGGCAGACGCGGCAAAATGGGGAAATCACCGGCTTTGAGATTGAGGGAGTGTCCGATTCGCTCTGCGAACGCTTTTCGAAACGCCGGGAGGAAATCGAACGCCAGATTGAAAAGTTCGAGGAAAAGCAGGGACGGAAGCCCACGGTAAAGGAGATCGCACTGATTACGCGGGAGACCCGGCCTGCCGAATTAAGGGAAATTGCCACTGCCGAAGTTCTCGCCTTACAGCGTTCGCAGCTGTCGCCGAAGGAATGGACGCAATTGCAGGCCCTTCGAGCCAGGTCGGAGCGACAGACCGTGCCGATTCAAACTGGTCAGGAACGTGATGCCCTCCGCGCCAGTGTCGCGCATTTATTCGAACGGCAAAGCGTTTTGCGGGAGCACGAAATTCTTGCGGAAGCTCTCAATCAATCGCTGGGATCGCTGGATTTGGAAGAATTGAAACAGGCCGCCTCAAATGACGAGGCTGGACTCGTGCGCCTTGCCTCTCCTGCGGAAAACCCGCTGCTCTCGGAATGCTGCACGCGGCAGGGCTTGGAGCTGGAGCAGTGGGCGGTGAAATATGTCGATGCCACGAAGGGCTCTTGTCCGGCATTGAATTCCAGGTTCGTTCCGGCTGGGCATCTGTCCGAGGAACAAAAGCAGGCTGTTGCTTCAATTCTCGGTACGCGAGATCGCGTTTACAGTTTTCGAGGCGTGGCAGGAGCTGGAAAAACAACGGCGCTGAGGGAAGTGCAGCGCGGGTTGAACGAGGCCGGTCACACGGTCTTTGCTATCACGCCAACGGCATCAGCGGCACAGGTCTTGCGAAACGAAGGCTTTACACAAGCGACGACGGTTGAGGATTTTCTGCGCAACGGGGAGAATCGCGTGGGACTGCGGCGCGCGGTCGTGATTTGCGACGAGGCCGGGTTAAAGTCAAACCGTCAGGGAGCGGAATTGCTCCGACTGGCGCAGACGCATGACCTGCGTGTCCTTTTGGTGGGCGACGTGCGCCAGCATGTTTCTGTGGAGGCCGGTGACTTTTTGCGGGTGCTCGAAGCCCACAGTCAGCTTGGGCGTTGCCAAGTCGGGGAAATTCAAGGCAGATTCCGGCTGAATACCGATTGGCTATCACGCAAATGGCTATTGGAGATGTCAGCGGCGGGCTGGAGAAATTGGATCATCTCAACGGTATTAGGGAAGGCCAATCGAGTTACTTGGAACACGCGGGGCGGACTATTTACGGCTCACCGATCAGGGGCGGAAGTTGGATCGTTGCTTGGCCGTGTCCTTCGGCTTCGGCCACGAAACTTTCTTCGACTATTGTTTCGCTCGCACGCAACCAAACGGCGGGCGGGATTTTGTCCGTTTCCTCGAAAGCGAGCTACAGCACTTGTTCCGCAGAGCGCAGCTCCGGCAGGTGCTCGCTTTCCTTCGAGACGACGATTTTTCAGCATATCTCGCGAGCGTCAGCGATCTTCTTCGCTGCGAACGGATTCGTTCGCACTTGAAGCTGCTTACCGTTGAGCTTATCGCGGCGCACCCACTCGCGACGACGAGCTAACTAGAACCCTAAAGAAGCGTGATTTTAATCGTAGGGACGACGCAAAAGACTCGAAATGCCCTTAAATCCTTGGTTTGATGGCGGTGACTAAACCGAAGCCATCCAAAGAGAAAGGTCATTTCGAGTGAAGAGAAGCTATCCTAAGATCCTGCGTAATCGCAAGCGCCGAATTCAACGTCGCCTGGACCCCGAGCGCGGTTGGAGCGATCAGGCCGAGCCGATCATGAAGGCCAGCAATATTCATTATGAGATGGCCGAGAAAGCCAGGGCTGTAAACTGCGGGGGCATCGGCGCGATCCATCTGATGGTCAACAAACTGGGGCTGCGGCAAGAGATCGACTCCCGGCTGCATCTGCTTAAGAAGCATCTTCCTTATCATGAGAGCGACCATGTGTTGAATCTGACCTACAACGCGCTGCTGGACGGAGTGCGGCTGGAGGATATTGAACTGCGGCGCAATGATGAGGCCTTCCTCGATGGTCTGGGCGCCCAGCGCATTCCGGACCCGACCACCAGCGGGGACTTCACCCGTCGCTTTGAGGAGGACGATATCCTCGACCTCATGGAAATCACCAACACGGTGCGCCAGCGGGTTTGGAGACAACAACCCAGGGGCTTTTTGGCGGAGGCCTTTGTCGATACCGATGGCACCACTGCGTCGACTTTCGGGCAATGCAAAGGCGGCATGGCTCTTTCCTACAAAGGCATTTGGGGTTACGCCCCGCTTGTCGTCTCTCTGGCCAACACCAACGAAGTGCTCTATCTGGTCAATCGTCCCGGCAATGTCGTGAGCCACGAGGGCTGCGTGCCCTGGATCGATCGGGCTATCAAATTGGTAGCGCCACATGCCGGGCAGATCACCTTGCGCGGGGACACCGACTTTAGCTTGACCGGAGAATTGGACCGGTGGGATGAGCAAGGGGTCAAATTCATTTTCGGAATGGATGCCCATCCCAAGGTGGTGAACTTGGCCGAAGCATTACCCCAAGAGGCGTGGAAGCCCCTTGAGCGGCTCCCGCGCTATGAAATTGCCACGGCTCCGCGACGCAAGCCCGAGCGAGTCAAGGAAAGCATCGTGCGCTTCAAGGGCTATGAGAACAAGGTGTTGGTCGGCGAGGATATTGCCGAGATAGAATATCAGCCCCTCAAATGCTCTCGGCCCTATCGACTCATCATCGTGCGCAAGAACATCAGTGTGCAAAAGGGCGAGCAGGTTCTCTTCGATGAGATCCGTTACTTTTTCTATATCACCAACCGCGTCGATTACACCGCGGAGCAAATCGTCAGTCTGGCCAACGGGCGCTGCAATCAGGAGAACGTGATCGAGCAGCTTAAAAACGGGGTCAACGCCATGCGCATGCCGGTGGACGATTTGCTGAGCAACTGGGCCTACATGGTAGTGCGCCGGGGAAACTGGAAGCCACGCGGGTGAAAGTCCCGCCGGTCGAATTAGACGGTTCACGACCGAAAGAGATGCCCGGAATGAGGCCGCGAGGCTGAAGCCGCAAGCGGGGCATCCACTGAACCGGCAGGCCATAATGAAAATGAACTCCATTCAATGAGCATCGAAAAGCCTACAACCAGAGAGACGAGCCGCTTACCATGCGGTGAAGTCTGGCAGGGGCAGACCGGACAACCGTCGAGGTCTATCTATCGCTCTGGCGGTGTTTGCGGAGATGGCATGTCGGAAAGGGCGACCTGGATAATCCGGGAGACCTGTGCGCGTGAGGCCAGAGCCTCAACGGGTGGCACAACCCCGAAAATGGGGGAGGCTGCAACGGCGCGGGCAGGAGTCGGAGTCCTGCATAGTAGCGAGGAAATCCCGGAAACCGGGGTGGAGCGAAGGCGGGGCAGTTGTGCTGATGCGTTCCAAGCAGACAGAGAACAGGGTGATGACCCGCAAGGGATAGAAACACCCACGGTGCCGGAGACGGCGACGGGAGTTCGGAAATTGCAGCGGACGCTTTACCGGCAAGCCAAAAGCAAGCCGAAATGGAAAGCATGGAGCCTGTATGGGGAGGTATGCCGCCGGGAAGTCCTGGAGGCTGCGCTCTGGCAGGTGATCGCCAACGGGGGAGCCCCCGGCGTGGACCGAGTGGATGTGCAATGGCTCAAGGAGGACGACGGGCAGCGCAAGCAATGGCTGACGCGGCTCGAAGAGAATCTGAGAGCAAGAGCCTATAAACCGAGTCCGGTGCGTCGGGTGTATATTCCGAAGGCCGATGGGAAGCAAAGACCGTTGGGAATACCGACGGTGAGAGACCGGGTGGTGCAGACAGCAGTGGTGATACTGCTGCTACCCATCTTCGAGGCCGACTTCCATGAGAACAGCTACGCCTACCGTCCTAAGCGACGGGCGCAGCAAGCCATCGACGCCATCAAAGAGGCGTTGTTAAGCGGGCGACGCGAGGTAGTGGACGCCGATTTGAGCGGCTACTTCGACAGCATCCCGCATGCTGAGCTGCTGCGTTGGTCAAAGGGCGTGTGAGCGACGGCAGCATCCTGAAATTAATCAAAGGATGGCTGCGGGCGCCCATCGTGGAGGAAGATCCGAAGACGGGAACCAAACGCAAGGTGAAGAACCGCTGCGGAACCCCGCAAGGCGGGGTGATCTCCCCGCTGCTGGCAAACCTCTATCTGGACGGCCTGGATAAGGCCGTCAATGGAGGGAGGCAAATGAAAGCGGTCATGGTACGGTTTGCGGATGACTTCGTGATCCTGTGTCGCAAGGGACAGGGAGCGGAAATGAAGCGGCGATTGGAAAGCTGGTTGGAACGCCGGAAACTGCGACTCAACGAGAAGAAGACGCGCATTGTGGACTTCGACCACGAGAGCTTCGAGTTCCTTGGGTTTCGGCTAGCGTGGAGGAAAGCGCGAAGCGGGAAAACTTATCCGCATTGCGAACCCAGCGCCAAGAGCTGCAACAAACTGCGCGAAGCCATACGGGAACAAACCGGCCGTGATACGCTGTGGAAGTCGCCCAAGGACGTTTTCGCAGCCGTCAATCGACGGCTCCGGGGATGGATCGGCTACTTTCACTATGCCAACAGTACGCGGGTATTCGGTAAAATGCAGTGG
Organism: uncultured Verrucomicrobiae bacterium; assembly: GCA_963784465.1. GTDB lineage: Bacteria > Verrucomicrobiota > Verrucomicrobiia > Chthoniobacterales > Terrimicrobiaceae > DASTFP01. The sequence continues at coordinate 7,232 of CAWASQ010000011.1, forward strand.
AGCATCCGAGAGCGGCTGCGCCGCTGGGTGTGGAAGAAACACGCCAAGACACACGCCCGATACGGGCCGACCTACAGCGACGAAAGCCTCCACGACCATTACGGCCTCATGCGCTTCCCCATGCGCACCAAATGGCAAACCTTATGAAGCAACCCGGTGAACAGCCTCCGAGAGCCGGATGCGGGAAACCCGCACGTCCGGTTCGATGAGGGGGAGACACCACACGGTCATTGGCCACCGGCCTCTCATTCCGTTCGTATCTCCCTACTCTACATGACCTCCTTGGCCTGGAATCTGAAGGCGTGGTTCGGGCTGCTCTTGCCCAATGCTCGACGAGGAGTGGAGTTGATCAAGATGGAGTTCCGGCGCTTTTTACACGCAATCGTTTTATTGCCCGCGCAGATCGTGCGCACCGGCAGACGGGTCATCTACCGCATCATGAGCTATAACGGCTGGCTTAAAGACCTCTTCGCGGCCTGGGAGCATCTGCGTTGGCTCCGTGCCACTTAGCAAAGCAGAACGATCCAGATACCCACTACAACTTGTGTCAACAAGAAGCGTAACTATGCCCCGATGCTGCCAAAATGCGCCCCTCGGCACGACGCCGGACGCCAAAATTCGCATTCGAATCCCGCTTCGAACCCCCTATGCTGCAGCACCGTGCGGTTCAATTGCAAAAATCGCCCGCAAAGTCGTCGAAAAGGCGATCCAGGCGACGCTGGCGCGCTTCGGATCGGTTTTTCGCTTATTTTGGGGCTAGGACTATGAAGAATCCTTGCTGGTCGTTTTGGCGCGCGGTAGGAGTGCCGCTCGCTCGTCTGCCATCACGGAAGACACTGGTAGTTCGTCGATGCGCAAACCCAAAAATTTCTCCCACAAACGCGCAAGTCCACCGAGCCTGCTCGAATAGGAACTTGGAACAGGAGTTCGTCGTCGGGGTTATGTCGAGCCGGTGCGGGGGCCAAGGCTTCGTTTTCATGGCCATACCGGGTTAGGATCCCGTCTCAGCGACCGGTCAGGTCGCCGGCGGCGCCAATATTCTCTAATTTACCACTGGCCGCGGCTCGGCCTATGGCTGCAAGCCGACGCCTTCCCTAAAGCTTGCAACCAGTTCCGACATTGTACCGTCGGATGACGGAGGATATGGACGTCAATTGCGCGACATTCTTGATGGTGTAGCAATTGAAGATAAGGGACGGGAGATTTTTGATCTGATGCTGCGCGTGGCTTCCGGTGAGCGCACGAAGTCCGGGAAACTTGGTTATGGCGATAATGAGTTCGTGCCCTGGCAGGTCGGTGATAACCGCTGCCCGCATTGCGTTTTGGTCAAACCCAACGGAACACCGCCACGGCGAAAATGAGCGAGAGGGCAAGTCCCCCCCACATGGGAGTGCCCATGATCCCGAGCCAAGCCAGGAGTATGAACGCGCTGCCGAGCAGCGAGATGAAGAGCCGGTCGCCGCGCGTCGTATCCAAGCCGAGAATGCCGTGCCGCGGATTCCCGCCTGGCGAATACCGTTCCCATACCGACATGCCGACCAGGGCCAGGAATATGAAAGCAAAGAACGCCGCCGTCGGCCACGTCCATGCCATCCATGACAGACCGGTTGTGCCATCCATCTTTCTTCCTCCTTACACGCGGCCGAGCGCAAATCCTTTGGCAATGTAATTGCGCACGAAATAGATCACGAACGCTCCGGGCACGATGGTCAGCACCCCGGCTGCAGCGAGCAGCCCGAGCTCGTAACCCGAGGTGCTAGCCGTTCGCGTCATCGTCGCCGAGATCGGCTTGGCCTGTACCGAAGTCAATGTCTTGGCCAGCAGCAGTTCTACCCAGGAAAACATGAAACAGAAAAAACAGGCCACCCCTATCCCGGCAGCGATCGTCGGAACGAAGATTTTCATGAAGAATCGCCAGAAGGAGTAGCCGTCGACATAGGCGGTCTCATCCAGTTCCCTCGGCACACCCGACATAAATCCCTCGAGAATCCATACCGCCAAAGGAACGTTGAACAATGTATGGGCGAGTGCGACAGAGATGTGCGTGTCGAACAGCCCTACGGCCGAATAGAGCTGAAGGAATGGCAGCGCGAAAACCGCGGGCGGAGCCATTCGGTTGGACAAGAGCCAGAAGAACAGATGCTTGTCGCCCAGGAACTGGTAGCGTGAAAATGCATAGGCGGCCGGCAGCGCAACAGAAACCGAAAGCGCCGTATTGATCAGCACATAAATAAGCGAATTGATATAACCCCAGTACCATGTCGGGTCGGTGAAAATCTTCGCGTAGTTGTCCAAGGTGAAGTTCCTGGGCCACAACGTAAACTGCCCGAGAATCTCGTTTGTCGTCTTGAATGACATGTTCAAGAGCCAATAGATCGGCAGCATAAGGAACAGGATGTAGATGAACGGCACGAGGTAGCGCAGACGCATTTAGCTCTCCTCTTTCCGCATTACGACCGTGTAGAACAGCCAGCTCAGGAACAATATGATCAGAAAATAGATGATCGACATCGCGGCTGCGGGGCCGAGATCGAACTGTCCGAGCGCCATCTTCACGAGATCGATCGAGAGGAATGTTGTTGCGTTTCCCGGCCCTCCGCCGGTCAGGACGACGACTTCAGTATAGATCATGAACGAATCCATGAAGCGTAGAAGAATCGCAATCGTCAGCACGTGCTTGAGCTTGGGCAGCTGGATATGACGAAATACCGCCCACGGGCCCGCACCGTCGATCTTGGCAGCCTGGTAATAAGCGTCCGGAATAGCGACCAAACCTGCATAGCAGAGCAGGGTGACCAGCGACGTCCAGTGCCACACGTCCATGAGCACGACAGTGAACCATGCGCCCAGCGGCTGTCGTGTGTAGTTGTAATGGAAACCGAGCGCATTAATCAGCTTGCCGAGAAAGCCGATGTCTGGGAGGGCGAAGATGTTCCACATGGCGCCGACCACGTTCCACGGTATGAGCAACGGCAGCGCCATGAAAACGAGGCAGACCGATACCCAGGACCCCCGCCGCGGCATTGCCAGCGCAATGGCGAGTCCCAGGGGAATCTCGATCGCCAGGACCAGTCCGGTGAACAAGAGCTGCCTTAGCAGGGCGGCGTGGAAGCGGTCGGAATGCAGCACCTGTTCGAACCACCGCATGCCCGCCCAAAAGAACACATTGTCGCCGAAGCTTTCCTGAACCGAAAAATTGATGACCGTCATCAGTGGAATGATGGCGTTGAAGGCCACCAGTACCACGACCGGCAGCACGAACAGCCAGGCCTTGTGATTGAGGGTCTTGTTCACTTCGTGCTCAGTCGATCATCCACCCCTCTTCATAGACTTGTGTGTGGGATGGATCGAAATGGACATGTGCCGCGGAAGCAGGGATCTCCGTACCTTCCGGAACCAGCAGCTTGATTGTATGACGCGCATGCTTCGTCTCGACGATGCGGAAACGTCCAGCATCCGAAACCTTGATCACATCGACCGGAAGTCCCGTGGCGGTAAAGCTTACGAATTCGGGCCTGACACCAAGCTCTAAGTGCTTGTTCCCGCTTGTCTTGCCTTCCACTGTTTTCACGGCATGCTCACCAATGAATGCCTTGCCCGCGTTTAGCTCGCAGGGCAGGACATTCATGCCCGGTGAGCCGATGAAATGCCCGACGAACGTATGGCGCGGGCGCTCGAACAATTCTACCGGCGTGCCGATCTGCACAATCAGACCATCTTTCATGACCACCACTTGTTCCGCAAAGGTCAGTGCTTCGGTCTGGTCATGAGTGACATAGATCATGGTTCGGCGCGTTCTATGATGAAGCTCCTTGAGCTTCGATCGAAGCTCCCACTTTAGATGTGGATCAATAACCGTTAGCGGCTCATCGAACATAATTACGTTTACGTCCGTTCGCACCAATCCGCGGCCAAGCGAGATTTTTTGTTTCCCGTCAGCCGTTAGGCCCGCCGCGCGGCGATCGAGGACGGTATCGAGTTCGAGCAATCTGGCAATTTCTCCGCACCCGCCTTTCTACTTCCGAGCTCCGCGATTCCCCGGTTACGCAGAGGAAAAGCTAGATTGTCGTGAATGCTCATCGTGTCGTAGATGACTGGGAACTGAAAAACCTGCGCGATGTTGCGCTTTTCGGGAGTCGCCTCCGTGACGTCGCGCTCGTCGAAGAAAATACGCCCTTCGGTCGGTCGCAGCAGGCCCGAGATCAGGCTGAGCAGTGTCGTCTTTCCGCAGCCCGAGGGTCCAAGAAGCGCATAGGCACCCCCGTCTCGGCATTCCAGTGAGATCCTTTTGAGTGCCCAGTCGTCCTCGCGCGTCGGTTTCGCGACATAGCTGTGGCGGAGATCCCTGATCGAAATCTTGGCCATTACTCTCCTCCGCCGACGAATTTGCCGCTCTGGTCGAAGAAGAAGGCCCGATCAACATCGACGTGCAGCGTGGCGACCGAGCCCACGTCGAAGGGATGGATTCCATGCGATTGCGAAACCCACGTTTGCCCATTCATGTCAAAGTGGATGACGCTTTCGGAGCCAGACAGCTCTGTAACGAGCACGCGACCAGTCATGACCGAAGAGCTTTTCTTTTGCGGCGCAGGCGTAATATGGTGCGGCCTGATTCCGATCGTATAGCGCCCGTCCGGAAGATCCTGTCCCTTTTCACCGACCGGCCATTTGACCGTCTCGGTCAGTATAATCGAATTTTCCCGCTTCTCCACTGGCGCTGTATTGAGGGGTGGGTCGGAAAAGACTTTCGCACTCGTCAGGTCGGAGGGCCGGCGGTAAATTCGCGATGTCGGCCCAAACTGCGTCACCCTTCCTTCGTGGAGGGTTGCTGTGTTGCCTCCGAAGAGCAGCGCCTCGATCGGTTCCGTCGTTGCATAGACGACCATCCGCTTTCGGCCGAGGAACAGCTTCGGCAGCTCATCGCGCATTTCCTCGCGCAGCTTGTAATCGAGATTGGCGAGAGGTTCGTCGAGAAGAATGAGATCCGAATCCTTCACGATTGCTCGCGCGATGGCTGTTCTCTGCTGCTGACCGCCCGAAAGTTCCATCGGTCTACGGTCCAGCATCGGTGTAAGCCTGAGCAAATCAGCTGCACTGCGCACGCTTTTATCGATCGCCTTCTTCTCCAAACCAGCGACCCGCAGGGGCGAGGCGATGTTCTCGTAAACGGTGAAATTCGAATAGTTGATGAATTGCTGATAGACCATCGAAACGTTCCGCTTTTGTACTGGAACGCCAGTCACATCCTTTCCGTCGTTCAGAATCGATCCGGATGTCGGAGCTTGGATGCCGGCCATCAGTCGCATCAGGGTCGTCTTGCCGGCGAGCGTGCTTCCGAGAAGGATGTTGAAAGTGCCTTCCTCGATGACGAGGTTAGTCTCGTAGATGTAGACTTCGGCGCCTACACGCTTCGTGACGTTTTTCAATTCAAGCGGCATGTCGCCTCCAGTCTTCAACGATGCTCTGCTGGGGCACTTTAGCCGCTGTCTCCGGGCCCCGTCAATGACGCGGCCCGGAGTCGGAGAAGGAAGCTACTGCTTCGTGGTCCAGCGCTTGATCAGTTCGTCATAGGGGATGGTTTCGCCCGGTGGCTTCTCGTTCGCGAGCTTCGCCGCTGGGCCATCCGGCTTACCCAGCCATTCTTTCGGATCTTTCTCTGGGTTGAGGCGTGGCCCACAGCCGCCGTACGTTTTGGCCTTTTCGTCGGCTGCCTGCATTCGGGCCATGATCTGATCCATTTCCGCAGCCAGCCGGTTCATCGCTTGTTCCGGCGTGAACACGCCTGAATTTACGTCGCCGATCTGCTGCCACCACAGCTGGGCGAGCTTCGGATAGTCGGGAACGTTGATGCCAGTCGGTGTCCAGAGCACGCGGTCTGGCGAACGATAGAACTCGACAAGTCCGCCGAGCTTCGGCGCGCGCTCGGTGAACGATTTATCATTGATGTCCGAATTGCGGATGATCGTCAGCCCGACGTGGCTCTTCTTCAACGACACGGTTTTGGATACCGTAAACTGCGCATAGAGCCAGGCTGCCTTGCGGCGGTCGAGCGGGGTGGACTTGAACATCGTCCATGAACCGCAGTCCTGATAGCCGAGTTTCATCCCCTCTTCCCAATAAGGGCCATGGGGAGAAGGGGCCATCCGCCACAGGGGCACGCCCTTGTCATCCACCGTATTGTTGCCCTCACTCTTCGGCTTCACCATGGCGGCAGTGAAGGCGGTGTACCAGAAGATCTGTTGGGCAACGTTGCCCTGGTTGAGTGCCGGTAGCGATTGATAGAAGTCCAGGTCGGCGGCACCCGGTGGCGCATATTTACGCAGCCACTCGTCCCATTTCGCAATCGCGTAGATGGAGGCCGGAGAGTTAGTTCCGCCCCCGCGCGACACCGAAGCTCCCTCGGGATTGCATGAGCCCTCTTCCATGCGAATGCCCCACTCGTCGATCGGCTTGCCATTCGGCAGACCTTTTGAGGTGGAGCCGGCCATTGAAAGCCAGGCGTCCGTCATGCGCCAGCCGAGGTCAGGAGCGCGCTTGCCGTAGTCCATGTGGCCGTAGATGCGAACGCCGTCGATCTCTTTGACATCGTTGGTGAAGAAATTCGCGATGTCTTCATAGGCCGACCAGTTCCTTGGAACGCCAAGCTCGTAGCCGTATTTTGCCTTGAACTTTTCCTTGATCTCCGGCCGGTCGAACCAGTCTTTTCGGAACCAATACAGATTGGCGAATTGCTGATCGGGCAGCTGCCACAATTTGCCGTCAGGTCCGGTGGTGAATGACTTGCCGATAAAATCGTCGATATCCAAGGTCGGCAGGGTCACATCCTTCCCCTCGCCCGCCATCCAGTCTGTCAGATTGACGGCGCTTTGCAGGCGTGAATGCGTCCCGATAAGATCGGAGTCGTTGATATAGGCGTCATAGAGATTGCGGTTCGTCTGCATCTGCGTCTGAACCGCCTGCACCACTTCGCCCTCGCCAAGGAGTTGGTGGTTCACCTTGATGCCGGTGATCTGCTCGAACGCTTTGGTCAGAGTTTCGGATTCGTAGGTGTGTGTCGGAACGGTTTCCGACAGCACGTTGATTTCCATTCCCTTGAACGGCTTGGCAGCCTTGATGAACCACTCCATCTCTTTCATCTGGTCTTCTTTGGATAGCGTCGAAGGCTGGAATTCTTTATCCACCCATTTCTTGGCTTCCTCGATGCCAGCGAAGGCAAAACCGGCGAATGACACGGTCGCCAACAGGGCAACCGACGCCAGTAGATTTTTTCGCATAGATTTCCTCCGATTTAGTATTGGACATATAGAATGCATAATGGATACCTGGCTGCTTCTTGACATTGAGGTGGGGGTTGTTGGGAAACGGAACCGCGTGGGGGGAAAACGGAACCGCGCTTGGTTATCGACTATTAAATGAACCAAATCGAATGTCAATCGAAAACCCGCTCTTAGGATCGCAGACGGTCGGCCGAACCGGCGTCTGCCGCCTGCGACATCAGACAAATAAGTCCAGTTTCCGCGGCTGTTCGGCACTTAGTTTAAATCCGGGTTTTGTTCGCCAAGCACGGTGTCATCATCATTTCGGGCCCATTCTTCAGCCACGAGATAGTCGACTTCCTTTGGCTCAGGCCGGTCCGAAACCCTCTCCCAGATCCTTAAGTCTGGTTGCTCCATCGGGCAGTTTGAAGGTTCTCATTCCATAGCTTTGAACGGCCGCTCGGCATGTTTCTACGGCAGTTCGTCGACAGTCCGCAGAAACCGCTTAACTCCCGCCCCGAGCCGCTCGAGAGCAAAATCTCTACTTGGTCGGCGCAGAATTTGTCCAGGGCAGCCTTATGTTAGAAAAAACCTGCCGAGCTTTTCCAGCGCATTTTCTGCAAGCCGTCAGTAAGTGGTAATCTTCCGCCGGAACGGTCGCGGCAGGATTGGCAAACAGCTTGGCCTCGCTCTCGAAGTTGGTTTTTGCCGCCTTGAGCGCCTGGCCGCCTGGTCGATCTCTGCTCGAGAATTAGTCGGCCTTTTCATCATTTCAGGCGCGAACGGCATCAATAAGTTATTGCGATTTGGCATCACGAATTTGATCAACCACGTCACGAATAGCATTCACCACGATTTGGGGCTGCTCGACGGCGATGCCGTTGACTGCTGTTGGTTTGAGTGATTGGGCTTCCATAAGTGCGAGCGGAAGGATCAGCATTGGTTCTTGAAACGCGAACTCACGGTTGCTGTTTGTTCGAAGTCGAGAGTTTGAAGCGATTGACGGTCCGAGGGTCTCTCCTGGAAAGATGCGCTCGCTCCAGCCTAAGGCGGAATGGTGGCGGCGTTTGCTCGGCGAGAGCGCCGCGCTCCGCGCCGTTTCCTTCGTCCTATAAGCCTCAATAAGCTCGGCTTGATTTGACCGGGGCCTCTTTCGAGCGAAATGCGTTCCTCTCTGGAGGGTGAGGGGACTCGTGTCGGCGGAGCGTTCCGCTACGTGCGCGCGCGCATGCGCGATCCCCTGGCTGTGTGCTCTCGCGCGAATCTCGCTGCCGGAGCTGGACGCCGCGGCCAGGTGGCAGGAGCATCCTGCTCCTGCCACAACCAATCCTGGCGGGTCGATTTTACGGCTAAAGCTACACCGGTAAGCCCTGCTCCTTCAGGATCTGCGCCGCGTTCGATTTGTCGATCGTCATTGTCGGCAGGATAATCTTCTTCTCGACCTTCTCGCCTTTGACGATCTTCAATCCTTGTCGGACACCTTCCGCGCCCGGCGTCGGATACAGGAACGTCGCCGTCAGCTGTCCTTTGTGGACCCAGGTCACTCCCTCGTTGGGTAGCGCATCGATACCGAGGAACTTGATTTCCTTTTCCCGCCCGGCATCCTTCGCCGCGAGATACGCCCCGTACGCAACGGGGTCATTGTGCCCGTAGACGACGTCTATCTTGTCGAAGGATTTCAGCGCCGTCGACATCACTTCATATCCTTTCGACTGCTTCCAATCGGTATCGATCGGTTGGAGCAATGATTTGATGCCAGCTTCCTTGTCGGTAAATGCGTGGAATCCGGTACTGCGATCGTGCGCCGGCTGTGTGCCCATGCCGCCCCAGAGCTCGATGACGTTACCCTTGGCGTTGCCCGGACCGCCGAGCAGTTTCACCGGTGTACTCTCCGGCCGCGCGGCCTATCTCCACGTTGTCGCCGCCGATGAATTGCGTGTACTTGTCCGTATCGACGTTGCGATCGAGAATGATGGTCGGAATCCCGGCCTCAATCGCTTTGAGGGTTACTCCGGTCAGCCCGGCCGATTCTTTCGGGCTGATTAGCAACACATCGACACCCTGACGAATCAGGTTTTCGATATCGGCCACCTGTTTCTCGGTCTTGTCCTGTCCGTCCGTGATAATCAGTTCGAGGTTGGAATGCTTTTCCGCCTCCTTCTTCATGTCCTTGTTGAATTGAACCCGCCAGGGTTCAACGATCGTAACCTGCGAGAAACCAAATCGTAATTTCTTCGACTCGGCTCGCACATGGAACGGTCTAAATACCGCACTCGTCGCAGCCGCGGCTGCACTTATTTTAATGAATGTTCTTCTTTGCATGGGTGGGTTTGTTGTTATGGGGTTTCGTTCTTATTATCTTTTCGCTGCCACTTGGCAGGATTATTCTGGGGGAGGTTAGACTTTTCTGGCTTGAGTTTTGCGATGGCGCTTGGGCAGGTATTCTGCGCTGAAGCTGGCAGGAGTGCGACAGCTGCGTCCTGGTCCCGCGGAAATCTGGCTTTTTTCCACATCGCCTTACCGTTCAGTTACCGACTACCTCCACGGAGGCTTTTTGTCCGGGAGGCTTCTCGACGCGGGGGCGAAATCGCCTTAGCCAACCGGCCATCTGACCTTCCTGCAGCAGCACGGCGCCCAGGATGATCAGCCCTTTCAGAACCAGCTGGGTGTTGCTGTCGATGTTCTTGAGCAGCAGAATGTTGCCCAAAAACCCGAAGATCAGCACCCCGACAAGCGTGCCGGTCATGGACCCTCTGCCGCCCATAAGGTTGGTACCGCCAATCACCACCGCTGCGATTGCATCCAGCTCCGCTCCGGTCCCGGCGTCCGGCTTGCCCTGTCGATACTGCGCGGTGTACAGAACACCGGCCAAGGCTGCCAGCATCCCGGAGATCGCATAGACGGCGATTTTGATGCGATCCACCCGGATACCGGCGAGTCGCGCTGCCTGCTCGTTCCCCCCAAGGGCGTATACGTAGCGGCCGAAGGTGCTTACCTTCAAAACAAACCCGAAAAGGAAGACGGCGAACAGAAAGAAAATCCCGGGAACAGGAACGATGTCAAACACCAGCGCCCGCAACACATCAAAATCTTCCGTTGCATTCGAACCCGTATAGACTGGATAAACAGCCGCGTCCTGGCCGGCCAGCAACCGTGCCAGCCCCAAAATCGCGACCATCATCGCCAGGGTGACGATAAATGGTTGCAGGCGGCCCTTGGCGATGATGACGCCGTTCAAGGCGCCCAGCGCAAGCCCGACGGCCGGCACGGTAACAAGCACGCCGGGAACACCAAATTTCGGCTCGAGCTGTCCCATCGTCCAGGCAACCGCGACCGCGGCCAGAATGATCCCCGCAAAAGCTCCCGCAGCGACAATTTTGGTGGCCGGCTTCTCGGCGATGCGATGCGCCGCGCCGGGCACGTTCATGGCAACCAAAGGGATGAGGTACAGACAAAGCATCACGCAAACGACGGCCAGAATCGGGATGGAAAACAGCGATGCATTGGTCCACCCCTGCTGAGTCAGAAGCATGGCGCAAACCACCGAGCCAAGCGCCATCATAGAACCAACCGAAAGATCGATTCCGCCTGTCAGAATCACCAGCGTCATACCGACGGCGATGATTCCGTTGTTCGAGACCTGTCGCAGCACATCCGCCTGGTTACCCGGGCTCAGGAAGATATTTACCCCCTTGTTATTCACCGGCGAGAAGATTACGCCGGTCGCGTAAAGGACTGCCAACCCCCAGAAAAGCTTCGTCGTCAGAATAAACTTGAAGATCCGCCCGAGCACTCTGTTCACGCTGCTACCCCCGCAAATTCAGGTTGGACCCGCCCGCCGGGCGAAGCGTATCCAGAATGGTCTCATGTGAAAAATCCGATCGATCCAATCGCGCCGTCGGGAGGCCTTCTCGCAAGACCAGGATACGGTCGCTCAACAGGGTGAGCTCGGGTAGTTCCGATGAGACCAGCACAATCGCCAGGCCCTCTTCGGCGAGTTGTTGAATCAGGCGGTAAATGTCCGCCTTTGCCCCGACATCGATTCCGCGAGTTGGCTCGTCCAGAAGCAGAATTTTGGGAATAGCCTGGAGCCACTTTCCGATGACCAGCTTCTGTTGGTTGCCGCCGCTGAGCGTGCCCGCGACCTGCTCGGGGCCCCTCGCGTGAATCCCGAGTTGCCGGATGGTCCGCAGAGCAACCTCGCGTTCCTCGCGCTTAGAGACGACCCCGAAATTGGAGACCGAACGCATCACCGTCAACTCGGCATTTCGATCGATGCCGGCGCCCAGAATCAGACCGTCGCGCTTCCGATCCTCCGTCACCAGTGCAATCCCGTGCTGCTTGGCTTCCACCGGATTTCGCAAGGAGACTCGCCGGCCGTTCACGAAGACTTCGCCTCCGCCGAATTCGGGATGAAGCCCGAAAAGCACTTCTAGGGTTTCCGTTCGCCCTGCCCCGAGCAACCCTGCCAGCCCGAGCACTTCGCCGGCCGCTACGGAGAACGAGACCCGGTCTATCAGCATCGGCCTGCTTGGGGTCGGGGCTGGGTGTTCGAGCCATAGCTTCCTGACTTCGAGGACCGGTTGGCGAGTAGAGGCGTCGGCTTTACCGGAGGCCAGGACCTCCTGCAGTTCGCGGCCCACCATCATGCGGATCACTTCACGCCGGTTAGCTTCCCGAGCGGCCAATGTGCCGATCAAGCGCCCGTCGCGTAGAACGGTAACCCGATCGGCCAGGGCGAGGACCTCTTCCATGCGATGGGAAATATAAACGATTGCAACACCCTCGCCAGAAAGCCGCCGGATCACCGCAAATAGACGCTCCGTTTCGTGAATTGATAACGCTGAGGTCGGTTCGTCCATGATCAAAATCCGCGCCTTCGATACCAGCGCCTTCCCGATCTCCACCAACTGCTGTTCTCCCACCCGTAGCCGGCTCACGGGCTGATCGATCCGCGCCTGGAAATCCAACGGCGCAAGTACCGCCCGTGCCGCCTCGATCTGTCGCCGGCGATCCACCAGAAACAGCCCCCCCCGCTTCTCCTGGCCGAGAAAAATGTTCTCGTCCACGGCTAGCTCCGGCACCAGGCTCAATTCCTGCTGGATCATCGCAATACCCGCCCGCGACGCGGCCCGCGGAGAGTTCAGATGCACCGGGCTGCCCGCGACCGCAATCTGGCCCTCAAAATCGTCGATCAGCCCGGCCGCGATCTTCATCAAGGTCGATTTACCGGCGCCGTTTTCCCCCATCAAGGCATGGATCTCCCCTCTACGCAGCGCGAAGCCCACTTCGGTCAACACTTGAGTCGGGCCGAACTGCTTGGTAATGCGGCACATCTCCAGGATCACCTTGTGATTGACCTCTGGTCCGGTTGAACCGGCTACATCAAGGGGGGGCATGCTTCTTCATTACAGCAACTCTCTAAACAGGTCGCAACGTGCTTCTGAACGTTTCGGGTCTCCGGCTGCTGGTTTCCGGGATCTCGTTCCCGGCCCTGTAAAGAGACTCAGGTGCCAGAAACACTCCTGGGCGTCATTCGGAGGTATGGATAGAAACAGTTGCGACTTTGTCACTGAGAACAACGCAGCAGGAGCTGGAAACTCCTGCCACGCAGCGGAGCATCCAGCTCCGCCGGTCGCCATACAAACGAATCGACGCCAGCGTGGCCGATCGAGCAGCCTGGCAAAGAGCAATTTCGCATAAAGAGCTGCTGATCGCTAAGCGTAACTCCATTGCTCCTCTCCCGTCTCCGCGAAACCGAGTCAGACACCCCTTCCGCCCTCTTCCTTAACTGAACCCCGCCCAGCAGTTTCTCGCCTCTCCGGAATCCTCACCTTATCGCCAACCCCTCTGGATGCAGCAACTGGCGCTATCGCAGCTGACCCCGAGCTACGGGCAAGGGTGGCGATGCTGCTCGAATTGTGCTCATGAAATTGGCAGCGGAATGGGAACTGCATCAGATTTGCTTGCGCTAATTCAATCATCGTGGAGATTCAATGATGTGGGAAAAGAAATTCAAGGGCCACATTACGAACGGACGGTAATCCCTAAATACGGTCAAAGCCCTGAGCGGGGGATGCACTTCATCTTCGTTACCGAGGACGAGTTTGAAGGGGATCTAGGGAAGCTTAATGAGAAGTATTTTGAGACGCACAAAAGGATAGCCGTTCCGCAACAGGCTCTTCTTGTGGATCTTCGTTGCAAAGAGCCAAGACTCAGCTCGGTTCCGATTGGCTATACATTTGGCGTGAAGTCGCCCGGCGACTGTTGACGGTTGGTTTCTGCCGGGCCCCAGTGTTGACGCCTCCCTCTCGAACCTGATTGGCCACGACGCCCTTCCCCGAACGCTGGTAGTTGGCCAAAGTCTACCTCAAACCACAACAGGCTCCGCCGCGCCGCTAGGTTTTTTGCGTTTTTTAACCGATACTTAGGTATTGCGGCGAACTAGGAAGGTTTCAAGAAGAATTCATGACTGACAACGCCTTGGTGGAACGGAGCCTATAAGGACGCACTGGATGCAAAACGGGGATAGCTCCACCGGTCAGCGAGTGATACCGTCAACGGTGTGGGAGTCGGGGCGACTTGAGATTGAGCCGGCTGAACGTCAGCGCGTATCGCAAAGCTTCCCGAAAGAGATTCGACTAATTAGAACTTTGCAGCTTCAACCGCGCGCGCGACCCGGAAGCCAAAGTGTGGGCCGCCGCGAGCGCGCTCGAGCGCCTCGCTGCCGAAGACGTCGATGGCACGGACTCGGCTCAAAGCTCTCGCGATGATGGGAGCAAAATCTTAGCAAACGTTTTGCGCGCAAGTCTGCGCACGCCCGCGGCGTCTAAGCTAATGTTCACGGCGCAGAGAAGTCACCGCTTCGGCTTCCGTGAATGCGAAAAGTCGACGCTGCGCTTCAAGAAGGCATCCACGCCTGCGGGGGTGCCCGGAAGTGGAAAGCGCCGTTCTTAAATCCCGGGTGGAACGGCTAGAAAAGCTTGCACGGACCTGGCGTCGGGAACCGGGTTCGTTCCCAGCGGCTCAACGAGCGAGAGATGGTTGGTCGGCGCAATCAAGACCGTGTTGCCGTCCCTGGTAAAGCGAGTGAGCGCACCGTCAAGCTGCCATTCGTCGCATTCGATAACGCGCCACTGGCCGCACGCGAGGTCAATTCGCAGTCGCATGATGTGCCGCTGTCCTTGGTCGCAGTGGTGGATGGCGCGGAGTCTCGCCACGAAGTAACGCCAAGCCAAACTTGGTATGCGCATCCAGGATTCTAAACGCGGCCGCCGTTATCTCGTGATTGACTTTGGTCAATCCTGCGTGCGCGTGTGATTTTTTTCGCATAACTCGAACTTTAGACGAGGGAAAGGCAGAGATAAATGGACCTAACGACCCATACGGGTCGATAGACTGCTTACTCCGTCGCTCATTTCAGAAAAGGAGACTCGCGTGTCAGCGATTCCGCCGGACGCCGCCAGCATCTGCTTCTTGAGCCTTATCCACACCTCACCCTCGTCCGGGTGGCTTGGGCAACATGCTAAAGGCAGTCCGGACAGCGTTGAGGCTAGTTACAAACGCAGAGGGTTGGTTCAGGATTATTCGCTTTCTGGTGACTTTCGGAGGCGCTATCTGAGCTCATGACCGAGTGGGACGCATCTGAATACGCCAGGATATCGCAACTCCAAGAGGCGATGGCCGCGGAAGTACTCTCCCTGCTCGATCTCGAGGGGACCGAGCGTGTTTTGGACGTTGGATGCGGCAACGGGAAGGTCACCGCAGAGATTGCCTCTCGTGTCCCTCAGGGGACTGTTCTCGGCATAGATTCGTCCGCGGACATGGTCGCATTTGCAGTGAGCCAGTTCTGCCGCAGTGCACGGACCAACCTTCGATTCGAAATAGCCGACGCCCGGCATCTGTTTTTTCAGGACGAATTCGATCTGGTGGTCTCCTTCAATGCGCTCCACTGGATAAGAGAACAAGACCAAGCCCTTCGCTCAATACGCACTGCGATGAAGCCCGACGGCGCGGCGCAACTGCGCCTGGTCCCTGCCGGTAAGCGCAAGAGTCTCGAAAATGTGATTGAGGAGACCCGCCTGTCCTCCCGCTGGGTTCGTTACTTCCGGGGATTCAACGATCCCTATCTGCACCTGACGCCGGAGCAATACGGGGCATTGGCCGAGCGGAACGGCCTGCAAATCCGTCGCATTCACACCGAAGCCAAAGCCTGGGATTTTGAATCCCGCTCCGCGTTTCTGGCATTTGGCTCCGTGACCTTCGTCGAATGGACACAATTCATACCCGAAGCCGAAAGGCTCGCCTTCGTCGCCGATGTCTTGGATCGCTATCAGGTCGTGGCAGCCGATGAACCCGGCGAGGAAAACACGTTCAAGTTTTACCAGATGGATATCACGCTTTTGGCCGACTAGTGCACTGTAACAGAAAGAGGTGAACGGATTATCGAATTCTTCGGTCAGTGTTTTGTAAGTCCAATGCTCAAATCAGCACCCGCGGCGTATGGTATTATATGAGCTTTCGTTTTACTGCCCTTGCGGCGACGATCTCTTTGATGATTCTTGGATGCGCCGCGAATCCGTCTGGGTCCACGAGCGATGCGTCCCTCTGGCGTAAACAGAAGGAACGCCAACAGCGAATAGCACGGGAAGCGGGTCGCATTGGCTACATCGGAAACCAGGGGCCCGCGCTGGGAACTTCATCACGACCCTAGGACCTTGCCTGCGCTTGTGGTTTGCGACGATCATGACGGCATTGCGCGGTTTGCTACTTGAGCACTGTAGGCAGCGGTCCGCTCGCGCTCGTGGACCACATTGAGTCAATGTGACACGTGATTTGTGTCTCTCCCGCAAGCCACGAAGTGATTGCAGAATAATGCGGCCGGCGAGGCTACGGCATCCGTAGCGTTGATGGATGAGAATTTGGGCTGAATATCTGGCGGAGCCATCCGTTAAACACTGGATAACACACGCATGAAAACTCTTAGTCTTCTCCAGAGTGGGAATGTCAACCGGGGCTGGAAAATTTCGTTTCTGATTCTTTTTGGCGTATTTGTCGCGGCTGCCGCCGATGGCCAGTCGCCTCCGCCAGAGGAGGCGCGCCCTCCCGAACAGGACGTTCGTCAGCGACTCTCTCCGGAAGAGCTGGACAGACTTCTTGCTCCGATCGCGCTCTATCCGGATGCGCTTATTGCCTTGATCCTTCCCGCTTCAACCGTGCCGTCCGATTTGGTGCTTGCCGCACGCTATCTCGGCTCAAATGGCGATCCAGCTCAGATCGCGAATCAACCGTGGGACGACAGCGTCAAGTCGCTCGCACGATATCCCGATGTTCTCAAGTGGATGGATCAAAACCTCGATTGGACGACGACCGTTGGCGACGCTTTTATTGATCAACCGGCGGACGTTATGAATTCCGTCCAGCGGCTTCGGACCGAAGCGTTGGCAGCCGGAAACCTTTTCGACACGCCGCAACAGACGATCATCAAGGAAGAGACTTCGATTAGAATCGTGCCTGCAGAGCCCGATGTAATCTATGTTCCCGAATACGATCCGGAGGTTGTCTATGTGCAGCCCTACTCGCAGGACTTAGGGCCGGTATTGACGTTCGGAGCGGGTTTTGCCGTTGGATCGTGGCTGACCTACGATCTCGATTGGAACCGACGCGGAATCTATGTGGGTCATTGGCGTCCGGGCTGGAAGCGCGACCGTGATTGGGACCGGGACCGTGGCGACCGTGATTGGGACCGTGGCGACCGCGATTGGGACCGTGGCGACCGCGATTGGGATCGGGATCGAGACCGGCAGTGGGATCGAGGAGATCGTGGACCGGACAACATCAATGTTGTAAATATTAACAGCGACACTGCACGCCAGTGGCAACCGAGTGCCAGCAGTCAGCGTCGTCAGGCGCAAGAACAACGCGTCCGACGCGCGAACGCTCGCTTTTCCAACGTCGAAACCAGTGACCTCAATCGGGCACCGGCAGGAGCGAGCACAGCAGGCCTGCCTGAGGATTCCCGGATCAATCAGATTCCCAGGCCTTCACGTCTTGAAAGCGCTAGGCAGGGTAGGGAGAGAGAACGCCGGAATCCGCGGGAGGATCGCAATGGTCGTTCGAACGATCTACCCGCTTCGTCGATTCCACCCAACGGCGGCGCTCAGGGGAGTGACCAGAAACCACCTGAGTCAGCCGCAAGCCCCAATGTCACCGGCGAGCAGGTTGCACCCACGCCCGGTGGCGGGCGGGATAAAGATTCTCGCGACTTGAACAAGCGGGATCGAGGTAGTCGTCAAGGCGCGAACGCTGGACAGGCAGATGTCTCGTCTGAAGCGCGGGGCAAGGACCGCAAGGTCCCCGAAACGACAGTCGCTCCCAACGTTGCCGACGAGCTGGGCACTCCACGCGAAGTTGGCGAGCAGGGGAACCCGGCGCGCAACGTGAATAAGCAGGGGCGCGACAGTCGTCAACGTACCGAGCACTGGAATGCCGGACGCCACTGCCGAACCAAAAGACAAGAGCCGAAAAGCGCCCCAGCCAAGTGCGGCTCCCAATGTTGCCAGTGAGCAGGGTATGCCCCCAGCTGCCGAACCGGAGAGCGCTGCTCGCGACGCGAACGAGCAGGGACGCGGCAGGCGTAAGGGTAACGATGCTGGAGGGGCAAATGTCACGTCCGGAGCACCGGGCAGAGACCGCAAACCGCCCCAGCCAACTGTGCCTCCGAATGTTGCAGGAGAGCAGAAAATGCCCGCCTCCGCTGACGATCAGGAGGGCACTGTTCGCAACGTGAACAAACAGGAAAAGAGTGGTCGTCAAGAACCGGCCGCTGTCGATGGTTCACGGGACCGGGGTCGGGCGAAAGGTGACTACGGCCAGGGAAGTGGTTCTCGTGAATCGAAGAAAAATGAGCCACCTTCGGGCAGTCAGCCCGCGGCGGTCGATACCGGAGCGCCGAAGCAAAAGGAGCAGAAGCAAACTGAGCAGCGTCAGAGTGCGCCTCCTCAACCAGGCAACACTCAGCAGCGCCCAAATGAGCGAAAACGCGAGCAAAAATCTCCCTCGCCTCCAGCAGCGCCTGCTCCCAAGCAGGATAAACCCCCACAACAGCAATCGGCACAACCGCAACGCGACCTGCAACCGAAGCGCTCGGCGGCGGCGCCGGCTCAGAAAAACGAGCCTGCGCAGCCTCCCAATGCACCTCAAGGCAAGGGTGGCGGAAAAAAGGACGATAAGAAGGACAAAGGCGATAACTGATCCCCGTTTTCAAATTTCGCTTCTGATAGCCACGCGTAGGAGTTGATATAGCCAGGCTCCTCGTGCCGTGCGTGATCATCGGTCGGCAAGATACTCCCTCGCACTAATCACCCTGCCGAAGCGCTTGAGTGGTGCAAACTTTGAGTTCCAGGTAAGTAGAGCCGATAGGTAAATTGAAGATATGCGGGCACGTTCCTTTGAGACGTCTTTATCCGGAGGATAGCGATGCGCTTGGCCGTGATCGGAGGCACTGGTGTTGCCGGTCGCTGCACCGTGGAATCGCTGCGGCGGGCGGGTCACGACACCGTTGTAATCGCTCGCTCGCGCGGCGTTGACGTATCCACGGGCAGAGGGCTCGATGACGCGCTCATCGGAGTGGAGACCGTGATTGACGTCACGAACATCCAAGGGCCCGACGCGGAGGCAACGCGGAATCTCTTTGGAACCGCTATCCGATGCTTGAGCTCCCGGTGGGGGTTGAAACCCTAGGATATCAGGTCGTAATCTTGATCCTGTGAAAGTAATTTTCGCGTTGGTGATTTTGATACTCGCTATCGCGGGCTGTAGGGGTCCAGGTGGGCCGATGGAACGCGCGGGCCGCAGCGTCGACAATGCTGTCTATGATGTTGGCAGAGGAGTCAAAAAGGCGGGCGAAAAAATCCAGGAGGCGGCGGAATAACCGGCAGGCGGCGTGCGTGTAAGGGCAAGTTGAAATCAAACGCTTGGATACCACTTGCCCAGATATTCGAGTAGAGCGGTAGCGTCGGGCTCTCCGCTTCGGAAGGCGATCACCCCATCGGGACGCACCAGAAAGCACGGCCCCGGTTTGCCGACCGAATAGGCTTCGTGCGCGCGACTCTTGGTGTCAACGATCACGCCGTGTCTCGGAGTTCCCTCGCGAACGATCCGGGTAGTGGAATAAAGCGGCGATGCAGGTAAGAGGGAGGCGTCATTCGCGGCGAAGTGCAGCAGCTGATGCCGATCGTCTCCGCTCCAGATTGTGAAGAGCCGTTGCGGCTCGCGGTGGCCGGCGCAGAGCAGCCCATCAGCATCGGGGGCTCGATCACCGGCGTGAGGGCCGCGGCTCAGCCATCTCGTGTGTGCCTCGCTTACAATCGGGCTATCAGGGTATGCGACGTCGAGCATACTCACGATCCGTGGCATCGCGTGAGAAAAGCCCAATTCGCCGAGGAGGTGGATAAGCCAGTTTCGAACTTCGATGGCGACGGGATGGCGGAGGCTGGCCATCTTTGTGGCGGGACCGACTCGGGCAAGCAGTCTGCGGGCGTTGGCGTGCCGTTCCGCATTGTAGCTATCGAGCAGCTCCGGCTTTGCCGCTCCACGCAGGACGAGGGCCAGCTTCCACGCGAGATTAAGGGCGTCCTGGATGCCGGTATTCATGCCCTGTCCACCAACGGGGCTATGCACGTGGGCGGCATCGCCGGCGAGAAAAATCCGTCCGCGGCGCATCGTCGGAACCATTCGCGTGTTGATGCCGAAAGGGCTGATCCAGACCGGATCGTAAAGCGGAACGTCGGCTCCAAAGCGCCCGCGCACGATGGCTTGGATTTCATCCAGTGTGAGGTTCTCGGCTTCCGCTTTGGTCGTCGTGGGAAGATTGATGACCACTCGCCAGCGATTGTCGTTCATTGGGGCGATAAAGGCGATGCCGTCGGGCGAGAGGTAAGTGACGGCTTCATCGGGATCCCGGTCCCAACGGATCTTCACGTCGGCGGTCATCCAAATGGTGTCCAGGGTCTCTCCTTCCATGTGCAGGGCTAGGACGCCCCGCACGGTACTGCGGGCTCCGTCGCATCCGAGCACATATGCGAACTCCGCAGTCTTTTCGGTGCCATCGGGATGTCGCAAGCGGGTGGCCACGTGGTCGACCGCAGTCCTCAAAATCGATCGATTCGACTCCGCGCTCGACGGCGGCGTCCGCCTGATCCAGGCGGGCGGCCACAGCCGCTCAGTTTCGAATTGTTCAAGGCCAAGCATGAACGGAAAGGGCGTGGGCAGATGGTCAAGCGATGGCCGAATCAGCAGGTGATTGTCCGGCCCGTAGATGGCGGCGCCCCGCACTTTGACGCCGGCGGGGTGAGAAGTCCTCCACAAAGCCGAGCCGTTCGA
>CAWASQ010000012.1:0-90758 GCA_963784465.1 uncultured Verrucomicrobiae bacterium
GTTTTTCTGAGCCAGGTGCTTCCCACACCAAATACCCTCGGCTACGAAAATCTGGAACACCTCGTAGTCAGCAAGATCAATGGCACACCAATCAAGGGCCTGAATGATCTCGCCAAGGCCGCAGCATCTCCGAAGGATGGTTTCTACAAGATCGAATTTGAGGAGGATCCGACTTTGATTTACCTGGATGCAGCCGAGATCGAGAAAAGCGAGGGCCAACTGATGCAGGACTATGGTCTCCCTGCCCTCGAGAATTTGAATTGAGGCAGCGGGTCAACTCCGGAGGAAGCCGCTGTACTCGCGGATGCGGCCTTCCAGTTCCCGAATCCTCTCTTCAAGGCGCACGATCGTTTCGTCGGCAGCCATAAGTTTGCGCCTGTTTTCCAGAAGCGCGTGCTCGAGCTCGCGAATGCGTTGTTGGAGATTGAAACGAAAGTTCCCGCCTTCGCCGGCCGGTGGCATCAGGGTATTGTCGGAACCTCGCCTCTCGTGCAGGACATCTGCCAGGGACATGTGAAAAAACGGCGTTTCACCCAGGGTGCTGCTCTCTCCCTTTTTGCAATTGATTAGCGGGGTGGAGGGGTTGATTTCCCCGAGCCTTTCGAATTCGAGAAGCGCCTCGGCGGTGGTCGGCCCATAAAGGAGGTTCTCGCCCACAACGACAAGCCAATCCATCTCGAGATCAGGGATCATCGGCGCTTTCGTCCAGATCACCTGATCGGCGGACAACATGTCCAGGGGATTTACCTGCGCCGAATCCGCCCACTCGCGAATTTTTTCGAATGGGACGGGGCCGAAAACCTCGCCGCTATCATGCTTTTTCAGGAACCAGTTTTCGGAACGTTCAATGGCCATGTCTTAAGGCGCCCTGTCACCGATCACCTTGGCGAAAGGTTTGAGAAATTACAAGGAACTTGCGTCCGCAACCGCCCGGAGCGATGCTTCGTGGCCCGCTGGAACGGGGCGCAAGAGGACGAAAGCGTATGAGCATGACATTGTTGGACAAGGTATGGGAGGCCCACAGGGTGCGCGAATTGCCGAACGGAGCCACACAACTTCTGATCGGCACCCACCTTATTCACGAAGTCACCAGCCCGCAGGCGTTTGGCATGCTGCGCGATCTCGGACTAAAGGTTCTCTATCCCGAGCGTACGTTTGCCACGGTGGATCACATCGTTCCGACCGATGAGCGTGAAGAACCCTTCTCCGACCCGCTTGCCGACGAAATGATCAAGGCCTTGCGGAAGAACTGCGAGGAGTTCGGCATCACTTTCTTTGATATTTCAAGCGGCCGCCAGGGCATCGTGCACATCGTCGGTCCGGAGCAAGGGATCACCCAGCCCGGCACTACCATAGCCTGCGGCGACTCGCACACGTCGACCCATGGCGCCTTCGGCGCAATCGCTTTTGGCATTGGAACAAGCCAGGTTCGCGACGTGCTCGCCACGCAGACGCTGGCCATCCGAAAACCGAAGGTTCGCCGCATCAACGTTGATGGACGTCTGGCGCCCGGCGTCTATGCCAAGGACGTCATTCTTCATATCATTCGCAAGCTTGGAGTGAACGGCGGAATCGGATTTGCCTACGAATACGGCGGCTCGACCTTCGACGCCTTTACCCAGGAGGAGCGCATGACGGTTTGCAACATGTCGATCGAGGGCGGCGCTCGCGTCGGCTACGTGAACCCGGACGCCACGACATTCGAGTACCTCAAAGGAAGGCCGTACGCGCCTGGGAACGATGAGTGGTCTACAGCCGTCGCTCGCTGGAGGTCGTTCGCCTCGGATTCCGAGGCGAGCTATGATGAAGTGGTCGCTTATCGCGCGTCCGAAATAGCGCCGACGGTCACTTGGGGGATCAATCCCGGCCAGGCGATCTTTATCGACGAAAAGGTTCCCGCGCCGGAGGAGCTCCCCGAGAAAGACCGCGCCACCGCTGAGGAGGCTATCGAACACATGCATCTCACGTCCGGAGAACCCATCAAGGGAACCAAGGTCGATGTCGCTTTTCTCGGGAGTTGCACGAACGCCCGTCTGAGCGACCTCACGGAAGTGGCACGCCATCTGAGGGGCCGCAAAGTGAAAACCGGAGTTAAGGCTATCGTTGTTCCCGGTTCACAGGGCGTTTCGCAGATCGCGGAAAAAATGGGGTTGGCGGAGATCTTCCGTGAAGCGGGATTTGAATGGCGAGGTGCGGGCTGTTCGATGTGCCTCGGCATGAACCCCGATAAACTGATCGGCGACCAACTTTGTGCAAGCTCGAGCAACCGCAATTTCAAGGGCCGCCAAGGCAGCCCGACGGGGCGGACAGTTCTCATGAGTCCCCTGATGGTCGCTGCGGCTGCTGTCACAGGCGAAATCGCCGACGCACGGGAGGTTTTTGCCCTCGGCTAATTTCTACTATGGCTCTAGAACAAATAACGCAAATTACTGGACGCGGGGTATATGTGCCAGGAGATGATGTCGACACCGACCGCATTATTCCCGCGCGGTTTATGAAATGTGTCACTTTCGACGGATTGGGCGAGTTTGCGTTTTACGACGAGCGCCGGGACACGAACGGCTCGGAGAAGGTGCATCCTTTGAACGATCCGCGATTTTTGGGGGCCAGGATTCTTTTTGCGGGATCCAACTTTGGCTGCGGAAGCTCCCGGGAGCATGCGCCGCAAGCGCTCTATCGCTTCGGCTTTCGGGCCATTGTGGCGGAGAGCTTCGCCGAGATTTTCTTTGGAAACTGCACCACACTTGGAATGCCGTGTGCTGTGATGGCCCGGCAGGACATTCAGGCAGTGGCCGGCTTGGTTGAGGAGGATCCTGCCGCGCTGCTGACGCTCGATCTTCTTGAGGGCAAGCTCACGGTGGCCGACATGGATTTCAAGGCGACGTTTCCCGACCACGCGCGGGAAGCTTTGGTGCAAGGAAAATGGGATGCGATCGCCGAACTCCTTGAGAATGTCAGCGAGATTCGTCGCGTCGCGGGCACCCTGCCATATTTCAAGGCGGCATAGGAACGCCATCCCCCTGTTAATTGGGGCGGACACATCAGGCGCTTGGCACGAGCGCTTCAACAACCTACATGAAGGCGGGTGATCGCTTTCCTCGTTCGGCGTCTGGTCGGTCTTGTGGCCGTGCTGTTTTGTGTGGTCACAATCACATTCTTTCTGATTCGAATATCGCCCGGCGGGCCGTTTGACGCGGAGCGGAAGATCCCCCCAGCCATCGAGAAACAACTTCTGGCCAAGTATAAACTGGATGGCCCGCTTTGGCAGCAGTACCTCGGCTACCTCGGAGACCTTCTCCGTGGTGACCTGCGCGATTCCACGAAGTATCGAAACCGCAGTGTGGCAGAAATTCTCGGGCAAACCCTTCCTGTAACGATGACTCTCGGTGCGGTGGCATTCGCTTTGGCGGTTGCCGGTGGCGTATTCCTCGGAGTCATTGCCGCTGCGGGACACGGGACATGGAAAGACACGGTCGCCATGCTCGTCGCCTTGGCGGCAGTTTCCTTGCCGGCGTTCATTACCGGACCGGTGTTGATCCTCGTTTTCAGTCTGTGGCTAAAATGGCTGCCGGTCGGCGGATGGGGAGGCCCGGCCGCGCTCGTGCTCCCCGCAATTACCCTCGCGGCTCCGTACGTTGCCTACATTGCACGCCTGTTGCGCGGCAGCATGATGGAAACGCTCGGACAGGATTTCATCCGCACGGCACGCGCGAAGGGACTGGCTGAACGCGTCGTGCTCTACCGGCATGCCCTGCGCGTCGCGATCCTTCCGGTCGTTTCCTTCCTCGGCCCCCTCGCCGCCCACCTTCTGACCGGTTCGATCGTGGTGGAGACCGTTTTTTACATTCCGGGCGCGGGCGGTTTCTTCGTGAATTCAATCCTCAATCGCGATGGCTTTCTCCTGGGAGGAGTCGTGATCGTCTACTGCGCGATGCTGGTGCTTTTTAATCTTGCGGTCGATCTGGCGTATACGATGCTCGACCGGAGGATCCGGCTCGATGCATGACCGGAAGTCTGCTGCGAGGTTCTGGAAAAGTTCACCAGCGATCGCCTCGGCCGGAGTTCTTGCGGTGATCATGCTGGCCGTTCTCCTCGGTCCGCTATTTCTTCCGGCAAGCTACGCCGAGCCCAGTTCCCTCTCCTTTTCTCCCCCTTCGTTGCAGCACCCGTTCGGCACTGACCTGAACGGACGCGATTTGCTGTATCGCGTGCTTGCCGGCGGACGCGTGTCAATGCTGGTTGGGTTCTGCGGAGCGCTCGTAAGTTTGTTTATCGGCACGGCATACGGGCTCCTTGCCGGCTATTCCGGGGGAAAGATTGACGACGTGATGATGCGTATCGTGGACATCCTTTATTCCATTCCGCGATTGATTTTCATCCTGATCTGCATCAACGCGTTCAATTCGCAGCTCCAGGAACTCGCCTCAAGCCTGGGCTGGGAGTGGCTCGTCTCCTCCTCGAGAATCGCCATTCTCATCGTCTCGCTGGGCATCATCGAGTGGCTGACCCTTGCCCGTATTGTGCGCGGGCAGACGCTCGCCCTGAAAAGCCGCTCATTCGTCGCCGCTGCAACCGCGCTTGGGCAGTCTCATCGCAAGATTCTGGTCAAGCACGTGCTGCCCAACCTTTTCGGAATCATTCTTATTTATCTTACGTTGACAATCCCCGCGGTGATCATCGACGAATCCTTTCTCAGTTTTCTCGGATTGGGGGTGCAGGCGCCTGAGGCGAGCTGGGGTTCCCTGCTGGCCGACGGAGCCGCTTCTCTGAACCCGATCTTCATTCGCTGGTGGCTCGTGGCTTTCCCCGCGTCGGCCATGGCTGTAACGCTCCTGGCACTCAATTTTCTTGGAGATGCCCTGCGCGACGCCTTGGACCCGCAACGCATTCGGTAGGCTCGAACCGCGAAGGCTTTCGGGCATCAGGGGAATCCCGAAAAGGCAGATAGGAACCCATAGCGATTGCTTTCGCGGCCCAGGATTGCGAGCGTAGGGGCGATGAACACACAACGATACCTCCTTGGAATGGCCGCCATCGCTTTCGCGGCAGCTTCGCAAATGTTCGCCGCGGAAGAAGCAACCGACGACGTGATGGCTTCCGCTCCCGTCATTGTGGATGCGACGCAGTTGGTAGCGGTCCTTTCGCCAACTGAGGGCAATCAGACGGCGGGAGTTGTGATCTTCAAGACCGCGGGAAAAGGCAAAGTGAAAGTCGCTGCCAAACTCACGGGCCTGCCTCCGAACTCCAAGCACGCGATTCACATCCATCAATACGGAGACCTGAGATCGAAAGACGGAAAAAGCGCCGGCGATCACTACAATCCGCTCGGCCATCAACACGCCCTGCCCGAAAAGAAAACGCGTCATGCCGGAGACTTTGGAAATCTTGAGTCGGACGCCAGTGGCAATGCCACAATGGAACTCGTCGTGGATAACATTTCACTCGCCGGACGTTTGAGTCCTATCATCGGGCGCGGACTGGTGGTCCACGCGAAACCCGATGACGGAAGCCAGCCTTCGGGAAACGCCGGCGACAGGATCGCCGTGGGGGTTATCGGAGTAGGCAACCCGAAGCAGTAAAGAAGGGGTGGAACGAATCGGCGAGCAGAAGTGGGGGACTGGTTTCAGGCCGCGGAATTCGACGTCCATGATGCGATAGCCTGGGTCTCATGTTGACCGACTTGTTCAGCAGAGTGCTGATACGCGCCGCCGGATGCGTGCTGCCTGCATTGTGCTGCGTCGCAGAAGACCAGGTATTGAGAGGTCAGGGCCAGGCGGGCGACTGGCAATCAGACGCCCCGGATGTCCAGCATCGAATCGTGCTCTCCGATCTGCCACCGGACTATGCGACGCCCTCGGCTTTCAATGCGCCGAGGATTGTCGCCTCCCCGAAGGGAGCCAAGCCTCGTGTGCCAGAAGGTTTCGACGTCAACCTCTTCGCCAGCGGGCTTGATAACCCGCGCTATCTGCGCACGGCCCCGAACGGCGATATCTTTGTCACCGAGAGCTCCTCGGGCACAATTCGCGTGCTGCGGGATTCCGACGGAGACGGACGTGCCGACATCAATGAGAAATTCGCAACCGGGCTGGCGCAGCCGTTCGGTCTTGCGTTCTATCCCCCCGGACCTGATCCGCAATTTCTCTACGTTGCCAACACCGACAGTGTCGTGCGATTTCCCTACCGCAATGGTGATCTTAGGGCAGGCGGCAAGCCAGAGCGTTTGGCCCAGCTCCCATCCGGAGGCAGGCTGACGGGCGGAGGGCATTGGACGCGTGATATTGTCTTTTCCAAGAACGGCGCAAAGCTCTACGCTTCGGTCGGCTCCAAGACGAATGTGGACGACGAGCGCGAGGAGCCTGAAGAGCGGAACCGCGCCCGTATCTTTCAATTCAATCCGGATGGATCGAATCGCAAGCTCTACGCATGGGGACTTCGCAACGCCGTCGGAATTGCCATTCATCCGGAAACCGGCGAACTTTGGGCCTCCGTAAACGAACGCGACGGACTTGGCGACGATCTCGTTCCTGACTACGTAACGCGGGTTCGGGAAGGAGGCTTTTACGGCTGGCCATGGTTCTACCTCGGAAACCATCCGGATCCCCGTCACCGGGGCGCTCGCCCCGACCTGGCCAACCAGATCATCACACCTGACGTCTTGGTGCAGGCTCATTCGGCTCCGCTGAGCATGCTTTTTTACGAAGGCAATCAGTTTCCCGGTGAGTATCGAGGCGACGCCTTCGTCGCCTTTCATGGCTCGTGGAACAGAGCCAAACGCACCGGCTACAAGGTAGTGCGGATTCCCCTCAGCCAGGGAAAACCGAAGGGAGTGTACGAAGATTTCCTGACGGGATTCGTGACGCCGGAGGGAAACGTGTGGGGCCGACCGGTCGGGCTCACGGTCGCGAGAGACGGCTCGCTCCTTGTAAGCGAGGATGGAAACAACACAATTTGGCGGATCACCTACAGAAGATAACGGAATAGCGCTTCCGCATTCGTCGCAAGCCACAGCGTGGAGGAAAGCGCTTGGAGACGAGAATGCCTACAGGAGAGACCAGAATGGGCCCAAGGGCGCTCATCTTCTCCAGACGAGGAGCTTTATGCCAAAGCCCACGAGACCGACGCCAAACGCCCGCTCGATCCATCTTGAAATCCGGCGTGACCGAAACGATTGGACGCCTCGTTCGACCAGGAAAGCGTATGAACCTAAGACGAAGGCATCGACAACAACCGTGCAGACCAGCAGGGTGGCCAATTGCAACGGAAGGTGCTCGTTGGGGTCGAGAAATTGCGCACCAAGGCGGAGACAAACAATAGCGCTTTCGGATTCGTGACTTGAATCACAAGCGCTTGCAGGACCAACCGGCGCCGACATGAGGGCAACTCACGCGATTGGAGCAGATCTTTCGACGAGGCGCGGAATGAAGAGCAGACTATCCGGGCACCAAAATACAACAGATAGCCCGCGCCGGCGAATTGCAGGATCGCTAGGGCGTTCGTCGCCGTCGCCAGCAAGGCGACCAGCCCGCACGCTATGCAAACGAACAACGCGATATTGCCTAGCTGGACCCCCCGGACCGCCCAGGCAAGCTGCTCGCCACCCATACCTCGCCGCCTGGGACGCGACACACATGACGGCGGGACCAGGCGTAAGTGCGACAAGCAGCCAGCGTGACGCCATAGAGCATGAGAGTGGCAACGCTCATGGAACCATGCCAGGCTAACGCCGTCCGCCTGCGAACCGCGCCCAACCATGACCAGCTGACGAAGCAGACATCTTTCGGAAATACGGAAATCGATAGCTTTGTGCAAGCCGTCGCCGACGTCATCAGTGATTCGCCACTTCCTCACCGAGCAGCGCTAGAAATCGTTTCAAGACAGGATTGCTGTCGTTCTTGCGCCAGGCGGCGCTGACGGCCCAGGAAGCCGCAGAATCACTCAGTTCGTGAAGACGCACGCCGGAAATGTGCGCAGTGCCGAAGGATTGAGGAATGAGTGTAACGCCAAGGCCTGCCCGCACGAGCGCCAAAGAAGTCGTTACTTCACTGGTATCCTGAATTATACGGGGATGAAAGCCAAACCTGGCGCAGAGCGCGACGACGTGGCGACGAAATGTCGGAGCGCGCTCATTGGAGATGAGAATAAACGGCTCCTCGGCACAATCCCCGAGAGTCGCGTTCTGTGCAATACGTGAATCGTCGGAGGTTACGAGTGCCAGTCGATCAGTAATCACCGGCATCGATTCGAACTCGTTGGAAACTGGCGAACGCACAAATCCCACGTCAATTCTTCCCGAGCGCAGGCCTTCGATTTGCTCAAGCGTCGACATGTCGCGCAGGCTGATCTGCACAGCGGGCACCAAGCGGCGAAGCCGGGCGATCAAGCGCGGAACCAGTTCGAAAGTATGGAAGCCGAAGCCCATTCTCAGACGTCCGCTTTCACCCCGGGCCAGGCTGCGCCCGCCTGCCACAAGGCGATCGAAGCCCGTGACGATCGGCCTGGCCTCCTCAAGGAACTGTTCGCCCGCGCTCGTGAGCTTGGTGCCGTGTTTCCCTCGCTCGAACAGCGAACAACCAAGGTCCTCCTCCACCCGGCGAATCTGCTTCGTGAGCGCCGGCTGGCTGACATGTAGTAGCCGGGCCGTACAGACCGAAATGCAACTGCTGGGCGAGAAGCACAAATGACCTGAGATCGCGCATTTCCATAACGGTATGTTATCACCGAAATAAGAAATTACCATTGGAAGAATCGTGCGTGCTTCGGAGATTTGCTCATATGCAAAGAATGGCAGTAATTGACCTCGACGATACGTTGTTATCTCCGGATAAGCAGATCAGCCGAGCGAATCTGGAAGCTCTTGATGCCCTCAGGAGAAACTTCTTCGAGATTGTCATCGCCTCAGGTCGCCACCACAAAAACATTCTCGGCTTTGAGGATCGAATCGGTAGGCAGGGTTGGGTCATCTCTTCCAATGGCGCTGTTGTGCGCCACGCCCAGACGTCCGCCATTCTCCACGAACTGGTGCTTAGCACGGCGCAATTCGCCGACGTTTACCGATTTGGCACCGAGAAGGATCTCGCCATCATCGGCTACCATGCCGACGGTAGTTTCGCGGAAGCAGCTTCCGAATGGACTCAACGATATGCTCGGAATGCCGGTTGGCAACCCTACCGCGGTGACCTCGCTCTTCTCGCCCAAACCGGGCTTCAGAAATTGCTATTGACTCACTCTCCAAGAAGGATCGACGAGATTCAGCCGGAGGCGGAACAGCGGTTCGGATCGGAGATGTATGTTGTCAGGACCGCGGACGAGATTCTGGAAATCGCAGCCCCCGAAACCAACAAGTTGCTGGGCGCCCAGACGGTCGCAAAGGTTCTCGGGATCGACAGAAGAAACGTTGCCGCGTTCGGCGACGGAAACAACGATGTCGAGATTCTGAGCTGGGCCGGGCTCTCCGTGGCCATGGATCACGGGCGCGACAGTGCTCGCAAGGCTGCCAAACTGATCAGCCCTCCCGGCCCCCCGGGAAGTGCTTTCGCGCGAGCCGTCAGAGCCGTGCTCCAAGGGGGGCCCGTCCTGATCGGAGCGATTCGCTGATAGCGTAACTTGCCTTTTGAGAAAAAGGCACATCCCCAAAAACATTGTCGCCGCGGCACCTACTCGGACACCGCGGCGACAGCTGCTTCCTCCCCCGTCGATACCCCTATCGACCCTCATTGGAATACATAAAGAAATTAACGCAGGCCGCCAGTTCTGCAAGGGAAATTTTAGAGTTTTTTGGCGGATTCGAGCCCCGCTTCGTTTCTCTTCAAGATAAGCAGATCAACACTAACTACTTAATAAAAATCACTGTACGGGAAATCATCGCGGATTTTCGATGGCTTTCCTTCCAGAGACCGGTGTAAAGACTCCTGCGGCGGCCATGCGGGGCATAGAAAAGTTTGGGGTTGGTCTTCGCCTGGCAGAAGCCTACTCTCCCGGCATGAGCAATCACATCTACAAGAAGATCGAACTTGTCGGCTCGTCCCCCGTTGGAATTGAAGATGCCGTTCAGAACGCGCTTTCCAAGGCCTCGAAGAGCCTGCGCAACCTTCGCTGGTTCGAGGTTCTGGAGACCCGCGGCCACATCGAGAACGAAAAAATAGCGCATTGGCAAGTGACGATCAGCGTAGGCTTCACGCTCGACGAGTAGGGCTTCCTTTTCGATGGCATTCCCAATCGCGCCGGAGGCCCGGTGAGGATGAGATCGATGCGCGTTTCGCGAACTGCTCGCGACCGCTCATTGACTCCGCAAAACCGCCAAAAAGAATTTCCCACACGTCGAGGCGCTTCTAGAATTACTTAAAGCCTGTTGAACGAACGGGAGAAGTTGTCGGAAATTTTCTATGAACAGCGAGCAGGAGCGACTAGGTCTCGCGCTAAGTTCCGCCGAGATTGGAACCTGGGATTGGGATGTGCCGGCGGGCGTGATTTGGTGGGACGAACGAATGCATGTTCTTTTCGGATTGGCCCCGGCCACCTTCAAGGGGGAGTACGAGGGCTTCCTGGCGCTGATTCATCACGAAGATCGCCAGAGAGTTCGCGATGAATTCACCCGCACTATCGAGGCGCGCTCTCCTTTGGATACGCAATTTCAAGTCGCCAAACCGGTGCTTGACGGTGGGCGTGTGATCAGGATGCGTTCAAGCGTACACTGCGATGACAAGTCGCAGATTCAGCGGATTGCGGGCGTGGCCTGGGATATCACCGAACGCCGCAAGGCCGAGCTGAGCTTGGCCAAAGAGCGCAACCTCCTGTCCACCTTGATGGAGAACCTGCCTCATAGAATCTATTTCAAGGATCTCGACAGCCGCTTCATCGTGGTGAGTCGGGCTTGTTCCGAATGGCACGGCTTCAAGGATCCGGGCGACATGATTGGAAAGAGCGACGGGGATTTGTTTTCCACGGAACACGCGGACGCCGCTCTCGCGGACGAACGCGAGATCATTCGCACCGGCAACCCGATAGTTGACTACGAAGAAAAGGAGACGCGGCCGGATTCCGAAGACACCTGGGCTTCGACCACCAAGATGCCTTTGCGCGACGCCGAAGGACAGATCATCGGAACATTTGGCATTTCCCGCGACATCACGGAGAAAAAGCGGGCCGCCGAAAAACTCGCCCAGCTCGCGGAAGAGCTCCGCGCGAAGAATCAATCCCTCGAACAGGACCTCGAGATGGCGCGCGAACTTCAGAGCGCCTTGCTGCCACAACGCTTTCCGAATTTCCCGCACAATGCCACGGAGGAGGATAGCGCGGTACGGTTTTACCCCTTCTTCAGACCTTCGATGGTCGTTAGCGGCGACTTTTTCGACGTGCTGGATATCGCCGACGACAAGGCAGGCCTGTTCATCTGCGATGTGATGGGACACGGCGTGCGCGCTGCGCTGGTTGCTGCAATCGTGCGCTCGGTCGTCAGTGAACTGCGGCCGCTCTGGACGAAACCGGGAGAGCTTCTGGTGGCGATAAATCGCTCGCTGCTGGGAGCGTTCAAGAATAGCGAGATAACTCTTTTCGCGTCCGCGTTCTGCCTGGTAGCCGATCTTTCCAGGGGCCAGTTGCGCTACGCGAATGCGGGCCATCCCAATCCGCTGCATTTCACCCGGGGAGAGAACGGTTCGGTCGCCGTGGCCTTGCCGCTCAAGGGTCCTCGGTCGGGTCCGGCTCTGGGCCTTTTTGAGGGTGCGATGTACGAGACTGTCCGCTGCCAACTCTCCCCGCGCGATGTCGTGCTGCTATTTACGGATGGTTTGTTCGAAGTCGAGGGATCCGGGGGCCAACTCTACGATTACCAGAAACTTTCAAGGGCCGTTTGCGATCGTACCCGAACTTCCCGTGCCGGAGCTCTGTCGAAGCGTCATCGACGAGGTGCAGCGGTTTTCAGCAACCCAAGCCTTCAACGATGACGTGTGCCTGGTCGCAATGGATATCGATCGCATTAAGATTCGCAACGGAAACAAATCCTGACCGCTCCGCCCTTTATTGCCTGCGAGCGGTGAATATGCCATAGCGCATGACACCGAGCGCATAGGCAAGCCGGATACGGCCGATTGTCACGGCGAAGATTCTGTTGCTTGATCCGCTCTTGAGCAGGAAGCGAAGATATTGGGGCTGGCGCAAGAGTTTCGACAGAAGGCGCAGACCACAGATTCTCCAGGTCTTCCACACCCTCGAGCTGAGGTCCTCAAAACTCTCAAGAACAAATCCCGATTCAGCGAACCATCTGCGGTAGTCGGATTCGGTTCCCATGCCCGGAAGTCTGCCTTCCTGGCAAATGGGCTCAAGGAGATGGCGGCGCTGCAGGATCGTCGGGTTCTCTGCTGAAAGCCACGCGCAGACGACCATGCGGCCTCCGGCTCTCAATACGCGATGCGCCTGGGCGAAGAACGTTTCCTTGTCCTGCATATGTTCGGAGCTCTCGATCGAGAGAACGGCATCGAACTCTCCCGACGGCAGATCGTTCTTCAGCCAATCGCACAGGAGATACTGGGGATGGCGCGCGCTGCCACGCTTCGCGACTGCATGCCGGTACTGCGCCCCCGAAACGGTGATCGCGGAAACCGCAGCGCCATGTTCAAGCGTGAGAATTCTCGCTGTGGCTCCGTAACCGCATCCGACATCGCAGACGCGCGTGCCGGCGCCAATGCGCCCACGCTCTGCAACAGCCTTCACAAGCCGGGCAACCGCCTCTTCGCTTGTTTCATCGCCGCGCTCCCAGAGGCCGTGATGAACGTGCTCTCCCCAGATTTCGCGGTAAAATTGGTCCAACTCGTCGTAGTGATCCGCGACATCATGAGCCGAAACGGGGCGGGGAGAGCTGATCATCCCAGTTTTCGCAAGCTCAACGGACTGACAGCGGAACTGGCGCCGGCCGTTCTCTCAAAACCAATGCCGGAAGCGACCCCCGGGTGTCAAAAAGGAATATCGTCGTCAGCCGGTTCGGACTGGACAGGCCTCGTGGCGGCTGAACGGGAAGGCTTTGAGGAAGGGGCCTCGCCCTCGAAGTCCGCGCTCCCTCCAGCGCTTGAGCCGCCCGGACGCGATCCAAGAAGTTGCATTCCCTCGCCCACCACCTTGAGGCGATTGCGCTTCTGCCCGGATTGTTTGTCCTCCCAGGAATCGATGCGCAGGCGGCCTTCGACGAATATGGGGCGTCCCTTTTTGGCGTACTCGTTGGCGATCTCGGCCAGGCGTCCCCAAAGTTCGACATCGACGTAAGTGACCTCCTCAACTTTCTCGCCGCCCTGATTGGTGTAGGTCCGGTTTATCGCGAGCCCGACATCTGCAACCGCGCTACCCTTTGGAGTGTATTTGATCTCCGGATCACGGGTGACATTCCCGATAAGCATCACTTTGTTCAGACTGGCCATTTCTTAATCAATTATGCCGCCGCCTCGGCGGCCTTTTTCTTCTGAGGCAATCGCAGATAATTCTGCAGAGCGACGTCTTCGTCCAGCTTCAATTTCGCTCGCAACTTTTCGATGATCTGCGAATCGGCCTCGAAGATGAAGTTCACGAAGTAGGCGCTGGTGAGATGCTTCAGCTCGTAAGCGAGTTCACGCTTCTCAAAGCGCTGGACTTGCTCGACGGCGGCACCCTCGGCCTCGAAGGCCTTTTCGAGACGTTCAATAATCTCTTTGACGGATTCTTCCTTGCCTCGCGTCGAAAGGGCGAGGAGGGCTTCATAACGTTTTTTCATGGTTTCTTGTTAAACAGATTCATGGCGGCATCGAGGCCGTGAGCGCTCGCGAAGTCGGCGGCGTCAGCGGCACGGCTCACGCTCTCTTCCACGGCGCCGAGTTCCCAAGGCTCGAATTTCCCAATTACGTGATCGATGAGCGCGCCCGTGGCTGATCCGATTCCGAAGCGCAGGCGGGGGACCGCCTCGCTGGCGAGATGAATCAATACAGACTCCAAGCCGTTGTGGCCGCCGGCGCTTCCGGAAGGGCGAAGGCGCAGTTCGCCAAGCGGTATTGCCGCATCGTCGAGCACGATAAGGACCTCTCGATGGTTGATCCTGTGGTAGTGCACATAGTTTTGGACCGCTTCCCCGCTAAGGTTCATGAAGGTCTGAGGCTTCATGAGCAGGCGCCCGCCAAATGGCGCGACTTCGGCATCCCACTTCGGCTCGAAATGGAAGGCGACCGCGGCGCGGCGGGCCAGTTCATCAACGACCAGGAATCCCGCGTTGTGGCGCGTGCCGGCGTATTTCGGACCCGGGTTCCCGAGGCCGACAATGAGACGAAAGACCGGTGCATGCTCCACGCGCGGGGGCCTGCGAGGCTATTTGCCAGGCTCCGCTGCCGCCTCGGATGCCTCTGGCTTCTTCTCCTTGATAACTTCCGGAGCAGCCGGTTCCTCGGCCGCCGGGGCCGGCTCTTCGGCGACGGTGGGCTCAGAAACCAAAAACACCGTGAGGTCCTCATCGGCTTCGGCGGTGACGCCCGGTGGAAGCTTGAGGTCCCGAACATGCAGCGATTCCCCGATGTTGAGGGAGGAAACGTCAACGACGATTATTTCGGGAAGATTCTGCGGCAGACACCGGATCGGCAGCGAACGCATGCTTTGCTGAAGAAGGCCGTTGAAAGTCTTTACGCCGACAGGCTCTCCCTCAGACTCGATAACGATTTCGGCCTCAATCTCCTCAGTCAGGGAAACCGCATGAAAATCAACGTGGATGATTTCGCCTCGCACCGGGTGATGCTGGACCTCCTGGATAAGCGAAATGCGATTGGTTGTCTTGGTCCCATCACGAATCTCCAGTTCGACGAGTATGTTCTCGCCGACGGTGCGCGAAAGCAGGTTCTCGATCTCCTTCCGATCGACCTCCAGATTCGTGGCAGCGTCTCTCGCGCCGTAGATCACGGCGGGGACCGCGCCTCGCGCGCGAACTTTGCTCACTGCATTGCGGCCGGCTTCCTGGCGCGGGCGGGCAGACAATTTGACTTGATTGGCCATGGCTTTATTTATTGGGATTCCTGATATCAAAAAGCGAGCTCACTGACTCATCATCGTGGATGCGGCGAATACCCTCCCCGAGCAATTCAGCCACCGACAGCACCTTGACGAGTGAATCGACATCGGTCCGCACTGGAACGCTGTCGGTTGTTATCAACTCCTTGATTTCAGAGTTTCTCAATCGCTCAACCGCCAAATCTGTCAAGACCGAGTGTGAAACGCCAGCGTAAATGTCACGTGCCCCCTGATCCCGGAGGATGCGCGCCGCGCCAACGAGAGTGCCGGCCGTCTCGGTCAAGTCGTCAACCAGAATGACGTTCTTGTCCTCCACATCTCCGATCACCGTGACGGCCTCAATCTCGGTTGCGCTGAGCCGGCGCTTGACGACAATGGCAAGGCCTGCCTTGAGCGCCTCGGCATAGGCGGAAGCCATCTTCACGCCGCCGACATCGGGGGAAACGACGACCAGATCACCCAACCCGAGTGCATGCAGGTAATTCATCATCACCGGCAGCGCGTAGAGATGATCGACAGGAATATCAAAAAAACCCTGCAGCTGTTGAGCATGCAGATCCATTGTCAGCATTCGCTGAACCCCCGCGGCAACCAGAAGATTCGCAACGAGCTTGGCGGTGATGGGAACGCGAGGCTGGTCCTTGCGGTCCTGGCGCGCGTAGCCGAAAAACGGGATCACCGCCGTGACACGAGCCGCACTCGACCGGCGGGCGGCATCAACCAGGATCAGGAGTTCCATTAGATTCTGGTTGGTCGGCGGGCATGTGGGCTGAACGATGAAAACGTCCCGACCGCGAATGTTCTCGTTGATCTTGACAAACGTTTCGCCATCCGGAAACGAACTCACCGTGGTATCGCACGGCGGCACGCCGAGGTAGGCACAAATGTCGGCCACCAGGCGTGGGTGAGCCGTACCGGTGACGATTTTCATCTCGAAGGAGTCGCGGAGCATGGAGCTTGGGGAGCTCAGCGCAAGTTAGGGCGCGGCATTGCGAACATTCTGGAGTTTGCGCGTTTCGTTTTGAAGGTTGCGCGCCGATCGACTAGTTCAACGGCTCGGGGGTCGGTGGCGGATTCAGCGGGATCGTGGGCTCCAGCCGCTCTTGCGCAAGACGCCGAAGGTAGGCCGTCTCCATCACCTTGCACTTGTCGGCCAGGGATTTGTCAACAGTGGCAATTTTTTTGAAGAGAAGCCGATAGTATTCGCGAAATGCGGCTCGTTGATCTTCGAACGTCTTGGCCTTCTCGGCCTGTTCGAACAGACTCATGACCTTGGGATCCTTTTCCACCTGCACGCGCACCTCGCGGTATCGGATGCTCAATTGACGCGCCTTTTCCTGAGCACTCTCAAAGCTGGGTGGAACGGCTGGCGGGACCGACGGTCTCTCGTCCGGAATGAGGGCGTCGGGCTGAATGAGCGCGTCCTCGGGCATCGCCTCGGATGGGGCGATATCTCTCGTCTCCACGGGCGCGCCTTCTTCCATGGGAATAACATCGGATTCCTGCACCGGAGGACTAACTGCGGCCGGCTCGGAAAGCTCAGGCGAGGCGGCGGGAGCCGCCGCAGGGCTCGGCGCGGGAGAGGTTTCCGGGACAGGCGCGGGAGAAGCTTCCGGGACGGGCGCGGGAGAGGCTTCCTGCGCGAGCAAGACTCCAGCGGGAATTGACACAGCGATAAACAATCGAAGCATGGACCACATCAGACGTGCAAGCTAAGCAGCCCTTGGGCAATTGCTCAAGCAGAACAACATCGACTCGGTGAGGACTTTGGTGGACCTTTTCTGGCGATGAAAACCAGAGTTGTCCGTGACGTTTTTGGCACCATGCCCGTGGCGCCTGAGGAAGCGGCAAGAGCGATGAGATCACGCGACGGCTTCGTGTTTCTGGATTCCAGCCTCGCCACGGCGGACTCCCTTTCGCTGCTGGCTTGGGAACCAGACTTCATCGTTGAGGGTGCGACTTCAGATTGGCACAGGCTGGAGAGCGAGCTGGCCGCGCGGCAGAAGCCTGGCGCCGACCTCGGCATTCCCGAAGGCGCAGCCATCGGATGGGTAGGATTCGACGGAAGGTTTCGATTCGGTTTCTACGACAGAACCGCCATCTTTGTTCATGGCCCGGGTATTTGGTATAGTGACGAGCCACTTCCTGGCCTGCCCGAGGGACCGGAGTTTCCCCGGATCTCGTTCCGCGCGCGGCTCACGAGAAGCAAATTCGAAAGCATGGTACGGGTCGCGCAGGAATACATCGCCGCGGGAGACATCTATCAGGCGTGCCTGGCGCACTGTTTTGAGGCGGAATATTCCTCGGATGCGTGGCCATTCTACGAAGCGCTAAGGCACTACTCGCCGGCGCCATACGCCGCATTTCTCGACCTCGCAGGCACGCAGGTGGTTTCCGGATCGCCAGAATGCTTCCTCAAGCTGAGTGGCAGAAGGATCGCGACCCGCCCAATCAAGGGCACACGACCCCGAAGGAAAGACGCGCAACGCGACCAGCGCAACGCTTACGACCTCATCACCTCCGCGAAGGAAATCGCCGAGTTAGTCATGATCACCGATCTCGAACGCAACGACCTCGGGCGCGTTTGCGAATACGGCAGCGTCACCGTTCCCGAACTCCTCAAGCTCGAAAGCTACGAACAGGTTCACCACCTCGTATCGACGGTCACCGGGATGCTCCGCGACGATGTGAGTCATCCCGCGGCGCTCCGCGCTTGCTTCCCAGGCGGGTCGATTTCAGGGGCTCCAAAGAAGCGCGCGCTCGAGATCATTTCAGAACTCGAACCGCATCCGCGCGGCATCTACACCGGGGCCATCGGCTACTTCGGCTATAACGGGGAAAGCCAGTTCTCCATGGCGATTCGAACCGCGGTCTTCGAAAGCGGCAGGGCTTCATTTCACGTTGGAGCGGGAATCGTCGCCGACTCCATCCCGGAAAAGGAATGGCAGGAGACGCTGGACAAGGCCGCCGGGCTGATCCTTGCTGCGGGCTCACCTCCCCGGATGGAATGAATGAGCGCCGTATGCGCTCCTGGGAGCTTTGCTCACCTTCGCTTGCGCGGCGTCGGGGTCGCTTTGGGTTGCGGAGGACTGCCCCAGAGCAATAGCGAAGGCCTTCGCTTCACCTCTGCGCTAAACTGCGCAAGATTGGCGCTCGTCGTGGTGAGGTTGTCCATGAGCGCTTTGACTTGCGGACCGCTGATTCTCGTGACAGGCTCCAGGTCCCTCAGGATAGCTCGCAGCTGCTCGTTGGATTTTTCGAGACCGGAAATCAACTCGCGCGCGTCTTCGCTTAGCGGACCCACGTTTGCCGCCTTCAGCGCGGCTTGAAAATCAGCCAGCAGCGCTTGCAGATTCGCACTGATCTTTCCGATCTCCGCGCCGGTGACCGCCTTGTTGAGATTATCGAGAAGTTCCGCTCCCGATTTACTCATTCCGCCGATGTTCAATCCCTCGACCTGACGCATAATGCTGTTGATCGAGTCGAGCATGTTGGTGAGTTGTCCCGGAGCCGAGGGAATATAATAGTAATGGGGCTCCCAATTCAGTGCCAGCGGTGGGAACTGGTTCGGATCGCTCACATAGTTGATATCGATATAGTTCATCCCGGTAATGCCCAACGGCTCGATGCGCGCTCGCAGTCCCTGTTCAATATTCCTTGCGATTAGGGGCTGAATATTCTTGCTGAACATTCCAGGAAACATCTCGCGATCAATCTCCATCAGGATGACAACGTAGTTATATCGGTCCTCAACCGGGGACCCGTACTCGTTGAAGGTGAAACTGATGCCGCTCACCCGCCCAATCTGCACGCCCCTGAACTTCACCGGCGATCCAACGTCGATCCCCTGAACCGAGGCGTTCACGTATGTCTCAATGTAAATGCGCTGGCGTAAGAATGCGCCTGCACCCAGAGCGACAAGCCCTGCCACGAGAATTGCCAGCGCGATGAGGATAAAGAGGCCGATGCGGAAGTAGCCTGGCTTCTCGCTCATTCAGCCTCCCTACGAAAGAATCGGCGAACGTAGGGGTCGGTCGAGTGGTCGCGCAACTCTTGCGGATGCCCTTCGGCGATGATTCCCTTCTTGCTTCTATCGAGCATGATAACGCGGTCGGCTACCGCATAGATGCTGGCCAACTCATGTGTGACAATCACAAAGGTCATGCCAAGAGCTTCGCGAAGCTCGAGGATGAGCGCGTCGAGTTCCGCGGAAGTCACCGGGTCCAGCCCCGCCGAAGGCTCGTCAAGAAAGAGGACGGCGGGATCGAGCGCCATCGCCCGCGCAATGGCCGCGCGCTTCTGCATGCCTCCGCTCACCTCGGCGGGAAGATGGTTCCCGAAGGCCTCAAGTCCTACCAGTTTGAGTTTCATCCAGGAAATCACTTCCCGCGCGGCCAAAGGTAGCCGCGTGAATTCTTCGATAGGCAATGTCACGTTCTCGCTCAACGTCATTGACCCGAAGAGCGCTCCGCTTTGATACGCCACTCCGAAGCGCCGTAAGATTCGCTGCCGGTCAGCGCCGGTCGCGGTTGCGAGGTTTTCTCCGTCGATCAACACCTCACCGGAAGCCAGACGATAGAGTCCGATCAAATGCTTCAGAAGCGTGCTCTTTCCACATCCCGATCCCCCAAGGACCACGAAGACCTCACCCCGGCTGACCTCGAAGGAGACGTCCTTGAGAATGACGTCATCTCCGTAGGCGGCCGTTAAACCTCGTACTTCGATAATCGCTCCATCGTCCATCTAAAAGTCGATTGCGTAGTAGACGACCGCGAAAATTGCGTCCACCACAACGATCAGGAAAATGCTGGTTACGACGGAGCGCGTTGTCGAGATGCCCACAGCGCTTGGTCCGGATTTTGTCTGCAGTCCGCGAAGACAGCCGATCCCAGCCACCAAGCCGCCAAAAACGAACGCCTTGATAATTCCGGCAAGCACATCACTGATGCCGACAGAGCTGGTAAGCTGGCGCCACAGTGTCACGACCGGATATCCCCTTCCCAGCATCATGGCCAGTCCGCCGCCCACACCGAGGAGATCCGAATAGATCGTCAGCACAGGAGTTACGAGAATACCCGCCAGCACTCGCGGCGCGACAAGGAAGCGCACCGGGTCGAGGCCAAACGTCGTCAGGGCGTTGATCTCTTCGTTCACCTTCATCGTGCCGATCTCCGCCGCGAAGGCCGACCCGCTTCGTCCCGCCAGAACGATCGCGGTCATAATCGGCCCCAACTCTCGCAGCATCGCCAGAGCGACGAGATTCACCACAAAGATATCCACTCCGAACTGGCGCAGGGCCGGAGCCGCCTGAAAAGCCATGATGAGTCCGGTCAAGAAGGAGATCAGGCCGACGACCACCAGCGCTTGCACGCCGGCGCGCTCATAAGTGATCCAGAAATCCCGCCATCGCAGCTCACGCGGCCGGATCGCCACTCTCAGGGAAATCACCGCGACCTGCCCAAGAAGGGAGATTTGCTCATAAAGGTCCCTTACCAAATCGACGGCGAGTTTGCCGATGGAGGCAACCGTGGATTCTTTGGCGCCCCTTTGTTCGCCTCCCTTGCGTTCCGCTTCGGCGAACGGCTCAAAGAGCTTCGCTATCTCCGGCTTTAGCCCGGAGATTTCCGCACCGCTGCGCCGCCGCAATTCCCACAACAACGCGAGCCCCGAACCGTCACAATACTCCACTTCGGACGCGTCGACCTGAATTTGATGGGTCTCGCTCGCGGCACCAAGCGCTTTGGCCCAAGCCCCCGCCACGCCCTCGGCATCAAGGCGTCCGGCAAATTTCAGTCGAGAGCCGCCTGATTCCTTGACGATCTCGAGGACGTTTGGAGTTTGAGCCATGCGAGCGAATGCGCCTTTCCCCGGGGGCAATCCGTTAGTGACGCCGCAGTGAGCCGAATGCCCCTTGATGAACTCGCTTCCAGAAGAATCTTAGAGAAGGCGTGGCGTCGCTCGGGAGCGACGAGCTGAACTTTACGGAATCGATCTCCGCAGGTTTGGGATTGATGATTTCGTCGTGCCCCTTAATGCGCGCAGTGTACAGAAAGGTGATCACCGCCTTTTGCGGACGATCAAAGAGCTCGGCAAGCGCGACGAATTGGATCCTGACACCTATTTCCTCCTCGACCTCTCTTCTAAGGGCTTCCTTCAGGGATTCGCGCTGGCGCACCTTGCCGCCCGGTAAGGTCCAAAGCTTGTTCCCGCGCTTCTGTTTGAGAATAAGGACATCCCCGAACTGATTCTCGATCCACGCCATCACGGAGACCTCCTTTGATGCCCTGAACTGGTCGTTCTGATTTGCTTCGCTGCTTTCCACCTCGTTTGTTGAAAGCGAACTATGCGCAGCGCGCGGAATCTCTAAAGGGTAAAGTTAGGAAATCTGCACCGGCCAGGTCCGGCGCGTCATTGGAGCTCGAAATTGATATTAACCGTATAGGCCCCACCCCCGCCCAAACCCGCCGGCGGTGGATCGATCTGGAGTACGCGATGCGCCGCCGCCATCACCGAGTCGTCCATGATGACGTTTCCGCTCGATTTCAAAATCTTCACGTCAGAAATCTTGCCGCTGGTCTCAATCCGGATCTGCAGGGTGCAAACGAAAGACTTTGACGAGTCGAAAATGGACGTCGGCTGATCCCACTGGCTGTAGAAGCGATCGTGGATGAGCTCGTGATACCAGCCAAACTGCGAGGAATTCCCGCCTGCGCCGGCGCGGCCGGCAGACCCGCCAGTCTGTCCCGCTCCCGGTTCCGCAGACTTGCCGGAGTTCGCAGCCTGCGATGTTGATGTCTTCTCCGCCGGGGAGCCTGCTGTTTTGGGTGATGCATCGGCAGCGGGACTCGTTTTCGCCGATGCCTCGCCTTTCGAAGTGCCCTTTGGCGAGGCAGATGGTTTAGGCGAAGTTTTGGGGGATGGTTTCGGCGATGGCTTTCCGGTCGGCTTGGGCGAAACCGTGGGTTTCGGAGTCGCTTTCGGCTTCGGGGTCGGCGTCGCAGTGGGTTTGGGAGTCGGCGTCGCCGTGGGCTTCGGAGTCGGCGTGGCCGTGGGCTTCGGAGTCGGCGTGGCCGTGGGCTTCGGGGTCGGTGTGGAAACCGGATCAGGCGGTATCGTGTCGTCCTGCGGGGTGGGTTCGGGTGTCGGCGGCGGGGTGGGTTCGGGCGTCGGCGGGGGCGTCGGTTCGGGCGTCGGAGGCGGGGTGGGTTCGGGGGTTGGAGGAGGAGTGGGTGTCACCTCAGGTTCGGACGCGGTTTCGGCTGCGGCTTCCTGTTCCTGGGCAGCCGCGATTTGCGAAAACGAACCGGGATCCATCCAGACTATGTCGCCTGTCGGCCGCCTGATCTCCCTGCGCGCGAAGTAGAACAGCGCCGCAACCAGCAGAAGGTGAAATGCGGCGACGTAGATCAGATTCCGCCGAAAGTGCGGGTCACCCATGAATC
Source organism: uncultured Verrucomicrobiae bacterium (assembly GCA_963784465.1). Lineage (GTDB taxonomy): Bacteria > Verrucomicrobiota > Verrucomicrobiia > Chthoniobacterales > Terrimicrobiaceae > DASTFP01. The sequence goes on from CAWASQ010000012.1 coordinate 22,452, forward strand.
AAGGGAGGCGGATCGCCGGAAGCAGTCCGGACGCGGCGAGTCACTCCCCGCCCCCAGGCTGTCCCTCCTCGCGACGTGTCATCACTCCGACCCTGCCGATGCCGACCCGCTTGAGAATGTCCATCACATCAATGAATTTCTGGATGGCCAAGTCCCGATCTGGCCGCACCACTACGGAAATTTGGGAATCCCGAGCCTTAAGCGCGGCCAGCTGCAACTCGAGATCGGCCTTGTTCGTTACTTCACCGTTGAGCTTCAGGACATCGTTGCGATCGATCTGAATGATCTGGGTTTCTTCGGGGCTGATCTCCGTCTTGGCCGTCGCGCTGCTGGGAACCACAAGATCAACGCTGTTCTCCATGAGGGGCGTTGTAATCATGAAAATGATCAGAAGCACGAAACAGAGATCCAGCAGAGGAGTCACGTTCAACTCCGCGAGAGTGTGAAGGGGATTGCGAGTGCTGAAGCGGCGCATGGATTAGCAATCTTTCGAGTTTGACGGGTCGAAAATTCGCCCGGAAACCGCAATGCTACGGGTGAGTGTCGGTGCCATTTCTACAGAGTCCGCCTTAGACGAGATGACGCCGCGGATCGCCGGTGGAGTGCTCAACGAACCTGTGCTCGACTTCGGACGAAAACTCGCCCGCAAAATTCTCCGCCTGCACGATCATCGAGCGGACGCTCGTGACAAGAAAGTTGTATCCAAACATGGCGGGAATGGCCACAAGCAATCCGAAGACTGTCGTGATCAGGGCACCGGCGACGCCGGGCGCCATCGCGGCGAGATTGGCGCTGCCGCTCTGCGCGATTCCGCCAAAGGCGTCCATTACGCCCCAGACCGTGCCGAGCAACCCGAGAAACGGCGCACCACTTACAGCCGTTGAGAGAATGATCATCTGCGATTCCAACTTGAGCCCTGCCTCGCCCACCGCGCGCTCCATCGCCGCAGTCACAGCGCGCATTTGCGCCGCCGACATCTTCTCGGCGGCCTCCAAACGGCCGTGGAAGTTTTCGTCCACATCCGCCGAGCCCAGAATCTGAAAGCACAATTCGACGCATCCCGCCTTGTAGATTTCGTAGAGAGGAGATCCATCAAAACGAACGCCCTTTTCGTAGATTCTCAACGGCGCGCGATCACGACGAAACAACGCTGAAAATCGCTCCGACTGCCGCCTGGCGAAGTTGAGATACCGAATTTTAGTCACCATCACGGACCAACTGAAGATGGAACAGAAAAAGAGAAGCAACAGGATTGCCTTCCCCTCGATGGTGGATTGAAGGAAGGAATAAACAAGGCCTTCGGCGAGGGGGAATGCGACGGAAGAAGCCATGATTCCTAACAGCTTGAGAGGCGCGCAAAAGCTGTCCGGCGAACGCCCGACAAGAGCGAGAAAAGCCGGAGGAGCGCGTTACCCGCGATCGCCCCGCGGCTTCCTCGCGAGCGGCACCTCGCTGTCCCGTTCACAGGTCGCAACCCGGCAGCATGTCGTTGCGGCACTATCATCGTAGGTTTTTCGAGATTGAATGTTATCGCAAAACCGAAAAGCTGCCAGTCACTAATCTCCCTATCGGCCCATCGCCAGGCGTTGGGCGAGAAAACGCGGAAGGCCAGCCCTCAGGATCTTGTCCTGCGTCAATTTCAGATCATAGGGAACGAACCGAAACCCGACCGAAAGCGCAGCGCGATTGTAAACGACGTAACACGCTTCCGGCCGCAAGTTGCGAGGCTGCCCGACGGAACCCACGTTGACCAACGTTCGTATGGTGAGAGGAAACGAAACATTTCCGGCCGGCGCCACCACCCGAACGGCCGGTCCCTCACGTGTCCAGACCGCCGGTTTGTGCGTGTGCCCGCAAAAGCAAAGCGGCTTCTCCTGAAAGAGGAAATGCTGTTGGGCATCCAGCGGACTCAAGATGTACTGCCACGATTCCTCGTCGTTAAGGGAAGAGTGGACCACGCTAAAGTCGTCGAAATCCAATCGCAAAGGGCGATTCCGAAGCCAATCCTTTTGCGCGTTGCTGAGTTGATTGCGCGAAAAAGTGATTCCCGCACGCGCGTACTCGTTGAGGGCTACCTCCGCGGCGGGCTCGACGCATGCCTCATCGTGATTTCCGAGGACCACGGAGCAGCTCAGCCCGCGAATCAGCTCGAGACATTCGGCGGGGTTCGGCCCGTAACCGACAATATCCCCAAGGCAGATCATTTCCTGCACCCTCTCCGCGGCGATGTCGGCCAGCACCGCTTTCAATGCCTCCAAATTCCCGTGGATGTCAGAGAAGATGGCGAATTTCACGGAATGCACTATTAGCAATAAGCTCCCACTTGCGCCAACGTCAACCGAGTGGAGACCGGAACGATTCGGGTCCGCGCAACCAAGTGTTCATGAAGCAGGGAGTTCAACGCGACGAAGGCCGTTCGACAGACCGGTTTTGACGCCGGCCCGCTTCCCGCGTATGTAAGGCGCGCATGATTTCTCGCCTCGTCCAAATTGTCGCGCTGATCCTTGCGATCACCGCGCTCCCTGGTCGCGCCCAACCGGCGCCGCCTCGCGACAACCCGTATGACGTGATCGGAAAGGTCTTCTCTCCGTTCTGGAGCGTCTTGCTCGCAGATACCAAGAGCCCGAACAAGGCGTGCACGATGACGATCGAGTTGACGGAAGTATCCGGCCGGCTTCCGAAGCAGATGTCGGGAGCCTCGCTTCAGGCAGCCGTCCAGTTTCCTGACAAGGTAAAACTGCAGGCGCCGGTGTTTGGTGAGACTTTCACGGTGTGTCGGGACGGAGACAAGGTCTGGGCGCACCCCGGTGCGAAAGTTCAGTTCCTGCTCGAGCGATTCAAGGGGAAGCCGCCGCCGACCAAGAAAAAGAACACACCCATATTTCTTCCCATCACTGCGCAGCAGGCGATATTTCTTCCCGCGCTTTTCACCGTGTTTCGCCCCGATGTCGCCGAGATCCAAAACCTCAACGGGGAGGATTGCCGCGTCATCAGCGCCGGTCTCATGCCGGAGCTTGCAAGGGCCGCCAAGGCCGAAGGATTCCGCGCCAAAATGTGGGTGGCCCCCGGATACGTGCCGCGCCGCGTCGAGATCACCCAGCCTGATTTCGTCGCAATGACGGATATAAAGGATCTGAAGTTTTCCCCATCCTTGCCCGCTTCCACCTGGGAACCGCCCGCGGGCGTCACGGACATTTATTGGACCGACTCCGATCGGCTCGACGCCGTCCTGTTCGTGGTGATGAACTCGCTCAAAATGAAGGAGAGCGACCAGCCGTGGCTTCAGATAAAGTGACGGCTACCTCGAACTTGCGCGCTTGAGGGCAACCGTCGGTCGCGACTTTTTTTCCACGCCGTGGAGAGCCTTCCTCGCACACCACCCGATCGCAAGAGTCTTCGGCGAATTCTTCCGATTTCGCTATTGGCGTTCCTCGCGATTTGCGCCACATGGGCTTCCTTCGAGCTCGACGAACCGGTTCGGCAGGCGGTGATCCAAACCCAAGGAAAAGGGTGGAAGAAGACAGACGATTTTCGCTTCAAGACGGCCGTCCGCCGGGTGGGTGACTGGCCGTGGCTCATGCTTGCGGGCGGCATCGGTCTCGCCATCTCTTGGAAGATGCGAAGCCGCGAATGGATGCGCATTGTTGCGGCGGCCATGATCGCTTCGACACTCGCGGGGTTGCTGGCAAATGCGTCGCGCCTGACGACGGGACGCACCCGGCCGCGCGAAAGCCCGGCGATCACTCAGGGCTTCTACGGGCCATGGAGGGAGGGACGGCTTACGATCGGCGATCCGCCCTTCAACTCGTTTCCGTCCGGCCATACTGCCACGGCGTTTGGTTTCGCCGGAGTCATCTTTTTCGCGCGACCTTGGTTGGGCGTCGGCGCAATCGCCCTTGCCTCGCTCATCGCCTGGTCGAGCATCATGGTTGGAGCGCACCACGTCTCCGATGTCGTCGTCTCAATCTGCCTTTCGCTCTTCATCGCGTGGTGGACATTCAAATGGGCGCAGGCACATGGTGAAGCCCATGCGCGCAGGGTGTGGATGAGGATCAAGGAATTGAGGAAAGCTCATCGACGACCATGATGTCGAGGATCTTGGTTCCTCCCTGAACACCAGTCGCTCGCCCCCCTGGAGAGCCTTCCCACTCTGAAGACCGTCCCTGACCTCCTCTCGGATCTCTTGACGAGCAAGACCGCGGAGCGCGTGCTGCTCCTGGTCATTCTTGTGATCTGTGCGGTCGGCAATCTGCCCTGGCATCTCGATAACTACGACCAGGCCAAGCAGGCGTATGTTTCTTATCAGATCGCCCACGGCGGGGACTGGTGGTATCAGCATACCCCGCATGGCAATACGGCGACAAAGCCGCCTCTTGCCGGTTGGTTGAGCCTTCCGTTCTTTTGGATCACTGGCTCCTGGAATCTGGCGTGGAGACTGCCCGGCTATCTCTGCACTCTCGCCATGCTGCTCATTCTGGCGCGCGAAGCTCGTCGCATTCTTCCGGAGTTCGGGGTGCTGCTCGTCATCTGTGCGTTCGGACTGAACCTGCTCACGCCCCGGATCGCGACGCTCGTTCGCACTGACATGATGTTGGCGCTCTGTATCGCGGTCTGCGGGCTGCTGATCTTTCGGAAGATTGAGAGCGGACAATCATGGATGCCTTGGGAGAAGTGGCTGTTTTTCTTCGCGATGCTCGTAGCGCTTCTCACCAAGGGGCCCATTCTTTACGCCTTCCTCCTGCCTGGCATGGCGGCCTTTTTCGTTCTCGGTCCCAAGGATCGCCGCGTCGCAGTTTGGAGCGGTTGGTGGACGTGGCTCGTGCCTCTCGCGCTGTTCGTTGCGTGGCTCGTAATCGGTTGTTCGACGAGGCCGGAGTTTTACAACGACGTCGTCATCAAAGAATTCATGAGCCGCTTCGATCAAAGCCTCAAGGCGCACGAAAAGCAGCAGCCGATCTGGTTCTATTTTCCTCACCTGATCCACAAATTCGCCCCCTGGAGCCTGTTCGCTCTCGCCCTTCCGATTGCCTCGGAAAATGTGCGACGCAAAATCACGTCTGACCCTGGCACTTTGTGGCTTGCCTGCTGGGCGCTTGGGGGGCTGGTATGCATGACCTTCGTGCCCTCCAAGCGTGTGGATCGCATCTTTCCGGTCATTCCCCCGCTCTGCCTGCTGCTCGTCTCAATGGTGTCTGCCTGTCAATGCGGCAGGCGCATCCGGGCCTGGTGCGGCGCCGCGGTCGTTTTCGCAGTAGTCGCAGTTTGCGGCTATTTCCTCACCATTATTTTCTTAGGCTACAAGAGAAACGACGATGCCTTGGTGCGCTTCGGCAGGGAAGTCCGGAATGTGACAAGAGAGGCTGGAGCTCTCAAGCTCGGCATCGTGGAGGGACGGGACGAACCGATGGTGATCTACTGCGATGCAGGCAGCTATCTCCCAGTCATTCGCGCAATGCGCGCCTGGAACAATGGCGATATCGATGCCCTGGTGATCCCTGAACGCCGAATTGCCGATGCCAGCTTGTTGCCCGCTCCCGCTCTCGATTCCGGTCCCATCTCGAAGCAGAGCGAAACACGCTATCTGCTTTTCTTGCGGCCCAAATAGCGAGCTTGGGGCAAATGCGGTAAGGTCCATCGGCAATGCCACCATCCTGCCGTTCCAGGCAATTGCTTTTGACCATAAGAGGCCGATCAACTTTAATGACTTGCTAAAGTCTCAATCACGAACATGTCCCAGCGTCCTGCCATCATTTACACGAAAACCGACGAAGCGCCGGCTCTCGCGACCTATTCCCTGCTCCCAATCATTCAGGCGTTCACACGCCATGCGGGCATCGCGGTTGAGACCAGAGACATCTCGCTCGCCGGACGAATAATTGCCAACTTCCCGGAATATCTCTCGGAGGATCAAAAGATCGGTGACGCCATTGCAGAACTCGGAAAGTTGGCCACCAAACCGGAAGCGAACATCGTCAAGCTCCCCAATATAAGCGCTTCCGTTCCCCAATTGAAAGCGGCCATCGCCGAACTCCAGTTACAGGGCTACAAGCTCCCCGATTACCCCGAGGAGGCCAAGACCGACGCCGAAAAGGAAATCAAAGCCCGTTACGACAAAATCAAGGGAAGCGCCGTAAACCCCGTCCTCCGCGAGGGCAACTCCGACCGGCGCGCACCAAAGGCCGTCAAGGAATACGCGAAAAACAACCCGCATTCGATGGGGGCCTGGTCGACCGAATCGAAGACGAAAGTTGCCACGATGGGCCGCGAGGATTTCTTCTCGAACGAAAAATCAGTCACCGTGCCCGAAGCGACCAACGTGAAGATTGAGTTCGTCGCGGACGATGGAAAAGTCACGGTGCTCAAGGAGAAGACCGCGCTCAAGGCCGGCGAGGTGATTGACGCCACGGTGATGAGCAGGAAAGCCCTTCTCGCGTTCCTCGAGAAGCAAGTCGCCGAGGCAAAGAATCAGGACCTCCTCCTCTCACTGCATATGAAGGCGACCATGATGAAGGTCTCCGATCCGATCATTTTCGGCCACGCGGTAAGGGTCTTTTTCAAGGACCTCGTCGCAAAGCACGGCGGCGTGCTTGCCGAACTCGGCGTGGACTTCAAGAACGGCTTCGGCGACCTCGTCGCGAAAATTCAAAGTCTTCCGGCCGATAAGAGGGCCGAGATCGAGGCAGACATCCAGGCTGCCTACGGCAAGGGGTCCGCCCTGGCAATGGTGAATTCCGACAAAGGAATCACAAACCTTCACGTCCCCAGCGATGTCATCGTCGACGCTTCCATGCCTGCGATGATTCGTTCCTCGGGAAAAATGTGGAACGCTGAAGGCAAGCTTCAGGACACCCTCGCTGTTATCCCGGACAGCAGCTACGCGGGCGTTTACCAGGCGGTGATCGAGTTCTGCAAGAAACCACGGCGCCTTCGATCCACGCACCATGGGCACTGTGCCGAATGTCGGCCTCATGGCGCAGAAGGCCGAGGAATATGGCTCTCACGACAAGACCTTCGAGATCCCCGCAAAGGGCACCGTCCGCGTTGTCGATTCGGCCGGCAAGACTCTCATCGAGCACTCGGTTGAGGAAGGCGATATCTGGCGCGCTTGCCAGACGAAGGACGACCCGATCCGCGATTGGGTGAAACTCGCCGCAAACCGCGCGCGAGCCACCCATACCCCCGCCGTTTTCTGGCTGGACAAGAACCGTGCTCACGACGCCGAGCTGATCAAGAAAGTCGAGATCTTACCTCAAGGATCACGATACCGCCGGCCTGGAGATCAAAATTCTCGCCCCCGCCGAGGCATGCCGATTTACGCTCGAGAGATTGAAAGCCGGCAAGGACACGATCTCGGTCACCGGAAATGTGCTGCGCGACTATCTGACCGATCTTTTTCCGATCCTGGAGCTCGGCACCAGCGCGAAAATGCTTTCGATAGTCCCCTTGATGAACGGCGGCGGTCTCTTCGAGACCGGAGCGGGCGGTTCAGCTCCCAAGCATGTCCAGCAATTTCTCGCGGAGAACTATCTCCGTTGGGATTCTCTCGGCGAATTCCTGGCGCTCGCGGTCTCGCTGGAGCACCTCAGCGAGACCTTCGGAAACGCGAAGGCAAAAGTCCTCGCCGACACCTTGGACGAGGCGACCGGAAAATTCCTCAGCAACAACAAATCGCCGTCACGCAAAGTGGGGGGCATCGACAACCGTGGGAGCCACTTCTATCTCGCGCTGTACTGGGCCCAGGCGCTCGCCGGCCAGGATCAGGACCCTGAGCTGAAAGCGGTCTTCGCTCCAATTGCCGAGAAGCTCACCGCGAACGAGCAGAAGATCGCCGGGGAGTTAATCGCCGCACAGGGAAAGCCCGTCGATATCGGCGGCTACTACCGCCCTGACGACGGCAAAGCCTCCGCTGCCATGCGCCCCAGCGCTACATTCAACGAGATTTTGAGCACGCTTTGATCACGTTGGTTGCGAGGTATGCCTGAGCGAAATTCCAATGTGACGAACACGACAAAGGTGACAAATGCGGGTGTGCTCCCTCCTCACGGCGGCTACGAAAACCTGCTCTCCTTCCAGAAGGCCCGCATCGTCTATGATGGCACCATACGCTTTTGCGAACGTTTCGTTGACAAGCGCTCCCGCACCCACGACCAGATGACGCAGGCCGCTCGCTCTGGCAAACAAAACATCGTCGAGGCCAGCCAGGCCAGCGGCACTTCCAAGGAGGCCGAGCTCAAGCTGACCAACGTCGCTCGAGCCAGCCTTGAGGAACTCCTCGAAGATTACCGCGATATTCTCCGGACCGGCGGCTACCCCCTTTGGGACAAAAATTCCAAAGAAGCTCTGTTCGTACGCCGTCTCGGGGCAAAGCCCAATGTGTCCTATGAGTCCTATCGGTCTTATGTGGACACCCGCCCCGCCCAAGTCGTCGCCAACATCCTCATCTGTCTCATCCACCAGACCAACTACCTGCTCGATCAGCAAATCCGGCGGCTCGAACAGGATTTCCTGAAGGAAGGTGGGTTGCGCGAGCGCATGACGCGCGCCCGGCTCGCTGCTCGCAGCCGATAAATCCTACCGGCAAATCCCCGCAACGCCCGGCACAATCTCCGGAGACGAGGAATGATTTACATCCCCGTACCAGCTCGACCTCGCCGTTTTGGGGGCTCGGGCAGCGGACTATCACTGCCGTTCCTTTGCAGACGCGGAGGACCACCGTTGCCCTCGGGGCGAAATCGTTCGTCCGTCGCAGGGCCTCGTGCCGGACAGAACGGACAACTGGCCAGGAAGGACGATTCCCCTATCCTCCGCGGCCGACGCAAGATTTCCGCCGCATCTTGTTCGGTCGCGATTTGCTGGAGTTGGTCGCGATGCGCAGTCAGGATCTGCTTCGCACTGGCATACGCCTCGTCGAGGATGAACCTTCACTTCCTCGTCGATCTCGCGCGCGGTCTCCTCGCTGCAATCGCGCTGCATCGAGCCGTCCAAACCCAGCCAGGAATGCGGACTGGCGCTGGGCACAGCTGACCAGCCCAATGCGCTCGCTCATGCCATAAACGGCGACCATCTGGCGGGCGAGAGCCGTGGCGCGTTCGAGATCATTTTGTGCGCCGGTCGTTACTTCGCCGAAAACCAACTCCTCAGCGGCTCGCCCGCCCAATAGGCCGCGCAATCGTTCCGTGAGCTCCGCCGCGTGTCAGGAGGAACTGGTCCTCGGAGGGCAATTGCATGGTGTAACCCAGCGCGGCCCGGCCCCGCGGAACGATGCTGATTTTGTGAACGGGATCAGCGTGTTCGCTATGCGCGGCAACGAGCGCGTGGCCGACCTCGTGATAGGCGACGCGGCGCTTTTCATCGGCATTGAGACGGCGACTGCGACGCTCCGGACCGGCAACGACCTTCTCGACGGCCTCTTCAAGATCGCGTTGCGTGATCGCGTTCGCCTTTCGGCGCGCGGTCAACAACGCGGCCTCGTTGAGCACATTGGCAAGGTCCGCGCCGGACATTCCGGCGGTGGCCGCTGCCAGACGGCGAAGGTCGACGTCAGCAGCGAGCTTCTTGCCGCGCGCGTGAACCTTGAGAATCGCCTCGCGACCATCGAGGTCGGGCGCATCCACGACGATCTGGCGATCAAACCGGCCAGGGCGCAACAATGCGCGATCGAGAACCTCGGGCGGTTGGTGGCGGCGAGGATGATGACCCCGGCGTTGGGTTCGAAGCCGTCCATTTCAACCAGCAAAGCGTTGAGCGTTTGCTCGCGCTCGTCGTTGACCGCACCGACGTGGACGCCGCGCTGGCGGCCGATGGCATCCAGTTCATCGATGAAAACGATACATGGGGCGTGCTGCTTGGCCTGTTGGAAAAGATCGCGAACACGCGCCGCGCCGACGCCCACAAACATTTCGACGAAATCGGCGCCGCTCAAGGAGAAGAACGGAACGCCGGCTTCGCCCGCCACCGCTCGAGAGAGCAGAGTCTTCCCCGTGCCGGGAGGGCCGACGAGCAGCGCACCTTTCGGGATGCGCGCCCGAGCGCTTCGTAGTCCTTGGGATTCTTGAGAAAGTCGACGACCTCTTTTAGTTCCTGCTTCGCTTCGTCGCATCCCGCTACGTCGGCGAAGGTGACGCCGGTGTTCTTGTCTGCGATCATCTTGGCGCGGCTCTTGCCAATGCCAAGAACACCCTGGCCCGCCGCTCCGAAGCGACGAGCAAGCAGTGACCACAAACCGAAAATCACGAGAAGGGGCAGCACCCAGGCCATGAGGAACTGCGACAGGGCACTCGGGCGCGTGCCGCTGAATTTGGCGCCGGCAGCCTGGAGCTCGTTGACCAGATCCGGGTCCTCGACGCGCACGGTGCGAAAGAAGAATGCTTTGGTCTCGTCGATCGCCTCCTGGGGACTGGGAGGCGCTTCCGCGTGATCTTCGGCGGCCGCTTTGGAGGCCGCATCGGAACCAGGCGTCTCGGCCGCGGGAGCGGCGCGCGGCTCAATCCGGCCAACGATTTCGTCCTGCTGGATAGATGCTTCGACGACTTCGTGCCGGGAGAGATAGGCCTTGAACTCGCTGTAGGGAATGGTCTGCACAGCGAATTGACGAAACAATTCCTGCCACACCCAGAGGGTGACGAGCATTACCACGAAATAAACGAGCAGCCACCGTATCTGGGGATCGAATTTGCCGGGAACCTTCAGTTCGGGTGAGCGCTTCTTCATGCGTGTTCCGGCGTGAATCTTAGAAATTCTCCTTAGAGTACCTGACATGGATTGCGCACCGACCCCGAAAAAGTTGAGATAGTCCATGAGATTGCGAGGAGCCGTTCTGCTGGTAACCCTGATAAGACTCTGTGGCTAAGACCCAGTTAGCTCCCGCCAGTACGTATCTGCCTTTCCGATATTGTCGTCGATATTCGTCTTGAAACTTTTCAACGCGTCCGGATTCCCACAGAGGTAGAGCTTGCCCTTGTAAACAGTGAAGACGTTTGGAGCCTCGGTGTCGGCAAGTCACTCCGTTAGCTACTCCGTAGGCACAAAAGCCGCCATACTGCGGAACATACTTTGCGGGATCTTTGTCAAAAGCGGCTTTATCCGCCGCTGAGGCGAATAAGTATGTGACGCCCTGATAGGTGCTCTCGATTGCGGGATTTCCTTTGACAGGCTTTCCTTGTTTGAAATAGGCGACCGTATCGTAGCCCTTCAATATAACCCCTTTACCATCTATGTTTACGGCTGTATTGCTGCTCTTCCCTCCTTCGGAGCAGTGTTCTGTGCGAGAAGTATCGGCTCATTTCCCGCATTGTTCTGGGTCGGATCCAGTGTTTGCTTGTTGGAAGCACCAACGGCATTGTTTGCAGCAAGGACAACCACGACCGCGACGTGAAGCGACAGTCAGCGAGTGTAGGAGTCTTTTCAAACCTAACGCCTCCTCTTTCTTTCCGGTCCTCTTTTGTAAGCGAATCGAGTCCCGGGGGAAAACTACCCGCAATTAAAGCCGACCGCAAGATATTCGGTTAGCGCATCATCGAGTCATCGCATCTTGGATCTCGAGTCGAAGACGCCGAGCGGGTAGGTCCGTGGGATCTGCGAGAAGAGCCCTATCGACTGCGGCCAGCGCGAGTTCGGGACGATGTTGTGCCAGCAGCATCTCGCCGGCGCGCGTGCAGACAACGCTGCTTTTCGGGAGCCTCGCCAAACCGAATGAGCGAAGAAAGTCAGCGCGTTTGGAATCAGTTTCAAACCCCGCAAGTGCGATATGAAGCAACGGGTGATCTGGGAAGAAAACTAAAGCGTTTCGCACCCATTCTTCGGTTACATTTGGATTGGTGAGAAGGGCGTTGTCTACCCACTCGATAACTTTGATGTCGCTCGCCGGGAAGATCGTTCGATCACTGCCGGTACTGAAAAACCAGCGTATGAAAGCGCGCGTTGGTACGAAGATCTTGCGCTGCGAGTCCTTCAACTGCTTCGTCAGCTTCGATCTGCGCTCCTCATTGACGGCGACGAGCGAGCCATCGTTTGAAAATTGGAGTCCGCTTGCGATCTCGGAGAGCGATTCGACCTGCAGCGCGGGGGAGTTGGCGATCGAAACGGAGGAGCCTATTCTCGCTGTGTCGCCACCTGATTCTTTCACCCGCCGAGCCAGCTCTGCCGGAGTAGCCGCATCCCAGAGCTTGGCGGTTTTGTCCCAGCTTGCCGTCAGGATCCGAGCGCCGTCCGGACTAAACGCCGCCCATCGGACACTATCCTTATGGACGAAGGAGGCGATCAGCTTGCCCGAGGCGGCATCCCAGAGTTTAGAGGTGTTGTCTGCGCTCGCCGTCAGGATCCGAGCGCCGTCCGGACTAAACGCGCCGTGATACACACTAGCCTGATGGTCAAAGGAGGCGATGAGCTTGCCGGAGGCCGCATTCCAGAGCTTGGCGGTTTTGTCCGCACTTGCCGTCAGGATCCGAGTGCCGTCCGGACTAAACGCCGCTTGGAAGACCTCATCCTGATGGTCAAAGGAGACGATGAGCTTACCCGAGGCCGCATCCCAGAGCTTGGCGGTATTGTCTGCACTCGCCGTCAGGATCCGAGCGCCGTCCGGACTAAACGTCCCATGGTAGACTACTAGCCTGATGGTCAAAGGAGGCGATCAGTTTGCCCGAGGCCGCATCCCAGAGCTTGGCGGTTTTGTCCGCGCTTGCCGTCAGGATCCGAGCACCGTCCGGACTAAACGCCGCGTCATAGACCGCATCCTGATGGTCAAAGGAGGCGATCAGTTTGCCCGAAGCCGCATCCCAGAGCTTGGCAGTTTTGTCCGCACTTGCCGTCAGGATCCAGCACCGTCCGGACTAAACGCCGCGTCGTGGACCGCATCTTGATGGTCAAAGGAGGCGATGAGCTTGCCCGAAGCCGCATCCCAGAGCTTTGCGGTTTTGTCCGCGCTAGCCGTCAGAATCCGAGCACCGTCCGGACTAAACGCGGTGACCTCAACAGTATCCTGATGAGCAAAGGAGGCGATGAGCTTGCCCGAAGCCGCATCCCAGAGCTTGGCGGTTTTGTCCGCGCTCGCCGTCAGGATTCGAGCACCGTCCGGACTAAATGCGGCATGATAGAGACCATCTTGATGCGCAAAAGAGGCGACGGGTTTGCCCGAGACCGCATCCCAAAGCTTGGCGGTATTATCCCAGCTTGCCGTCAGGATCCGAGCACTGTCGGGACTAAACGCCGTCCAACTCGGACCCCCTTCTGATGGGCAAAGGAGGCGATGAGCTCGCCTGAGGCCGCGTCCCAGAGTTTGGCGGTTTTGTCCGCGCTTGCCGTCAGGATCCGAGCACCATCCGGACTAAACGCGGCATGCCCAGACGACATCCTGATGGTCAAAGGAGGCGATGAGCTCGCCCGAGGCCGCATCCCAGAGTTTGGCGGTTTTGTCCGCGCTTGCCGTGAGGATCCGAGCACCGTCCGGACTAAACGCCACGTAGTTGACCCATCTTGATGGTTAAAGGAGGCAATAAGTTTGCCCGAGGCCGCGTCCCAGAGCTTGGCAGTGTTGTCCGCACTCGCCGTCAGGATTCGAGCACCGTCCGGACTAAACGCCACGTGCTAAACACGATCCTGATGGTCAAAGAGGCGATGAGCTTGCCTGAGGCCGCGTCCCAGAGCTTGGCGGTGTTGTCCCAGCTTGCCGTCAGGATCCGAGCACCGTCCGGACTAAACGCCGCGCCGCAGACGACATCCTGATGAGCAAAGGAGGCGAGGAGCTTGCCCGAAGCCGCATCCCAGAGCTTGGCGGTTTTGTCCGCGCTTGCCGTCAGGATCCGAGCACCGTCCGGGCTAAACGCCACGTCGTTAGACCGAATCCTTATGGTCAAAGGAGGCAATGAGCTCGCCCGAGCCGGCATCCCAGAGCTTGGCGGTTTTGTCCGCGCTTGCCGTGAGGATCCGAGCACCGTCCGGGCTAAAGCGGCGCTGCCAGACGAAACCCTGATGAGCGAAGGAGGCGACGAGCTTGCCCGAGGCCACATCCCAGAGTTTGGCAGTTTTGTCCCAGCTTGCCGTCAGGATCCGAGCGCCGTCCGGACTAAACGCCGCTCGGTGGACCACGTCCTGATGCTCAAAGGAGGCGATGAGCGGCGGCAGCGCCTTTTCGCGATGAACGATTAGTTCGTGGAAGAATCGTTCTGAAGCAACTTGATTTTCAGGGTCGAACTTGATCGCACGCGCAAGAAGAGCGATGCCTTCCTGCCACTCTCCCAACTGGAACTGACGCTCGGCTTGGTTGAAGCTTGCCCAGCTTGCCTGCTGCAACTGTTCGTGCAGCTTCGCGGTGACCTGTGCTTCAGATTTAAACGCTTGGGCCGCGCTCTGACGCTGGCGCTCAGCCCGGAGCCATTGAAACCCGGCGACGACTGCGAGAACGGTGATCGCTGCCATCACCGCATAACGAATCCGCTCGTGGGCCTGTTTGCGCCGGTCTCGCTCAGCGATGCTCGCGGAGATATAATCAGTCTGTTCCCGGCTAAGCGACGGTCCAAAGTCTTTGACTAGCTTTTCACCTTCCGCCAGATGGAGTCCCGGTTCGAGCAGGTCATCCTTTTGTTTTCCGCGACTCAGCCAGAGCTTCAAGCTCGAATCCAGGCGGTCCCGCATCCGCAGGAACTCGCGGTTTTCGGTCAGCCATTCTTTGACCCGTTGCCATTCCCGCAGCAGCGCTTCGTGCGCAACACGCACGGTAACCTCTCCCTGCGGGTCGGTGTCTGCGACCAGCAACCGTTTTTCAATGAATAGATCAACAAAGCCTTTTGCGCCGGCTTTCTGATCATCGTCCTTCCCCTCTGAGCCAACGAAATCACGGTAAGGCACCGTCCGCCCGTTGGGCACTTCCTCTTCGCCCTGGCTCAACGTGACAAGATACCGCATCACCAAAGGAAACGCCCTTTGTTCATGCGGTCGCAACGTGCTGAATACCGCCTCGGCGTGCTTGGCAAGCGCACCTTTCAATTCGCCTACTTCGCCATAGTCCGACCACCGGAGCAAGTCATCGCCCCGGACGCCCTGCTGCTCGTAGAGCAACGACAAAACATGCTCGAGCAACGGCAAGGATTCCGGTGTGACAGCGGCAGCATCGCGCAGCGCTTGATCCAGGCGTTGACCAGTCTCGCGGTCTTCTTCGAAGTGTAGACCGGCTGCTTCGGCCGGTAGCCGGATCATGTTCCCAAGCTCGTAAGGCGTCGGCGGCCGGAGATCGAATTTTCCACTCGGCTTGGCGAGCTCGACCAGATCCGGGAACTCCTGATACCGCGGGTAGAAGTCACTCCGTAACGTCGCCAGGATAAAGACTCGGCCGCTCCGAACCAAACCGGCGATCGCGGAGATGTATTTCTGCCGAACCTCCAGTGAAAAACCGGTCGTGAACAATTCTTCCAACTGGTCAATCACCAACGCCAAACGGGCTTTCGGTAGCTCAAGCCTCTCCCTGCGCTGTCGAGCCATGTCCGCGTCGTCCAATCTTCCTGATTCCCGCAGTTGCCGCTCTCTTTCCTTCAGGGAATGGGACTGCTGAATTTTCCATTCCCGCGCGGCGTGATCCAGCGCGTCCCGGACCCGGAGCGCGACGCTGTCGGAGTGTTCCCTCAATTCGGTCGCAAGGTCGCGGATTGCGTTCCGTGATTCTGAGTCCTGCAAGGCGGGCAGTGCAGGGGGCTCCAGCAGCGCGGCCGCCAAGGCATCGAAGCAATCACCGCCGCTTCCACCGGCTCCTGGTGTGGTTACCGACCACCGCCACAGCCCGACCCCTTCAATGGTTTCGGGCTGCGTTAACAGCGGAAGCACGCCCGCTCGCACCAGCGAGCTTTTTCCTGAGCCGCTCGCACCCACGACCAGCACGAACGGCCGTTGCGCTCTGACTTGCGCTTCCAAGGCTTCCAACACTTCCCCGATCGCTTTCGTTCTACCCTGGAAGATGGGAGCGTGTTCGAAATCAAAGAAATTCAGCCCGCGGAACGGACAGGATTTCCACCGGCGCACTTTCCTGCCCAAGACTTTCTGTCCGACCTCCCGCTCTACGTGACCCGCCAAAAAGTTACGGAAATGTTCCCGGAAGAGCTCCTCAAACTCCTGCAGGTCGCGATAGTTGTTGCACGTCCCGGCGAAGTTCTCCTCGCTGTTCTTTTCCCAACGCGCAAAGAACTCCTGTAAGGAGTTCCATTGCCGAATAAAGACTTCGCACTCCTCTTTTGGTTCCAACGGCGGTGTCGGCTTCGAACAGTTGCGATAAACGTGCAATAGCGGAACGCCTCTATTCTTGTTTGCGTGGTCCAGCGCCCAGGCAACTTCGTATTCCGTTCCCGAGCCGGGTGAGCTGCCATCCGGCATCGTCAAGGTCGGGTCCAGCAGGGCGCCGAGTCGGGACCAAAGGATAGAAATCACCAGATCAAATTCCGCCGTGTTCGGGATCTGTCCCCGGCATCCCGCGTCCGATTGGAACCTCTGATATTCCAAAAAATAGGGACATAGGACCAACGTCCCGTGATTCTCGGGTTCAGTTTTCGGTTCACCATTTTCTTCTGCCAAGCGTTGGAAATTCGAAAAGGCGGCACTGCTCACCGGAACGTTAAATTCGGCAGCAACCGAGCGAATCACTCGATCCGCCAGAATCCGCTCCTTTTGGACATCGCCCGTGGAGGAGACGAAAACCCGGATCGTCTTCATGAGAAGACTCCCCGCGTCGATGGCTCCCCTTACCATCGGCATCACCTTCAAGAGTTCGGCTGGACTCTGGAAGCGTCGCGCCGGATCTTTCTCTAGGAGCACCTCAAGCAGAACGACGAGCGGCTGCGGAACACCTCCGAGTTGCTCAACGGGTAAGGGGACGCGCTGATGCTGATACATCGCCTCAGCGGGAGAGCCCCGGAATGGCGCCTGGCCCGTCAGCATCTCCCAGAGCGTCACGCCAAGCGAGTAGAGATCCGAACGGATGTCTACGTCCGCTCCGGCGAATTGCTCGGGACTGGCGAACTCCGGTGTCCCGGCAAAGCCCCCGGGTATGGATATCGTAGTCTGAGAATCTGATTCGTTGACCGCCTTTGCCAGGCCCAGGTCGATGATTTTCGCGGTCACAGCGCCTGCGTCATCCAAGTTCACCATGATATTGCTTGGTTTGATGTCCCGGTGGACGAGGCCCTTCTTGTGCACCGCAGCCAAACCGGCGGCGACCTGCGTCGCAATTTCCAGCGCCAACTTTACCTCAAGCCGGCCCGAGCGTCTGATGAGATTCTCGAGCGTTTCTCCCTCCACAAACTCCATCGCGTAGAAGTAACCCTCGCGCTTCTGCCCAGATGGAAGACCGAGGCAACATTCGGGTGACGGACGCTGGCCGCCGCACGCGCTTCGCGCAAGAAACGAAGCCGCGCCGATTCGTCACCGAGATATTCGTTCGCTGATGACTTTCAATGTCACGGGGCATCGCAGATCGACGTCGAACGCTTTGTAAGTGACGCCCATCGCACCGCGACCCAACTCGACCGGTTTCCCGTCTTCGCCCGTCACCAGTTCATAATGCTCAAATCGTTGCGCTACCGCCTGGTGCGATGTCGGCTTGACCGTCGTGCTCCGAGAGAAGACTCGCCGGATTCAACCTCGCTCAGCGAGAGCCTCGCGCAAGCATGCAGACCGGACAGAATTCCACCGCTCCAGAAAACTCATTACCGCAACTCGGGCAGATGCGTCTGTCCTCCGTTTTCATGGGCCTAACCGTCCTTCGGATGCAACCAGGGCGTCGCAAAGAGCATGGATCTCCTCGTCGATCTCTGCCGGATCTGACACCGTGCGGCCGACCTCCTCTCGCAACAGTGCGGTGTAGCGCTTTCGCAACCGATGGATAAGTGTTTTGACCCCGCCGGTGCTGACCTGAAGCCGATTCGCCACCTCGTCGTACGAGGGCGGAGCTATGCTGCTGTTAGGATCCAGGAAAACTTTTAGCGCTTCGAATGTGGACGTTTTTCCCGCGGTGGCATACTCCTGGCGGAGCTGCTTCAGCGCTTCTCCCAGGACCGTCATCGCCCACCGGGCATCGAAGATTTTTTCTGCTGTCAAAAACTCGACCGGCTCGAGTCGATAGCGTTCTTCGGCGTCTTCTGCATCCAGCTGTACAAATTCCTTGTCTCCTCCTCTTTTAAGGCGGCGGGCACGGTCGACCGCATCCGAGATGTGGTTTTGGAAAGAGGCGAGCAAGAACGACCGGAATTTACCTTTGAGCCGGTCAACGCTCGCTAAGCGCCCGGCGTTCCAGCAGGTGCAGGAAAAAACCTTGGGTCAAGTCCTGGGCGTCATCCGGCGAATGCCCGCGACGCCGAGCGAAAATGTAGAGCGGATACCAATAGAGCCGGCACAACTCGGCTAAAGCGGACTGCCCCCCTTGCGCCTGACTTTGCGCCGCCCTCATGACGATCGTCCAGCGCGTGGTGTGAAAGCTCGCCGCGCCCTCCGCCGGCGGACCATGGTCGCGTTTCACGAGGAATTGCGTCTTTCACCAACAATAGCGGGTGAAAGCATGTTTAGGAACAAAATTCCTGAAACTCCGGAGCCGCGCCGCCTTTGTAACGGGATGAAGAGCCTCATCTCCGAATCATGACTACGAACTCCACTTGGGCGGCACTGCGAAACCCGGCATTCAGAAAACTCTGGATTGCCGCGGTGATCTCCGGAACCTGCGTGGTCGCTCACGACAACGCAGCGACCTGGATGATGAGTATTTTTACCGGGTCGCCGCTCCTTATTTCGTTCATGTCGACCGTGGCGTCGCTGCCTTTCTTTCTGTTCACACTGCCCGCCGGTGCCCTCGCCGATAGGGTCGATCGTCAGAAGCTGGTCTGCACGATCAATGTTTGCATGGCCGCCACAGCCTTCGCTTTAGCGGTGCTTGGTTGGATGCATCTTCTCAATCCTTACCTCATCCTGGGTTGCGTGTTTTTCATCGGAGTCGGGTTTGCTATTAACGCACCGGCCTGGACATCGATCGTGCGCCAGGTCGTTTCCGACGCGGAATTGCCCTCGGCAGCGACCTTGGGCAGTTTACAATTCAGTATCGCGGGAATTATCGGTCCAGTGTTAGGTGGTTTGTTGGTCTTGCTCGCCGGAGCGAATTTTGTCTTTGCTCTAAATGCCGCCTGCTTCCTCTTGGTTGTTGTGGCAACTCGGCAATGGAAACAACCAACCCTGCCGGCAAAGCTCCCGTCGGAGAGCTTTTTCGAATCTTTCGGGACGATAATTCGCTACGTTCGTAACGCACCCGGATTTCAGGTCGTGTTGGCCCGAAATTTCCTGTTCGCTCTGTTCATTTCAGTGATTCCGGCATTGATGCCGGTTGTGGGCTTGAAAGTGTTGCACCTCAGTTCGTCTAATCTGGGTCTGTTGTTCACCAGCATGGGAGCTGGATCGGTTGTCGGAGCGGTGTTCATTATTCCCTGGCTGAGAGCTCGCTTGTCGCCCGATCGCCTCACCCTCTCGGCGAATTTGCTGCTTGTCTTGGTTTACGTGCTAATGGCGCTGGTTCGCCAGACAGAGGCATTCTTTGTTGTTGCGGCGCTTGCCGGGGTGGGATGGACGATGTCGGCTTCCGAACTCTGGGTGGCGGCGCAGCGCAGCGATGCCAAGCTGGGCGCGAGGCCGCATGAACGCCACGGTGATAATGATCTCGCAGGGGGCGATGGCGCTTGGGGGAGTGATCTGGGGTTCGGCTGGCGCAATAGCCGGAACAAGTTATACCTTGCTTGGAGCGGCGGTTCTGTTCCTCACGAGCCTGCTTCTGGCCCGTCGGCTCTCGATCAACTTTGCAGGAAACCTCGAAGAGAGGGTTTCAGGCGCCCTCTCTGTTCGTATCGAACCAAAAGAGGTGACGCCAATAGCACTCAAGAGAGAATTGCTCGCAGCCTGAATGATTCGGAGAAAAATTATGAACAACAAACATCAAGAAAATGGAGCGCTGACAGGTCCGCTGATTTTCACTCTACCTCTCTTAAGCTTGAATCTCGATTGGCTCGATGGGACCAGGTGGGCAGCTGTTTTCGTCGAAACGCGCGATTGGGAGCGGGATCGGCTCCAATCTGCACAGCGGCTCCTCGAAGAACGGAGCCCGAAATATGTCTTCAGGCGCGTCAGCGCACTAATTGCTGCGGTGCCCTAGTCACGGTCACCAGACGTGAATTCGAGGCGATTTGACACCACTTCTTCGAAAATCAACGATCAACCATCAGGCGAGAGGAGAGGTCATGACTTCCAGCTCCAATTCCAATATCGTCCGGGCGCTAAGCGTCCGACCGCAAGATCACGTCAGATTATCGCTGCGCTAGCCACGGCATTGCTAATTACCACCGTTGCTACCAAGGCTTCTGCTGATGAAGTCACGCGGTGGAATCAAGTCGCCACCCATGCGAGCGCCGTGTCCAATACTAATCCTCTCACGGAGAGTCGGATCTTCGCGATCCTGCACGTGGCGATTCACGATGCCGTAAACACTGTTGAACTTCGCTATGAGCCATATCAGCTGAAGGCATCCCCGGCATCGGCTGGCCCCTCAGTCGAGGCTACCATCGCGGGCGCGCTGCACGCACTAAGCTTGTCGCTTTGCTCCCGGACTCGAAGGTGAGTTTTGACGCGGCCTTGGAGGAAACGCTCCGCAGCGTAACCGATGAGTCGAAGAAAGCTGCAGGCCTGAAGATTGGGCGGGCTGCCGCGAGGGCGATCCTCGCGGCTCGGGAAAACGACGGGGAGAATCAGACGGTGGAGTTACATCCCGGGCACGAAGCCCGGAGACTACTGCCCGACACCGCCCGACTTTAAGCCCGCATTCGTGCCGCACTGGGACAACATAAGGCCATTTGTAATGGAGTCATCCGCTCAGTTCCGCTGTCCCCATCCACCCGCCGTGAACAGCTCGCGCGCCCTTGCGAAACTGTGTTTCAGTAAGGGCTCGCCGTGGGCCGAACGATGATCTCGCTCACATCAACGTCATCGGGCTGTTCAATCGCATACGCGATGGCGCGGGCGATGGCTTCGGCTGGAATGGCGACGCTTCGGAAGTTCTCCATCACCTTGGCGGTGTCCGCATGCGAGATGGTACCGGCCAACTCGGAGGTCGTGACGCCGGGCGAGATGACCGTCACACGGATGTCCATGTTTTCCTGGCGAAGCCCTTCGGAAATGGCGATGACGGCAAATTTCGTGGCGCAATACACGGCGCCTGTTGCCACCACGGTATGTCCGCCAATGGAAGAAAGGTTGATGATCTGTCCGGAACCCTGCTTTTTCATATCAGGCAAAACGGCAGCGATGCCATGCAGCACCCCACGAATGTTCACATCGATCATCTGGTTCCACTCGTTCACCTTGAGAGCCGCGAGCGGAGAGAGCGGCATCACACCGGCGTTATTGATAAGCACGTCGATACGTCCGTGAGTTTCCCGACCAAAGGCGACGAATTTCCGAGTGTCTTCAAGGCTGGTGACATCAAGGGCTTGAAAATGGGCAATACCACCCTCCTTGCTGATCTCGGCGACAAGCTCTTCCAACCGGTCGGCGCGGCGCGCGCCGAGGACGACACGAGCTCCCTCCCGGGCGAGATGGCGGGCGGTGGCTTCACCGATGCCGCTGCTGGCTCCGGTGATCAGAATGACTTTGTTTTCGATGTTGGTATTCATAATGTGCTGGCTGTTTGCCGATAGTAGTCGGGTGATTTCGAAGTACCACCTCCTCCGATGAAGGAGCCGCCCCAGATGCGATATTTGCCGGGGCCCTCCCTACTGACAACAGAGATGAGCGGGGACGAGCGCCCCGAAGAAGCAATAGCAACCCGCGCAGTGAAAGATTAGAAGCCGCGCTTCGATAATAGAAGAGACTTCAACGATGCTTTGCTGCCTGCATCGGAATTCCTCAAGGGGTTATGTTCCAGATATTCAGCCGATCCTTCCAAGTATCGCCCTCACGAACACTAATCGACGCCCAATAGCCCCCCTTGAGCTGTACAGGGTCTCCGGGGTTCTTGCCTTGCATGGTCGTACTCCATTGCCCGATGCTCCAAACCTCATTGCCAGCCGTACCTATAATGTGAGGCGAATACTGATCGCGCTTGCCGAGATGGTTGCGGAAATGAAATTGCATGAACAGGCCTGCATGATATTCCTCGATGGCCTCCCGACCGTAAATCGGTCCTCTGTCTGTCACAAGAACCGCGTCATCTGTGAAGAACGCGGCCCTGGCGGCGGCATCGCCGTTGTTGAATGCCTCGTCAATCTTCTTAGTACTCGCATTAAGCTGCTCGATTATTTGTGGATCGAGCGTGTTTGTTTGTTGGGAAAAGGTCGGCGAAGCAAAGCTGATTGCCAATCCTACGAGGGCCAATGATAAGTGAATTTTCATAATTACTCCTCGCAACTCTAAAGGAAGCAATCCCCGGCACGCTTCCCATATCTTGTTAATTGCTGAGCCAATCTTGCTCCGCCAGTGAATTAGCGAAATCGGGCAGTTGCGGAGGCTTCCAGGAGTAGGGTGCAAGCTAAACGAATGGCTCTAGGACCCACGACGAGTCTCCTGGGAGCGCCTGAAGTTCGGCCAGCGGCTGAGCGGTCTGACGCACCTCGGTGAGTTTCGCGAT
The DNA here is from genome assembly GCA_963784465.1 of uncultured Verrucomicrobiae bacterium. GTDB lineage: Bacteria > Verrucomicrobiota > Verrucomicrobiia > Chthoniobacterales > Terrimicrobiaceae > DASTFP01. The sequence continues at coordinate 45,079 of CAWASQ010000012.1, forward strand.
GAACGTCTCGCGGTTCATTATCGTCTAATAACATGATTGCTCTTGGAGCATTTGTCATTGATTTCACTCTGCACACGAGAGCGAATCACTTTATGCTGATTGTTCGGCACACCGAGCTTCTCTCCAAATCGACCCGATTTTAGTTTGCCTCGCGCCATCTTTGATTCAATCTCGGCCCGCTTATTGTGGTAAAAAAAACGGTCGCGATTTCGATCCCGATGCTTTTGCTGTCGAGTGAATAAATCAGATCGGGTTCAACGCCATCCTTGCCGTGGCGGAGAAGCTTGCCGTGCAACTGCAGTTTGTTCAGCAACTGACGGCCGATGGCTTTCTCGTGGCCTTCGTTTAGTTCCTTTTGAGTCACTCGGTTCCTTTACCTCGTCGGGGCAACTTCTTCCAGTCTCCATGCGAACCTTCCTGTAACAGGCGCCGCGAGATTCACCCTTGAAACCAAGACTCTCCGCAATCCGAAACGTCGAAATGACGCACCGCTCGATTTGCTTCCCACTCTTTCCGGCTCGTTCACAAGCTGACCGGTATTCCCTCCGAGACCGGTAGAGGTGAGCCGGGAAGAGGCGCTAAAATGTTGACGCAACTGGAAGAGAAACGTTTGTGCTTCGCTCGTCCGCCGGAACTCGCCTCTTCTATTTCGTCTGAGCAGGCCTGGGATATCGTTCGCGACTATCATCCGCGTCCTTCCAAGCATCGCCCTCACGAACAAAAATATTTCCCGAGTATCCCTTGATTTGTCTGGGACCGCCAGTTCTGGCCTTGAATAGTCATACTCCATTCGTCCGGACGCCCAAACCTCATTGCCAGCCGTGCCTATAATGTGGGGGGAAAACTGATCGACGATGGCGCGATGGTTGCTGAAATGAAATTTTTTGAACACCTTCTGCAAAATGTTTCTCGATCGCATCCCGACCGTAATGCGGTCCTGAGCCATCTCCGCCACCAAAAAACCGCGTCCTCCGTGTAGAGCGCCGCCAACGCGGCGGCATCGTTCTTGTTCCATGCCTCGTTAAATTTGTCAAAAAGCGCAATAATCTGCTGGCGCAGTTCTGGATCAGGCGTGTTTGTTTGTTGAGCAAAGGCTGGCACAGCAAAGCTGATTGCCAATCCTACGAGGGCCAATGGTAAGTGAATTTTCATAATTACTCCTCGCAACTCTAAGGAAGCAATCCCCGGCAAGCTTCCCATATCTTGTCAATTGCTGAACCAATCTTGCTCCGCCAGTGAATTAGCGAAACAGAGCGGTTGCGCAGCTTTCAGGAACAGGGTGCAAGCTGAACGAATGGCTCTAGGAATAAGCCGGTGGAATATTCGGAACGCGAGAATCGGGCGGCCGAACCTCTCTTGTCCGTTGATGCCTATCCTGCCAAAGGAACCATCAGGCAAAAAGGCAATAACCGGCAGGCATTGGACAACATATGTGAAGAACTTTGAACATGCGACGTCTACCATTCTCAAGGAAACAATGAAAATACGGTTACTTACCCTTGCAGGGTTGACAATCAGTTTTGCTGTGGCGACCTTTGCCCAGCAAACAAGCACGTCGGCTACGACCAGCACAGCGACGCCGTCCGCAACGACAACACCGAGTACGCAAACCACAAAGGAAATAAACTTTTCTGGAACCCATTATTGGTCGGGCACGCCGAAAGTCTTTCCAGTCGATCCAGCCCATGCAGACCGCGTAATCAATCAGTTGGAAATCTTTGGGGTAAGGGTGAATGACAGCGGCGATGGCCCTTTCCAGGGAGCATCAGTCCACATCGTGACAGTTGGGTATTTTAGCAAAGACTATAACAGAGAAAGAGCATACGAGAGTTGGACAGATAAAGATGGGGACAAAGTAATCTGGGAGCTAATGGACAGGCCGTCTGGCGCATCCAGTTCTCCAGGGAGACTAATTGTGGGGACTGGTAAGTACACCGGATGGGAAGGTACAATGGAGTTTACGTTGGAGTTCCCGAAACCATTTCCCGAAGGGACAATGCGTGGAATTTGTCGGGAAGTAGTAAGAATAGTAGCACCACAATAGGTTCTACCCCAGGGTCAGAGCTTGAGACGCACTACGATTCTGCTGAATAACCCGACCTTGCAGGGGAGCGGTTTTGCAAATCGACCTTCGCAAAACCTTTGTAGCGGGCGCGCCGTAGACCGTGGCCTCGAACTAACTCGCTCTCGGCAACCTGACGAAGCTACTTGCGGTTGACGCCGGTCACGATCGCACCGAGCGGACGGACGGTTTGCCCATCATTCGGCGGCTCCATCGACCGCTACGACAGCAGACGAGCGCACATTCATCCGTCCATGCGATCACGGAGATCGCGACACCACAAGCGCTGCGCACCAAAATCCACGCATTACGCGCCCAGGTCAGTCGCCCGTATCATCATGCCTATGCACGAGATGGCCGCTTGACGAGTTCTTTTCACTCGTCCAGGTCTGGGATCAACACAGGTTATTTCTTTGAACTCTTGGCCGCGTCAACCCAGTCGATCATCACAACAGGCTCGCTACCGACCACCCAAGCGTCATGCCCTTCAGGAAAAACAGTAACGTCGCCCGGACCCATTTCGAACTCAGTTCCGTCTTTCATCTTTATGTGCAGGCGACCCGAGACCTGGTATTGAGCATGCCGAAGCTCACACCATGGGGAACCTCCCGTCTTTTTCTGCTCATCTGAAAACTTAAACCCCGGGGAAAGAGTCACTCTGGCAATCGTTCCTCCACCGATGTTCAGCAGCTCCACTTTATGCTCGGAAGTGCCAAGTGTCTGATCCGCATCGCGGAAATTCCTCTGCTCATAATTCTTTGCCATATCAATCTCCTCCCCAGATGCCTTGCTCTGTGGTGCAGGCTCGGGTGATGGCGGTGGTGGTGGGGTTATGGCGTGCAAGCGGAACTTCCAGGCGTCGCCCTCACGAACAACAATTCCTGACCAGTAGCCCTTGACACCTATATTCGGGCCTACAATTGTCTGACTCCATTCTCCGGCCGCCCACATCTCATTGCCCGACGTTCCTATCATATGAGGTGAATACTGATCGAGCGTGCCGCGATGGTTGCTGAAATGCACTTTCCCGAAGAAGTCTGCATAATATTCCTTGATGGCCTTCCGACCGTATATCAGTCCTTCCGGCACCACCAGAACTGCGTCATCCGTGTAGAGCGCGGCGGTGGCGGCGGGATCGTTGTTGTTGAACGCAGGGTCGAATTTTTCAACAAACGCGAGGATCTGCTGCCGTAGTTGTGGATCGGGCGTGTTTGTTTGTTGCCCAAGGGTCGGGAGAGCAAAGCTGATTGCCAATCCTACGAGGGCCAATGATAAGTGAATTTTCATAATTACTCCTCGCAGACTCTAAAGAAGCAATCCCCAGCAAGCTTCCCAGATCTTGTTAATTGTTGAACCAATCTTGTTCCGCCAGTGAATCAGCGAAACAGAGCGGTTGCGGAGGCTTCCGTAGAATTGTTCTCCGCTTTCTGGAACGAAGGTTACTATCTGCGCAGTTATCTCTTATCCAGGACCTCTCAGTCCTCGTCGACAAGCCTGCCGTCGTCCAGGAATAGAGGGTGACGTCCGTCAAGCCATGATGGCAGCCGCGCTTGTTTTGGCAGCTCCAGGAAGGTTCGCATGAGGGCAATTCGATTCGGATCTTTCGCTTGGCAAGTTCCAAGGCACGAAAGGCGGTGGCAATGTGTTTTCACCGCTGAGAACGCGCGGTCCAAAACGATACCTTCCGCCGGAAAAGTGGCGCACAAGTGGCCGCGATGGAATGAAACTAAAGAAACATTCCGCCGGAAGCCTCCAGGCGTTGTGCATTGACCCATCGTCCCTCCTCCGAGCATAGAAAGGCGACTACGCCGCCGATGTCATCGGGCGTTCCGACACGGCCGAGCGCGGTCTGCGAAGCGAGAAATCCTTTAATCTCGGGATGCTGCTCAAAGGCGCCTTTGGTGAAGTCGGTCTCGATCGCGCCCGGAGCGACCACGTTGGCGCGGATTCTCCGTGGTCCGAGTTCCTTGGCCAGGTAGCGGGTGAAGACCTCGATGGCTCCTTTCATCGATGCGTAGGCGGAATATCCGGGAATCGCGAACCGAGCCAGCCCGGTCGAGGTGCACACGATTGCGCCGCCATCGGCGATCATCGGAAGCAGCTTTTGTGTCAGGAAGTAGACGCCCTTGAAGTGGACCAGGAAGAGACGGTCAAAGTTTTCCTCGCTGGTTTGTTCGAACGGCGCAGCGCTGTCGACGCCGGCGTTGTTGACAAGGAAATCGAAGCTCTTCCGCTGCCAGGTTTCCTCGAGCGTCTGCTGAACTGCATTGGCGAATCTGTCGAACCGGCTGATATCCGCGACATCAATCTGCAGAAGAGCGGCCTTGCGGCCGAGTTGTTCGATCTCCGCGGCGGCGGCTTCACCCTCCCCTTTTTGCTGCCGATATGTGAGAATCACATCGGCGCCGTTTCGGGCGAGGGCGAGAGCGATGTTGCGACCCAGTCCCCGGCTGCCGCCGGTCACCAATGCAATTTTGCGAGTGATGTTCATTTTCGTTGGTTTTTGCCGCTCGGCGACGCCGCGTCCGAACGATTCCAACCCTAGTTCAGATAACCGTCCGCACAATAGAGAACCGTCCGAGAAACTTGTCTAATTGTACGACGAATGAGTTTTCTTGCCGAAAAGGAGTAACGAAATGTGGCGAGATCGCCCGTGCGCTGCGCCGCATTCATCTCGACTTTCCGAGGATCGTTGAGGTGGGCTCGCTCGCCAGCGAGGCTGGCATGAGCATTCGACTTTCACGCCAACTTCACTTCGCTCGCAATTCTTGCGTGCCGATTGCTGATTCAATGCATTCGGCTACCGTGTCGAGAACTTCCTCCTGCTCGCCCCTGGTCATACTAACCAAAGGCTCTAGGGGATCATTTCACGGCCGGATATTTGGATAGGCTCACAGTTCGAGTAAACTTGATGAACTTACGATAAGAAAGCTAAGTTCCTGCTATGCACTTGCCTGGCGTTTCACGCCTGGAAGTGCACCTTCTGCTGACTTCCTTTGATCGCCTTCAATCGGGTGAGACACCGTCGAATCGCGGTCCAGGGGCAAGGCGCACCGGGTCGTTGAATTTTCCGGGATCGGCCCACTTTCCGCGCTGGGTGATGATGATCCCCGCCACGGTGAGCGAGGCGACGGGCGGCACTTTCCCGTTACCCGGGCTTCGGGCGCTTCACAGCCATCCCGCCGAGACTAATGGATCGATGTTCTGCAATAACCCCTTCGTCTTCCCGCCCCGCGAGATCTGTTGTAGGATCCCAGGGTGAATTCCTTCGAACTTGCGCGCCAACTGATCGACGCTGCTCATTCGGCAGATCCCAAGAGCCTGGACGGAAGACCCGCGGAGCTCGTATACGCCGACCGGATGGAAGCATGGCTCCTTAGGCTCGCTCCGAACGCGCCCGACCTGCTTCGCCTGGCGGCACGCTGCCAGCATCTCGAGCGCTGGAGGGTTCCCCGCAGCTCGTATCCCGCCGACAGGGCAGGTTACCTTGCTTGGCGGAAGGGCCTCTATGGAAAACAAGCGGAGCGCGCGCGCGAGTTGCTTTGCGAGGCGGGCGTAGAGCCTCAGGAAGCTGGCGATGCGGCCACCTGGGTTTCCAAGACTGGACTTAAGACCAATCCAAGCACGCAACTTCTTGAAGACGCCGCGTGCCTGGTTTTCCTGGAGAATGAGATCGCCGGTTTCGCGACGCAACACGCAGAGTATCCCCGCGAAAAGTTTATCGGAATCATTCAAAAGACATGGCGAAAGATGAGTCCGGCTGCGCGAACGGCCGCGAATGGCCTAAGCCTCCCCTCGGGCATTGCCGAGCTCGTCAAGGAGGCAGTCCAGAGGGCTGAAGGCGCCTAAAAACGCGTAACCCGGAAGGCCCCCAGTCCGGTTCGCGCACCGTGAATGGTTTGCCCTTTTCCCTATAAACAAACATGACCAGTCTCGCTGGCTCCAGCCCCCGATTCCGGCCAGTATGAAGCATATTGACACGCTCCACCAAAGCCAACTGCCGATGAATCCGTCATAATTCTTTTCCGGTGATTGAACTGCCAGGACCTGGAAGCCTTCGAAATTAACATCGCAATCGCATTCGTTCAGGTATCATCAAGGGACTAAGGAAGGAGCGTGGTTCGTCGCCACCAAAAGACGAAGAAGAGAACGTCCGGAGCTTGCAAATCATGAACGATGGCACCACTTTTCCTGCGCCTTCCACGGGCGCGGAGTCCCTGCTGACCCAATTTGAAAGCCTGGTCAAAAAACGTCGGGCAACGCGCCACTTTCTGCATCAACCGGTTGACCGCGAACTGATCGAGCGTCTGCTGCGCACGGCCCAATGGGCGCCGAGTGGATATAACCTTCAGCCGACCCGCTTCATTGTCGTAGCTGATCCCTTGATCCGTTCAAAAGTGCGGCGGGCATGCATGAACCAGCGACCGATTGAAGAGGCGCCCATTCTGATCGTGTTTGCCGGAGATCACCGCGCTTTCGAGCTTTTCCGAGAAACGCTGGAGGCCGATCTGGCAGGCGGAGCCATCACCGCCGAATATGCCGGCTTTCTTCGCAAGATGGTGCCCCTTATGTTCAGACAGGGCCCCTTCGGTCTGAATTGGTTTTGGAAAGCGACACTCATCCCGCTCGCCAGAGTGTTCGTTCCGATCCCTCAGATTATGGCTGTCCATAAGAGGTTCTGGCTTGCCAAACAGGTCATGCTTTGCGCGATGAATTTCATGCTCGCCACGGAGGCCGCGGGCCTGGCGACGGTGCCGATGGAAGGCTTCGACGCCGGGCGGTTGCGCCGAGCGCTTGACTTGCCTCGTTCGTGGGAACCAATTCTTGTCGTTCCCGTCGGCTACGCGAGGCCAGATCCCCTAACGAAGACCCGGCTGCCCCTGGATCGCGTCATGCTCTGGCGCTAGAGCCAATCCCTTCTTCCTCAGCTTGCCGGGTAGCGACGAGGTCTGCGAGGCAAACTGTCCGAAACGGCTATGCGACCTTTGCCGGCGCTACGGGACGCGTGTTTCTTCTTGAGTGCCCTTATTCGGCGAACGTAGTTGATCGTATTTGCGGCGTGACACACGGCCACTTGTAACCTTCGGCCAGCGTCGGGCGATTGAAACGGTATTCAAGGAAACGCATCGCTGCGCGAAGCCGTCAACCGAGTCACAACAACGGTCAGAAAGACGTGGCTAACCGCCTTCCTGCGGAGCGGTGGGCTGCACCGAGCGAACCGTGAAGTTCTGGGATTTTCCCTCAGTCTCCAGCTTCACCAGACCCAGCTTCTCTGCGGTCTTGAGCAGATCATTGAAAGACTGAAACCCGTGCGCGCGCTCGTTGAATCCCGGATTGCGCCGGTTGAGAGCAGGCTTAATCATTGAGCCCCAGATGCGATCATCGCCACGTTCCAGTTCCAGCGCGGCCAGCGTGGCGACCAGCGCATCGAGCGCTTGCTCGCGCGTTGGACCAGGGCTCTTCCCGGCTGAAACATTCTGAGTCTTCGAATCGGCTTTGCGCGTCGGTTTCGTCCGCTGACGCTCGAGTTCCTCACGCACGAGATCATCATAGTAGATGAACAGGTCGCAATTATTGATGAAGAGGTCCGCGCTCGAGCTCTTGACACCGACGCCAATTACCGTCTTGGCGTTCTCCCGCAGCTTGCTGACGAGAGGGGAAAAGTCCGAATCACCGCTTAGGATAACAAACGTGTCCAGATGCTTCTTCGTGTAACAAAGATCGAGCGCATCGACCACCATTCGGATATCAGCGGAATTCTTGCCAGACTGCCGCACATGCGGGATCTCGATCAGCTCGAAGGCCGCCTCGTGAAGATCTTTCTTGAACTCCTTGTAGCGATCGAAATCGCAATAGGCCTTCTTGACCACGATATGGCCGCGGAGCAAGAGACGCTCCAAAACCAGATCGATGCTGAAGCGTGGAAACTTGGCAGTCTTGGCTCCCAAAGCGATGTTCTCCAAATCCAGAAACACCGCCATGGTCGCATCTGCGACCTTTGCCGAGTCATTGGTGGTTGCTTCCGACATTGGGTTAGCAGCGCTGCCGCACTTTGCCGCACGATTGACGACCTACTCGCAAGCCCGCGAAGGCGAGACCAATCACAAGCTCGACGCGCATCAAGATTTCAGGACCTGCGTATGCTTTTCAGGCTGCCGTTGCTCGACAGGTGACTCCTGAAACTGCGGGTTGCGGACAGCCTCCACGGCTACAAGGCACAGATCGTCGGCCAGGGCGACATTCCCGGAGAACTTCAAAATGTCGTCGACAATCGCCTGCGTAAGATCGCCGATATCGAGTTTCATCGAGCTTTTCATCGCCCGCCCCAAACGCTCAATCCCGTAATATTCGCCCGCCGCATTCATTGCCTCTTCCACGCCGTCGGTAAAAAGAACGTAGAGGTCGTCCTCCTCAAGCTCATGCGTGAAGACCTGATAGGAAGCTTCGGGCAGCAGCCCGAGGGCTGGATTTTTCCTGAGGTTGGAGTAGACCGGCTGAACTTGTCCCGTTTGCCGGTTTCCGATTAGCGGGCTTGGATGCCCTGCGGACGCGCACCGCGCAATCCGGTCTCGCGTATCAAAAGTTACAAAGCAGGCCGAGACGAATATCACTTGATCTGTTCGCTTCATTGTGGCGTAAAAGTTCGAATTGAGAAGCGAAAGAAAGGCGCCGGCGTCCTCTCCGCTTTGCGCCAGCCCGTGGAGCAAAGCGCGGAGAATGGACGTGACCAGCGCCGAACGAGTGCCGTGACCCATTACGTCGGCAATGAGCACGCCGGCGCAATGATCGTTTAGCTTGATCACATCAAAGAAATCGCCGCTCATCGACGTGGCAGGCCGATAAACATGCTGAAAATTCAGCGCCAGCCTGGCCTCCTCCGCACGGGTCGGTACCTGCGGGTAATCGCGTGGCAGAAAAGCCTGCTGAAAGTCCCGCGCCATGTCCAGGTCGCTTTGAATCTCTGCAGTCGCCGCAGCGAGATCCGTTTTCAGGTCTTCCTGATACCTTAGCAGCTTTCCGGACATAGCGGAAAAATCGCTGGCGAACTCCTCGATTTCATCTCCGGTCTTGATCGCATCCACGCTAGCCAGAGCGGTTTTGGGATCAAGGACTTCTTTGCCAGTTCGGGCGCTCTTGCGTGAAAGGACAGTTGATGCCATGGCCTCTGCGGCGTTGCTGAGAATTTTGAGCGGAGTGAGAATCATTTTTTGCGCCAGATAGAGTACCAGACCCAGGCACCCGAGAATAATGAAAGCTCCGGCGGAAGCGAGCAAGGCTGCGCGTTGCCGAAGCGGAGCGAGAATGGTCGACGCAGGAGAGTGGACGATCACAAAAATCGGATCACCATAGATCTCCTGGTCCAAGGCCAAGGTTCCCAACAGACGAACGGAGACAAAGCCTACCATGCTCGTTTCCTTCCCGTTCAGCGGAGCGATGAACCATCCGGCGGAATCCGGCTTAAGGTGGCGCGCGGCCTCCGCAGAGATCTTGTTTCCGGTGGGAACATAGCTCTTGTCGGACAACTGCAAAAGGACGGTACCATTCTCCCTCACGACTTCAGCTTGCGCCTCCGTCGCCGTCGAAAGAACGGTCACCGAAGCCAGGAGCGTAGAAACGTTGACAACCGCCTTCAGCACCCCGATTGCTGAACCCGACGCCTCCGGAATAATTGGCAAAGCGATCTCCAGAGCAAGAACTTCCGTGCTCTCGTCGTAGTTGAAGCCCTCGAGCACGGCCTGACCACGGCTTAGACGCATCCCCTCTGTCCACCAGGTCTCATCCGCTTGATCGTAATCTCCTGGCCTTGAAGTCGCCGCAACCAACTTTCCCCCGCGATCCGCAACGATAAGCTCGGCAAAGATCCAGTTTTTTCGCCCAAACGCCCGCAATCGCGCAGCGAGAGCATTGTTGAGCACCACCTGAACTTGCGGGCTATCGAGACGCAGGGTAGGCCACAGGGCATCGATTTGCTTTGTGCGAAGCTTCCACGCCTCCGAGAGGATATCGATTCCCTCGTCCTCCTGAGCTTGTAGCAATCCGGCCACGTCGCCCAAGCTCAGCAATTCGTTGAGGCTGCCGATGCTTCGTTCGACCGCCAGGCGCAAGCTGCGGGCAACCTGGATAGCCTCACCGCGGAACACCCCCCCCTGCTCCGCAACTCGTTGCCTGTAGTCCAGCGTCCAGATCGTTCCGATCGCCGCTAGCAGCAGCAGCATGGGCGCCAAGACCAGAACGGCCATCAGCTTCGTACGCAAGCTTAATTTCATCAGAGAATCCGGCCGGGGACCCTGCGAAGTTCGGGCAGTGAATTCTGGAAATCAATCATATAATTGAGACGCAGAGCACCTGGGTGTCAGTTATGGCGCGCCTGGAGCCTTATCCTGACTCAAGAATTCGCTGGCCTGATAGTGATAGAAACGGCATAAGAGAACTTATCATATGCGAGGACAGTGCGACTGCGATCCAGCCTGCCAAACGCCACGAATGCAGCGGCGCAAATTTCTAACACTCGCGGGCGCGAGCGCACTGGGTTTCGGGCTCTTCGGGGCAACTCAAGCCGCAGAGCTCACCGCCCCTCCAAAGCAGGAAAACGTTGTGACGCCGGAAGCCGCCCTTCAGCGCCTTTTGGACGGAAATGCGCGTTACATCGAAGGGAGAATGAAACGTCATGACTTCCTCGCTGAACGTCCCGCGCTCGCGCTCGGGCAGAATCCGTTCGCTGGAATTCTTGGATGCGCAGATTCGCGGGTTGGCCCCGAGTACGCATTTGACACCGGTCGCGGCGATCTCTTTGTATGCCGCGTCGCCGGAAATTTCGCCGACGCAAATTCAATCGCCAGTTTTGAATACGCCGTCGCCGTTCTCGGCACGCCGCTCATTCTGGTTCTAGGTCACACAAAGTGCGGGGCCGTGGATGCCACCGTCAAGGCGGTAAAGGAGGGCAAGGAATTTTCAGGCCACATTCCATCCTTAATCAAGGCGCTGCGGCCCGCAGTGAAGACGGCTCAGGATCAGCCGGGCGACCTTCTTGACAATTCCATCAGGCAGAACGTGATACTCAATGTGAAAAAGTTAAAAGCGGCCGAGCCGATTCTGAGCAAGGCGGTGCAGCAAGGGAAGTTGAAGGTGGCGGGCGGAATCTACAGCCTCGAAACAGGCCGCGTGACACTTGTGGCGTAAATCGAAACTTGCCAGAGGCGACAGCTTGCGCCAGCTTGGCGCGTTCTACTTTTACGGCCATGAGCATAATAGACAAGATCGAGAGCGAGCAACTCAAGAAGGATGTCCCGAACTTCCGTGTGGGTGATACCGTGAGGGTCCATACCCGCGTCATCGAAGGCGACAAAGAGCGCATTCAGGTTTACAGCGGAATTGTCATCGGCCGCAAGGGAACGGGTTTGAACGCCAACTTCACCGTCCGTCGCGTGAGCTACGGCGAAGGCGTCGAGCGTGTCTTTCCCGTAAACTCCCCGCGCATCGCCAAGATCGAAATCGAGCGTAAGGGCGAAGTTCGCCGCGCGAAGCTGAACTATCTTCGCAAGCGCAAAGGAAAGTCCGCAACTGCGGTGAAGGAGAAATCGCAAGAGAAGGCGGCCTAGGGTTTCTTCTCGATGCCCTGCTCCTTCGGGCACGAACGCGCGCTTCAAAAGCAGGGATGTATTCTTGTCGCCGGCATCGATGAAGCTGGTCGAGGACCGCTCGCCGGTCCCGTCGTTGCCGCTGCGGTGGTTTTCCTCGAGTATCGACGATTCAACGGACTAAACGATTCAAAAAAACTGGCTCCGGAATTCCGGTGCGAGCTCTTTGAGCGAATCACCTGTGCGCCCCATGTTCGCTGGGCTGTCTCTGTTCAGGACGTGGCGACAATCGATTCTTTGAACATCCTGCGGGCCACACATAAGGCCATGCGGGAGGCCCTTTGCAGACTTTCCTTGCAGCCAGACCACGTATTGATCGATGGCCTTCCCGTGCGCGACTTTCCTTCACCTCACACCGCCATTGTAGGGGGCGACGCACGCAGCCTCTCCATCGCGGCTGCCAGCGTCATCGCGAAAGTCACCCGCGACAAGATCATGGCAGAAATCGATCTGCTCTATCCGCACTACGGATTCCGCCATCACAAAGGCTACGCCACGCCCGAGCACCTTGGCGCCTTGCGCGAGCACGGCCCCTGTCCGCTGCACCGATTCAGCTTCTCGCCGGTGGCGCAACCGGAGCTCTTCTAGAAATCGTCAGCAACTCAGTTTTCTACGCCCATCGTGCTGGATTTCATGGCAGCCCGCCCGGTTGTTAGTGATCAAACACAATGCACGCAAATCATTGTAAAATACGTGCTAATTGCCAGATTGGCATTGTGTTGCTATTTTAATAATGTCATTTTGATCCGTGCCGGCCGGGGCAAGCGTGGCCCAATGATAGCATGGGAGCGATCCACACTTCCGACGGCTTTGGATCTCTGATCTGCCCCCGCGAACAATCACTTTATTGACTGCAGCGCACTTCTCACTTCTTGTGCGTGTTCGGCCGTCTTTGCCTGGAGGGAGGTCCAGACTATCTTGCCGTTGCTGATAAGAAACGACTGCCTCTTTGCGCGACCCATCGTGGTGGGCACTCCGAATGCGGCCGCCACCTTGCCGTCAGTGTCGGCGACGAGTGGAAAGGGGAGATTGTTTTGTTGCTGGAAATTCTTTTGAGATTCGGGATCGTCTGCGCTCACACCCAGGATCTGAAGACCCTCGTCGCTGAGATCTGCGAAGGAGTCGCGCAGGGAACAGGCCTGGGCGGTGCAACCCGGGGTGCCGGCCTTCGGATAAAAATAAACCAGGGTCGTGCCCTTGGCGTAGACCTTTGCAAAGTCAACCGGCTCGCCGTCCTGGTTTGTCGCGGTGAGGACCGGCGCCGCGGAGCCCACGGCAAGTGGTTCTGCCTTGGCTGAGAATCCGAACAGACTCATGGCGGAAAGAACGATACATGTTAGTTTCATGGCTTGAATCGAGCAGGACGCGGGACACTTGGTATCTCTCACGGAATGTTTAGGTCGTCATCATTCAAATACGCGATCATAGCCGCGTTCGCCTCCGGAATCTGCGGTTTTTTACACTCCCTTCCGTTTCTGCACGCTATTCCGTCGGGCGCGAGTCTTGCTGCCGCCGCTCGCGGAATCGCGTCGTTCCAAGGTCTTGAGGGGTACGGCACGGCGTCGTGGATCGATCGCATCGCCGGCCGTCTCTGGCAATCGGGCGGGGCTTCCCGCCTCGCCACCGGCGAGTGGCTAGCTGCTTTTGCTGCATGGACGGTGGCGGCGTTCCTCGTGCTCGTGGTTATTCTTGGATTCCTGCATTTGCTAGACGATGGGCGAACGCGCAAAATTGTCTTCAGCTCCGCGATCATTCTTATTCTGGCGACCTGCATCCCGCGACTGGCCGGAACAATAGTCCGGCGTGACGACAGAATTTTGGATCTCGAGTTGGTGATTCCGGTCGAGTTGGCCAATCATCTTCGCGCCTCGAATCAGGCGAGGATTTTCGCGAATCCCTCAGCGCTCGTAAATCTGTTGCTTCTGGCGCCGCGCTCGACAGAAAGCGTTTCGATGACCGATTCGGTTCGCTTTTCCGCGAATCCTGAGCGCTGGCGCGAGGGGTTTCGCCGCACGAAATGGAACATTGTTCTCCTTTCCGGCTCGCTCGGGGAGTACAGGCCGCTTCTCGAGCATCTCATGGCTTCCCCGGATTGGCATTTGGCCTCCGTCTCAAATCAAGGTTTTCTGTTTCTCTACGGCTTCGGCCTTCCGGTAGGTTCTCTCGACGAAACTTTCCGTCGCGCCAACGATCACGATACTGCAGTCTATCTTGCGCAGATTTCGGGCAACTACGATGCCATTCGCCGCACCCGGGATGCGCGGGCGTGCCTTGAGCGAGCGCTCGCGCTGGCTCCCAACAACACGATCGTGCTCTCGCACGCCGCCACATTTGCCGCCGCACACAAGCGATGGCAGGATGCAATCGACTACAGCGGAAAGGCGCTGGCGGGAAACCCTGATCTGGCACACGCGAAAATAGTTCAGGCATTGGCTCTCCTGGAAACCGGGAGGGCCGACCGCGCGCAGGAACTCGTCGATCAAGTCCTGCTCCAGTCCCCGGACGATCCATACACGCTTTTCCTTTCAGCCCGAATTCGCAGGTCCCTCAATGACTCCGCGAGAGAAGCCGAATCCCTTGAGAAGCTTGTCGCCATCGGTCAGAAAACGGGAGGACCGACCGCGGATTACAGGATTTACCTCGGCCAGGCCTATGCGAGGCAAAGTCTCATCGAGCCCGCCCTGCAAAACTACCGCGCTGCGCTCGACAGCGGACAACTCGACCCCAAACAAGCTGAGGAGGTTCGCCATGCGATCGAGACGATCGAGTCCAGCCGAACACCGTGACAACTCGGGATTTCGCTTTGCTCCTCTCGACGCTCTTCCCTAATGTGCTCTAGTTCGAAAGTGTGAAAACCCCTGCAAAATCTGGCTTGCGTCCATTCTCGTCGATCGTCCTCGACGGCGAGAGCCGCGCCCCCAGCCGGGCAATGCTCTATCCGATCGGCTTTCGGGAATCCGATTTTTCCAAGCCGCAGATCGGCGTCGCTTCGACATGGAGCATGGTCACGCCATGCAACATGCATATCGACCAACTGGCGCGTGAGGCGGCCCTGGGAGTGGACGGTGCTGGAGGCAAGGCCACGATCTTCAACACCATCACAATATCCGACGGCATTTCCATGGGGACCGAGGGAATGAAATACTCCCTGGTCTCGCGCGAAGTGATTGCCGACTCGATCGAAACCGTTGTTGGCTGTCAGGGGTTCGACGGTTTCGTGGCGATTGGAGGTTGCGACAAGAACATGCCGGGGTGCTGCATCGCGATGGCTCGCCTGAACCGTCCCGCGGTTTTTGTTTACGGCGGGACGATACTCCCCGGCTGTCTGAACGGCCGAAACCTCGATATCGTTTCAGTCTTTGAGGCTGTCGGCGCGGAGGCGGCAGGAAAAATCGACAAGAAAGAGATGCATGACGTTGAATCTTGCGCCATCCCCGGCCCCGGATCGTGCGGAGGAATGTACACAGCCAATACGATGGCTTCCGCGATTGAAGCCATGGGGCTGAGCCTGCCAAACAGCTCCGCCCAGGCGGCGATCTCAAAACAAAAAGTGCAGGACTGTCAGGAAGCGGGCGCCGCTGTTGTTCAGATGCTCAAGCGGGGAATCCGGCCTTCCGACATTTTTTGCAGGGAGGCCCTAGAGAACTCCATAACCGTGGTGATCGCCCTTGGCGGCTCTACCAATGCGGTGCTGCACCTCCTGGCCATCGCGCACGCCGCAAATGTGAGGCTGACCATCGACGATTTCACTCGCATCGGGAAGCGCGTGCCGGTTCTCGCCGATCTAAAGCCCAGCGGTCGCTTCCTGATGAGCCAGCTTGTGGAGATCGGAGGCATCGTTCCCATGATGAAGGACCTGCTGAGCGCCGGCTTGCTGCACGGTGACTGCCTCACGGTGACCGGCAAGACGCTCAAACAAAACCTGGCGCCCTTCAAACCTTATCCGAAGCCTCAGCAAATCATCGCGCCATTGAGCGACCCGTTGAAAAAAGACAGCCATCTGGTCATCTTGCGCGGCAATTTGGCCCCGGAGGGATCCGTTGCGAAAATTAGTGGCAAGGAGGGGCAGCTATTCAGCGGCTCCGCCCGTGTGTTCGACAGCGAGGAGGCAGCGATGCAGGCAATCCTGAATGGTCGAATCAGGAAGAAGGACGTCATCGTGATTCGTTACGAGGGCCCTCGTGGCGGACCCGGCATGCGCGAGATGCTTTCTCCAACCAGCGCCGTCATGGGCCGAGGCTTGGGCAAAGACGTTGCGCTGATCACCGATGGGAGATTCTCGGGAGGAACGCACGGCTTCGTCGTGGGCCACATTACGCCGGAGGCGTTTGATGGCGGCCCACTGGCGATTGTGAAGAACACAGACCCAATCACCATCGACGCGGCAAAGCGCACGATTGAGCTCGGGATCCCGCAAAAGGAGATTTCGGCTCGGCTCGAGAAATGGAAGCGCCCCAAGCCTCGCTACCGTCGAGGCGTGCTGGCGAAATACGCGGCGCATGTCACCACAGCTTCGCTCGGGGCAGTGACCGACGCCGGGTTTTGATCGGCTCAGGCCGGAAGTCTGAATGGCCCTCTCAGCGAGACCACGACGGCCCGAGCTAGCAGAACCCAGACTCTTCGGCGAGAGACTTTGGGACGCGCAGCCGAAGGATCACTAGCGATCAAATCAAGCGTTTCATGGGCAAGGAACAGGGGAAGGGCGCATGCCACACGCAGACGATAGTTTCTCAACGCGCGGACATAATCCAGGGCTGACAACAGGTGGACCCGCGCCTCTTCTAGAACCTCGTTGAACCGTTCGGACGGCACGTAAATTCGCCCCTTGGCGAAGTCGGCGCTGCGGTCGCGAAGGATGTTCACAAGTTGGAGGCCTTTGCCAAAGCGAATGCCCAAAGAAGTCATCGTCGCGAGATCCCGGGATGAAAAACCGGGCATCTTCTTTGCGCAAAGCTTGGTCCAGAACGCACCCACGCAACCGGCGACAAGATAAGTGTAGCGATCAAGTTCCTCATCACTTAGAGGAATCGCGCCGGAATGCGAAAAGCGACTGCGGTCAAAATCCTGGCCTTCGCGGATCGTCGCCCAGACTGATTCGATTTCCCTTCGGTCCGGGGAATCGGCAATCCATCTTTCGATCTCTCCCTGCCGTTCAAGAAGCCGCCTTTCGGCAGCGCTGGTGGCGCCGTCGGCCAATGTGTCCGAAACCCGCGCGGCAAGGTAAGCGAGCGCTATGGACTCTCGCACCGGCGCGGGCAGAATTCGGAGCGTCAGGTAAAACGAACGCGAAACGCCTTTGAGAAGAGCCCAGTCGATCGAGGAACTATTCACATTGACCGGCTCCCGGAAAAAGCGATCTCAAGGGCACTATCTGATCCCCTCGAGACCGACTCGCACCATTTGGATTCGTCGCTCCGCCGACTCCCCGAGACCGAGTTGGGAGGCTGCTTCCAGGTATGCCGTCATTGTCTTGATCGAAGGCAGCTTGTTTGCGATCCGCGCCTCTTCGATCAAGCGGGCGGCAGTCGCGTCGATGGCGACCGGGTCCTTGCTCGCGAAGATCGTAAAATTTGGGATGGAAAAATTCGGGTTGGGAAATGGGCCGCCCGCGTATTGCAGGATCAAGGCGTCAAGAAAGGTCACTACGACCTTGTCGCGAATCAACGCGTCCGCGTAGAGCTCCGAAATGTAGGCGCCGCCCAGCGCGGCTGATCTGGCAAAGCGGCGCCAGTTGTCGATATTCGAGAGAGTCATGTTCACGATACCCCCGTGGATCCCGGTAAGATAACTGTCGCTAAGCGAAGGAACATTGATGACCTTGGTGACCCGCGTCGTGAGCACCTTGGCAAAGTAGCTCTTGTTGCTGAGCTGATCACCGCTCGAAAGAAGGTCGGTAAAACGCTCCCCTCGGCGATCTCCAAACTTGCTATCGCCCCAAATGAGCTTTCCCAGCACCGGCGCGGTGACCTGGGTTTGCTCGTCGTAGCCGGTCTTGGGATCGATCCCTTCGAGAATGTAGCGGGCTCCATCCTTCTTGTAGCCCGTGGCCAGCAGATCTTCGAAGCTCTTGTCCCAAACGATGATGCTTCTTGGCGGGAGCCCCGATTCTATGAGTCCATTGACGATGGCATCGACGACCTCCGGATTGGTGCCGCTTACAGAGCGGCCCCGCGCTGATACTTTGATGCCTACCTTGTCTGCGGGTGAAACCAAGGACCTCCAGGCAGCGGCAACTGACTGGATGCCCGTAACGCCGCAAACGAGGCTGTCCACCATCCTTTGAACCACACGAGGCTGGACCGAGCGGGCGGGCCCGATTGCATTCCCGTCCGTCGCGTAATAGACTCTGACTTTGTCCTGCCCGGCCGCGGAAAAGCCCGCGATCACCAGCAGCAAAAGAGCCAATACAGCCTTCATTCCCTGTCAATCTTGTCAATCCGCCCCAGAATTCCAGCCGAATGATTGCGCACCTCTACGTTCACATCCCCTTCTGCCCGAAAGTGTGCCCGTATTGCAGCTTTTACAAGGAAGCGAGCGATCGCAACAAGACGCGAGGCTTTCTCGATGCTGTCCTGGTCGAGGCGGACCGTCAGGCCGCTCAACTGATGCCGCAAACGATCTTCTTCGGCGGCGGCACTCCCACCGCTCTCTCCACCTCGCAACTGGAATATCTCATCACCGGTCTTCAAAGACGAATCAGCTTCTCCAATGTGACGGAGTTTACTTTGGAAATGAATCCGGCAACCGTGTCCTTCGAGAAGGCTGCGGCATTGCGGAGGCTGGGAGTCAACCGCGTCAGCATGGGAGTGCAAAGCTGGGACGCGGGACTTCTCGCCACCCTCGGGCGCGCCCACTCGGCTGCTCAGGCACGACGAAGCTACGAGATCCTTCGCGAAGCCGGATTCGAAAATATCAACCTTGATCTGATGTTTGGAATTCCCGGGCAGAGTCGCGGGCAATGGCGCACAACCTTGGAAAAAACGATCGCGCTCGAACCAAACCACATATCCGCCTACTGCCTGACTTACGAAGAGGACACCGATTACTTTTTACGAGTGAGCAGCGGGCAGTACCAGCCGGACGAAATGCTCGATGCCGACCTCTTCGAAATGACGATGGACGTGCTGGAAGCCGCCGATTTTAGCCAATACGAGATTTCCAACTTCGCGAGTCCGGGCCGTGAATGCCAGCACAACCTGGCCTACTGGCTCGGCTCGGATTTCCTGGGGCTCGGCCCGAGTGCTTTTTCCACCGTGGGCTCCGATCGCTGGAAGAATGTCAGCGATACGTCAACCTATGTTAGTGCGATTGAGTCCGGTTCTGATCCGGCCGATTTTCGCGAAACGCTCACCGATCGCGCGCGCCATGCCGAACGCGTCGCTTTTTCGCTGCGCACAAATCGTGGCGTGCCCGCCGAGGTCCTTTCCCCATCAACTGCCGAGGAATTCGCCGGCATTGGGCTGCTTGTCCGTCACCACGATCGCTGGCGTCTTACCCGAAAGGGAAAGCTTCTGGCGGATTCCGTCGCGGAGGCATTCGTCTGATCGCCCACACGATTTGCAATGGGCGTCCGCTGTTCGTGTACGGTTCGCTCATGTTTCCAGCCATTATCAAATCCGTGATCGGGCGGGTTCCAGAGGGTCGCCCCGCCATCATCAAGGGCTATCGGCGTCTCGTCGTGGCCGGAGAATTTTTCCCCGGACTGATCAGGCTGAGCGACGAGAGCGCGGAAAGTGTTGAAGGACTGGTCTACGTGGATATCACGAATGAGGAGTGGGAAACTATCGTAGCTTTCGAAGACGACTTCTACGAACTCACGGAAGTTGCCGTTGATCGCTTGGGAGAAAACCTCAGCGCCCTTGCTTTCGTCGTGCCGCCCGCGAAGAAATCCCTCCTGGCCGACGAGGTGTGGAATCCCGATCAGTTTCGCGACAGCCTCCTTCGATGTTGGGCTGATCGATGAAAGCTTCGCCCGTCAATTTTCAAGGTGCGGAGAGCTTGGCGACGCTCGCTCTGGTCAACGAAAATCGAGATTTGCAAGTTTGGCATCGGGAAGCAGGCCATGCCGGCGCGAAAGGCTCTCGAACCGGCGTATTCCCGACTTTTCGTTGCTGCCAAGATCATAGTGAATGCACTCGGTGAGATAGCGGAAGGCGAAATCCGGATCCGGGTGATTTAGAGCGATCTGTTCGCGGGCGGCGAGACCGGCTACTTTGACGGCACGCAAGGTATCGAAGACCAAGGGGCTGGCACGCTCCGAAACGGCCCAAACGGCAAAGACGAAGGGCAGTCCCGTATGGTTCTGCCAGAGCAATCCGAGATCATGATAATTCCAAGCAGTGCCGTGGCGCCTGCGGAAGTCTATCGCTGCATCGCCAATCAGGAGCCGCGCCCCATCCTCCGGGACTGCCTCCCCCCGGGCGACCGTTGGACCGCCAGGATAGTATTCAGCCACCAGAACGTGCAACAGCGCCGAGGAACTGCGCGAAGCAGGATCGAGGTATATGGTTCCGCTTTGCGCGAAACTCGTGCGGCTCGCCACGATCACGCTGTGAACCGCTCCGCGGCATGCGATGGCGACGTCGTCAACCAGCCGTGCACCGCCAACTCGCAGGACTTCAAATACAGGCAGCAACGCGACGTCCAATTGACCCGCAAAAAATTTCCGCGACAACTCGGCGGGAACGTCGGTCTCCAGAAGAGACGGATCGAGACCCCAGATCAACGGCTTCGCGTTGAGATATGATACCGGGCCGATTCTTAGACCGGCCAGGGCGGAATAGTTTGAACTCACGCTGCCGCGAGATGCGGCGGTTCAGGCAATGTTTTCGATATCCGCTCGTAGTAGCTGTTTCGTTGCATGGGGACGCGCCCTGCTTCGCGGATTGCCTTCTCAAGAGCGTGCACTGTTTGCTGCTGCGGTGTGCGCGCGCCGGCCATGTGAAAGATTTTTTCCTCGATGATCGTGCCGTGCAGATCATCCACGCCATAGCTTAGCGAGAGCTGCGCAAGAGGCAGGCCGAGACTGATCCAGTAGGCGGTAATGTGCGGAATGTTATCGAGGAAGATACGACTTATCGCCAGGTTTCGGACCTCCTCGAAGGCGGTCGCGTGGGGAATTCCCTGAAGAACGGGCCTGGCGCCGTCGGGCTCGAACGCGAAGGGAATGAATCCCGTGAAGCCGCCGGTCTCATCCTGCAGTTCTCGCA
Organism: uncultured Verrucomicrobiae bacterium; assembly: GCA_963784465.1. Taxonomy (GTDB): domain Bacteria; phylum Verrucomicrobiota; class Verrucomicrobiia; order Chthoniobacterales; family Terrimicrobiaceae; genus DASTFP01. Next base: position 65,988 of record CAWASQ010000012.1, read on the forward strand.
AGCGGCGCAGGTGATCGACGCGGTGCCGGGCATGCTCGATATGGCCATACAGCATGGTGCACGTGCTGCGCCCCCCCATTTGATGCCAGGTGCGATGCACCTCGGCCCACTCCTCCGCACTCTCCTTGCCATGGCAGATCTTGTCGCGAATCTCGGGATCAAAAATCTCCGCTCCGCCCCCCGTTATGGCCCCGAGCCCGTTTTCCCGAAGGAGCTCCAGCGTTTCTCGAATGGATTTCCGGAAGACGCGTTCGGAAAGATGGCGAACCTCGATGGCGGTGAAGGCCTTGATAATAAGCTTTCGGTCGAGTCCGCTCAGTTCGCGAAGCAACTGCAAATACCAGTCGCCCTTCAACGACGGATGAAGGCCACCGACCATGTGAATCTCCGTGATTCCCTGCTTCAGCGCTTCGCGCGCGGAATCCACGATCTCGGGGATCGCCAACTCGAAGGCGTGGGCCTCGCGCTTCTTCGCTCCAAAAGCGCAGAACTGACAGGCAAGAATGCAGACATTCGAGTAGTTGACGTAGCGGTTGTGAATATAGGTCGCCACGTTCCCGTTCTTCCGTTCCCGCACAATGTTGGCGATAGCACCGATCCCATTGATATCTGCGCTTTCATAGAGAACCATCGCGTCCTCACCCGAGATGCGAAGTTCGCTATCGACCTTTCGCAGGATTGGCTCCAGCTCTTTCGAGATCAACCGAGAGTTCATAGACAGGCTTGGGTGGAATATTTCACAGACAAATCGTCGCGCCGCAACTTCAGATTGCAATCGTGTGCCAACGCGCGCTTACCCCTCTCGACGCCCGGACGCCGCTTGCATGCTTTTCACCGGCCGTTAAATTGATAGTTTATGCCGTTTGAGTTGTCCTCCAGCTACAAGCCTCGGGGCGATCAGGCCCAAGCGATCGAGCAGTTGACGCGTTCTCTCCTCGCAGGAAACCGACATCAAACTCTGCTTGGGGTTACCGGTTCGGGAAAGACCTTCACCATTGCCAATGTCATCCAGCAGATCGACCGTCCGACTCTCGTGATGTCCCACAATAAGACTCTGGCAGCGCAGCTCTACAGCGAGTTCAAGCAATTCTTCCCCCGCAACGCCGTGGAATACTTTGTAAGCTATTTCGATTACTACCAGCCGGAAGCCTATATCCCGCGCACGGACACCTATATCGAAAAGGATTCGTCGATCAACGAAGAGATTGAACGGCTGCGGCTCTCGGCGGTGAGCTCACTTCTGTCCCGGCGCGACACAATCGTCGTCGCGAGCGTCTCCTGCATCTACGGCTTGGCGTCGCCGGAGGATTTCCTGCAGATGCTGGTAACGATCAAACGCGGCCAGATGATGACCCGGGAAGCATTCCTCGCAAAGCTTGTGGACATGCTTTACGAGCGCAATGATATCGCATTCGCGCGCGGGAGATTCCGGGTGCGCGGCGACGTTGTCGAGGTGCATCCTGCGCAGGCGGACGATGAGGCGATTCGCGTGGAGTTCTTCGGCGACGAAATCGACCGCATCAGCCAGTTTGATCCCCTCACCGGACACGTCAAATCCACGTTCTCCACCCTGACGATTTATCCCGCCAAGCAGTTCGTGACGCCCTACGACAAGCTCCAACGCGCGACACGTTCCATTCGGGAGGAGCTTGACCAGCGCATCGTGGAGTTGGAGCGCGAAAACAAACTTGTTGAGGCTCAACGTCTCCGACAGCGAACAGAATTCGACCTGGAGATGATGCAGGAGATGGGGTTCTGCAACGGCATCGAAAACTATTCGCGTCACCTTAGCGGGCGGCCGCCGGGATCGCGCCCGTACACGCTGATGGATTTCCTTCCGGACGACTTTCTTGTTGTCATTGACGAGTCTCACGCCACCGTTCCGCAGATCGGGGGCATGTTCGCCGGCGACCGGTCCCGCAAGACAGTGCTTGTGAACTATGGATTCCGGCTTCCGAGCGCGTTGGATAACCGCCCGTTGAGCTTCGAGGAATTCATGGCAAAGACCGGGCAGATTGTTTACGTGAGCGCGACTCCCGGGGAATTTGAACTGCGCAACAGCATCGTTGGAAACACCGGCTACATCGCCAGTTCCGGCGAGCAGTTCCGCGAGCAGAGAACTCCGGCATTGCTTGCGGGGACGACCTCCGGGAAAGCAACGAAAGACTTCGACCCAATCACGCCGAACGCGCTCCTGGTTGTCGAACAGATCATCCGACCGACCGGCCTTCTTGACCCCAAGATCACAGTTCGGCCCTTGAAGAACCAGATCGACGAAACCATCGAATTGTGCCGTCGGCGCATCGAAACGGGCGAGCGGGTTTTGGTCACAACTCTGACGAAGCGCACCGCCGAGGACCTCGCCGATTATCTGCGCGATGTGGGCTTGAAGGTTCGTTATCTCCACAGCGACATCGATACGATCGAGCGGGTCGAGATACTTCGCGGTTTACGAGCCGGAGAGTGCGATGTGCTGGTGGGCATTAATCTGCTTCGCGAGGGCCTGGACCTGCCCGAAGTTAGTCTCGTCTGCATACTCGACGCGGACAAGGAGGGCTATTTGCGGTCGCAGACCTCGCTCATACAGACCGCCGGGAGAGCAGCGCGACACATCAACGGCGAGGTCGTGCTCTTTGCCGATCAGGTTACCAACAGCATGCAAAGGCTCCTCGACGTCAGCGAATACCGGCGCGCCCGCCAGCTCGCTTACAACGAGGAACATGGGATCACCCCCAGGAGCGTGAGCCGTGCCGTGCAGGAGAGCCTCCACGTGATCCTCAAGGCCAGGGAAGTCGAGCAAGGCATCCTGAAGGAAACGCCTTCGGATTTTGATTTGAATGAACTCATCCGGGAACTGGAACGCGATATGGCATCCGCCGCGGCAAATCTCGAATACGAGCGCGCGGCGCTGCTTCGCGACCAGATCAGCGAGCTAAAGAGTGGAGCGGGACTCTCCAGAATCGAACCGAAAAGAAACCGGCTGAAATATCCGACCGGCAGAAGAGCCCGCAGGACAATCGCGTGACGACTTTGGCCAAGGCCGGCGCCTCTCAAATTTACTTCCTCACCGGCACCGATGAAGCCGCGGTCAAGAGGGCCGCCACGGCGCTGGCAGGAAAACTCGCTCCTGAGGCAGACGTCTTCGGACTGGAAGCAATTGACGGGGCGCTCGATTCCGTAGATGACGCGGTGGAATGCGTGCAGCAGACCATCCAGGCTTTGCTCACCCTGCCATTCCTCGGTGGCTCGAAACTCGTCTGGCTAAAAAACGCCTCGTTTCTTGCTTTCAACGTGGTGGGACGCTCGGAAAGCGTAATCGAAGAGCTCCAAAGGCTCTGTGAGGTCCTTGGCTCGGGATTGCCCGATGGCGTAAACTTTCTGCTCAGCGCTCCGCTCGCCGACAAACGCGGGGCGGCCTTTAAGTGTCTCTCCAAGCTCGCATCGACCCAAGTTCACGACGTTCCTGATGTCGGTTATCGCGGCGGCGAAGAAGCCATCATCGAATGGACGGCCGCGCGCGTTCACGAGCGAAATTTGCAACTCGAGCCGGATGCGATTGAGATTCTCGCCGCTCGCGTCGGTTTGGGAACCGCCCAGCTCGAAAGCGAGCTCGAAAAGCTGGAGACCGCCTTCGGCACGGCGCGCCAGGTCACCGCAGAGGAGGTGCGCTTGCTCGTTCCGCAGACACGTGAAGGCGTAATTTTCGACCTGAGCAGAGCCATCGAGAAAAGAGATCTTCCCCTCGCCCTGGAAACTCTGGACCAACTTTTTTATCAGCGCGAATCCGCAATCGGAATCCTGCTGGCGGCCATCGTGCCAACCGTTCGCAACCTTCTTCTTGCCAAGGACCTTCTCACACGTCACAGGCTGCCTCCTCCCGCTCAGCCTCACTTCCTGGCTGGCACCCTCAAGCACCTGTCTGCGGAAGCCACCTCCCACCTCCCGAGAAAAAAAGACGGCTCGTTAAACCTCTATGCTCTCGGGATCGCCGCCACCCACGCGACGCATTTTTCACTGGCCGAGCTGAAGGAGGGATTTGCCGCCTGCGCCGATGCAAACCAGCAGCTCTTGAGCGGGTCTCTGACCGACAAAGTCATCCTCGTGCGACTCCTCATAGAGTTGCTCTCGAGAAAAACGGCATAAACCAATTGACATCTCAAGATATTGTGGTGAATTCGCGAAAAAGGATAAAGGCACCACAATGCGTTGCCCTAAGTGCGGTTCCCTTCAAGATAAGGTAATTGATTCTCGTCTCTCGAAAGACGGTGATAGCATTCGCCGTCGCCGGGAGTGTCTTGCCTGCGAAACACGCTACACGACTTACGAGGAGATCGAGCGCGTCGAGTTGCGCGCGATCAAGCGTGATGGACGTCATGAGGCCTTCGACAGGCACAAGCTTCAGACCAGCCTGGTCAAGGCGTGCGAAAAGCGTCCCATCGGCATGGACCAGATCGAGCGCGCAGTTGAGGAACTGCTCCACGAATTGGAAACCGAGCAAAGACGCGAGATACCAACACGCTTCATCGGCGCGAAGGTTATGGAAAAACTCCACGCCATCGATCCCATTGCCTACGTGCGCTACGCGTCGATCTACCGGCAATTCCAGGAGATCGGCGATTTTATCGAAGAGATTCAGACATACCAGGAGAAGCGCTCGTCACGTTCGCCCGCGCAACCCGAATTGTTCAAAGCGTGATCAGCTTGGCAAACAATCTGCCGCTCGTTCGCTTCAGCGATGGTCAAATCATTCCCTTTGAGCGCGGCTGGCTTGCGGGAACGCTCGCGCGCGCGGCTGAGCGCGCGGGCTACAAGAAATGGTGGCTGGCCCAGCACGTCACCGAAAGCGTCACAAACTATCTCGAACAGGACTTCGACGAGAACGTCGTCGCGGTCAATCGATTGGAAAAGGCCGTGCAATCGGTCCTCCAGGTCATCGGCTATTCCGATGTGGCCGGCCATTTCTGCGCTGAACCGCCTCCAGCCCGGATCTCCCTGGCGGAACTCGCTCGCGACGCCGGACACGGCTACGAACTTGCTTTCTTTGATCTGCTGCGATTGCGCTTGAGGGAGGCATTCGACGCAAAGATCGAACGCTTGGAAATCTGCGATGCACACCGCGGAATCAAGCTCCTGCGATCCGCGAAAAATTGGCGCCGGGATTGTTCCGGTCTTCTGGATGAGATCGTCGACTTCGTGCGGACGGAAATGCACTCTCGTTCGACCGCTTCGGAATTCCGCATGCAGCTCTCATGACACTTTTCGAACGCATCATTACGCGCGAGGTCCCCGCTCAGATCATCCACGAGGATAAAGAGTGTGTTGCGATCCGTGATATCAACCCCCAGGCGCCAGTCCATATCCTGATCATTCCGAAGACCGTTGTTCCGCGCCTTGGAGAGGCGTCCATCGAACACGCCGGGCTCCTCGGACATTTGCTGCTTACCGCGGCTGCCATCGCCCGGCGCGAGAAAGTTGAGGATACTGGCTACAGGGTCGTCATCAATCATGGGCGCCACGCCGGCGAAAGTGTGCCTCACCTGCATGTTCATCTGCTCGGTGGCCGTCAAATGAAATGGCCTCCCGGTTGACAAGCACCATAGCACATCGCCCAGTGATGGGTAATCGCTTGGATGTGGCTTTTAGCTCAAACGAGTAAGTATATTCCGGCTCCTGCGCAGATTAGCAGCGAGCGCGCAACATTGCCGGCTTAAAGGGCGTGTTTCAGCGGTCGCATTCGCCCATCACAAAATCGAAGGAGCCAAGGATTGTGACGACGTCGCTGATCATGTGGCCGGGGAGGATCTTTGAAAGAATACTGAGATTGACGAAACTGGGCGATCGGATCTTGAGGCGATAGGGAACGCCACCGCCCTTGCTGCTGATGTAAAAGCCTAGTTCCCCTTTTGGGTTTTCTGCGGCGAAGTACACTTCCCCTACGGGCGCGTCCACACCTTCCGTCACCAGAATAAAATGGTGAATGAGTTCCTCCATCTTTGTGAGCACCTCGACTTTAGGCGGAAGCGTCTGCTTGGGATCGACATAGTTGACTGGACCCAACGGAAGCTTCTCTAAAACCTGTTCCAGGATGCGCTCGCTTTGCCGCATTTCCTCCATGCGGACCAGGTATCGATCGAATGCATCGCCGACTGTTCCTATTGGGATCTCGAAATCGTAGTCCTGGTAATCGAGGTAAGGATGTTTGCGGCGGAGGTCATGCTCTATTCCCGAACCGCGCAGGTTAGGACCGGAAAGCGCGTAGGCAATCGCGTCCTCCTTCGAAATCACCCCGACGTCCTTGCAGCGATCGATAAAGATTCGATTCCGGGTCAGGAGCTTGTCGACCTCCTCGACGACCGGCTTGAATCCAGTGAGGAACTCGCGCAATTGTGGTATAAAGGGCTCGGGCAGATCACGCGTCTGGCCTCCCACCCGCGTATAGTTGGTCGTGAACCGAGCTCCACTCAGCAATTCGACCAGGTTGTAAATCTTCTCCCGCTCGTAAAACGTGTAGAGGAAAACGGTCGTTGCGCCAAGATCCATGGCCATGCATCCAACCCCCACCAAGTGAGACGAAATCCTGGCCAGTTCGCAGCAAATCACGCGAATGGCTTTTCCGCGCGGAGGAAGCTCCCAGCCCATCAGCTTCTCAACCGCAAGCGCATACGCCACGTTATTCGCGATCGGCGCTAGGTAGTCGAGCCTGTCCGTATAAGGCACGAACTGGTTATATTGCATGTTCTCGGCGATCTTTTCGTCTCCTCGATGCAAATAACCAATGTCCGGAGTGGCCTTGGTGATCACCTCGCCGTCCAATTCCAAAACGATTCGCAGCACCCCATGGGTGGAGGGGTGCGATGGGCCCATATTGAGCGTAAGACGTTCGCCTAGTAACTCGCCCGCCTCCTGCGCCTTACGAGCTTGCTCAAGATTTCTCGCCGCCGTATCAGGGTGTTCGATTGTTGTTGCCATGTTCAAAATTTGCTGCGCTTTTAGATTGGAAACCTCCCAAAGTTGAGAAACTCATCAAAAGCGATCATCACACTATGACTACTGTTTCTTCTTCTAGCGAAAAAGCAAGCCTACCGGTGGTTGTCATCATCGGAGGGGGATTCGGCGGCCTCAGCGCTGCGAAAGCGCTGGCGGACGCGCCCGTACAAGTCGTTCTGATCGACAGGAGCAACCATCATCTCTTCCAGCCTCTTCTTTATCAGGTAGCCACGGCCGAATTGTCCCCGGGCGATATCGCTCAGCCGATCCGGGCGATTCTTCGGGACCAGGCGAATGTCCGCGTTGTTCTCGACGAGGTCAAAAAGATCAATCCGGAGACTCGCGAGGTCGATCACCGAGGACCTGACCTTCAAATATGACTACCTCATCGTGGCCGCCGGCGCCCGCCACCACTACTTCGGCAACGACCAGTGGGAAGCTCAAGCACCGGGGCTCAAGAGCATCAAAGATGCCCTCGAGATCCGACGGCGAGTGCTGCTGGCCTTCGAAGTCGCTGAAAAGGCAAAGTCGGAAGAGGAACGCAAACAGGCGCTGACGTTCGTCGTCGTCGGGGCGGGCCCGACCGGGGTGGAAATGGCGGGAGCCATCTCCGAGCTGGCCCGCTTTACACTTCGAAGGGACTTTCGGAATATTGACCCGACATCTGCCCGGGTCATTCTGGTGGAGGCTGCTCCCCGTGTGCTTCCGCCTTTTGCGCCTGAGCTCTCCGAGAGCGCGCTTCGGCAGCTCCAGCAGCTGCATGTCGAGGTGCTCTTGAATAGCGCCGTCACTCGCCTGGCGGATGGCGAAGTGGACATCAACCAGCAGGTCATCAAAACACGCACCGTGATCTGGGCAGCCGGGAATAAAGCCTCTCCGCTCGCTGGGATGCTCGGTGGTGAAGTCGATCGCGCGGGCCGGGTCAAGGTCAATCCTGACCTTACAATTCCCGGCCATCCTGAGATCCAAGCCATCGGCGACATGATGGCGACGACGTTTGATGGCGGCAAGCCTGTGCCCGGCGTAAGCCCTGCGGCGATACAGGCCGGACGCCACGCCGCCGCCAATATCAAGCGCCAAATCCAAGGCCAACAGCCCGAGGCGTGGAAGTATTTCGACAAGGGCAGCATGGCCACGATCGGGCGCTATAAAGCGGTCGCAGCCTTCGCAGGCATGAAGATTAGCGGTTTCCCGGCATGGCTGGCATGGCTCTTCATTCACATCCTGTTTCTCATTGGTTTTAGAAACCGCGTTTTTGTCTTCTGGCATTGGACCTGGGCACACGCTACCTACTCAAAGGGTGCTCGTCTCATTACCGGTTCGACCGGCAAGGAAGGCGTTCTCAAGGAGACATAGCCGGGAGCGCAAGTCTGGCCCAGACGGGCAATGGCGACTTGATGACGGACGAAGCTTGTCGCCACGAGCGGCTCCTTTCGTTATCCGGTAGGCTTGAACACGGAACTCGCGCGGTCGACTGCCTTTCAAGGCTCATCGTTTTCCATTGAGAAACTGCGTTCGGACAATGGGGGCCACTGATCTCGGAAAGATCGCGATTGTTGGCTCGGGGTCGGTCGGGCTCTTCTACGGCGGCAGGCTCGCCGCATCGGGAGCAGATGTTCACTTTCTCATGCGCTCGGGTTTCGACGAGGCGCGCGAGCGAGGGATTCGCGTTTACAGCCCTGAACTGGGAGACATTCGGATCGAACATCCCAAGGCTTTTCTTGAGCCTCATGAGATCGGCCCATGCGATCTCGTTATCATCTCATTGAAGACTACCGCCAATGGTTCATTGGAAACGCTGCTCCCTCCCCTCCTCCGGGAGAAGACAGCGTTGATCACGCTCCAAAACGGCCTGGGCAATGAGGAGCATCTTGCAAGTCTTCACGGCGCCGAGCGCGTTCTTGGCGGTCTGTGCTTTGTTTGCCTCACACGGCGCACTCCGGCCAGCGTGGATCATTTCGGACACGGAATGCTCTCCATCGGCGAATTTGAACGCCCACCATTCCCCCGCACGCGCCGTCTCGTAGATGCGTTCTGCCAGAGCGGCATCGACGCGAAGCTTGTGCACAACTTGGCGACGGAGCGCTGGCGCAAACTGGTTTGGAATATTCCCTTCAACGGGCTTGCTGTCGCGGAAGGCGGCCTCACCGTGGACAAAATTCTTGCCGATCCCATCGTGAAGGCCCGCTGCCGGGCGTTGATGGAGGAAACCATCCTCGTGGCAACGGCGCTCGGTCATTTCATCGAAAGCGAATTTGCAGACCTTCAAATTGAACGAACTTACCCGATGGGCGCTTACAAACCATCAACGCTCGTCGATTGGCTCGCGGGCAAGGAATTGGAAATCGAGGCTATCTGGGGAGAACCGCTCAAGCAGGCTACGAAAGCGGGTCTATCGGTCCCGAACCTCGAGTCCTTATACAATCGCCTGAAGAACCTTGAAAGCGAACGCGTGTGAACGCCACCGCTTGAAGACGCGGTTTCTTGAACACCCCGCGGACTCGCTTTGGAACCAAGGCGACGTTGATCTCCCTAACCAGTCACTGGCCACGAGCCGCGTTTTCTGGTAAGCGTGCGGGCTTTTCCGAATGGACGAAGCTCCGGAACCACACGACGATGAGTTGGTTGCCCGCACACAGGCCGGGGATCCCGAGGCCTTCGACGATCTGGTCGTCCGCTATAGTCCCAGGCTCTACGGACTCATCTACAATATGACCTCGAACCATGAAGACACCAATGACCTGCTTCAAGAGGTCTTCGCGAAGGCGTATCGCTCCATCAAAGGCTTCCGGGGAAAGTCCAGCTTCTACACTTGGATGCATTCCATCGCGGTCAACATGACCATCAACTTCATCAAAAAAAGGGGGCGGCGACATGCCATGAGTCTTGACGACCTGGACGCCGGGATACATAACGACCCAGACTTCATAGATGCCACCACCGGTGGTGATCCCCGCGACGATGCGAATCTCTCAGAACTTCAACAAAGATTGAACGAGGCCTTGCAGAAGCTGTCTCACGAACATAGAGCGGTTGTTACCATGTTCGACATTCAAGGTATGCCTCACGCGGAAATTGCCAAGATTCTCGGCATTTCAGAAGGTACCGTGAGGTCGAGGCTTTTTTATGCGCACCGCCAGTTGCAAAATTATCTGCAAGAGTTTATCAAACACTGACCCACCGGTATGGACGAAGATCTGAAAGTCTCGAAGCTGTTGCGTTTAAAGCGTTACGAGCAACCGCCTCCTGGATACTTCGATGATTTTCTGCGCGAGTTTCAGCGCCGACAGCGAGCCGAGGTTTTGCGTCAGCCATCATGGGCTGCTCTTTGGGAGCGGATCGCATCGATCGCACCGACGTTTCGTGTTCCGCAGTTCGCATACGCCGCGATCCTCATCCTCGCCGGGGGCGCGTCAGCCCTCATTCTGACTCAGCAGCCAGCCGGAAGGTTAGCCGGCGCTGATGATTCACGGGCATCTTTCTCGCTCACAACTTCGCGACCTGTCACAATTACCGACACGCTCCCGGTCTCCGCACGGACCGGTGGCGCGCTGCCCTCGCATTATGTGCTTCAGTCCAGGCCCGTGAGCAATGAGCAGCCGCTCAGTTTCTAGCTTTCTCGACGGGAAGCTTCTCTCCTTCACTCTCCTGCTCGTTCTCGCGGTTGCCAGCCGCGCGGAAGACAGCCTCGGCGAAAAAATTTCTACGGAGGTTCGCAGGCTTTTCGACGAACGGCGGGAATGCACCGTTCGCGTTGAAGCCTACGATCGGCACGGAAAGCTCAGCGCTACCGGGTTCTTTGCGGACCCGGCCGGCACGATCTACACGCTCTACTACGTCGTGGCGAATGCGGAGGAAATCTTCGTGATTCACGGCGACCGAAAGGTCCCTGCCAAACTCCTCGTGGCCGACCCTCGAAGCGGAATTGCTCTTATCAAGGTCGAGCAAAACTCTCCCTTCATCCCCATCGGCAATTCCAAGCAACTCTCCCTCGCATCTCCGATCGTGGCGATCGGCTTTCCTGTGAATCTCGCCGCGACGCCCACCTTCGGAATTGTGGGTGGTTTCGACCGCCAGTTTCTTGGAAGATATTTCATGACGACCCACATTCGCGCGATCCTCCCGGTCGAGCCGGGCTTCGGTGGAGCTCCTCTAATGAACCTGAAAGGAGAAGCTGTCGGGATCGTGATTTCCGGCATCGACGGCGGCGGCGCCTGCTATGCCTTGCCGATCGAGGCCGCAGAAAAGATCCGAATGGATTATGTGCGCTTCGGGAAACCGAGACACGGATGGGTCGGCGCCAACGTGGAGGATGAGACTGAACCTGACGGAACCGTGCGAGTACGCATTGCCGAACTTGGCAGCGAGTCTCCGGCGATTCAGGGAGGACTCAAAGAGGGCGATATCGTATCGAAGATTGGAGGCGTCAAGATTTCGACCGCCGAGGATGTCATCGATGCCTCGTTCTTTCTGACGGCCGGTGACCGCGTTCCCATCATTGTTGAAAGGGACGGCCGGGAGATTTCGATTGACGTTCGCCCCGTCGAGCATCCCGTCACTACCGCTACCTACTACCCTCCGAGCGGCATGTCCGAGTTGCACGCTCTTGCGCCAGGCCCTTCTCCCGAGAGTCTTAAACTCGAATGAAGAGGCCGCCCGCGTTGTTCGATCCCCGGAGAGAGTAAAGTCTGTATTCGCGAGCTTCAGGTAATTCTCACACTACCTTGTCCCGCAATCCGCCCAAGGCATGCGAGAGCTTCTTGATACCCAGCTCGATTCGCGTTTTGACGGTGCCGAGGGGAGTTCGGGTGATCGCTGAAATTTCGCGCTGGCTCTTCTCCTCAAAAAAGGCCAGGCGAATTACTTCTTGTTGATTTGGCGGGAGCGTTCCCAAGTGCTCGCGCAACAGCGAACGAAGGTCGTCACGAAAGGCTTCGTGCTCGACGGTGTGCGATTTGCTAACATCCTTGCCGGTCTCATTGCAAGACACCTCGTAACGGTCAGTCGCCCGTCGATAAGCGCTCTGCTGACGCAGGCGGTCAATTGCCCGACGCCTTGCTAGCGTGCAAAGCCAGCTCATTAGTTTTCCCTTTCTGGAAGAGTAACTGTGCGCTCGATCCCACACTTGAAGAAATACCTCCTGCAGCACATCGTCGGACTCGGTCTCATCATGGAGCACCTGCATGATGATTGATTTTAGGACCACTCGATAGCGCTTGTGCAGCCGCTCGAGAGCATCGGGGAGTCTGCGCAGGACGCCATCCATCAGTCGCTGGTCTTCCAGCCAGGTATCGTTGTCTAACGTCATTTCCATAATCGTGTACCGTTTCTCTTGAACGGTATTCGAATGCGCGCCCTTTCCCAATCGGTGCGCTTAGCGGTTGGAGCATCAGAGAAACACTTAGGCGCCCGGAAATACCCCTAGGGTCGCATAAGGTGAAGGCTCTACCTTTCCATCGATTTCGCAGCGTCCCGTTTCACTGTTGAAGAACGCAGGCCAATTCCGAAAATGAACCGCCTCCGCACGGCCATTGCGCCGCCACGACGGATCTAGCTGAAAATGGAAGAACTGTGCGAATCCTAGGAATTATTCTCATTAGCGTCGGACTGCTGACTCTCGCTCTCCCCTACTTGACGTTTACGAAGCGGGAAAAGCTTACGACCAGGTCCTCAAAGTTATGAAGTGGATTCATGACAATGTGGAGTATGTTCCGGGCACAACGACATCGGTAACTTCTGCCTATGATACAGTCACACAGTGTTCGGGAGTCTGTCGCGATTTCGCTCGTCTCGGCATCGCGCTTTGTCGCGCGTTGACGATTCCCCCCGATATTTCGCAGGCTACGCGCATCTCCTCAATCCGCCGGATTTCCACGCGCGCGTCGAGGCGTTCTTGGGTGCTGTTCGACGCAACGCGCTTGGCGCCACCGAATGGTCTGGTTCGAATCGGTCTGGGGAGAGACGCGGCCGACGTGTCAGTCTGCAACGCATTCGGAATCGCTCGAACCTTGAAGCAGGGATATTCGGTGCGGGATTCTCGAGGAAAACTTTTATGCCCTCACCGAAGCCGAGCTGGGCGAAAACGCGATCTCCCTTGATATAGACAGGAATGAGCCGGATAAGGATCGTCCATAGTACCACATATCGATATGCTGAGCCCGTAGCTTTCGGGCTCCACCGCTTGATCGTGCGGCCACGGGAGGGACACGATATTCAAGTCGAGAATCTCTCGCTTCGGATCAGGCCCGCCTGTGCGGTGAGTTGGCATCGGGACATCTTCGGAAACTCTGTGGCTTTCGCTTCCTTTTCGGAATCCTCGGACTTTCTCGAGTTCGTGAGTGACGTCACCGTCTTTCGGCGCGACCACGCCTCGCACTCCCGCCTGCTGGATATTCTTCCGGTGAATCTGCCTGTTCAATATTCGGGCCTCGAGAATGCGGTCGCGCGGGGATACCTTGAATCCGTCTACCCGGAAGAAGCCGGTCGCCTGCACGATTGGAGTATGGAGACCTTCTCCCCGCGGAAAGGGGACGATGCAGTCCTTCTCGTGCACGAGATCAATCGCTGGATCTATCGCTCGATTCGCTATCGGCGCCGCGAGACCCGAGGCGTGCAAACCCCTCTGGAAACGCTCAAGCTCGAATCGGGATCTTGCCGGGATATGGCCACGCTGCTGCTTGAAATCACGCGAAGTCTTGCGATCGCAAGCCGTTTCGCAAGCGGCTATCTCGACAGTGAAGCCTCGCTAGCAGGTCGCGCGGCGACCCACGCCTGGACGGAGATTTACTTCCCTGAACACGGCTGGTTCGGATGCGATCCCACCTTGGGCGAGGAGACCTCTCAGAGGCACATTGTCTCGGGAGTAAGTTCTCACCCACGCGGCGTAATGCCGATTAGCGGCGCCTACTCCGGACCGACGAGCAGCTTCCTTGGAATGACGGTTAGCGTCAAGATTGCCCCATTCGAGTCTCCGATGACCGATTAGCGGAGGAGAGGCGTAGCGACCAGTTTCGATTTTGGAACCAAGAAAATGCAACAGCGATACCATGAAAATTTACCAATCTAAGGTCTCTCCTGGTGCACCCCTCGGCGCTCGGAGTGGCCACCGGGACCGGCGAAGCCCGTGACGCTAACGGCACGCCGCCTTGCGGGAGTCATCGTGGCTGAACTCTGATCGCTCTGACCTATCTATCCCGCTGCATCAGTGTCAGGCGTGACGTCGAGCCCACGACAACGACGACGGTTACGCGATCCGTGGTTGTGGCGCCGGCCGCAACTACGACCCTGGAGCGCACGACATATTAGACTAAAATCCGCCGAGGTGGACTTCGGCTCTGGCTGCAACGATTTGGAAAATTAAGGTCAGACGATCGGCCGTGTCGAATCCGCTTCCATGGTGGAGCTCGTCTTCGGCTTCGGCCGGGTCAGACCATGTCGCAGAACCGCCAAGGATCGTTCCACAAGGTCCACGGTTCCGGTTGCCGCATAGTGGACCTTCTCTTCTAAAAATCCCGACTCTCGTGAAGTGTCGAGAACGAGCTCCCATGCCGCCCTGCTGTTCCTTATCCTGGGAAGACGAAACGGGAGCCGTTCATGGTGCGCGTTGAAATACAGGACGAACGTATCGTCCGTGACCGGCCGGCCCTTCGAATCGTGGATGTCCATCGTCTGCCCGCTAAGCAAGAGACCGACGGAGCGCGAGTGACCTGCGTTCCATTCCTTGTCGCTCATTTCCTTCCCCGATGGACTAAGCCACATGATGTCTTTTATTCCCAAGCCTCGAATTGGTCTTCCCTGGAAGAATTTGGGCCTGCGAAAGACAGGGTGTTCCTTGCGGAATCGGATCAGCTTTACAACGAAGCTGATCAGCCCCTGTTCGATTTCGCTGCGCTCCCAGGAGAACCAGCCGAGCTCGTTATCCTGGCAATAAACGTTGTTGTTACCCTTTTGACTCCTCGCGAATTCGTCCCCGCTCGCGAGCATGGGAACGCCCTGCGAAAGAAAAAGCGTTGCCAGAAAGTTCCGGATTTGTCGTCGGCGCAAGGCGTTGATTTTTTCATCCTCGGTTGGACCTTCGACTCCGCAGTTCCACGAGTTGTTATTGGTGTCCCCGTCCCTATTCCCTTCCCCATTGGCCTCGTTGTGTTTTTCATTGTAGGCAACGAGGTCGCTTAGCGTGAAACCATCATGGGCTGTGATGAAGTTGATGCTGGCATAAGGGCGTTTCCCGTCCTGCTGGTAGAGATCGGAACTGCCGGTCAGCCGTGAGGCGAATTCTCCCATGGTTCCTTCGTCGCCCTTCCAATACTTTCGCATGCAATCGCGATATTTGCCGTTCCATTCGGCCCAGAGCACCGGGAAATTTCCGACCTGGTAGCCGCCTTCTCCCACGTCCCACGGCTCGGCAATCAGCTTGACGCGCGAAATGACTGGATCCTGATGCACGATGTCAAAAAACGCCGATAGCCGGTCGACCTCGTGGAGCTCGCGGGCCAAGGTGGAGGCAAGGTCAAAGCGGAATCCATCGACGTGCATCTCCAGGATCCAGTAGCGGAGGCTATCCATGATGAGCTGCAGGACTCTGGGGTGCATCATGTTCAAGGAGTTTCCGCAGCCCGTGTAGTCCATGTAGTAACGCCGATCATTAGGTACCAGGCGATAGTAGGAAGCGTTGTCCGCACCACGAAAGCAGAGCGACGGCCCCATGTGATTTCCTTCCCCTGTGTGGTTATAAACCACGTCGAGTATCACCTCCAGGCCCGCCGCGTGCAGCTCTCTTTACCATGCCCTTGAACTCAGTGACTTGCTGGCCCAGGATACCGCTGCTGGAGTAGGCTGAATGAGGCGCAAAGTAGCCGATCGAGTTGTAGCCCCAGTAATTCGCGAGGCCCCTTTTCTCCAAATGCTCGTCATTGACGAAGTGGTGAACCGGCAGCAGTTCGATTGCAGTCACTCCGAGACTCCTAAAATACTCAATGGCAAAGTCGCTGCCGAGAGCAGCGTAGCTGCCGCGGATCTCCTCGGGAATGTGCGGACAGAGCTTTGAAAAGCCCTTAACGTGCATTTCATAGATGATGGACTCTGCAAGCGGGATATCCGGTCCCGTGTCGCCCGCCCAGTCGAACTCATCACTGACCACCACTGATTTTGGCAGGCCTGCAGCGTTGTCCCGGGAGTCTTTGTTGAGGTCAGCATCCTCTTCGCCGAACACGTAAGGAAACATTTCGTCGCTCCATTTGATCAAACCCGCGATGGCGCGCGCGTAGGGATCGAGCAGGATCTTCGACTCATTGAAACGGTGGCCTTCCTCTGGTTCATAGGGTCCATGCACTCGATAGCCGTAGAGTTGGCCGCTGCCGACGTTCGGCAGAAAGCAATGCCAGACCGCGTCTGTCACCTCCCCCATTCGTACGCGCATGCTTTCCTGCACGTCGTCCGGACCACTGAACAAGCAAAGATCGACTCCCGTCGCATTTTCCGAAAACAGGGTGAAGTTGGTTCCCTGGGCGGTGACCCTGGCGCCGAGAGGGTAGGGCTTCCCCGGCCAAACGGGAGTTATTGAATCTGATGACATAAGTCGAGCCGTGCGCGGCGTGTGAGCAATGCGCTGCGCCCTTTTTAGGACGCAGCTGCGCCTTCCTCTTTGGTTTGTTCGGCAGGTTCGCCGGCATCGACGAGACGGTTCACCGCCGAGAGCGGAATCGGAAGAAAGTCCGGGCGATAATTCAACTCGTAGCCAATCTCGTAGATTGCCTTATCGAGAAGAAAGAGCTTGAGGAGCGCTTCAAACTCTCCGTCCGTTGGAGGCAGAAAGGAGGCGCCAGCCGCAGTTGTTCGATAGCCTTCTAGAAAAGCCGCGCTGACGAGTTCAAGCCATTTCAGGGCCCAGGGTTTGAGGCGCTCCTGATCCTGGGCCTTCTGCTGGAGGAGAGTGACCTCCAAAGCATAGTCGAAGGAACGCAGCATGCCCGCAACGTCGACCAGTGGCGATCGCTTGAGCAGCCGCTCGTTAAGGGTCTTTCGCGGCTCGCCTTCAAAATCAAGAATGATGAAATCATTGCCCGTATTCAACACCTGCCCGAGGTGATAGTCACCGTGGACACGCGTTTTTGTTGCGGTGATCTTTCGTTTCAGCAAGATCGAATAAGCATCAAGGATGCCGGGAGACCGGGAAAACCAATCGAGGGCTTGCTGGCGAATCTCCGGACTGAGGCTGGACAGCTTTCGCTTCGCCTCCCGCTCAATGCGGCGAAGCTGGCCGCGCATTGTCTGATAAAGCGAACGTTGATACTGCGAGGTAAATGGTTCCGGCTCAAAATCCGCGCCATCGATCCCCTCGAGGCACTTGTGCATCTGCGCCGTTCGTTCGCCCAACTGGCGCAAACGCGGAGGAAGGACCGCGCCCGCCAGCTCGGCGAGTTTTCCTTCCACCTCCGGCTGAACAGACACGGAGAGTACGCGGTCGAAAAAGCGGGCAATGCCGTCAAGAACATACGTCCAGCACTCTCCCTGATTCTTCACGAATGTTGTCATGAGGGCAAGGACTCCGTCCCCACTTTCCATGTCACAGCGAATCTCACCTGCGTAGCGCGGAACGTGCGCAAAGTTCCGGCTGCCTAGTGCGCGAATGATATCCGCATCGGGATGCGGCCCGGGCTCAAACTTGCGCAGGAACTTCAACAAGTAGGCATCATCAAAGGAAAGTGTTGAATTCGATTGTTCCCCTCCGAGCAGACGTGTCTTGGTCGGGCGAGCTTCTCCCGCGATTTCATTTTCGACCCCGTGCAGCCGCACACCAGGCATCTGCCAGACCTCGCGACCCGCGACAACCTCCCATACTTTCTTGCGGCACGAGCCGACATAGAGAGCATCCCACAGCACCATCCCATCGGCAAACTTTGCCACAATTCCTGGCACTCCCTTCGAGTCTCCGTCGTCCTCGTTTCCGATGAAAAGCGGCAAGACCTGCGTAACCGGATCCCCCTCGGTAAACGCAAGCTTTAGCAGCATCACGCGCATCGCATTCGATCGCTGCTCGGCGCGCGTTTCCAAGATCGTTATGGACGTCAAGGTCCGTTGCTTTTGGCCGAACCACCGGCAGAGAGGAAGATAATCCGCGAGGACCGTTGTTCGCAGGGATTCCAGAAGCTGGTCAGACCACACGGACGGAATCTCCAGGGTGCGGACAGGCACTGCCTGAGCGGCCTCGGGCGTGGGTGCTGCCTTCTCGAGCAAGAGCCAATAGAAGTCGTTCGGCCCAACCGTAAAGAAAACGGGCTTATCCGTGATCTCAAAGAACACGCCGCCCCCGAATAGCTCCTCGGAGCGATGGCCTTCGAACTGGGAAAGGTCAATGGTCACAGATTGCGGGAACCGGGAAAGATTCGCCACCACAAGGACGGTTTCGCCTTCGTAGCGGCGAAGAAACGCGAGGACCTTCGCATTGTTGGGATGCAAGAACTCGATCGTGCCATGAGAGAAGGCCTTATGCCGCCGCCGGATGAAAAGTATTCTTCGCATCCACCAGAACAGCGAAGTCATGTTCCTCAACTGCACATCAACATTGGTGGCCTCGTAGTGGAACTCCGGATCGACAATGACCGGGAGAAAAAGCTGCTGCGGATTTGCCTTGGAAAATCCGGCGTTACGGTCCGCGCTCCACTGCATCGGGGTCCGAACGCCCTTGCGGTCGCCCAGGTAGAAGTTGTCGCCCATTCCGATTTCGTCGCCGTAATAAATGATCGGCGTTCCGGGCATGGAAAGAAGGAGCGCATTGATCAGCTCGATTCTGCGCCGGTTGTTGTTCAAAAGCGGAGCAAGTCGCCTGCGAATGCCCAGATTGGTCCTCGCGCGCGGATCTTCGGCAAACAGGCGATACATGTAATCGCGTTCTTCATCGGTCACCATTTCCAAAGTGAGCTCATCGTGATTGCGCAAGAAGACTGCCCATTGACAGGTTGGCGGCACCTCAGGCGTCTGCTCGAGAATGTCGATAATCGGAAATCTGTCCTCCATCTGGAGCGCCATGAAGAGACGGGCCATGAGTGGAAAATGGAACGCCATATGGCATTCGTCGCCGTTTCCAAAGTAGGCGGCGGCATCCTCGGGCCATTGGTTCGTTTCGGCAAGCAGCACGCGCCCGGGAAATTTCCCATCCACGTGGCGGCGCAGTTCGCGAAGTACGCATGCGTCTCCGGAAGGTTCTCGCAAGACGTGCCCTCCTTCTCGATCAAATAGGGAACAGCATCCAGCTGCACGCCGTCCACTCCGAGACCAAGCCAGAAATCGAAGATGCCCAGGATCGCCTGGCGGACGAGCGGATTCTCAAAATTGAGGTCCGGCTGATGGAAATTAAAGCGGTGCCAGTAGTAAGCCTGCGCTACCGCATCCCACGACCAGTTTGAGGTTTCGGAATCCTTGAAAATAACTCGCGCGTCCTGGAAGCGCTTTGGCGTATCGCTCCAGACATAGAAATCGCGTTCGGGCGATCCGACGGGCGCGCTGCGCGCGCGCTGGAACCAACCATGCTGATCGGAGGTATGGTTGATCACCAGTTCGATGATCACCCGGATCTTCCGACGGCGGGCCTCTTCGAGGAAATTCTGGAAATCCTTGAGAGTCCCGTAGGTGGCGTTTACGGCAAAATAATCGGAGATGTCATAGCCGTCGTCGCGCATCGGCGATGGATAAAACGGAAGCAGCCAAAGCGCGTTGACTCCCAGCTCCTCGAAGTATCCCAGCTTCTCGCAAAGTCCGCGAAAATCCCCGACGCCGTCGCCGGTGCTGTCGTAAAATGAGCGGACATGGAGTTCGTAAATGATGGCATCCTTGAACCAAAGGGTATCTTGCATACGAGGGGTGGTGGCTGGTCCATCTTTGCCTGTGGCACGCGTTTACGCCAGCACAAAGCCGACCTCTCCGTCAGCGTCAGCCCCCAGTCGTCCGGGATACGCCCGCAGCAAAAATCAGCTGCCCGACCTGTTTCCGTGCGTCGAAGCCGGAGCGCCGGCGGCAGGTTGCGAATGGGCTTCCCGCAACGCGGCAGCCGCACCTACCATATTTTTCAGGGAGAGGGTCACTTCCTTCCAGGCGCGCGTTTTCAACCCGCAGTCGGGGTTCACCCAAAGGTTCTCTATGGGTAGAACCGCTGCGGCCTTACGGAGCAGGCCCGCCATTTCTGAAACGTCCGGAATCCGAGGCGAGTGAATATCCCAGATTCCCGGTCCCACCTCATTCGGATAGCTGAAATCCGAAAAAGCCTCGAGAAGCTCCATATTCGAACGGGATGCCTCGATCGAGATCACATCAGCGTCCAGCGCTGCGATGGAGGCGATGATATCGTTGAATTCGCAGTAACACATGTGGGTGTGGATCTGGGTCTCATCGCGGACGCCTGCCGCCGAAAGCCGGAACGCCTCTCCAGCCCATCCGAGGTATACCGCCCAATCGCTCTTGCGCAGGGGCAACCCCTCGCGCAAAGCGGGCTCATCGATTTGAATGACTTTGATGCCCGCAGCTTCCAGGTCTGTCACTTCATCACGAATGGCCAAAGCAATCTGCCGCGCTGTTTCGTTGCGCGGCTGATCGTCGCGAACGAAACTCCATTGAAGAATCGTGACCGGCCCCGTGAGCATGCCCTTCAGTGGGCGAGAGGTGAGCGACTTGCGCATAGGTGGACCAGCCGAGAGTCATCGGACGCGGCCGGCTCACGTCTCCGTAGATTATGGGCGGCTTGACGCAGCGCGAGCCATAGCTTTGCACCCAGCCGTTCGCGGTGATGGCAAAACCATCCAGCTGCTCGCCGAAATATTCCACCATGTCGTTGCGCTCGAATTCGCCGTGGACGAGCACATCGAGACCGACCTCTTCCTGAAAGCGGATACATTCTGCCGTTCGCTCCTTAAGAAACGACTCATAGTCCGCGTCGGAAAGTTCGCCGCGCTTCCATTTTGCCCGGGCGGCACGAATGTCGGCCGTCTGCGGAAAGGATCCGATGGTCGTCGTGGGAAAGAGCGGGATGCCAAGAACCCTGCGTTGCGCTTCGCGGCGTTCGCAGAAGGGAGCCCCTCGCCTGCTGTCCTCGGGTCGCACGGCCAGGCAACGCGCCTTCACCTCGGACCGGTGAATACGCTCGCTGGCTCGGCGGGAATGAAAGGCGACGCGGTTCCTGAACGCCAAAAACGAATCCCCCGGCCTTCCGCCAGGCGGGCAAGCTGTGTGACCTCGCTGAGCTTCTCCTCGGCGAAGGCGAGCCAGTCCTTGATTTCGGGCTCGAGCGCCTTTTCCCCGCGCAGCGTGACCGGCGAATGCAGAAGTGAGCACGAGGGGGCAAGGAGGACGCGTTCGGCACTCAGGATGCGCCTGGCCTTATCAATTTGTGCAAGGGAGGCTTCAAAATTGTTCCGCCAGACATTCCGGCCATCGACGATGCCCAGCGACAAGCTCATGGCGGATGGGAGACACGCGAGCGCCTTTTCCAGTTCCGCGCCGGCGCGCGTTAGATCAAGGTGCAGCACATCGACGGGCAGGCGCGCGGCAAGCGGGAGATTTTCGCGCAATTCACCAAAATACGTGGCAAGCAACAGCCTCAAGTTTGGTGATCTCTCCCGCAGGCGCCTGTAGGCGGAGAGAAATGCGGCCTGCCAGTCCGGACTGAGGTCCAGCGCCAGAACCGGCTCGTCCAGTTGCACCCATTCTGCGCCCAGGCCTTCCAGCCCCGCGAGAATCTCGGAATAAACGGGGAGCAAATTCTCAAGCAAGGCGAAGTCGGTCAAATCCTGAATCCAGGCTTTTTCCGAGATGAAGGTAGGTCAATGGTCCGATCAGCACGGGCTTGGTGCGAATGCCAAGCGCCATCGCCTCCTGAAATTCATCGAACGGCTTGGTGGTGCTCAACTTGAACGTCGTGCGCGGCTGAAACTCCGGGACGATATAGTGATAATTGGTATCGAACCATTTCGTCATCTCACTCGCAGGCACGGAACCCGATTCGGCGCCGCAAAGGTGTCCTTCCTTGACGCCAGCACGTCCGCTGCCGCGCGCGACATCGAAGAGCAGCTCCAGGCCGATCCGAGCCTCCAAAGCGAGGCGGGACGTTGCCGAGCAGGCAAGTCATGTCGAGCATCTGGTCGTAGTAGGAGAAGTCGTTCGAAGGAATCAGGTCGAGACCGGCCTCTTTTTGGACCAGCCAGTGCGTCTTGCGGAGTCGGCGGCCCAGCCGCTCGAGCTCCTCGACCGGGATCTCACCTTTCCAAAACGCTTCCAGAGCTTTCTTCAGTTCGCGTTTTTCCCCGATACGCGGATAGCCGAGGTTATGCGTGAGAATGTGAGCATTCATTCCGCTAATATCCGACAGGAGTCGTCATTCTCAAAGATCGTTGTTTTTGGGTTCATCATTCGCGCGATTTATGATGACATTCGCCAATGATCGAGCTCCGCCACCTAAAGATGCTCGTTGCGCTTAGCGAAACGGGCAACCTCTCGAAGGCGGGAAGGCGTCTAAATCTTTCCCAACCGGCCGTCTCGCACCAGGTACGAGCCATTGAGCAAAGCTACGCGATTGAGCTTTTCGAACGGAAGAGTGATCCGCTGCGGCTGACGGCGGCAGGTCAACTTCTCGTCGACCTGGCATACGACATCACGCGCCGAATGCGGGAGGGAGAACGCGATCTCGCTCGCATCGCGCAAGGCCAGGCCGGGCTGCTGCGAATCGCCGTGGAGTGCCATTCCTGCTTCGACTGGCTGATGCCATCGATGGATGCCTTCCGGGAGCATTGGCCGCAGGTCGAATTGGATCTGGTTTCCGGCTTTCATGCCGATCCTGTCGGCCTGCTGGGAGAGAATCGCGCGGATCTGGTCATCGTGTCGCACGCGGCGAAGCGGAGCGGCGTCACCTTTCACGCTCTGTTTTCCTACGAGGTGCTGGCGCTCCTGTCACACCATCACCCTTTGGCTCGCAAGCCGTATCTCACGGCTCGCGATTTCAAGCAGGATACGCTGATCACCTACCCGATCCCGGATGAACGCCTTGATCTGGTGCGCGAGGTCCTCAAGCCGGCCAAGGTAAATCCGACACGGCGAACGACGGAGCTGACGGTGGCGATTCTTCAACTGGTCGCAAGCGGCCGTGGCCTCGCGGCCCTGCCGGGATGGACGGTCCAACCCTACCTCGACCGCAACTACGTGGCGTGGAAGCCGGTGGGCAATACCGGTTTGCACAGTCCGCTCTATGCGGCTACGGCCCACGCCGCCTCATCGCAAGCTTACATGCAGGAGTTTTTGCGGATCATGCGGGAGGTCAGCTTCGCAACGCTCGAGAGGATAGAGCCGCTCCAGCCTGCCCGCGGTCGCGCGAATCGCCATGCGAGATCAGCAACCCACGCGCGAAACTGAATCGGCGTCTCCGAAGGAATTTGCAATCAAAGCCATCAAGACGGTCACATGGTTCACGAGTTTGGAACGATCATCGTCTTTACGCCCTTGCGCGCCCATGCAAGTTCCAGGGCGCGCTGATACTCGGGAAGCGGAATCTCTTCTGTAACGATTTCGTCCACCTTGATGCGCCCCCTCTCAAGGTATGCCAGCGCCCGGCCGAAACTGTCCACCTGCGCGAAGGACCCTTTGATACTAATTTCGCCCCGGAATAGATCAAAGGGGCTGAACCTGACAAAGGCCTTTTCGGGGTAGACGCCGTATACGAGCAGTGTTCCGCGCCGGCGTACGAATTTGAGAGCCTCCTCGCAAACCGGGGCGGCCCCTGTCGCCTCGATGACATAGTCGAAACCGTTTGGGCTCAATTCCTGCAGGCGCCTGCGGTGGACTTCGGCGTCTTGTCGATCCATCGGAACCACGTCGTCCGCAGCCAGTTTTGAGATCAGGTCCAGCTTCTTTCCCGGGGGCGCGGCGACGACAAGGCGAGCGGCGCCATTGAGCTTGACCAATTGCGCGAGCACCTGCCCGGTAGGTCCTGCCCCGAAAAGCAGTACTTCGCTCCCCGGTTTGGCGTCGAGAACTTCAATCCCGTGCAGAGCGCATGCCGTGGGCTCGACCATGATTGCCTCACGCGCCTTGAGATTGTGGATCGCGAAAACCCGATCCGCCTTTACTTTGAGATATTCGGCAAATCCGCCGTTCAACGTGACGCCGTAGGCGCCCAGATTTTCGCAGAGCAGGTAGTCACCCCGCATGCAGTAAAAGCAAGTTCCGCAGACGGTATTGCTGTTGGCGACAATTCGTTGTCCGGTGCGGAAGCCCGATACATCCGAACCGACCTCCACAATCTCGCCTGTGAATTCATGGCCCGGAATCAAAGGGAACCGCGGTCCGAATTCCCCTTCATGGATGTGCAAATCGGTTCCGCACAGGCCGCATCCGTGGATGCGCACGAGGACTTCCTCCGGGCCGGCCTTCGGGTCGTCGGCGTCTCGATAGGCAAAGCTGCGAGGAGCATCATAAACAATGGCTTTCATAGGATTTGAGGGGAGTAAAGTATCCAGTCGGAATGGTGCGTCATAGTTTCGCCGAAACAACACCAGCTTTTCGTCAAAGAGAAAAGCATGTCGACCCGGAAACGATCCGGACCATCACGAACGGAGCAGCGGGGGGCATATGCTTCCTGGCGCGCAGCCAGCGTCCCGGCGGCTTGCCACGCGACTTCGCTTAAGCGAGGTTTGTTTAAATTCCGATGGGGTGGTGAAATAGCGAAACATCTGGAGAGGTGGCAGAGCGGTTGAATGCGGCGGTCTTGAAAACCGCTGTGGGACTAGCGCCCACCGTGGGTTCGAA
>CAWASQ010000013.1:0-14109 GCA_963784465.1 uncultured Verrucomicrobiae bacterium
GGACGGTTGACCAGATAGAGCACCTCTCTTGGTGTTGGCCAGGGAGACCACCAGCGGGGCATAACCCCAAATACCCTTGTAGGAAAGAGCCATCCCGCCTTTGCATTCTCCGAAAGTCGGCGCAATCGTGCCGTCGGTGTCGATGAAGGCCTCTCGCAAAAAGCCCTTGGGTTGCTCATTCCACAACCCGCTGCCGCACCGTGTTGGTTATCTCCATCAGAGCGAGGATGTCCGCTGGCGCAAAGCGACGGGTGAAGTCCCCGCTGGTGGTCGGGTCCGGAATGCGCTGGGCGCCCAGACCATCCAGGAAGGCCTCATCATTGCGCCGCAGCTCAATATCCTCCAGCCGTATTCCCTCGAGCAAGGCGTTGTAGGTCAGATTCAGCACGTGGTCGCTCTCATGATAAGGCAGGTGCTTCTTAAGCAGATGCAGCCGGGAGTCGATCTCCTGTCGCAGCCCCAGTTTGTTGACCATCAGATGGATCGCGCCGATGCCCCCACAGTTAACCGCCCTGGCTTTCTCGGCCATCTCATAATGAATATTGCTGGCCTTCATCATCGGCTCGGCCTGATCGCTCCATCTGCGCTCGGGGTCCAGACGACGTTGAATTCGGCGCTTGCGATTACGCAGGATCTTCGGATAGCTTCTGCTCACTCGAAATGGCCTTTCTCTCGGGATGGTTTTGGTTTCGTCACCGCCATCAAACCAAGCATTTAAGGGCATTTCGAGTCTTTTGCGTTGTCCCTCCGATTAAAATCGCGATTCTTTAGGGTTCTAGTGGCACTACCCCTTTGATACGCAACTTCAAAACTTTTGCAGGCACGTGCTTGCAAAGGCTATTGCCAAAGTTTGAAATAACTCCAACAACCCATGCCACTACCCTCTGACCAGAAGCTTATTGCGCTGAGCCAGGACCTACTGAACCAGTTTGATGCGATTTTTGGACTGCACCCAGGCTTTCGACCCGCGCATGCAAGGGGCGTCATGCTGACGGGAACGTTTACACCCTCTCCCGACGCTGCTTCGCTAACACGGGCGCCACACATTACCAGCGATTCCACACCGGTCACAGCGCGTTTCTCCAATTCGACCGGACTGCCCCAGATTCCTGATAATGACCCGAACGCGAATCCGCGCGGACTTGCCATTCGATTCAATCTCGCTGAACACGTGCACACTGACATTATCAGCCATTCGACGGATGGATTTCCCACGAGGACGGGAGAGGAGTTTTTGGAAGTCTGCGGGCTGCTGCCTCGAGCGATCCATCCCAGCCGTCGCCAACGCCGATCGAAACTTTCCTGGCCGGTCATCCGAAAGCGCTGGCCTTCGTGGAGACGCCCAAGCCCAGTCCGTCCAGCTTTGCGAGGGAGTCCTACTTCGGTGTGACAGCGATGCGCTTTACCAACAGGGATGGCGTGAGCTGCTATGGACGCTACCGAATCATACCGGGACGCCGGGAACCAACACCTGGACGACGCCGCCGTAAAGACCAAGGACGCGAACTATCTTTTTGATGAACTGACAGAAAGAATCGCGAAAGGCCCGATAAGCTTTCAGGTTCGCGTGCAGGTGGCAAACGCCGCCGATATCGTAGACGACGCGACGGTTCACTGGCCGGAGGAGCGGCCCTTGATCAATCTCGGCAGGATCGCTCTGACAGCTCCGGTCGCGGAGAACGCGCGTGAGCAGAAGAAAATCATTTTCGATCCCATACCGCGTGTCGACGGAATTGAGCCCTCTGGTGATCCTTTGCTCGAGTTGCGTGCCGCGATCTATTTGCTGAGCGGGCGTCGTCGTCGGCAAGCCCCCTAAAAATAGGCGCAACTGCCGTCGCTTCGATAGCATCGACGCCGTTGCAATAGTAGCCACAGGGCAGGGAACCTGCGCCGGGGCGGATCAGGGGTAAATTCCAGGAACGCGCATTTGCTTTGAAATCCGCCGCGAATTGCCAGGATGCGATGATAGCCATGTAGAGCGGTTTGCGGAACCGGCGCCGGATTCGCTACCAGAGGTGAATCGCGGTGCCGTGGGCGACGTGAACCGCCTCCAAAACCGCTTCGCTCAGAGTCGGGTGCGCATGGCTACCCGCGGGTGACAGTAGGTGCAACCGGGGAAAATTGTCACCTTCTTCGGCTTGTGGCCGGGAACGAAAAGCTCCTCGACAGTCTGAATCGCCTCGAAACTCGCGAGGCCTCTCCACGCAGCGAGTTAATCTTGTTCTTTCTGAAAAGGTAGTCTACGCCGGATGTGCCCTTTTTCGCTGACCTCGCCGGGAACGCCTGATGATCTTGTTCCAATCGAATTTCAAACGATCGAGTTCGAAGCCGAATCCTCCTTTCCGGTCCCTAACTAATGTCGTGATACAGCTCGGCGTTTTTCAGCATATGACCGCTCTTGGCAACGGAGTGGAGGCAGTCGTCGGAATTCCGGGAGGCGCTCGACGATCCGTTTGGAGCAGGGTAACGGACCAACGCAATTTCGAGCAATCGCTCTGGCCAATAGCCTTCATTTTTGAAGAAAGAAACACCCTCAACGCAAAACAGAACCACCATGAGAACGATGAGAGTCATGCGCTTTAACGATTCCTCCGATGCTCCCGCTTTGATCGCGGGCACAGCCCCGGTGCCTCAGCCGGGCCGCGGGGAACTGCTCATCCGCGTCCATACTGCCGGGGTGACGCCGACCGAATTGCTATGGTATCCGACTAGCCATACACTAGACGGGGGAAGGAGAACGGGCGCGATTCCAGGCCACGAATTTTCCGGCGTCGTCGAGGCCGTAGCAGCGGATGTCGATCCAGACCAAATCGGTCGCGAGGTCTTCGGAATGAATGACTGGTTTGCCGATGGCGCCACCGCGGATTACTGCATAAGCTCCTCGACGTCCCTAGCGGCAAAACCCTCTCGATTGAGTCACCTGGAAGCGGCAAGTGTTCCCATCGGAACCTTGACGGCCCGGCAGGGATTGTTCGAACGTGCAAAGCTGCAAGCAGGCGAGCGAATCCTCATCCACGGCGGATCTGGAGCCGTAGGTGTCTTTGCAATCCAACTCGCCCGGCGCGCCGGAGCGCACGTGATCACTACGGCGTCCGCTCGAAATTCCGGATAGTCAATTCCGAGCGGTTAGCTTCAGTGAAAGGATTATCCAATTCCACCAGCCAACGTAACCAAACCGGGCACGGGAGGCGGGAAGCGAACCCCCACCTGAAGACCCATCGTAACTATAGGCGGTAACGTATAAGCTCAACGCACGGTCAGGCGTTCGGTCGAATTCAGACAAGGACTCCTCCTCCATCGAAGTCAAGCGTAACGCCGGTGATGAAAGCATTCGTCATCAGCATGAGCGTTGCCGCTGCGATGTCCTCGGCGGTGCCGACGCGACCGACGGGCAAACGGGCTGCGATTGCGGAATACATACCCTCACGTGCGACCTCGGGCATAGAAAGATAAGCTCCCGTGCCGCGAGTCATGCCCGGAGAGATGGTATTGACTCGAACGGGAGCAAGGTCGCGCGCCAAGGCACGTCCCATCGCCTCGACAGCTGCATTAACTCCCGCCAGCACGACATCGTTGTGGCCGGGGCGCCGTGAAAGAATTCCGGAAAAAAGCGTAATCGAACCAGTCGGCTTCATCTGGGCATATTTGGCGCAGAGATACGGGCCGAAAAACTTGCTGCGGAACGTGAACTCACCGTCCGCGAGTGGAGAATCCTTGAGCGTGCCCGTGCGAACAGAACTGGCCGTGACGATAAGATGGTCCACCTGCCCGACTGCGCTGAAGAACTCGCGCACCGAAGCCTCGTTAGTCGTGTCGAAGGGCTGGCCTGTGACTCCAAGCTCCGAGGCGGCTGCGGCAACCTTGTCCGGCGAACGGCTAGCGACCGTAACGAAAGCACCGCGAGAAACGGCAAGACGGGCAATGGCGATACCCATGCCGGAAGTGCCGCCAACGACGACAACAGATTGATTGGTAAGTTCGGAGTTCATGTGTTGAGTATAAAACGGTTCGCGTGTGGAGATGCGCGAGAACGCCTAACGTTTCTAGAATGACACGCCGAATACCGTAATGGGTACATCGCAGATTATTTGGTTTCGGCACATTTGGCATCAACGGGATGTCGGAGTTGGAGGGTGCGATCGGCGGGTGAGGAGCCGCGATCGATCTCCGGTTCGCAGGAGATCCTCCCATTGGCGAAAGTCGCCCTTAAAGCCCATGCTCCGCGATCTGGAATCCCTGCGAGGTCGGAGCGTGAAAAAGACCAAAAAGCTTCGGAAAGCACTTCGCAAGTCAGAAGACCAAGCCTGACTTTTCTTCGCACTTTTTGGGCAATTCGGTAGTTGAAACCCTGGTTAGACCCGCTCAGAAGCGGCTATCGAGCTACATATTGATCAAGCTCCGCCCGGCAGGCGCCGCCGAAAGCAGTGAGTGGATGCGCCGACGACTCTCGAAGCGTGGCGAAGATCTGTTCCTGCGTCATGTTTGTTGAATACAAATCGACAAGGTAGCGGCAACATTCTTCCGCCAGGGCCCGCCGATACGCCGGCAGCGCTCCTTCTAGATGCGACAATTTACTGCGGCTTGCTGATGGCTCAAGAAGCGAAGGGCGAATCTCGAAGGGGCCTCCCTTCACACCGGGGTGCTTCGACGTCAATTGGATGGCGTGGTTGAAGTCCTTCGCCTCGAGGATGAGGATTCCACCCAACTGCTCTTTGGTCTCGGCATACGGACCATCGGTGATGGACACCTTGCCGTTCGGCCGTCGCAGCGTGGTGGAGTTCCGAGCGCTTTGGAGTGCTTCCCCGCCAGCGAAGTGACCATTCTTCCGGAGCACGTCGTCGAAGGCAAAGCACTCGTCCATCAAGGTGTTCCTCTCGCTTTCGGACATCGTCTCCCACTTCTTCTCTTCGATGTATCCAAGGCAGATACACTTCATACTTTCTCGTGATGGCGACGTCATGAGCCTCTGCTCTTTTCGATTTCTGCGCGCAGCCGCTCTTCTCTTGTGCGCGAAGTTCTGGGCGTAAACTCGGGACCGAAATCGTCGGCTTCGAACACCTGCGATCTCGAGCGCGGCTTCTTCGCCGGGCATTGGATTGGGACAGCGCTTGGCCCATTCGATGGCCTCTTGGAGCGACGCGCACTTCCAGAGCCAGAAGCCGGCGACCAGCTCCTTTGTCTCGGCGAATGGTCCGTCGATCACCGTTCGCTTTTCGCCCGCGAACCTGATCCGCGTCCCCTTCGAACTTGGATGCAGCCCTTCACCCGCGAGCATTACGCCGGCTTTGGTCAGTTCTTCGTTGTATTTTCTCGTCGATCTTGACCCGAAGGGAGCGTCGGGATTTTACTTCCGCGTGAGTCCGGCCGAAAGTTCAAGGCCAAGGAGGATGATCTCAGCGAGGCCCGTCTGAAGAGCAATATTCGGGAGTCCGATTATCCTGGGCACGATATCCTGCCCTCGTATATGGCCTATCGAAAATTCGACCTCCTGCTAGCTAGGCCGAATGAAGAAGCCGCGCAGCCGACTTCGACTGCTGCTCGATACGCTCGAAGAGGACCATGACAGGATTATCCTGGACCGTCCGCCCGATATCGCGCTGCTCTCGGAGAATGTTTTTCGTGCCTCGGAGAGGATCTTGGTGCCAATGATTCCGACCACGCTTTCGGAGCGCACCCTCGAACAACTTTTCGAATTCTTCACAGGCAAGGAACTGCCAGCTGGGATCATTGCCCCAATTTCCTCGATGGCACAAACGTGTAAGCGAACGCATCAGGAAAACATCGAAAAGCTGCGCCAGAAATAAATACTGCTACTGGTAGGGGCGGTATGGTGGAAGCAAAAGGGGCGCTACCAACGGTCGGGCTGCGCTTGCGCAGTCCATCAATCAGCGCCGACTTGAGATGAATCCATCCATGAGGGACTTGCTGGCGCATCATTACTGCGAAGTGGCTGCGCAAGGCTCACGCCCTAAGCCGTTCGCAGCGCCGAGCACGGATGGCGAGCGCTATCCTCGGAGCGTGCTATCGGCTTTGTCTCGACATTGCCTGCGGGATTGTTCCGAGTGCGAGGTATCTGGTCGGATGCTGCTGTGATCCCGTGCGTGGCATCGTTGCCATACCTTGTCGCAAAAGCGTGAACCGCGCGATGTTCGCCAAGCTGCTCGTCAAGGAGCGGAAGGCACTGCTCGCGAAGGAGCAAGCTCCACCCGACGAAGTTGCGGTCGCAAACAAGCTCTACTGGCCGAAGACAGCGTCGCAAGCGATACTCGTGTCAACGGCGGTCGAGTCCAGTTACGCGACCGATGAAGGAGAAATATCCTGCGCGCTGGTCGTGCAGCACCAGGATTTTCACCACCGCATCCACTTGAACAAGAGAGAAAGACATGACAACGGAAGGCAGGGCAACTAATGAAGCCCGGATCCGCGGGCGACTAGAAGATTCGGGCAAAGGCAGTTCGCGCCAAAGACATCGAGTGGGTTATTTCCCACTACGCGGACAGGCCGACATCCTGTTCGCATTCGCGCAGAGCCTTGCGCCCCCAGCGATCGCTCAGTACAGGGGCTGCAGATTGCCCTGTCGGGAAAAAACGCTGGGCGGATGGTTCTCCACGTTCCGAGGGCGAAGACAGGTGGGCAAGATTCGCGAGTTAACATCACATCGGGTGAGATTGCCTCTGTCACAGCCTCAACCGGATTCGGGGAATGAGGACGGATGGTGAGCAAACCGATGTCTGGGAAGCTGATCGGAGCGGATTGCTGCGAATGCGCAGTGGCCTCCACCCGGACATGGTCGCGCGTGTCGCGGACGAGCAGGATTGAAAGCAAGGCGCCCAGGAGCGCGTGCCCGATCGCCCAGATAGATCGGTGCGGGACGCAGCCCGTACTGTGAGGCGAGGTAACCGGTTAGGAAAGCCGTCACCCCGACCGCAAGTGCGCGCGACCGTTGCCGCGTTCGTAAGATGAACGGCAGGTGGACGATCACGCATGAGCACTATTCGGTGCCTTTCGACATGGAGCCCCCCTACAAAGCGTCGATCGACCTCAAGCCTGCCTTTCCAAGGCCGCATACCGTGATAACCGGCACCCCGCTTGGCAGTGACACCTGCGCCAGCGCCGCAGGGTCGTTGGCCTTGAGCCCATCATATGCGTCAAAATGCACGCTGCCTGGAATCGACCATTCGGCCCGGTCCGCGGCTTTGCGGATATCGAGAACGGTAACTTCGCGACCTTCGTCCATCCAGCGTCGTAGCGTCTCGGGATCAATACTTCTCTTCTCGTTATTCATAGTATTTACCTCGTAACAGTGACCGGCAGACCCTGCGCCTTCCAGTCCGGCAGGCCGACCTCAAGACGCCGCGCCGAGAAGCCGCGGGCGCTCAGTTCCCTAACGGCCTCGCGGGCGTAAACGCAGTAAGGGCCTCTGCAATAGGCAACGATTTCCCGCTTCCGCGGCAGCTCCTTCAGGCGTCGCTTCAAGTCAGGGATCGGAATCGAGACCGCGCCTTCGATGTGCCCAGCCTTGAACTCATTCTCAGGTCGCACATCCAACACCACGACATCGCCTTCCTCGAGCCGTTGCCTCAATTGCTGCGCGCTGAGCGGTTCCAACTTCTCGCGTTCACTGAAGAAGGAATTCACGATCCGATCCACTTCCGCCAATTGCTCCTCGCCGAAAGTCCGGATGGCCCGCCAGATCTCGAAAACGCTCCCGTCTGCTAACCGATAAAATTTTCGCAAACCCTCCCGGCGAACCTCCACCATCCGAGCCGTCTTCAAGACTTGAAGATGCTGCGAAACATTGGCTACGGGAAGGCCCAGTTCTAAGGCCAGGTCCTCCACGCTCCGCTCGGCCTGCGCCAGCAGATCGATCAACTCGATGCGGTGCTGATGCCCCAGTGCCTTGCCGATCCGCGCAAACTGTTCGTAGAGCTGATTCTTGAAAACGCGCTTTGCCTCCGACATACTCAATCGTTCAATATACTAATTGAATATGTGCGTCAAGTGTGCTATCGATCTTTTATGAGATTGGCGTTGGCTCTCCATCCACTAGCGCATCGGCGTGTGCCTCTCTCTCGCGCGCGTAAGCGTTGCAGAAATCAGGATGCAAAGTACGGAATGTTGGAAAAACCCCCAGTAAAGATCATGGCTCCCTCAAACCTGACCCCACATTTTATCCCTCACCCCGCTTGGCAATGCAGGCACCAGCCGAGAAGCTGGCCTATGTCGCGGCGCTGAATCCACCCGGCAGGAAGCTCAACGACGCAATGCTGGTTGTTGATGTCGACCCCACATCGGCCAACTACGCATCTTTGTGTGTTGAAACCGCATTGTCAGCAGGAACAATGCGCGAGCCGAAGCGATTTGCGTATGCGCGCGTGAACTCTGCTCCAAAAAAGACGATCTGTGACGAGTAGTAGACCCAAAGCAGCAACACAATGAGCGAGTTCGCCGCGCCATACGATGAGCCGACGCTGCTTTTTCCAAGATACAGACCGAGGACCAGCTTTCCAACCGTGAAAAGGGCGGCTGTGATGAAGCCGCCGATCCAGACATCGTGCCAGGCAATCTTCGCATCAGGCATGAACTTGAAGATCATCGCGAACAGTAGAGTGATCACGGCAAGCGACAGTATCGAGTTTGCGATCTGAACTATTGTCTCGATCGCCGGAAACATTCCGCCGAGCCACTCTCCCGCAAACGCGATAGCCGTGGTGAGAACTAGGGAAACGAGCAGCAGGAAGCCGACCACCAGAATAAAGCCAAAGGAGAGAATGCGGTCTTGAATAATCCCCCACAGTCCTCGGCCGGGCTTCGGTTCGACGCCCCAGATGGCGTTTAGAGAAGCTTGCAACTGGCCGAAGACGCCCGATGCACCAAACAGCAATGCCAAAAATCCGATAATGGCGGTCAACACACCAGTCGCGGGCTTCGCATTGGCATTCTGGACGACATCCTGCACCGCTTCCGCACTTGCTGCGCCAATCAGGATCCGCAATTGATCGAAGATCTGACCTTGTGCAGCTTCTTGACCAAGGACCAGCCCCGCGATCGAGATTGTTATGACCAAAAGCGGAGCCAGGGAGAAAACCGTGTAGAAAGCCAGTGCCGCGCCAAGGGTCGGCGCTTGGTCTTCCATCCAATCCCAAGCCGCCTCTTTTAGAATTGCTACTGTCTGTCTCACGAGGCGCGCATAGTTCGGTCTTGGTTTTGCCTCGATTTCATTCCGCTTGCCCCTTGATTTGAAGAGCATTCATATCCTGAGTTTCGCAGCCAGCAGGAACCCTGGATGTCCAAAAACGAAGGGCAGGGACGCGCTGGACTACAGCCCACGATAAGCGGACTTTGGCGCGGTTAAAACCCGCTTGTCTTTGACGGCGCGCCGAGAAATCGAGCGACCTGCTCGGCCAACTCCAGCAGCGGAGGGCTCATTCAAGCCCAAGGACGCGTTGAATCGCCTTGGTGAGGGTGGTCAGTTCGAACGGGTTTAACGAGATGTTCGCTGAATCCAGCCTCATGACTCTTGCGAATGTCCTCCTGCATTCCGTAGGCGGTCAGAGCGATCCCCCTTGATGCGGTAACGTTCACGGATGGCCTTCATCAAATCATACCCTGTTTGATCAGGGAGGCCGATATCACTGATCAACAGGTCGAAGGATTCTTGTGCGGCAAGGTCGAGCGCAGTGGCGGCATCTCCGGCGCTCTTGACCTCGTAGCTTGATCCCGCCAGAAGCAGCCAAAGCATCCGGGCGGTGTCGCGATGATCTTCGACAACGAGCAATCGGATCGGGCGTGATTGCGCCGGGGTAACGGGACTGGGTTCTAGCGATGCCAACGCGTAACCCTCCTTACCGGTAAACTCCACAGCCAATTTGCGGTCGAAACAATTTCCAAAACCAGGCTGGGTAAATTAATCTCATGCTCCTGTCAAAAACTACGATCAGTATTCCTGCCCGAGTCGCCCGGCGAAAGAAACAGTTGATTTTGAGTCACTCTTGTCCAAGACAGCGATTTGAGAAGTTGAACGGGGAGCCCCGCTGCAGAGAAGATGGAAGTGATGAAAAACCAATTTTTCTCAGAGGAGGCTCCCCGCCATGGTGCAGTTTAGCAGTATCTTTAGCCAGTTGTTGAAGATTTTTTCGCGCTCGGACTTCGAGCGAGCGGTCAAGAAGCAGAAGGCGGACCGGGCCGCCAAAGGATTTGATTGCTGGACGCAGTTTGTTGCCATGCTTTTCTGTCAGGTCGGACGGGCTCACAGTCTGCGGGAAATTTGCGGAGGCTTGGCCAGCGTGGAGGGTAAGCTCAATCATCTGGGCGTTGGCAATGCCCCGGCGCGTTCGACCCTTTCCTATGCCAATGCGCATCGTCCCTGCGCGCTCTTCGAGGAAGTCTTCTTCCAGTTGCTGGATCGTTGCAGGTCTATTGCAGCCCCCAAGCCCTTTCGTTTAAGAACAAACTCTACAGCCTGGATGCCACCGTCATTGACTTGTGCCTGTCGATTTTCGACTGGGCGAAGTTCCGGCGCACCAAGGGGGCGATCAAGCTGCATCTTCTTCTCGATCACGACGGCTGTCTGCCCTGCTATGGGGTTCTCACCGATGGCAAGACGCACGAGATCCGGGTGGCGCGCACCTTGCAGTGGCCACCGGGCTCCATTGTGGTGATGGATCGCGGCTACGTGGACTATCGCTTTCTGGACAGCCTGGAGGATCATGGAGTCTTCTTCGTCACTCGGCTTAAGGAGGGCGCCGTCTTCAGCGTGGAGGCCGAGTTCTCCGCTCCCAAAGGCACCATCCTTGCCGACCAAATGATCTGCCTGCCTGGCAGCGGCAAGAGCGCCAAAGCGCTTCGGATCTTGCGTCGCGTGGTGGTGTGGGATGAAGCCGGAGAGCGTGAAATCGTGCTTTTGACCAACAACATGAAACTGGCCGCCAGCACCATTGCTGCCATCTACAAGTCGCGCTGGCAGATCGAACTCTTTTTCAAGGCCCTCAAGCAGAACCTCAAGATCAAGACCTTCGTGGGCACCACTCCCAACGCCGTGCGCATTCAGATTTGGACAGCACTTATTGCCATCCTGGTGCTCAAGTATCTGCAAATGCGCAGCCGGCTCTCCTGGAGTCTTTCTAATCTTCTGGCTCTTCTGCGCCTCAATCTCTTTGTCCATCGTGATCTCTGGGCGTGGGTGGACGAGCCCTTCTCCCCGCCGCCACAACCTGGCTTCGAAATGCAAACCACCATGGCCTTTTAGCTAATTTGGACAGCATGCGCCGAGCATCAAAATCCAGCGAGGGGGGCAGATACTCCAAAACAACCTTTCAGTGGCCTCTGAGGCCCATAAATTCAGGACCGCCTGTCCAAAAGCGATTTATTTTGGACAGCAGTGATTTTGAGTGCACCGCTCGTCGCCGCACAAAGATCGTTGCCCATCTGGCGCTCGGTCTTTCAAATTTAACGCCGGCAGGCCGGGAAGCGTCAAAATGCTCAAAAACTTCGCTCAGCAACAGGGTGGAAATTTGGAAAAGGTAATGCGCGCGTTGCCGCGGGCTCGTCTTTTCTTGCTTTTGGCACTGACCGGTAGTGCCGCTTTGATCGCGGTGGCGGTCGCTATCGTCAATCCGGGAGTGACCCGATACGTGGAAAGCGAGGCGTTCCGCAGGGAGCTCGATAAGCAGACATCGAAGGGGTTGCATTTTGAAGGGCGTTACGGAGCGATCCGGAGGACAGGTTTTCTCACCGCGATGACTGAGGGCTTTAGCGGCGAGAAGGGAGTCAAAGCAATCAAGGCAATCTCGACTGGTAGGGCGGACGCAAAGTTCAACCCATGGGGAATCCTCCTGCGCCGCTGGCAGCTCGATTACATCCGGATCCCCTCGGGCAGAGCCGAGATTCAAACGTATGAGCCAAAACCGGAGAACAAACCGCCGAAGCGTTGGTATTCCATTTTTCTGCCGGACCGCGTTCATCTGGAAAAGGTGGTCTGCGACTCGGCGGATGTGACATGGCGACTGCGAGGCCGGCAGGCAGGCTTTTTCAAGACGAGCCTGCTCATCACACCATATGGGCGCGATTTTGAGTATCGAGCCAGCGGCGGCACAATGAAGACCGGCATGGCGCCCGATCTCGCGCTACAGCAACTGCATCTGCTTGTCACCAAGGAACGGCTGACACTGTATGACTTGGAGCTTGCGCCGAATCGGGAGAGCCAAGGCCGCATCCGAGTCAAGGGCCAAGCGGGACTGAAGCAGGACAAGAGTCTCTCTGTAACCATGAATTTCTCCCGCGTCCCCGTGGATGCTTGGATACCTGACGCATGGGCAAGCCTATTCCGAGGAGTCGCGTCCGGCGACGTGTTGTGGGAAGGACGGGACATGACGCTGGAGAACCTCGTCTGGCCACGGGGCGTTTCGAATTGAAGGAGGCCGCGTCGCCGGGGCCCCATTTCTTGAACAGGCTGCGGCTTTGACGGGCCGGAAATGGATTGAGGAAATCACGCTGAGCAGATTCTCACTCGAATTCGAATGGAGATATCCACGCGCGGAGGTACGGCGGGTTGAGATCGAAGCGGAAGGAGCTTTCTACATCAAGGGCGCGGTTCTCATCGAAAATCAAAACCTCAGCGGGTCCGTGCAATTGGGCGCGACACGAAAATATCTCGAGTGGTTGCCTCGCGCCCAGGAAGTTTTCGCGCAGGAACGCGACGGATATCTTTGGACGACTCGTGAACCTGGCGGGCACCGTGCAACAGCCCCGGGAAGATCTAAGCCCACGTGTTGCCGAGCTGCTAAGGAAATCGCCCGCAGCGGCAATAGGAATATTTTTCCGTCAAATGGGTGAGTGGTTCGAAAAAGAACCTTGGCGGAAAATGAATTGACAAGCGCTGCTGCCAAGCGACGTGCTGGAGATACTTTTTTTCACTTCCGCGATGTCGGAGTGAACCGGTTGCGGCGAACCAAATAGGTTTGTTCTGTCTCTTGATTGGTCTTCAGGGCTGGACAAAGAAAGGGCCGTTTTTGGGGCGGCGCGCTTGGCTCTCTACTGCATGCGAGGGTATCGGATTTCCGGAGTGCCGCATAGTCTCTTCGACAGATCGATTGGATCACCGATGCTTACTTCCTTGGGATCGATCTGATACGACCAAACTTCGAACCTCGACAAAAGCGCCTGTCCATACACCGTCGTAATAGCGCAATTCACCGCATCGTAGCCCGAGCAGATGCGGATGCGACCAACCCGGGGCTCGTTGAAGCGCGCGTCGAACACCTGCCACCGACCCCCGAGATACACCTCAAAGTAGGCGTGAAAATCATACGGGGTCCCCGGATCCTCATACGCAATGTCCGGCACGTAGCCGCTCACGTAGCGGGCTGGAAGATTAAATGTTCTGCAGAGGGCGACGGCCGCGTGAGCGAGATCGCGACACACCCCATAGCCGCGCTCTATGATGTCATGCGCGGAGAGGTTCCGGCTGCCTGAGAGGGTGCGGTATTCAATGTTGTGATGCAGCCAATCGCAGATACCCAGGACCCTCTCGATGCCTTGGGAAAGATGGCTGAATTTCTGCCAGGCGAAATCGAGCAGCTTATCTGAATCGCAGTATCGCGTCGGCAGAGTATATCGAAGGATAGAAGCGGGCAAGAGATGAGGAGCGATCGGCTTATCCAACCAAAGGAAATCTTCGCGAACGCTCGGCACCATGACAACCGCATCGTAACGCAGCGAGTTTTGCCCGGGTTTGAGGACAAGGCGGTAAACGATATTGAAGTGATCGTCCTCAAACTCGGTCGCGGTGAGCTGCGGCTCGAATTGGAAACTCTCCTGGCGAATGGATTGCAGCGCCTCCTGCCGGGGCTTGAGGGTGACCAGGGCCGGAGTTTCCGCACTAGCCTCGTAGACAAGTTCACAGCCAACCCGCACAGCGAGGTCAAGGGCGGGCATCGGGATTGTAGGATCACTGATCATGAAAATGTTCTATAGTTCGGAGCGCGCTTCGTTCTTCAGGCAACATCCCCGCGCACATTCCGCGAGGCTACCGGAGGGCACAACCTGAAAACATCATCCGGTAAACTTGGCGCGCAGTGCGGGTTTGCCCTTGCGAGTTGCGCGTTTCCA
>CAWASQ010000014.1:0-67629 GCA_963784465.1 uncultured Verrucomicrobiae bacterium
TGTTTATGTAGCCGCTAGACAGACGTATTGCTTGGTAACGGATCGGGTTCCTTACGTCCGCAGAGCAGCGCGCGTGGACGTTCGAAACCTGCCTGAAAACTTCTTCCGAATCATCGCTCATTTCGGCTTCATGGAGACTCCGGCGATGAGTGAGATCATTGCCTCCTGTGCGGCGAAGAACTTCATCATCGAAGAGCAGAAGACGAGCTTCTTTCTGGGCCTCGAAACCATCGTCTGCAAGCCGGGAATGGCACGGTGGAGAGAGCACCTCTTTGCGGCGATGAGCCGGCACGCTCAGAAACCCGCCGAGTTTTTCAAACTGCCTGTCAATCGCGTGATCGAACTCGGCCAGCGCGTAGAGATCTAGTGGAACCCGCTCGTTCGAGTTCTCACGACGTGAGGGACAAACACCTAAACCTCTCGGGAGATTTTCGATTGCGCCAGTGGCTGTTCGGAGCATCCGATTTTAAAGATGGTATTAAATATAAAAACAATATGTAAGGATCATATGCGATATATTTATTGCAATACGGTTATTGTCGAAAATTGCTATCGAAAGCGATCCACGGCAAAATTCCTGAAAATGCTTAAATCAGCTCGTTATCCCGTGTATATTCGACGGGTCAATGGGGCTTTGTGCGTCCAAGTGAAGAGGACCGATCGAACCATTGGAGCAAGGCCTTAACCCAACACATTTTTAACTTATGATCTTCCTCTTCATTGTGGGGTTGGCCCTCTGTGTGTTTGCTGGAGCGCTGGTGAAATACGCCGTGGAGAAGACCGTCTCGCGAGAGTGCCCCCGCAGGTGCGGTGGGGGCCGGTGCGGTGAGTTTGGGTGGGCCCTTATGAGAAAAGACGATGACTCTTGCCACGCCATCTGCATCAAGTGCGGATGGATGAGCCATTTTGACACTAAGAAGTGGCACGAGGTTCAATGAGTCGAACGGGGCGCGACCAGCGTGAAAATTCGTTCGGGGTCCAAGGCGACGGGCCCAGTTCCCGATTAGCGGCCACCTGACTTTTGAGAGTGGCGCTTCCAGTACCTTAACCAGGCTTGGTGATCCTTGCGGGTCGCCTTTTCCATTTTCGCCGCCGCCGTTACCAACCAGTCATCGCCCAGCTCTCGACGCAGGCCGTCCATAGCAGTCTGGAGTTCGCCGGGACTTCGGCTGCCAAGGTGAGCATTCGCCGTTTCGAATCCCATCGCGCTCAGAAGAGCCGGAGCGAAGGCCAAACGAGAGTCTTCCTTGGAGGCGGGAAGTTCTATCTTAATCGCCTGGGGTGCCGCTTGGCGAACCAACCAGCGATCGTGGACCTGTAGGCATGGATCAGGACTTCGCACGATCCGCTGCAGCAGTGTTCCCGCCAGAGAGATGGCTGCCGGCCGCATTTCAAGCCAGGAAAGGGCGGAAGGAACAAGCGCTTTGGCCTCGCGAGCGATGTAATCGTTGTCACCGCGTTTGAGGGCGGCCATGTAGCGGCGGCGTCCAAGACTGCCAAGTCCAGCCGGTTTTCGTTGCCTGCGGTAAACCGGCGTGCTTCCACGAGGAAACGCCGGACGAAAAGCGTCCTCCAGTCCCCGTGGGAGTTCTTTCGAGCTGATCTCTGGGTTATCGTCATCATTGAATTTTTCGGCCCAGTAGGTCAGACGGAAGCTCTGTCACGCAACTGACAA
The DNA here is from genome assembly GCA_963784465.1 of uncultured Verrucomicrobiae bacterium. Classification (GTDB taxonomy): domain Bacteria; phylum Verrucomicrobiota; class Verrucomicrobiia; order Chthoniobacterales; family Terrimicrobiaceae; genus DASTFP01. Next base: position 1,676 of record CAWASQ010000014.1, read on the forward strand.
AGGCCAACAGTTCGCCACGATCCCCCGCATCGAGAAGGATCGGCGCGCCAGCCGCCTCGAGTCCGTCCTGATAGCCCGCTAGCAAGAGATGGCAGACTTGGTCCCGCGGGACTTCGATTTCCACTGCCTCGGCGGCAAGAATGGCGCTTGTGGCGAGCCGAACGAGATCAAGAGTGAACGGCACCTGGCAGGCTTCGTCGAAGTCATTAATTCCCCACACGAGCCGGCTTCGGGAATCGCGCCAGATGCCAAAGTTTTCGATGTGGAGATCTCCTACCGCGACGAGGACGTCTCCATGCCGATTGTGAAGGTGACCGCACTCCTTGCGCCATCGCTGAAGCCACCGATAAAACGTCCCGCGAAGAAATGCGAAGGGATTCGAAGCCATCCGGGCATGCTTCACTTCCAGCCGCCTGTTCTGCAGATCGGTTTGATCCGCCAGCCACGACTCGTAGAATAGAGTGGACTCAATAACGTTCACCTTCCGTTGTGGAGATCGATTGAACCTGGGAGCAGGACGCGCGTTCCCTCTCAAAGTCCGGGCCCGTCTCACGCGTCCTGGATTCCGGTTCACCTTATCCCTTCAATGAAGAAGTCAAGCCTAAGCTGCCGCCGTCTTCAACCCCTTGATGAGCTCATCAGGCTTGACGGCAACAATGTCCAGCACGGAGCCATTTATTTCTGGCTCCGGGCGATCCAGCAGAATGAATGGCGTTGGTGGCTCATGCACTCGGCGAGCCAGTTTGCCTTGATCTATTGTTACCCTGGCGCGCTGTATGTCTTGATCGTACTTGACGCGGGGCTACCGCGGCTTGGCTCGTGCACAAGATCGTGCGGGGGGCTGGAGGTGTATTGCCATAGGAAGGTGGCTGGCATCAAACTGCTTTGCCGCCGTGGCCGCTATCCAGCTGATGCTGCCCCTAATCCCTCAGCTGCGAAGTTATATGCAGACTGAAGAGGCTCGCTTCCCGATCCAATGTTCACTGGATAGGCAATGCCGCCGCGCATTTTCTCTTCGGGGTTCCATGGTCCAAAGGCTAATCTCCAGAACCTTCCGTACCCGGAGTTGATGCCGCATGCGATGTCTCATCTGGTCGTCTTCGCAGCGTTCCTGATCTGCACTTGCGGCCTGATCATTCTTGGATATTTGGCGATGTTCGACGCGCCCGGCCAGAGGGTCCGATCGTTGCTGCAACCTTGCTGGTTCCCGGCTTCGTCGGCTTTGCGGTCGCATACCTTCTCCGGCAATCGCTGTTTGAGCGGGACCCGATTTATCTCTTGCCTGGGCTTGTCTCCGGAGTCGCCGTTGGGGCGGCGTCGCCGGACGCTGGCTGGCGATCAAGTCAAAACGAGACTGGACGACAATGCTGCCAGCCCTGGCCGTGCTGATCTCCTATGCCCTTTTCTCTCTCATCCCTTTCGCAGTTGGTCTTGCACCCATCCTGTGGAGCCCGTCAAAGAGGCCGTATTGGCGATAAGAGGCACGCTCGATCCAAACGATCCAAAGCACCCGGAGAACGCTTACGGGAGTCTTACTTGGCCTGGACGATTATTACGATCCGCACGCGAAATTAATTAGAACTCCAGAGGAGTTCCTAAATCTGCTGCGAGCGGCCGACGAGCACGGTAAGCCGCTTTACCTCATGGTGCCGCATCCCGGGCGGCCGCATTCAAAGTTCCGAAGCTCTGGAGGCTCTTCAACGAATCCGGACTCTTCACGCAGTCTGCCATGTTTTTTCAAGGCGTCGACCAGGCCAACGACCGCGCCGATCGCACGCTACGCGCCTGGCAGCGTAAACGACTTCGATCTTGAAGCCTTCCTTTTGGGGAGGGAAACTGTGCCTAATCCTAACCTTCCGCCCTTGGAGTTTCCGGGCAAGCCGGCGATTTTATCCGGCGAGACCGTAAAGTACCGGGAGGACTCGTGCATCCCAGTTAGGTAAGTCTTGAATGTAAGCGCTTCTCGTGCTTTCCTTTCGGTATGCGAGCAATCTGGAAAGGGAGTATCACGTTCGGACTCGTATACATTCCGGTCGCCGTTTATCCGGCCACGCGCGAGGAGAAAATCAGTTTCAGGCAACTGCGCGCGCGCGATCTCAGTCCGATTCGCTACAAGAAAGTGGCCGAAGCCGATGAGAAAGAGGTCAAATCGGAGGAAATCGTAAAGGGATTTGAATACGAGAAGGGACATTGGGTCACGTTGAAGGACGAGGACTTCGAAAAGGTTAAGATCGAGTCGACCCACTCCATCGAAATAACCGACTTCGTAGACCAGGTGCAGATCGACCCGAAGTTCTTCTACAGACCTTACTTTTTGGAAGCGCAAAAGGGTGGAGACAAGCCCTATGCGCTTTTGTACAAGGCGCTCCAGGATTCCGGGAAGGTCGGCATTGCAAAGGTGGTCATTGCGAGTCGCGAGTACTTGGCGGCCGTCAAACCGGACGGCTTGTTTCTTATTCTCGAGCTGATGCACTTCGCAAACGAGGTTCTCGAGCCCGATTCGCTCAAGACGCCTTCCGACAAAGAGGTTTCTCCCAAGGAACTGGATATGGCCAAGGCGCTGATCGAATCGATGGCGGGCGAATGGGAACCAACGAAGTACAAGGACCAATATAGGGAAGCGTTGATGGAATTGATCGAAGACAAGGCACGCAAGAGGCCGCTGTCAGAAAAGCCGGTTGCGCCGCGGATGGCTTCGAACGTTGTGGATTTGGTCTCCGTCCTGCAAGAAAGCCTCCAAAAAGTTGGTACCAGAAAGGTGCAGCCGAAAAGTAGCGGCCGTCTCCGATCTGTAAACGCATTGGTTAAGCAAAAGAGAAGATCGGCGGCTTAACGGCTACCGTGAGTATTCGACCGGCCTCCTCCGGGCTCAAGGCGCCGGTCTAGTCGTCCGACGGGCTTTTTTCCACGCTGCAATTGCGCGAAGAATTCCCGGCAGATCAAACGCATCCCTTCCTCCGATTTTCTGACTGTCTACAACGGCTTCGAAGGGAACCAAGAAACCCGGTTTCGAAGTCATGCTTCCGCGTTAAATTGGAGGAGCCGTGAACAGGGCTGCTTACCCCGCCTTGGGCGAAAGCCAGGAAGCCGCGTTTCTGGAACTTGCGTTCGAACTCTCACGCGAGCTCCATCCCTCTCGCAGAATACGGACTCTTACGCCTGACAGTTCGTTGGAACGCGACGCCGGTCTGGACTCGTTGGCGCGCATGGAGTTACTGCTTCGGACTGAGAAGAGGTTGGGACTGCGGTTCCCCGATCACGCGATCCTTTCGGCGGAGACGTTTCGGGATCTTTTCGCAGCCGTTGATGCCGCACCCGCAGGGGCATTTTCCGCTACGCCAGCGGGGCCAGCGCGCGAGTCCTGGACGAGCGCGGAGGAAGACTGGCCGGAGTCGGCTGAGACTCTTGTTGAGGCCCTGCGGTGGCACGCCCTGCGGCACCCGGATCGTCCGCACATTCATTACCTTGCTGACGGCGAAACGCCCGAAGCGATTACGTTCGGCGAGCTATTGTCGGGAGGACAAAGAATAGCGACCGGGTTGCGCGCGTTGGATCTCGAACCGGGCCGGAGTGTAGCCATAATGCTTCCATCTGGCCGGCCTTACTTCGAGACGTTCATGGGGATCTTGATGGCTTCCGGCGTGGCCGTGCCTCTTTACCCTCCGACGCGAATCCATCGGCTCGAGGAGCACGTTCGGCGGCAGGCGCGCATCATGGCGAACGCGCGCGCGTCAGTTCTCGTGACGTTCGAGGAAGTCAAGAGGATCGCCGGGCTATTGAAGTCATTGCTGCCCGATCTACGGGCCATTGTGACGCCCGCTGAGCTGAGGCATGAGCCAGGCACAGAGAGGCTGATCGTGCGCGGCGGCGATCTGGCATTCCTGCAATACACCTCAGGCAGCACCGGTGATCCGAAGGGTGTCATGCTTACCCACGCGAATCTTCTGGCGAACATCCGCGCGATGATCCGTGGATGCGCGGCGACGCCTGCTGAAACGTTCGTAAGCTGGCTCCCGCTTTACCACGACATGGGTCTGATTGGTGCATGGCTTGCAGTCTTATGCGCGGGCGCCCGGCTGGTGCTCATGTCGCCCGTTACGTTCATGGGACGCCCTGTGCGATGGCTGCGCGCTATTTCCGCTTGGAAAGGCACGCTCTCGGCCGCGCCCAACTTCGCATACGAAATCTGCGCCGCCAAGCTCGACGATGCCGACCTGAGGGGCCTCGACCTTTCAAGCTGGCGCATTGCGTTCAATGGCGCCGAACCCGTCCACATGCAGACGCTCGAACGCTTCGCGGCTCGCTTTGCCCCGTATGGCTTCCGGCGGGAAGCACTGTCGCCCGTGTACGGTCTTGCCGAGAACTCCGTTGGCGTCACCTTTCCCCCGATCGGGAGGGGGCCACGATTTGACCAAATAAGCCGGCAGGCGTTTCTGGAGAAGGGACGGGCGGAGCCCACCGGGCTCGACGATTCACACGCGCTGACGTTCGTCGGGTGCGGGAGACCGCTCGCAACAGTCGAAGTGCGGATTGCCGATGAAGCGGGCCGCGAGGCCGTGGATCGAACACAGGGGCGCGTGCAGTTTCGAGGTCCGTCGGCGACCGCCGGCTACTACCGCAACGCGTCGGCAACACGCCGGCTGCTCGACCGCGGATGGGTTGACTCCGGGGACCTTGGCTATGTCGCGGAAGGCGAACTCTACGTAACGGGACGCACCAAGGACGTGATTATTCGTGGCGGAAGGAACATTCACCCGCAGGAGCTCGAGGAGGCTGTTGGCGAAGTCGCCGGGATTCGCCTTGGCTTCGTTGCCGTTTTCGGGACGCGCGACGCGCGCTCGAACACCGAGCGTCTCATCGTCGCTGCCGAGACACGGATCACCCAAAGCCAGGAGCGCGACAAGCTTGTCGCAAAGATTTGGGAACTATCGAGTGGGCTGCTCGAAGCTCCCCCGGACGACGTCGTGCTGATACCTCCCGGCAGCATCCCGAAGACGCCGAGCGGAAAGCTTCGGCGAAACGCGTGCCGGGAACTCTACGAGCGCGGTGAACTCGGCAGGAAGCGCGGTTCGCCAGCCGGCCAATTGCTGCGCCTCGCATTATCCGGCCTCGGACCTGGCCTCGCTCGTCGGGGCCGTGCCTTGCGCCACTCTCTTTACGGCGCATGGTCGTGGGGAACCGCCCTGGCTCTCAGCGGGCCGGTTTGGCTGGCAATCGCGACCATTCCGAGCCTCGCCCTACGTCGTTTTGTTCTCCAGTATAGCGTCCGTTTTTGGCTCCGCTTGGCCGGCATCCGAGTGTGGGTAACAGGATTGTCGAACATTCCCACGAGACGGCCGTGCGTTCTTGTTCCCAACCACTCGAGCTATCTGGATTCCTTTGTCCTCGCTGCCGTTCTGCCTCCGCGCTTTGTCTTCCTTGCCAAGAAGGAGCTCGACCGCAGCGCCTTCCTATCGATCTTTCTTGCGCCGCCTCGGCACCATTTTCACCGAGCGCTCCAGCGCAGAACAGGGTGTGCAGGATGCTGCGGCGGCGGTCGACGCCGTGCGCGCCGGCCAGGGCCTTGTTGTCTATCCCGAAGGCACATTTCGTCGCGCGCCCGGGCTGCGTCCCTTCAAGATCGGCGGCTTCCTGGTTGCGGCGCTGGCGGGAGTTCCGCTCCTTCCGGTCACAATCCGTGGCATGCGCTCAATCCTCCGCGACGGTCAGACGATTCCTCGTCCCGGGCGCGTCGCCATATCCATCGGTGTTCCATTGATCGCCGAAGGTGCGGGCTGGAACGCCGCGGTGAAGCTGCGCGATCGAGCGCGCGAGGAGATTTTGCGCGGCTGCGGGGAACCCGATCTCGTGGAGATCGAAGAGTAGCACTGGATACTTGCCTATGAGGGGAGAAGGTTTCGCCGCGTCAACGCGGCGCGTCCCCGACAAAACTCTGTCGCATATGCGACAAAGTTTGGCCGTTATCGAGTCGATGAACGCCGAGTTGTTTCGCTACGGTCTCCCGGGCCTGGGAGCGTTTTTCGGATCCTTGGAAAATCATGCAATAGTCACAAAGAAGTTCTTTCCCTCCCATTTCCCGCTTTCGGACCAATGAAAGGTAAACTCAATTACTTTGCCCACAGCCAGGTCCGCCGTCGGCAAGTCGGCGAAGAACAGATCGGGCAAACCGCTCGATTTCGTCTCGGCGTCATGGACGTTCTGCCACGCGTCGTTGCTCCAGCGCACGACGGCGCGAGCGCCGGTCAGCAAGCGCAGTGTCTTTCCTGCGCGGGATATGGCGCGTTTGATGGCGGAAGCTCCAGATCTCGTGGCCGCTCGGCACCGGCTGCGCGACGTAGCGCTGGTAGGCAGGCTCGACGCGGTCAAAGACGACACCGTCGCGCCGGCTGCGAACGAGGCTGAGAGTACTCGGCGTGAGACCAGCAGAGCGGCATCGCCGAGCCGGTGGGATCGCCGCGTCGAAACTGTCCCCCTGGCAAATCATCATCGTCCCAGAGCTGCTCGGCAAGCATACCGCCGGCGTTGGCCATGCGTTCGAGCACGTTGATGTAAGCCAGCGGATCGCGTCCGGCGGCCAGTTCGTAGTGGCCGCGTTCGCCGGTGAGGATCGGCCAGGAGCGGCCCACGCCCGTGCCGTCGAACGCTGAACCATCGTCCTTCTGGCCGTAAGCATCGTGGTTGTAGCGGCGCCAGCAGGGGCCCTGCGGGAGCTCGCGGCGAATGGTCGCGGTCGATCACCTCAAGCGAATCGAGCACCAACGGGTCGTTGGCATCGCGAATTCCGAGCCGGACGAGGTGAAGGAAATCGCCGCCCACGACATTGCGCGCCGGGTGCCGGCCAGCGCCGTTCGCAAGCTGGATTTCGAGAGCGTCCACGTCTGGGTGCGGATCGATTGACTTTGGGTCGGCAGGGAGTGATGCGCACGTAGTGGCGCGGCTTGCCCGGGACGAGTTCGCCGCGCGACGTCACCGTCCAGTCCTCGAGGTGGGCCGCGAGCCAATCGGCGTAGGCGAGTATGAGCTCCGCCGTCGTCGTCCTCTCCGCGCCGGCGGGCAAATTCCGCGCCACAGACGAGTGCGGCAATGACGACTGCCAGCGTGGAGGGCGAGTAGCCCGATTGCTCTTCCCAACGTTCCTGACCGGTGACGGGCCCTTGGAGCAGCAAATAGCGGGATGCCTTCGCAATCATGTGCCACGGATCGAAGGTCGGCAGAGTCTGCCTTCGCGCTGGAGCCGCCACGCGAGCAGGATCGGCGAAGCAATTTCGTCGAGCTGCACACCGCTCCAATAAGCACGTCCGTCGATCCAGCTATTCTGCGGAAAATCGCCGTCGGCCTTTTGAATGCATGCCAGCCAGATCAGGGCGCGCAACGGCGTGGCGCTCTGTCCTGTCGCGAGCAGGGCAGTGGCGCTTTGCACCAGATCGCGCGTCCAGACCAAGATGGTAGCCGCCGATCTCGTCGTCGCCCTTGATCTCGCCCCACGGGATGCTTAGCGAGGCGATTATGGCGCCCTGGAAAAGTTTGTCCTCGTGCGCGAGCAGCACGCAGCGGCTCAGACGATACGTGCCACCCTCGTCGCCGGTGTGCGCGCTAATGTCGTATTGCTCACCGATCTCGGCACGGCGCCATTGCCGCACGTAGCCGTCGCGGTGTCGCTCGAAGGGATCGACCAGGGACTGCAACAGCTTCGTCGCCGAGCTTTGCGCGCTGCGACCAAGCGCAATGCCAAGCGTCCACTCTTCGCGCGAAGCGTCCAGCTCCGCGGTGAGCGCGATGTTGCCGCGCTCGGCGGCGCGGAACTCCCAGTCCATGCGAAAGTTGTCCACGAGGTCCCGCCAGCCGTCGCTCGCGCCGACGTAGCCGACCGAACGCCGCGTAAAGTCCGGCTCACAACCAAACGAGAGGTGAACGTCTTCGCGCGCCACGTGAAAGAGCCTGGCGACCGGCGAACTCGCAAACCCAGCCGGAGTTGTCGGCGCCGCCCCGCAGGAGATGCGGCGCGAGAAGGGCGTACATTTTCAGTTTGCGGCGGAGGTTTTCATCGGCCACTTCGAGCCTTACGTGCATGAGCACCACCGAACGGTGCGGATCGGCCAGCACGTGTTTGACGATACGATAGCGACCGGCCGGATCGGAATTGGTGAGCCGGTAGAGCAGGCAGTTGCGTTCCGGATAATCCACCTCGTGTCGCAGGTCGCGCTTCTCCTCGTGGCAGAAGCTTTCACCGTCGGTGATGAGCAACTGGACATCACGCGTGTTAGGCTGATCGACGGTCGGATAGTAGATCTCGTTGAGGATGCCGTGGCTGAGCGTGAACCACACGTGGCAGCTCGAGTGATAAGCTGTGCCGATGCCCTCCTTTGCGCTGTGCGTCCAGCGTGGCTCGATCCCCGGCGCACCAAAGGCGCGATCGGGGGTGCATCCTCATTGTCGGTGGCCATAGCTGCTGCGAAGCTAGCCTCACGCGCAATGGACGGCAAAGGCCAAACGCAGCATCGCGGAGACAATTGATGTCTCCGGGCGAACTCTGTGAAAAGCATTGAGGATGTGACAGGAGGTGGTATGCGGGATATAAGAGAGGTTGGCGGGAAAGAGGACAAATGCACATATGCATCTGAGCAATGGCCGCGAAGGATTTCAGTACTGCGAATGCCGCGCAGGTTCCGACACGCCTGCCAGCGGCTAAACCCAAGTCCTGAGAGATCCTATGCGTTGGTCAATTAAAATCGCGCGAATCGCCGGAACGGAAGTTCGCATTCACATCACATTCCTACTCTTTCTGGCATGGATCGGATTTTCGTACTACCAGGTTGGCGGTGCAGCCGCCGCTATTCCGGGCGTGTTGTTTGTTCTCGCACTCTTCGGATGCGTGCTGCTGCACGAGTTTGGCCATGCGCTGGCGGCGCGTGCATTCGGTATTCCCACGCCCGACATCACGCTGCTGCCGATTGGCGGCGTGGCCCGTCTTCAGCGAATGCCCGACAAGCCATGGCAAGAGCTCATCGTGGCGATTGCAGGTCCCCTGGTCAACGTCGTGATCGCTTTAGCGCTCCTTCCTTTTCTCGGCCGCCCCGCCGGGCTTGAAAACATCGAGCAGATGGAGCACCCGGGGGTCGGGATGCTGCCGAAGCTGGTATCGGTAAACATCATGTTGGTGCTCTTTAACCTCATTCCTGCGTTTCCGATGGACGGAGGACGCGTGCTTCGTTCGCTTCTCGCGATGACCCTTCCTTATGGGCGGGCAACGCAAATCGCTGCATGGATTGGTCAGGCGCTGGCGTTCGTATTCGGATTCATCGGACTCTTCAGCAATCCGCTGCTCATCTTCATCGCGTTTTTCATCTTCCTCGGTGCGCAACAGGAGGCCGCCATGGCACAGATGAAAGATATTTCCCTAAATCTGCGGGTCGGCGAGGCCATGGTGACCCATCTTGTAAAGCTGCGCGCCGGATTCCACGCTGGAAGATGCCGTAGAAGCGCTGCTGCGCACATCGCAGCACGAGTTTCCCGTGGTGGATTCAGACGAACGCGTGCTGGGTGTGCTGACGCGGGACGCGCTTATCGCCGCGCTAAAGCGGGATGGCCCGGAACTACGCCCGTTGGCAAGGGTCATGCAGCGCGACTTGCCCGTGGTGCATGCCGATGAGCCATTCGAAAAGGCCTTTCACCTGATGCAGCAAAGCGCGTTTCCGGCACTACCCGTCGTGGACCGTCTGGGCCGCCTTCGAGGTCTGATTACGCCGGAGAATGTTGGAGAGCTCATGATGGTAACCAGCCTGCTTCCCAAGGGCGGCCAGCCCGCCTGGCGCGCCAGCGCTCCTCCGAGTATGCAGTGACCCGCCACGGATGAAACACAGATAGACGCAGATTCTGTAGGCCGCGCATGAAAGCCTACGATGTGATCATGAAAGATCCCATCGCATCGGAGGCCGCCTTTGATTTCGATCCATCTGCGCGAATCTGTGTTTCATCTGTGGCTCGTTTGACGCAGATTTGCCGGCTTGGGGCGAACGTTATGAAGTTGCTTCGCACGCCAGTGCTGCGGCGCCTGCCCGAAATGCTCCTTGAACTGCTTGGAAAGCTGAAAGGCGGAATGGAAACCCGAGGATATCTGCGACTTCTTGCACGGAACGTGTTGTGCTCGCGAGCAGTTCCTGCGCCTTCTGCAGGCGGACCTGGCAATGATACTGTTTGGGACTGAGACCGATCCGCTCCGTGAACGTTTGTCGCAAATGCGAGTAGCTCACGCCGAGTTCGGCAGCGATCGCGGGAAGACTGAGACGTTCCTGGCAGCGGAGGGCGATGAGCGCATGGGCCCGTTCGATCAACTCGTCGATCCGCCGATCGAATCGCGGCGCACTTTGCAAGTAGCCGATCACCGAGAGCAGATGCGCGCCCATCGTTGAGAGGAGGTGCTGGTTCGCCAGCGCGCCGCGGTCTGCCAGCGCGTGACAGCGCTCGAAGCACCGCAAAAGATCGGGTTCAAGACCTGTGTGCAGGATCGGCTGGGTTGGTTGCACAATTCCTGTGCGAACCGCCTCGTCAAAAGTTGGACCCTGGCATTCGATCCAATGTTCCGCCCAGCCCACCGCGGAATCGGGAGCATACCGATGCCAAACGCCGGGAAAGACGATGAGCACCGAGCCGGCATCAACGACTCGCGGCTCGCGGGTATGCTCGCTTTCGAACATTCCTGAACCCTCGGAGATCAGGATGATCTGATAGAACTGGAGAATCCGCCCTTGCGCCCACTCGAAATGATGGTCTGCCGGATGCCGGGCGGGGGGATACTTGGCGCGCGGCTTTACGCGTGCGAAGCCGACTGAGGTGGCCGTGCACCCCCAGATGTTGCCCGGCGGCTGTTGCGGGAGATAGACAAAGTAGTCGCGCATACTCGACGGGAAACGGTGTCAATTTATATATGGCAAACGTCATCCCGTCCATTCTCTTTTGCGAGACCGGTCAGTAGGTTACGGACCAGTTGCATTTCTGTCTATGTCTATCCCTAACGTAAAAGACTGGGCTCTTTCCGATGCCCTTCCGATCGCCGTTGATCGATACGATCCGCAGGACGCGGTTGATCCAGCCGCGCACGATTTCACTGAGATCGTGATCATTGTGGGAGGCCACGCATTGCGTATAAGCGAAGGCGACTCGTGGCTGGTGACAGCGGGCGACGTATTTGTTGTCGGGCGTCATGAGGGGCTCGCCTACCGTGAAGCCAAGGATTTGCGTTTGATCAACGTTCTCTTTCGCCCCGAGAGGCTCCATATCGAGCTTCTGGATCTCTCGGAACTCCCAGGCTATCGCTCGCTCTTCACTTTTGAGTCCTCAAAGTGTGGAGGTGACGCACGACAAAAGAGAGTTCTCCGGCTGTCTCAGAAGGAGCTAAGCATTGCGGTCAATTACACGGAGACTCTTGCGTATGAGCTTAAGGTGAAAGGTCCCGGCTTTGCATTCATTGCCTATCCTGCTTCATGCAACTCGTCGGCTATCTGTCGCGTGCCTACAGCAGGTCCAAGTGCTCCGATCCACGAGCGCAGTTCAGCGTTCGCAACGCGATTGGGCACCTTGAGACGCACTTCGATCAGCCCGTCAACCTCAATGAGTTATCGCGTCTGAGTCAAATGTCCAAACGAAGCTTTATCCGCGCGTTTCAAGCCGCCACCGGCGGCCACGCCGATCGCCTATCTGGGGACGCTGCGACTGGCACGCGCCGCGGCAATGCTGCGGCGCCACGAGGAGAACGTAACTTCCGTCGCCTATAAAGTTGGCTATAACGATAGCAACTACTTTGCGCGGCGCTTTCATGCGATGTTCGGAGTTCCGCCGAGCGAGTATCGGAAACGGCATGAACTGGTATAATGGCCGCTGCCTCAGCGAGGTCAGCGACCGTGCCCTCAAAGGTTCGGCGATGTGGAACCGCCGCAAGGCTCGCGCTCGCGCTGCTGGCGAGGGCATCGCCGCTATGCAATCAGCAGGGAAAATCAGACGCAAAGGATGGTCAGTTTCCTTGGTCCGTGTGCACCGAGGACGAGGATTCGCTCGATGTCGCCTGTTCGGCTTGGCCCGGTTATAAATGAGATGAAACTTGGATAGTCGGAGTCGTATTTTCTTTTCAAGAGAGCGAACGCCGCCGGCAAGTCCGCAAGGAGTTGCTCGCGCCGCGCGAGAACGACATGGTGAGGGGGAAGCACCGAAAGCGCTCGTCCGCCGGCGCTTCTGCTCGACACCAGCACGCTGCCAGTCTGCGCGATAAGCGCGTCGCATTCGCTGATGCCCGGCATCGCATCGATCTCGAGTTCGTTGACATCGTACTCCGATCGGTGCAAGTTGAGGCAACGCCAACGCAGCGCACGCACGATCGGTCAATTCGCCGGAATGGCTGGCGACTCTTTTTCCAGCCCTGTGCAATCGCAGTCTCGCGAAGATGCGTCTCCATTTGTTGACATTATCAAGCAGGTGGAATTCCGCCCTGAGGTCCAGCGCGTTCGCACGGAACAGTTCGACTCGCTCGTCGAAGGAGTCGCCCACCGCGGGCAGCCACTCGGAGATGTGCTTCGCAGCCTCGGCTTCCGATGACGACATGTGCCGATCGGTGCCGCTTGTGATCATGCGCGCCGGGAACAGGAGCGGGGACACGAAGCGCCTCCCGGATGCGACCGATGATCTTATCGCGTTCGCTCATCGCTTTCTCGACCGCCAGAATTCCTTGAACGTTTGCTTTGCGATCAATGGCAATTCGCGCGAGCGCGTCCACGCTCTGGCTGGATCGAAGCGCGTGCCTTTGACAAGCGGATGAAACGTTTGCGCTATGCGGCCCAATTTGCTAGCTAGCGCAACCAATGCGGGTCGATTCATCAGGAAAGCGAAACCCTTGAAGGCGGATTTTTCCCACCAGATCGGCCGTTGCTCCATCGCGTTGCGGCGGCTCTGCAGGAGGTGGTGATGCAGGTCGATCTTCACCGGGCATGCCTCGGTGCAGGCGCCGCAAAGAGACGAGGCGTAGGAGAGATGCTTCCAATTCTGAAGTCCGCGCAGATGCGGCGTGATCACGGAGCCGATCGGACCCTGATAGGTCGTCCCGTAGGTGTGGCCGCCGACGTTGCGGTAGATGGGGCAGACGTTCAGACACGCGCCGCAGCGGATGCAATGGAGGGCATCGCGCTGCTCGGCGTCGGCGAGGAGCTGCGTGCGCTTGTTGTCCAGGAGCACCAGATGGAATTCCTCCGGTCCGTCGGATTCGCCCGGCTGGCGTGGACCGCCGTAGAACGAGTTGTAGCCCGTCAGCGCCTGTCCGGCGCCGGCAGTGGCGAGCATCGGCAGGAACAGCGCGAGATCCTCGAGCTTCGGAAGGACTTTCTCGATTCCCATCAGCGCGATATGCACCTTGGGCAGCGCGCATGTGAGCCGGGCGTTTCCCTCGTTTTCGGTGATGGAAATCATCCCGGTCTCTGCAATGGCGAAATTCGCGCCGCTAATGCCGATGTCGGCGGTGATGTACTTTGCCGCGGAGCACCTGACGGGCGATCATCATGAGTTCTTCGGGCTCGTCGGTGGGTTTTGAGCCGAGCTTCTCTTGAAACAACTCGTTGATCTCGCCGCGCACGAGATGCATCGCGGGGAAGACGAAATGATACGGCGCCTCGTGGCGGAGTTGGACGATGTATTCGCCGAAATCGCTCTCGACCACCGTGAGTCCGGCCTTTTCCAGCGCCTCGTTGAGATGGATCTCTTCGCCGGTCATCACCTTTGGACTTGATGATCGAGCGCGCCTTCTTGTCGCGGATGATGCCGAGAATGATCTGGCGCGCCTGCTCGCCGGTGCTGGCCCAGTGCACCTTCGCGCCCCTGCCTTCAAGCTTGCCGACGAATTCATCGAGATACTTGTCGAGATGATTGATCGCGTCCCACTTGATTTCCGCCGCGGTCTGGCGCGCGGACTGCCAGTCCCTGTAGCGCGACTTCTTTGCGTCGCGCGCGACCTCGTATTTCTTGAGCGCGGTCTGAATCAGCGAGCGATGACGCAGATCGTGCGTCAGGCGCTCGGCGTCGTGCTTAAATTGCTCGGCGGGGGCGCTCATCGGGAATTCAGGACCTCCGCGAGATGGATCGTGCGCAGAGGGAGATGCTGGCGATCTGCCAGCCCCTGGATGTGCATGTTGCAGCTTGTATCGTTCGAGACGATGAACTCGGCCTGGGTTTCGAGAGCCGAGGCGCATTTGACTTCTCCCATCGCTGTCGAGATCATTGGAAACTTCGTTGCGAACGTTCCGCCGAAACCGCAGCATGTCTCTGCCTCGCTCATTTCGACCAGTTCGAGACCTTGCACCTTTGCGAGCAACTGGCGCGGCTGCTTCTTGTTTCCGAGCTCACGCAGGCCGTGGCAGCCGTCGTGAAACGTCACGCGATGCGGAAAGCGCGCGCCAAGATCAGTGACGCCGAGCCTTGTCACAAGAAAATCGCTGAACTCGTAGCATTTTGCCGCCAGTGCCGTTGCCATCTGGGCGAGCGGGGTCCTGGCGAAAAGATCCGGATAGAACTTCTTGATCATGGCGCCGCACGAACCGGAGGCGATCACGACCGCCTCGGCGGTCTTCAAGCGATTCAGCACGCGCGCCGCGATCGGCCGAGCCTCGTCCCAGTATCCGGAGTTGAAGGCCGGCTGGCCGCAACATGTCAACTCCTCGGGATAGTCCACATTGTGCCCGAGCCGCTCGAGAATCTCAACAATGCTGATTGCGACATGCGGAAAGCACATGTCCACAAAACAGGGAATGAAAAGCGTAATTTTCAAACGGCAGCCCTGAGTATCAGCTTAGCGTAGAAATGCTTCGTGCAGTCCTCCGTCGACGGTGATGACCTGGCCGGTCGTCTTGCTCAGCCGATCTGATGACCAGCAGGAAGTACGCCTCCGCTTGATCGGCGGGGGTGATCGGCGATCTGGTCAACGTGCGGTCCGCGTAGAACTGCGCGAGCTTGTTCACGAGCGATTCGGTTTCTTCGTCTTCGGTGTAGGGAATGTTGTACTTGGCCAGCGAGCCGATGACGCGGTCGCGTGGGAACATCGCGCTGCCTTTCACGACGGTCGCCGGCGCGACGCCGTTGACGCGCACCAGCGGCGCAAGCTCGATGGCGAGCTCGCGCACGAGGTGATTGGCGGCGGCCTTCGAGGTGTCGTAGGCGACGCTTCCCTTCTTCGCGACCGCGGCGTTCGCGCTGCTTGTGAGCACGAGCTTGCCGCGCAGGCCCTGTTCCTTCCAGGTCTTCGCCGCTTCGTCGCCCACGAGGTAGCTGCCGGTGACGTTGATGTTGAAGGTGAGCGCCCATTTGTCGTCGGGGATGTGGCCCGATGGTATCGCTGGGCACGAAGATTCCCGCCGTCACACAGATCGAATCGAAGCCGCCATAGGCAAGCGCGACCTGGTCGAGCATGTCGCGGATCGATTGGCGGTCGGTAATGTTCGCGGCCAGGCCGATCGCCGGACCGCAGCCCTGAGATTCCGCTGCCCGCCACGCCAATGCCCGTGCCGTACTTTCCTTCGATCTCCTTGGCCGTCGATTCGGCGGCTTCCTTGTTCAAGTCGACGCACACGATGTGCGCGCCGTCCTTGACGAGCCGATGGGCCGTCTCCTTGCCGATGCCGCTGCCGGCGCCGATGACGACGATGACCTGGCGGGCGAGTTCCTTTTCCGCCGGCATGCGTTGCAGCTTCGCCTCCTCGAGGAGCCAGTACTCGATGTCGAACGCCTCCTGCTGCGGCAGGGCGATGTATTCGTCGATCGCCTCGGCGCCGCGCATCACTTCCACGGCGCAGTTGTAGAACTCCGCGGTCACGCGCGATTCGGACTTGTCCTTGCCCCAGGCGATCATGCCGAGACCCGGGATGAGAATGACCGTCGGATTCGGGTCGCGCATCGCGGGCGAGTTCGCGTGTTTGCAGCGTTCGTAGTAATCGGCGTAGTCCTGCGGTATCTTGCCAGCCCATCGCCAAGCTTCTGCTTTAGCGAAGCCACATCCTCGGACTGGGGATTCCAATCGACGTAAAGCGGCTTGATCTTCGTGCGCAGAAAGTGATCCGGACAGCTCGTGCCGAGCTCCGAAAGACGGGGCGCGTCGTTGGAATTCACAAAGCGCAGGATCTTCTCGTCGTCCTGGATTGTTCCGATGAAGCGCTTCTGCTGCGAGACCTGGCCGCGCAGCCACGGGAGGATCTGGGCGAGGACTGCGCGCCGGCTGCTTTCGTCGAGCGTCTGATATTTCGGGCCGCCGAAGGCCGTCGCGTCGCCGCCTTTGGCTTGATACTTGTCCTCGATATACTGCGAGGCCTTCTCGATAAATCGCAGCGTCTCTTCGTAGCAGTGCTTGTCGTCATCCTGCCACGAGATGAAGCCGTGCTGGCCCATCATGATCGCGCGCACGTCCGGATTTTTCTTTGACGATTTCCTGCATCGCGAGACCCAGCTCAAAGCCCGGGCGCATCCACGGCACGTAGTCCATTTCATCGCCGAAGATTTCCTTCGTGAGCTCTTCGCAGCGCCGGCTCGCCGCGATGGCGATGATCGCGTTCGGATGCATGTGATCGACATGCTTTCCCGGAATGAAACTGTGCAGCGGCGTGTCGATCGAGCTCGCGCGCGGATTGAGGTTGAATGTGGTGTGAAAGTACATGGCGACCATGTCGTCCTCGGCCTGCGACTTCACGCCCTTGTCGCCGCGCTGAGCGTAGAGCTTCTGAAGGTCGAGCAGCTTCTGCTGGTAGAGCGAGGAGAAGTTCTCGCGCTTGGAGGTGCGCAGGTCGCCGCCGGATCCCTTGACCCACAAGACTTCGACGTCTTCGCCGGTGAGCGGATCTTTCTCGATGATCTTCGAGGAGGTATTGCCGCCGCCGGTGTTGGTGATGCGCTGATCGCTGCCCAGAAGATTCGAGCGGTAGACGAGCCGGCCGACAGGATCGAGTTTGGACGCGACGGCGTCATCCCAAAGGTTGTTAACGAATTTGTAGGTCATAGTTATGTCTCGAGTTTGAGTTCGGTAAAGCGACGATAGGCCTCCTGCCAGTTCTCCTCCTCGCCGGGGCGATAGCTTTCGAGAGGAAAGGAGTCCCTGACGATCTGGCGCAGTGCCAGGTGGGAGTCGATCTGCCCGAGGGCGATGGCTTGGATAAGGACGTTTCCGGCGGCGGTCGCTTCGACTGGTCCGGCGACGACTTGCCGACGGGTGGCATTTGCCGCAAACTGGTTCAAGAGCACGCTTTGGCTGCCGCCGCCGACGATGTGAAGTCGCGCGATTGAACGCCCGGTAAGCTCTTCGATTTCATCAAGCGCCGTGCGATAAGACATGGCCAGGCTCTCCAGAATGCAGCGGGCAAACTGGCCGGGAGTTTCCGGCGCGAGCTGGCCGGTCTCGCCGCAATATGCCGAGATCTTCTCCGGCATATCGGCGGGTTTCGCGAATCGCGCAGCATTGGGATTGATGAGCGAGCGGAACGGCTCAGCTTTTTCCGCTTCCGCCGTCAGGCTTGCATAGTCCAAATCGAGACCCTGTCTCGCCCAAGCCCGCCGCGATTCCTGAAGAATCCAGAGGCCGACGATGTTCTTGAGAAAACGGGTCGTTCCGCCATAGCCGGATTCATTCGTGAAATTGTGCGCTCGGATCTTTTCGCTGATGAGCGGCCCTGCCAGCTCGACACCGATCAGCGACCAGGTGCCTGAGGACAGGTACGCCCAATCGTCGCCTTGAGCGGGCACGGCGGCGACCGCCTCTCCCGTGTCGTGCGAACAGCTCGCGACGACTTGCACATCATTCAGGCCTGTCTCCGCAGCAACCTCGGGCAGCAAAGGACCCAGAACTGTGCCCGGCTGCACGAGCTTCGGGAAAATCCTGCGCGGGATGCCGCAAGCTTCGATGAGCCGGTCTGACCACGAACGCGCGCGCGGATTGTAGAGCTGAGTCGTGCTGGCGTTGCTTTCGTCCACACGCGCCACGCCGGAGAAAAGATAGTTGAAGTAGTCGCCGATCGTGAGGAAACAGTCCGCCGCCTCAAGCAGCGCCGGGCTCTTCTCGACGTCTGAGGAAAGATGGTAAAGGGTGTTGATGGGCATGAATTGGATGCCCGTTTCCTCAAAGATCAGCTCTGAGCCGACGCGTTCGCGCACCCTTTCGTAGGTGGTTGCCGTGCGATCGTCTCGATAGTGAAATGGCGGAGAAATCATCGGGTGCACGGCGTTGATAAGCACGTAGTCAACACCCCAGGAATCAACACTGATTCCACGGGCAGGAATGCCGCGCTTAGCGATCTTGCCCAGACCCGTCTTGAGCTCCTCGTAGATACGGAGCACATCCCAACGCAAGGAACCGAGAACCCGGACCATGGCGCTTGGAAAGCGATGAATCTCTTCCAGAGTCAGCCGGCCACCCTCGAGGCGCGCCAACATCACGCGTCCGCTCTCTGCGCCCAGGTCGCAAGCGATATAGTAGTATGGCCCCATGGTGTCTTGATCCGAAGCTAAGCACTGGACGGAATGACCTCCCGGCTCGAGTCGATATGAAAGACCTCCTTCAGCTCGCGCGAGACCGGGCTATTGTCGGGATTGCCTGGCATGATGTCTTTCATGAAGGCCCACCACCGCTGGCAAACATCGGTGTTCGCTATCGCTGACCACCGTTCTTCATCCTCGATTTCCGCGTAGCCGAAAAGCTGTCGAGTTTCGGGATGGAGAAAGATGGAGTAGTTCAGCACACCGTGTTCCTTCAGCGCTGCTTCCAGCTCTGGCCAGATTGGCGAATGGCGCTTCTCATATTCTTCCTCCATTCCGGCGTTTACAGACATCACAAAGGCTTTGCGTTTCATAGTCTCCCCTATTTCAGGATCGCTTGGAAAGCACGGAACTCTCGTAGGACTTGACGTCGTCGAGCCACTTGGCTCCGACGGGAACATCTTGGCGTCTGCAGTATTCATCCCATACCGCGCCGAAGGGGAGCGTCTTGATCTCCTCCAGCAGCGCAAGGCGTTGCGTGTAGTCGCCGGCTGCTTCCAATTCCCGCAGTTTCGAGGTCGGCTCGAGAAGCGCAATGAGGAGAGCCTTGATGGCGTTCCGGGTCCCGATCACCCAGGCGGCGATGCGGTTGATGCTTGCGTCGAAGAAATCGAGGCCGATGGAGGTTCGGGAGAGGAAATCGCCGCGGACCAGCTCCTCCATGATCGCCTTGGTTGCATCGTCGAGCGCGACGACATGATCGCTGTCCCAGCGCACACCGCGGCTCACGTGCAGGAGCACGCGCCGGCACCCATCGCATGACCGAAGAGATCTTGTCCGCAAGCGCCTCCGTGGGATGGAAATGGCCGGCATCCAGGCAGTAGCATTTTCTGATTCTTGATTGCGTAGCCGAGGTAAAACTCATGCGAGCCGACAACATAGCTTTCGCTGCCGATACCGAAGAGCTTGCTCTCCACGGCATCCCGATTGTGCTTCGGATCGATCGGCTCGGCAAAAATCTCATCCAGCGCCGCCTCCAGTCGCTCGCGGGGCGCCTTGCGGTCGATCGGGGTATCCTTGTAGCCGTCCGGAATCCAGAAATTGGTCACGGCGGCAGAGCCGATTTGTTTCCCCATGTCCGCGGCGATGCGACGGCAGGCCTTGCCATGTTCGATCCAGAAGGAACGCACCTTCGAGTCGGAGCTTGAAAGCGTAAACCCATCGTTAGCCAACGGGTGCGAGAAGAAGCTCGGGTTGAAATCGAGACCAAGGCCCCGTTCTTTGCACCAGTCGATCCAGGACTGGAAATGAGAGGTCGTGATCTCGTTGCGCGGGAACCGTCTTTTCGCCGCCGAAGTCGGCGTATATCGCATGGAGATTCAGGCGATGTTTGCCGGGAATCAGCGAGAGCGCCTTGTCCAAGTCCTGCCGCAATTCACCCAGCGTGCGTGCCTTGCCCGGGTAGTTGCCGGTGGCCTGAATGCCGCCGCCGCTTAGCGTCCCGCCTTCCTGCTCAAATCCGCCGACGTCGTCGCCTTGCCAGCAGTGCAGAGAAATCGGAATCGATTCGAGCCTCTTCAAGGCAGCTTCGTGTCGACACCCCAAGAAGCGTAGATCTCGCGTGCAGCGAGGTATTGTTCGTTGCTCATAGCTTCTGGAACTGTTGCTTTCATAAGTAGGCGCTAAGAGGCATCTCTAGCGCCGGGGGCGGCGCGCATGAGCGCCGCCCCCGGAGACGCTTCCGTTTCTAGAAGTTGAACTTATCGATGTTCTCCTTGACGAAGACGAAGGGTTTTCCGAGGAGCACATTGTCGCCTTTGACTTCAAGGGCTCCCAAGCGTCCGCCTCTAGCGACGTTGCACCGGGCTTAAGCGTGCCATCGGCGAGGGCCTTTGCCGCGTAGACGGTGAGATAGCCGAGGTCTTCGGTGTTCCACAGGACGACGCCTGTCGTGATACCGTCGTGCACGTAGCGTTTGTTTTCGTTCGGCAGGCCCAAGCCAGCGACTTTGACATCCTTTCGACCGCTTTGCTTGACGGCTTCCGCGGCGCCGGGAACAGCTGGCGAGCAGACCGCCATCAACAGTTTGACGTTAGGATTCGAGTTGAGTATCGCGGTCGCCTCGCTGAAGGCCTTGTCCTTCAGATCGTCACACGGACGCAAGGCAGCCAGCTTGATATCGGGATACTTCTCCTCCAGACGCTGCTTGATGTATTTGATCCACTCATTCTGATTCGCCGCTGTGAGCGAGGATGTGATGATCGCGAACTCGCCCTTATCGCCGAGCGCCTTGGCCGCTTCATCCATCAACGTGTAACCGATTCCTTCCGGAGTCGCCTGATTAATAAGAAAATCACGCGCATCGGGTTCGGCATCCGCATCCCAGGTGATGATCTTGATGCCCTTTTCCTTGGCTTTGCGAAGCGCCGTAGAGAGGCCCTCTCGTTCTCGACCGAGACGGCAATGACGTCGACACCGCGGGTGATCCAGGTTTCGACGATTTCGTTTTGGCGTGCGGGATCTGGTTCCGTAGGACCGTCCCACAGCAATTTCACCCCAAGATCCTTGGCGGCCTGCTCAGCGCCTTTGCGGCACGAAATGAAGTAGGCGTTGCCTTTGCTTTTCGGCATCATGGCAATGGTCAGTGGTTTGTCGGCGGCGCCGGCCTTTTCACCGGCGACAAACATAAGGGGCAGGGATAAGAGTAACGATAGGAGCTTTTTCATGGAGATTTCGATAGTGGGTGGATTGTGTTTGTTCTTGCCTGGGGATTTGCGATTCGATAGTTGCTATGGAGTCTGATTCATGTTTGAGGTTTAGGTTGAGAGGCGGGAAATGATGGTTTTTGTGCGCGAAGGCTTGCGAAGCTTTGGGAGGCTCTTCGTGAGTGCTTCACCAGCGAGTACGCTTAGCAACAGAACGCCCGTGAGAATGCCTGCGAGCTCGCTCGGCATATCGGACAGGGTGAGACCATTTCTTAGGTACGGCCAGGACGGCCAATCCAAGAAGAGTGCCGTGGACTGTCCCGACGCCGCCGAAAATGGAGGTTCCACCAAGCACCACCGCGGTGATTGCGAGCAGCTCATAGCCGGTTCCCGCGTCGGCCTTCGCCTGTCCAACGCGTGCCACATAGATCAGCGCCGCGAGCGCTGAGAAGAGGCCCGCTAGAATATAAACGAGGGCGCAACTCGCTTGTCGACGGGAATGCCTGCGTAGCGCGTGCCTTCGGGAGAAAAGCCGATTGCGCGAAATGAGCGGCCGAAAGTCGTGCGATGCACAAGAAGCCAAATTCCAATGGCCGCCAAGACGAGGATAGGCAGCTGCGCGGGAATAATACCGAAGATATAGCCTTGGCCCAGAAACAAGAAGGAAGCTGGAAAGCCGGTGAAATTGTCAACGCCGCGTGTGATGGCCTCGGCCAGCCCGCGAAACAGCGAAAACGAGCCCAGGGTGACAATCAGGGGTGGCAATTTCAGCCGAGTAATTAGCAGCGCATTCAATCCCCCGGCGGCTGCTCCGATAAGCAGCGTGCAGAGCGCCGCGAGCGCGGGTGGCAGCCCTGCGATCGCGCCAAAGCTTTCCGAAGGAAATCGCACAAAGTCCCAGCAACGAGCCCACCGAAAGGTCGATGCCGCCGGTAAGAATAATCGGCGTCATCACGAGCGCGAGCAGCCCGAGTTCCACGCTCAATCGGATGATCTCAAGGGCATTGCCTGTCGTTGCAAAATTCTCGGCAGTGCGGGAAAAGATGATAATCTCCGCCAAGAGGACTGCGACGAGCAGAGTCTCGAAGCGCAGGAAATAGGCCTTCCAATCTGTGGATGAGTGATTCGTCATTGGAGTAATTCGAGCTTAGTCTTTCTTTCGCACGGAGCGCCAACCGTCAGCAGCGACGGCAAGCAGGATGATCAAGCCCTGCAAGCGCTTTTTCCCACTGCGGCTGCAATTGTAAGAATACCAGCGCCGGCGCTATGGAGGAGAGGAGAAGCACGCCGGCCGCGACTCCCCACAAATAGCCGCGTCCGCCGGATATTGCGACACCACCGACGACGGCGGCGGCAATAGCCTTTAATTCGAGACCCTGACCGGCTTTGGGATCCACGTCAGGAAAGCGCACGGCAGTGAGCAACGCGGCGAGCCCGGTGAGCGCGCCCATGAGGACAAAACGGCGAAGGTCACTCGCTTGTGGATGAATGCCCGCGAGCCTCGCTGCTTCCTTATCGGAGCCCACGGCATAGACAAACCGTCCGGCCGACAGGTGCTTTAGTGCGAATGCAAGAAAGAGGAACAGCAGGACGGCGATAGCGATAATGGTGAACTGTCCCGCTTGCTGGCCAAGGCCGAACCATTGGAAGGTGTCGGGAAGATTGCTGACAAATTCGCCCTCACGCCACCAGCGCAGCGCTTCACGCCAGGTCACCATGGTTGCGAGCGTCACGACAATAGATGGGATGCCCAGTCCTGCCACGAGAACTCCGTTGAAGGCGCCCATGCTGCACCGCACAGAATTGCCACTAGCTGCCACTATGGGCATCGGCCAGCCATTGCTCGCCGCCAGTCCCGCAAAGACGCTGCAGAGGGCGAATTGCGAGCCGATGGAAATGTCGATTTGTCGGCAGACGATCACGAGTGTCATGCCGCATGCGGTGATCAATACGGGCACCGCATCGCAGAGCATCGAGAGGAGTTGCGCGGGTCGGAAAAATCTGGTGCGCGCAGAGCGAGCAGTAAGAGGATCGCAAGGAACGCAAAGAAGACGGACCATTCGCGAAAATAACGTTTCATTCTACTGTGTAGCCTTGTAAGAGCTTTATCCCGGAGTTTGGTGACTTTAGCCGTCGGTTCATGCGCTTGCCGGGCGCTTCCTTTCCGGTTGATTCCTTCTGGCCGAGCGCCGCGGCCATGACGTCATGAGGATTCGCTTCGGCCGCTGAGAACTCACGCACGTATTGTTCCGCCGTGCATGACGGCGATTCGATCGCTCATCCCCAAGACCTCGGCCAAGTCGGACGAAATCATCATCACTGCCAGGCCCTCCTTAGTGAGCCGACGAATGATCTTATGGATCTCGGATTTGGCTCCCACGTCCACGCCTTGGGTCGGCTCGTCGAGAATCAGCACTTTTGGCTTCGTGGCCAACCAGCGCGCAAGAGAGACCTTCTGTTGGTTGCCGCCTGAGAGTGCGCCGCCAGGCACGTCAGCGGATGGCGTTTTCACGCCGAGATCGCGGATGTAGCCATTTGCCAACTCGCGTTCGGCTCCGAAGCGCAACCAGCTGCCGGGGAAAAAGGTGGGATGGATGCTCATCGTCATGTTCGAGGCGATCGGCATTTCCAGAATCACGCCGTGCCGCCGCCGGTCTTCGGGAACGTAGCCGATCCCGTGCTCCACCGCTTCTCGAGGCGATTGAATGGACACGCTCTTTCCGCTCAAGGAGATCGTTCCCGTGTCCGCGGGTGTAATGCCAAACAACACTCGCGCCAGCTCCGTCCGGCCTGCACCGACGATCCCGGCGAAGCCCACGACTTCACCGGCGCGCAAATCGAGATTCACATCGTGAACGCCGGAGGCCTTGCACCCGATACCTCGCAACGAAAGAGCGACGTTGCCGGAGACGTCTCCGAGGGAGGGTAAAGGGTAGAGACTTCCCTCCCGACCATCAGCTTGATGAGGGTCGATTCGTTCATTCCCTTGGTCGTCTTGTGTGGCAATGCTTTCGCCGTCGCGCAGGACCGTTACTCGATCTGCCAAGGCAAAGATTTCCTCCATTCGATGCGAGATATAAATCTACTCCGACACCTTGGGCGCGGAGATCGCGGACAACCGCATAGAGCAAATGAACCTCCTTCTGCGTGAGAGAGGCTGTCGGCTCGTCCATGATGAGAATCCGCGCGCCGGCTCCGAGAGAGCGCGCGATTTCGACCAATTGTTGTTCCGGCATCGAGAGCTTTCGCACCTCCGTATCCGGATCAATCTCCGCACCAATGCGCTTTAGTAATCCCCGTGCGTGGCTTCGCCGCTCCGCCCAGCGTATGCGGCTCGTTACCGAAGGGGTCTCCAGACCCAAGGCAACATTTTCCCCCACTGTCAGGTCCGGGAAGAGGGCTGGTTGCTGGTAAATGGCCGCAATTCCCATCGCTCGCGCGGAGGCGGGGTCGAGCCGCGTAACCGCCTTACCTTCGATCTCGATGCTGCCGGAATCGGGCTGATGAGCGCCCGTGATCACCTTGATGAGCGTGGATTTTCCGGCTCCGTTCTCTCCGAGCAAAGCATGCACCTCGCCACGGTGGAGGTCGAACGACACGCCCCTGAGCGCGCGCACGGCTTGGAACGACTTCGTGATGTCTTCTGAGTTGGAGGAGCGCGGGGGATTGCATTTATGAAACTGATAGGTGCCTGCTTAGATATGCGTTCGTGATGGGATATGGGAACGTGTAGATTGCACTTGCTGCTCGAGCAAATGACAAAAGTGTCGTTTAGCATGCACAAATTGACGGCGTCCATTTGCAGCCAAACTACGCGAACTCCTGCGCGCGGTGCCTTCACAATCGTGCCAATAAGTAGCACAAATCCGCCGCAGAGGCTTCTCTTTGTAGAGGCGGTTGTGTCAACCGCCTGTGAAATCATCAGCGATCGAACCGACCGCTCTACACTGCTACTGCGTCTTTGAAGAATTTGCCGCGTCGGACAGATTGTCCTTCGTGATGAGCTTTATGGGCGAATCGATCTTTTCCGGCACCGCTTCTCCCTTTAGCTTCTTGACCATCGTCTCGATCAGCAAGATAGGCCATCGCGTCAGGGTACCTGCGCGACGGTGCCGGCCAGCGAACCCTCCTTGACGGCTTCGAGCGCTTCGGGAATTCCGTCCACACTGACAACGATCACCTTCCCCGTGGCGCCGGCATCCTGCACGGCATGAATTACCCCCAGAGCCATGTCGTCGTTAGCGACGACGATTGCCCTTAGGTTGGGGACGCTCTTGATAAGTATCATTGCGAGTTCGTGGGCTTTTTTTCGGTTCCAGTAGGCAGGCTGGCTGGCAATGATCGTTAGTCCGCCTTCCTTAGCGGCCTTGGTGAAGCCGGTCACCCGATCTCGGCTGCTGACGGTGCCGGGATCGCCCTCGATAATCGCAACATCGGAGCCTTTCGGAACCGAAGCAAGGACCAGCTGAGCTTGAAGGCGTCCGGCCTCCACATTGTTTGAAGCGATCCTCGTGGTGATCTGGATGCCGTCTGCCGTCGCGGCTTCCTCAGGAATCAGCTCATCAATGTTGATGATCGGAAGATTCTTCCGGCTAACCATCGTTAGGACGGTGTTGAGGGACGTCGGCCGGAACGGGGTGACCACAAAGCCGTCGAAGCTTCCTTCGGTGAACCAGCTCTGCAGGATGTTGAGCTGCTCAACGTCCGCCTCTTCCTTGGGCGTGCTGCCGAACACCAGTTCGACCCCGAGTTTCTTCTGCGCATATTCATAGCCTTCCTTCATCCGAAGGAAATACGGGTTGGCTAAGCTTTTGGTGAGCGCTCCGATCTTGAATTTCTTCGCTTCCTGCGCCGGCAAATTCCCCACCGGAACGAGTTGGAGCACCACGACGAGGGCTGCGAGGGAGATAAGCTTTTTCATTTCGTGGAAAGGGGCACCTGAGTCCTTGGTGACGGCTGCTGCGAAAGGGAGCTCCTAAGTCTCCGAGGAGAACCAGCTTTTCAGCCGCGGATAGAGATCAAGGAAGCGTCGGTAGTGGACTTCGTAGAGTTCGGCGTTCCGCGGGTCCGGGGCGGTCTCCGCATCGAATTTCGGCGCGAAGCTCTGCGCGCCGTCGTAGCCGTTGATGGCGCCAATTCCGATACCGGCGATCAGGGCGGCGCCAACGCCGGCGCGCTCGGCGGCGTGCTTGTCCTTTCCTTGACAAAGGGGCCGGTTAAGAACGTCTGCCAGCATCTGACGCCACAAGGGACTCGCCAATCCGTTGCCGGACGCGACCAGCCGGTCGAGCTCGGCGCCGCAACCGATCATGGCGTCGATAATCTGGCGAAGGGCGAAGGTGACTCCCTCCAGGAGGGCCCGGACCATGTGCCCGGGACCGTGGCGGAGTGTCGAGACCGATGAAGGTGCCTTTGGCGTTCGGGTCCATAAGGGGGGAACGCTCACCGACGAGGTATGGCAGGAAGACGAGACCTTCCGACCCAGGCTCGACCTCAGCCGCGATCTTGTCCATTTGGGCGTAGGACAAGCGCTCGCTACCCAGAGTGGCGCGCAACCAGCGCAGGGCCATTCCCGCGGAGAGCATGGCTCCTAGCAGATACCATCTCGCGTCGGGCGCGTGGCAAAACGTGTGCAGCCTGAGTTGCGGATCGAACAAAGGGGTTGCCAGCGGCGCGAAGACTTGACCGCCCGTGCCGATCGTCACAGAGCCAAGCGGGGGATCGATGAGTCCGTTGCCGACAGCCTGCGCGGGCTGATCGGCGCAACCGGTGGATACCGGGATTCCCGCTGTGAGGCCCAGTTCTTCGCGCCGCGCTGTCGCTGAGTGGGCCGACGATCTGCGCCGAGGGATGCACTTCCGGGAAGATCGACCGTGGGAACTCGAGTTTTTCGATCACATCGTCAGCCCAGACACGCTCCCTGACATTGAAGACGCCTGTGGCTGCTGCATCGCTTGCATCGGTGCCGAATTCGCCGGTCAGCCTGAAACGAACGTAATCTTTCGGCATCAGGAGAGTTGCCGCGCGATCGACCACGTCGGGTTCGTGTTTCTGAAGCCAGAGCAGCGAGGAGATCAAGAAGCCCGCTGCCGGCGCGGTCCCGCAGGTAGTGGCCAGCAGATCCGTCCCGACCCGTTCGTGGATCTCTGGCAACAGCGAAGCGCTGCGCTGATCGGCCCAGATGATCGCCGGTCGCAGTGGCGTCTTGTCCGCTCCCATCGGCACAAAACCATGCATCTGACCTGAGAAGCCGATGCCAACCACTTCCGATCCGGCCGCCTCGTCCAGAGCTTGGCGCACAGCGGTTACCGTCGCCCGCCACCACTCTTCGGGGTCCTGCTCGGCATAACCTGGCAGGGGCGTGAGGATGGGATACTCTGCGTTGCCAATTCCCTTGATGGCGCCCTCGAGCGTGCAAACCACCACCTTCACGCTCGAGGTTCCCAGATCGATGCCCAGCAGGGCGCTCATGCAAGACCCGCCTTCCTGGCGCACTTTTTCACGATGACCCGCGGGACAACAGGACGTAATTGGTGTTTGGGCATGGGTGATTTTCTAGGTTGTAATTTGGGTTCAAGATGGCTCCGACTCTTATGATCAGTGGGAACTGGCTAATGTCATCATGATCCGGCTTCAGGGGGGTCAGGCGAATGAATGGGGAAGGCCCTCCAGGTTCGTATGACTTTCCTGCATCGACTGCAGCGATACTCCTTTTCTCTCGATGAGCAGCATCACGACGATATCCGTGAACAGGAAGAGGGCTTGTTCCAGCAACGAAGCCATCGGCCATAGAGGTGAACCGTTTTGGCCCGGAGTATCTCTTCAATGAACCCCTCGATCTCCTGGGGATTCACCGCGTCGAGGACCTGCCTGTTTTCCTCCAGAACGGCGGCGACAAGGGCCCGGTAATCCATCGTCGACTCCAGCTACGCTTTTTTCAGCCAGAGGCTGGCTATCCATCGGTCGCGAACGAGGGCGATGGCGATGGCCAGGATCATCGTGGCGCCCCAGATGGCCTGGGTCAGGTGCGGGCTGAATCCCAGCAGGTTGAAGCCGGTGGAGATCAGTTGCAGCAAAACGAGCGACAGGACGAGTCCCAACACCTTGCCAAAGCCGCCGTTGGGATCCACCCCTCCAAGCACCGCCGCCAGGATGGTGATCAGCAGATACGACTCGGCGTAGCCGGCGCGCGCGGAGTTGAAGCGCGCCATCATGACGATCGCCGCCACCCAGCATAGGACACTCGACACGACGTAAACGCCCACCAAGCATCCACTCGGTGGCCACGCCCGAATAACGGGTCGCCTTTTCGTTTGAACCGATCATGCGCACGGATACGCCGAAGGGAGCGTGATTCATGATCACCGCAACGAGGATGGCGCAGAGGATGAAAATGATCATCGGCGCCGGAAATCCGAGCAATGTGCCATTGCCCAGAAACAGCAGCGCCGGCGGGAAGCCGCCGATGACCCCGCCGCTGGTGGCAAAGACCGCGATCCCTTTGAGGGCGGTCATTGTGCCAAGCGTCACCAGGATGGGATGAACGCCCAAAAACGCGACAATCATCCCCGTGATCAGCCCGATCAGCAAAGCCGTCACCAATCCTCCCCCCAAGGCGAGCGCGATCACCCCGGTCATGACATGACCCGGACTCTCGGGTCCGATCATCTTGGTTAGTATTGCTGCCATAACGAGCGCGGAGAGGTTCGCTGTCGCGATGATTGCTAGATTCAGCCCTCCGCTCATCAGTGGGATCATCATGGCAAGTGCCAGGATCCCGAGTTCGGGCATCTGGAAGGCGATGGCGCGGAGGGTATCTCCCGAGAGAAAATTTGATGGTGCAAGCGCGCTGAAGACGACCACCGCCAGCAAGATCAAAGCGCCAAGCATTGTGACGGTCGGGTCGCGTCCGAGCAGATCCGCCACGGACGTCCGGCTCGCGGGGGACGTGGGTGGTGGTGGTGGTAACCTCAGACGGCATTGCCAATGGTCCTTTTTTGCTGGCGCTTGGCGGCGAGGGCCGTCGCGCTCACGCTGATAAGAATGATGATGCCGGTGACGAAGCCGAAAGAGTAGGACGACACGCCAAGCAGCGTGAGGCCATTCTGAACGATCGCCAGGAGCACAATGCCCAGGATCGCTCCGCTGACCGTGCCGACGCCGCCTTGGAGGCTCGCGCCGCCCAGGACGACGGCCGCGAGCACGTCAAGCTCGCGTCCGATCAGCGCGTTGGGCACCACCTCTTCGACCCGGTGCGCCTGCACCAATCCGGCGATTCCGGCCGTCAGACCCGAGTAACCGTAGACGAAGCATTGAAGGCCCAGGATGTT
This sequence comes from uncultured Verrucomicrobiae bacterium, assembly GCA_963784465.1. Lineage (GTDB taxonomy): Bacteria > Verrucomicrobiota > Verrucomicrobiia > Chthoniobacterales > Terrimicrobiaceae > DASTFP01. Next base: position 31,194 of record CAWASQ010000014.1, read on the forward strand.
GCAGCCCATGCGTTTTGCTCCTTCGAGGTTGCCTCCGAGCCCGTAGATCTGCCGGCCGATCGAGAGCCGGTTCAACAGGAAGGCGGTGATGATCAGGACGACCGCGGCCACCGCCACCGGAAACGGAATTCCCAAAGGCGAAATGGTCGCCGTGAACCAGTCCGGCAAATCATAGATGGATACGCCATCGGTAAAAAACATGAGCACCGCAAAGTAGAAGGTCATCGTCGAAATGGTGACGATCACCGACAGCGCTTGAAGATAGTAAATCAACAAGGCATTTACGGTCCCGAGCAGACCTCCGAAAACCGCGGCCAATGCAAAGGCGACGATCCAGTTTCCGCCCATCTGGACGAGGATCGTCGCCACGAGGTACTGGGTCACCGCAGCGATCGCGGCAAAGGAAATGTCGATGCCTCCGGAGATCAGCACCACCAAGAGACCCGCCGCCATGATTGCCATCACCGAGTAGCTCTCCAGCAGGGTGGTCAGGTTGCTTACGGATAAGAAGCCCGGAGAGAGGGCGGAAAAAAAGATCGCCATAAGGACGATGATGGCTGCGATCTGGACTTCGTGCCGGCGAAACGCCTTCTTGAGAAATGATGTATTGCTAGGCATAAATGGCTTCGCGGAGTTCCTTCTCGGTGATGCGGTTCGGTTCGTAGGTGCCGACGATTTTTCCGGAGCGCATGACCAGGATGCGGTGGCTTTGATGCAAAATCTCATCGGCCTCGTCCGAGATGAGCAGAATCGCCAGACCGCGAGCTGCGAGCGCATCGACAATCTGAAAGATTCCGGCCTTCGCGCCGATGTCGACGCCCACCGTGGGCGAATCCAGGATGAGCACGCGCGGATCTGTCGCGAGCCATTTGGCCAGCACCACCCGCTGCTGGTTGCCGCCCGAGAGCTGTTGGACCGGCCGGTCTGCGGTCTTGGTCTTGACGCGCAACTCCTGGAAAATCCAACGCTCGATGGTTTTCGCCCGGCGCGCGCCGTTGATGAGCCCAAGCGGTCCCGTCAACTTGTCCAACACCGAGATAACGGTGTTGTCCGCGATTGTTTGTGGCATCACCAACCCGAGCGAAAGACGGTCTTCGGAGACATAGGCGATGCCTTGGCGGATAGCTTCGCGATTATTGTGGAACCGGACCGGCTTCCCATTGACCCGAATCTCGCCGGCGTCAGGAGGGTTCATTCCGAAAAGCGATAGGGCCAGCTCGGTGCGTCCCGAGCCCATCCGTCCCGTCAGGCCCAGGATCTCCCCAGGTCGCAGTTCGAAGCTGATGTCTGCGTATTGGCCCGCGCACGACAAGCCCCGCACCTCCAGCGCCGGAGCCGCTTTACTGGAAAAGGGAGGCTTTGATGCTGCTCTCGAACACGTGGCCTGTGATGAGCTCGCCCAGCCGGCGCCGATCAAGATCGCCGACTGGATAGGTTCCAAAATTGCGGCCGTCCCTCATCACCGTCACCCGCTCGGCAATATCCATCACCTCGTCGAGCCTGTGACTCACAAAAACGCTGGCTATCTTCTGGCGCTTCAACTCATGAACAACAGCCAGAAGCGCCTCGACCTCCTGGTGGCTTAGGGACGCTGTCGGCTCATCCATGACGACCAGCCGCGCCTCCGCCGCAAGCGCGCGGCAGATCGCCACCAGTTGCCGCGTCGCGATGGGTAGCGTGCCGACAAGTTCATCCAAGGGCAGCGACACCTTGAGCCGATCCATCACTGCCTGGGCTTGCTTGCGCATCACATTCTTGTTTGCCAGGCGCACCGGCGTCTCCACGTGATGCCGAAACGCAATGTTTTCTGCCACAGTAAGGTTCGGAAACAGCGAGAGATCTTGGTAGATGATTTGGACCCCGAAGCGCTGGGAGGCCGCCGGCGTAAGATGCGAGTGAGCCTTGCCCTCGAGAATGATCTCCCCTTCATCCGGCACGTGAACCCCGGAGAGAACCTTGATCAGGGTGCTCTTGCCGCACCCGTTCTCCCCCGCAAGGCTATGGATCTCCGCGGAATGAATCGAGAAGTTAACGTCCTGTAAGGCGCGCACTCCCCCGAAGCGCTTGCTGATGCCGCGCATCTCGATGAAGTCGGATGCGCTTTGCCGAGCATCCGGATCAAGGCTGCTGCTCGAAGAGGTCATATCCCGACCGGCCTCGCGGCCACCGGCTGGGCGCGGGAAGCTTAAAGCCCAAGCTTGACGAGTTGGTCAATCGTACTCTTGTCGATCGCCAGCATCTTGATGGCGCGGATGACCCGCTTTTCCGGATCGACGCTGACCTTGCCCAAGCCGGGGATTTCCATGCCGTCCGTGATCGGCTTCCCGTCCAAGACCATCTTTGCCACGGTAACGATCGCCTTCCCGGCCTCCGGCGGGCTCCACATATAACCCACCTTTATAATGCCCTCCTTCACCAATTTTTGTCCCTGGGTTGGAGAGCATGTCCCCACTAGTACGATCTTGTCGGCCTTGCCGCGCTCCTTAATGGCGCGCCCCGCGCCGATGGGCCCCTGGCTGCCGAAAGTCAAAATGCCCTTCAGGTTCGGATGGGCCAGCATGGCGTCCATCGCCGTCTTGTAACTGTCATCCACGCTTTCCGCCACGCCGTAACGGTCGGCAACAAGTTTCATCTTCGGGTAATGTTCTTTCTGATAGGCGATGGCCGCGTCAGCCCACGCGTTGTGCAACGGCACCGTCAATCCACCGACATAGACGATGTATTCGCCTTCCTCGCCCATGAATTTGGCGAAGTCCTTCATGTGCGTCTCGCCATATTCTTTGTTGTCGATCAGTTCAATGTCCCAGACGTTCCCGACTTGATCGGGCGACTCGTGGGTGATGACGGGAATTCCGGCCGCCTTGGCGCGTTCAAATACAGGTTCGAGCGCTTTGGCGTCGTTCGGCACAACTCCAATCGCACTGACTTTCTTGGCGATCAGGTCCTCGACCGCGCGCACTTGTTGAGCGGGGTCGGCTGTGGTGGGTCCGATCATGTAAGCTTTAACGTTTTGTTCTTTGCCGGCTTCTTTGATGCCCTTCTCCATGGCGGTGAACCACGGAATGCCGCCAATCTTGACGACGACAGCGATTTCGGGCTCGGCGGCTTGGACACGAGCGATTAAGACCGAAGAGAGAAGAATCAGTGCAGCGGCGGCTGCATATCTGGAGATGTTGCGCATATTTGTTCCTTTCTGAATGGAGTTCGGGGGTTTAGAAAAACTGCTTACTACATCTTAGCTTGAAAGCTTGCTTGTTGCCATCGCGAGTTTGGCTGTTGAGAATTACGCGAATTTTTTCTGCTCGGACCGCACGAATTGGGCCGAACGCGCTACCAGATCGTCGAGGTCGTCGCTCGCCAAGCAGGTCACGGTAGACAGAGATGTCCCGGCCGACCTCCCCGCCGGGGACAAGAAACGGCTCCATGACGACGGCTCCTTGATAATCGATATCGTGCAAGGCGCCAAAGATTTCCTGCCACGGCATTCGCCCGAATCCTGGCGGGCGACGGTTGGTTTCGCCAAGATGGAAATGTCCGAGCCATCCCTTGGACTCGAGAATCGAGTCGCGAAAGCTGTCTTCCTCGATGTTCATATGAAAAGTATCGAGGAGGATCTTGCAATTGGGGCTTTCGACACGTTTTGCGAATGCGATTCCTTCGGCCGCAGTGTTCATGATGAAATGCTCGAAGCGATTGACGACTTCAATGCAAAAGATGACGTCGCAGTCTTCCGCGGCCTTGACGGCCTCGCGCACCCCTTCAATCGCTCGATCGGTGAGGACTCGCTTGTCTTCGCCTGGCAGAAGTTTGCGAGGCCATGAACTGTAGTTGATTCCGGCCATTACCGTGCCGCCCATGTGTTTCATCGCTCGGCAAAGATCCTGGAGCAAAGCGATCCCTTTCTTTCGTGTTGCCGCATCCTCCGATACCAAGTCCATATCGTCCGTCATTCCGATGCTGTAGGTGAGACCCAGACCCGCCTCCGCAGCGGCGGCTTTGAGCGTGTCCAGCTCTGCCTTGCTCATGCGCGCGATTTTTTGAGCACGCACTTCAAGAATGTCGAAGCCTGTCTTGCGGGCTTTTGCGACGAAAGGGAGCTGGTCCACGTCCCAGTGTTGTGTCCAATATCCGAAGTGTATTCCGATGGGATTCATAAGAGGTCTGGGGGAATGCCAAGATTGTCGCTAGGTATGGCGCTTGGCGGAAGTTCTTCCTTCTCTATTAAGCCATGGCTCGGCCTAGGGTCAATCAATCGTCCTTGACCCAAAGCTTTATCCCCCTCATCCGGTTCGGCCTGGCGAGGCAGGCACGAAGAGATTCGCTGGAATTGGTCGCTTTCCGCATTCGGAAGCGCTTGGCACGTTAGCTGGGCTCGAGGCTCGCGTTATTTCTGCCATTGTAAGTCAGCATTCGATCGACAGAACCCTGCTCAGGGTGGTGGCATCCGAGGGGAAGGTTTCCCAGGCGATGGTAGTCAAGATCGCCAAGAAACTTGGCTTCGGAGGGTTTCGTTCCCGCCGGGTCGCGCTTGCCGAGCATAACCGGCTTCCGTGACAAAAATACGCCAAGGGTTGTCCGGCTGAAGGACTGCCGCAGATGTTCTCGAAAAAGTGCATCGAAGCTCCATGAAGGCCTTCGAGACGAATTCTCGACTGCGGGTATTGATAGCCTCCCGGGGGCGCCCTTTACGGCGTGGGGCTGCGCCGAGGAGGTTTGGGGAGCATACGCGTCCTCGCGTGTCGTCTTCGGCGTCTCGCCGAACAGGGTTTTCCGGCGGGACGCCGGAAATTGCACGCGGGGACGCGTGCGCTCCCCTTCAATGTCCAACAAATCTGGATACGCGGCTGACGAGTTTGCTGAAATGGGTTCCTGCCCAGTAGATCCTGCCGCACGTTGAGCACATCCTGTAGTCATCGTAGTAGCGCAAGGTGAGTGGCTCTCCGGCCAGTCGTTCCAAGACATCGGCTTTCGGGACAGACACAAGCAGCCCATTGCATTCCAGGCAACGGTTGAACGGGGCGAGTGCGCCGGGCGAGTCGAGCAATCCAAAACGGCGCAGAACTTCCTGGGTCTGCTCCTCGGGGTCCGTCGAGCGAGGACAAAATCCGTGCCTCACGACCGAATGCATGAGCAGGCGTCGATCCCGCGTAAGCAGCGCGCGATTTTCCAAGGCCATGACCTCCAGCAGGAGGCGATCATCGGCCTCGCGGGCGTAAGCCGTATCCAAGCCCAGGAGGCGAAGGTTGCGCGCAAGCTTTCCCAAATGGCCATCCGTGACGAAGCGATCGAAGTGCGGTGTCTGCAGACGGGGGGCGGAGGGCAAAACGTCGGACGGAGCGGGGAAGCCGTAGGCATCAATTCGACTGGGCCCCACCGCCTGCCATTGAAAATCGACTGAAAACGAATCTCCCGCATCCGGGGGGGTAACCACAATCAAGTCGATCTCCGGATGCGGAACTCCGCACGCTTCGATGACATCCTTCACGGCTGTCTTTTCGCGCAATTGCCGAACGATGGGAAGCTTGCCGCGCATTCTCGAGGGCAGAAAGCCAGTCAGGTCGCCGTGGTAAGTCAGTTGTATCTCGAAGGACGAGCCCATCAACAACAGGACGTAACGGACAGCGCAGCGGCAGTGATCATATCATCAAGATTACATTGGACTTTGGAACTTGGAGCAGCAAGAAGACTCCAGTCTGTGGGAGAGCCCCGTCGAGCGCTCTGGATCTCACGCCGAGAACCCGCTAGCATCAACGGCACAGCATTAGTTGAACTAGGAAGCAGCCTATGATACTCGAGCGACTTGATACCATCATTGCCTTCGTGGTGATCCTGGCGGGCGTCAGCCTGCTGGTCACGGTGTTCACACAAGTGGTTTCCGCCTTCCTTGGATTGCGCGGCACCAACCTTCGCTGGGGTATAGAAACTTTGCTCAAAGAGCTCGATCCCAGCCTCAAGGCCTACGCCGCAACTATCACCGAACACGTATTGCATCATCCCTTGATCTCAGATTCCACGCTCTCGAGGATGGGCTTCAAGTTGCTCGACCGATGGAAATTGGCCTCGGCGATCCGCAAGGAAGAATTAATTGAGATTCTGTATTTGCTGGTTCAGCCTGCGCAAGGGAGCAAATCACGAGACCGCGCGGGCGCCGAAGGCGATTCCGCGCGCCGCACCGCCGACCCCTGGCGGGCGGCTCTGCTCAAATCCTTTGAGCAACTCAATCAAAAGCCCGCAGACCAACTAACGCTCGCCGCTTCCGAGATCAAGAAGGTCTTCGCGGAGGATTCGGCGAAGGCCGAGCAGGTCATTGCGCAGCTGATGAGAACGGCCGGGCAGTTCACCGGCAACATCGACCGCTGGTTCGACGCGATGATGGATCGAGTCTCCCAAAGATTCGCTACGCAAACGCGCGTCTGGACGATCATTTTTTCCGTGGTCGTTGCTCTCGCGTTGCATCTGGACGCGCAGAAACTCCTCGTGCGACTTTCGACGGACGCCGAAATGCGGTCACGATTGATCGCAAGCGCGGATGCGTTGTCAAATAGGGCCGGTGAAATTCTTGTGCCTGCCGCTGACGGAGCTTCGACCGCATACGTCCAAGCCATGAAGCGCTTGATCGACACTCATAAGACGGAGTTATCCACACTTGGTGAGCCGCCGGGATTCCCAGACTTGAGCGGTGCGAGAAAGTGGCTGTCGACCCGTCTGAAAGCCGCCAACATTCAGGACGCTGAGAAGTATCAGCAGGAATATGATGCCCTGGTGCCGCAGGCGGCCCTTCTGAAAGCCGCGGACAATCTGCAGGCGATATGGGAGGAGAATCTCGCGTTTCAGCTCATTCCGGATCCTTATCCGACTCCCTGGTACGATTATTCAGCTCTAGGATGGTCGCATCTTTGGGGGACGCTGGCCAGCGCGGCGCTGCTGAGCCTTGGGGCGCCATTCTGGTTCAACGCACTGAAGACGCTGTCCAACCTGCGGCCCGTTGTTGCCAGCAGAGAGCAGAAGGAAAGAGAAGCGTCGGACAAGGTTGAAGCCCTTTCCGAAACGAGAACCGGGGAGCAGGCTGCGGGCCAGCGCCGGTCCCGCGGCATGTAGATGCCATTATTTCCGCCCCCCCGGACTCTCACCGGACGGGGCTATCATCCCGAGGCTATTACGCCGGAGCGGAAAAAATGGCACCTCCAAAAGGCTCGCTCGATTACCGAGCCCAAAAGCCTCCAAGAGGCAAGGGACGGCCAAGCTAGCACATCTCCGTTCCTCGTCAACTTTTCGCGCGCCTAAAAATGGGAACACGTTCGGCCCTCAGGCGAACGTCAATATCGGCCGGATGCTATCTGGTGAAATTGGATTCCTCTTGTCACTGCGCAGTCGTCACCTATCACTTTCCATGATGCTCACGTGGCTTTCCCAATATCGAGATATCGGGCTGCTTTTTTTGCGTCTTGGGATCGGGACGATGATGATTTTTCACGGCTGGCCGAAACTTGCCGGCGGCATACTGCAGTGGGAGAAACTTGGCAAGGCGATGGGCGTGCTCGGCGTCAATTTCTTTCCGGTATTCTGGGGATTTTCTTCGGCCATGGTGGAAACGCTGGGCGGCGTGCTGTTGATCATCGGGTTCTGTTTCCGTCCAGTGTCGATCCTGATGACTTTGAATTTCATCGCGGCCACGATCTTCCTCTACAAGACAAGTCATCAATTCATCGAATGGTCGAGGCCCGCGGAGATGCTGATTCTGTTCTTCAGCCTCATTTTCATCGGCGCTGGGAAGTACAGCGTTGACCGAAGCTAGAATTTATAGGCTCGCAAAGCCCGATGTCCCAGTCTGAATCTTTGAACATTGGCGGGTTCGTTTTCGACGACATGGATCAGGCGGATTTGACGGGGCCCTTTGAGGTTCTGAGCCGCGTGCCGGATTCCACGTTCCATGTCATCGCGAGGACGAGGGGACCGATCCGTGATGTTAGAGGCCTGGTCCTCACGCCCACCGTGAGCTTTTCCGAGTCACCGCAATTGGATGTGTTGCTAGTGCCGGGAGGAGATGGCGTAAACCCGCTGATGGAAGACGAAGAAGTTCTGAATTTTCTGCGCCATCAGGCGGCGGCTTCGAAAGTGATCCTTTCGGTTTGCACCGGCGCGCTTCTTTGCGGTGCGGCAGGTTTGCTCGAGGGCAAGCGGGCGACTACTCATTGGGCCTCTCAAAATCTGCTCCCGCTTTTCGGGGCGTTGCCTGTTGATGCCCGCGTGGTCGAGGATGGTTCTCTGGTCTGCGCGGCAGGGGTCACCTCCGGCATCGACGCTGCTCTTCGGGTCGCTGCGATCCTGCGTGGCGACGAAGTGGCGCAAAGAATCCAGCTCTACATGCAATATGCGCCGGAACCTCCCTTCAATTGCGGGTCGCCAGAGTCAGCCCCGGAAAGTGTGGTGCAAGCCGCTCGCTCTGCCCTGCGAGATGTTCTCGGCCCCCGCGCGGACATTGCAGGGCGTGCCGCCGCCAAAATGAGAGCAGGTCTGTGAAACGCACGCTACTCAGCGCTTTTCATTTTTAACGAACGCCTACCAGGGTCGCTCAACGACTGTGTAGCCGCCGCTCGGATAGGTGCGATAGTAAACGTTGTCGCGGTAGTAATAGGGGGTGCCGCGATAGACGCGCGTACGGTAGCCCGGTGGCAGGACGGTAACGACCCGTTGCGGGGCGGGGCTCACTGCTGTCTCTTGCACAACGACCCGGTTGGGCGGCACCGTGCGGCTCTCATATGTAAAGCAACCAGAGGTCGTCAGAGCTGCCGACACTAGCGCGAGAGAAAGAAAGGTTTTCATGGTTTCGTTAGTTCTTACCCCTAATCGTTGGCGATTCTCGCTGTGCGTGTATCCCTTTTCATTACCGGATCGACAAAGGCTTCCGAAACTCCCTTCGTAACTCGCCCATAAGGAAAGGCGATTCCTGCTCGACGTTGCGAAAATAATGGCAGAGTAGAAAGATTGTGGAAGCACTCTGGTGGGTTCTAACGCTGGGCTTGATGTTGGTTGGCCTCGTCGGAACCGTCGTGCCGCTCGTGCCCGGCACAATCCTCATCCTTTGCGGAGCGGTCCTGAATCACTTCGCCCTGCATTCGATCGGCTGGCAAACGTTGGTCGTGCTCACCGGGATGATGATCGTAGCGCAAGCCCTGGACCTCGTGAGCGGCTCACTCGGCGCCAAGTGGTTCGGAGCGACGCGTTGGGGCGCGATTGGCGGAATTCTTGGCGCCATCGTGGGATTGTTTTTCGGTTTGATCGGAATTTTCGTTGGACCGCTCCTGGGCGCTCTCATCGGCGAATTGCTGGGCGGCAAGGGTCTTCTTCCTGCGGGACGCTCTTCCTGGGGCACTGTGCTCGGAACGACCGCCGGCATCATCGGGAAATTCGCCATTGGTCTCTTGATGATCGTGTGGTTTCTCATCGCAGCCTTCGTAAAATAGAACAAAGAGGCGCAATGCCTCCTCATCGGTCAGTGCCTGATCTCAGATTCGGGGTGAATACCCGTAACATTCGCGCGTTTCGATGGTTGTATCATATATTGTGAAGCCCGTTGATGCGATTTTAGAACAGGGTGTGGATTGGAAGTTGTCCACGATCCTGCTGGGCTGCTTGCTTCTTGCATTTCCTCTGCGGGCTCAGACGCCGGCACCACCGCTTCCGCCGCCGGCCGCAGAGGAGAATGTTCCACCCGAGCTCCCGCCGGAGGCGCTCAATCAATTGCTTTCTCCCATCGCGCTTTATCCGGATGCCCTCGTTGCCTTGATTCTTCCCGCCTCCACCGTGCCGTCCGATCTTGTGCTGGCCGCGCGCTATCTATCTTCAAACGGAGATCCGGGCCAGATCGCAAACCAGTCGTGGGACGACAGTGTCAAGTCGCTTGCACGTTATCCGGACGTTGTAAAATGGATGGATCAGAATCTCGAGTGGACGACACAAGTCGGTGATGCCTTCCTCAACTCAGCCTGCTGACGTAATGAATGCGATTCAGCAACTTCGGTCGCAGGCAATCGCAGCTGGTAATCTTGTCGACGGTCCACAGCAGAGAATTGTGAAGGAAGAAAGCTGCATTCGGATCGTGCCTGCCGAACCCGACGTGATTTATGTGCCGCGATACGATCCGGAGGTTGTGTATGTGGAGCCCTACGAACCTTACGGGCCGTACCTTCGCCCCGGCGGTGACTTTCGGAATCGGTTTTGCTGTCGGTTCCTGGCTTAATTACGATTGCGACTGGCCGCGGCGTAGGGTTTGCGTAGGCAACTGGAATCCAAGATGGAGGGATGACTGGAATTCGGGATGGAGAGACGACTGGAATCCGGAATGGAGAGGTAACTGGAGGGGCAATCGCCGAGGCGACTACGCCGTAGTAAGTATCAACAACGATACTGCGCGCGTCTGGCAGCCAAGCGCCAGAATCCAGCGCCAACGGTGGCAACGCCAGCGCGCTTCTGACGCGAATGCATTTGGTCTGAACGCCCGCGGCCGTGATCCCGGGAATGGTGGCCGACGCTTTGCAACCGTAGCAAGACCATCACTGCCGAACTTCGACAGTCAAGCCAGCGGCGGAAATCGCCGTGGTGGTCGTCGCTCCGACCTGAACAATTCAAACTTGGCTCGCAATCTACCGGGTGGATATACGCGATCCTGGCGCACTCCCCGGTTCGCAATCGATTCAAGGGGAGCAGTGGAATCGTGGGAATAGCAATCGCGAAGGGAAGGGAAAGGGGAGAGGACAAAGCGATTCTCAGTCAAGGGCGATGGGAAGACAGCAGGCAGAACCTCCCTCGGTAGGGGGAAATGCAGGGAAAGCAGAGAATTTCAAAGGTCGCAAGGGGCGGGCGGACTCTGCGTCTGTAGAATTGAGGAAATCATCGCCAACCGTTACTGGACAATCGCCTCGATCGAAACACTCAGGATCCGTGCGTTCCAAAGCGAACGATTCTTCGCAGAAATTCAAGACGGGGCGGTCTAAGTCCCCCCAATCGGGAAATACGGCTCAGTCGTTCTCCAAAGCGAACAAGCATGCGCAAGCTGGCAATAGGCCAAAGGGAGGCTCCCAGCGGCACGTAGCAGCCGCTCCGAAGCAGGGGAAAGCGCAATCTGCAGGCGCGGCAAAAAGGGCGGAGGAGGCGGCCAAAAAGGCGGAAAAGGCAAGGATAAGAACAGGGGCTAAGTTTCCTTGAGGGAGCCGGTAGGGCAAGTTGAGCTTGCGCGGCCTCTTTTTCCCATCTTTAGCGGGACTTCGGAGCAGCAAGAGCGTAACAATACAACGCTCAAGATGGCTACCGGATCACAACTTGATGTTGACGGCAAGACGCTGAACGTCACCAATCTGAACAAGGTGCTTTACCCGGATGCCGGTTTTACCAAGGGCGATCTTATCAATTATTACATCCGTGTTTCGCCCTTTCTGCTTCCCCATCTAAAAGACCGGCCGATCACACTGAAGCGATATCCCGATGGTGTTGACGGGCTTTACTTTTATGAAAAGAAGTGTCCGTCTCATCGCCCCAAGTGGGTGCAAACAACGAAAGTCGCGAAGTCGGAAGGCGGGGCAATCAACTATTGCATGATCAATGATCTTCCGACTTTGGTGTGGGCCGCCAATCTTGCCGATCTCGAATTGCACACATTTTTGCACAAGGCGACGGCGATTCAGCGTCCAACCACCTTGGCGTTCGATCTGGATCCCGGCCCGCCGGCCGACGTCGTCACGTGTTGCGAGGTTGGCTTGCGGCTAAAAGCCATATTCGAGGCCCTTGGATTGAAGAGTTTCGCCAAGACGTCAGGCTCGAAAGGGCTTCAGGTCTACGTGCCTCTCAACACCGCGGCAACTTACGAGAAAACGAAAACGTTTGCTCGAGCTGTCGCGCAGCTCCTCGAGCAGGAATCTCCCAGATGCGATCGTCTCGAAAATGCAGAAGAACCTGCGGCGCGGCAAGGTTTTCGTGGATTGGAGCCAGAACGACGACCATAAGACCACTGTCAATGTGTATTCGCTGCGGGCGAAAAAGCGGCCCACCGTCTCCACTCCCGTGGCTTGGAGTGAGGTGTCGGAAACCGTGAAACGAAAGGACGCGAGGGTTCTGACTTTTGAATACGCCGATGTGCTCGATCGAGTGCGGAAGATCGGAGACCTCTTTGATCCGGTTCTCGCACTTAAACAAAAGCTGCCTCAATTGGACTCGTTCGATCGACTGTCAAACTTCGCCTCGGGCGCAGATGCCGGTCGTTGAGATAGCTAGTACCAACGGGACTCGATTATCGCCGCCGGGCTAGAAGCGCCCGGAGAAGGCGACTGCTAGCCTTTTTTGGCTTCAGACACGTGTTCCGACGTTTGCGAGCACGTTCGTCGCGGAATTACCGTGACACATCGAACCGTCGGCATCATCAAGGGACTGGAGGCGTCGCGCGTGAAATTTCTTGTCTCCCAGCTCACTTACTTTCTGAAGCCCGCGACAAGTCGTCGCAACATTCGTCTCCTGTCGCGTTTCTTATTCATTCTGGTCGTTCTCGTCACCGTCTACAGCATTCTCTTTCACGTGTTGATGGTGTTTGAGGGACAGGAGCACAGCTGGCTAACCGGGGTCTACTGGGCCCTTACAGTGATGTCCACTTTAGGCTTCGGCGACATCACGTTCACCAGCGACGCGGGGAGGGCGTTCTCCATTGTCGTGCTTCTTTCCGGAATGGTCTTCCTGCTTATTCTGCTGCCGTTCACGTTTATTGAGTTCTTCTACGCGCCTTGGATGAAGGCGCAAGCGGAAGCCAGGGCGCCTCGGGAGCTGCCGGAATCGATAAGCGGCCACATCATCCTCACCAATCTTGATCCGGTTTCCAACGCGCTCATGCAGAGGCTTGAGCACTACGGCTACCCGTATGCATTGTTGGTCAACGATCTCGATGAGGCCCTTCGGCTCCATGATCTGGGTTTCGATGTCGTGCTGGCCGAAAGTGATCGTCCGGAGACCTATCGCCATGTGCGGGCGGACCGAGCCGCGCTGGTCGCGGCGACTGGCAATGATATGGCGAATACCAACGTGGCTTTTACGGTTCGCGAGATGAGCCAGAGTGTTCCCATCATTACCACCGCAAGTTCAAAGGATTCGGTTGATATCCTCGAACTGGCCGGCAGTTCACTAGTCATTGAGCTGGGTGAGATGATGGGGCAGGCGCTCGCGCGACGGATCAGCGGAGTCGATGCGCGCGCACACGTCATCGGCGAATTCGGGGATCTCTTGATTGCGGAAGCCACGGCCGCCGGGACTCCGCTGGTGGGGAGGACGCTTGCGGAAAGCGACCTCCGCAGGCATACAGGGGTTAACGTCGTTGGAATCTGGAAGCGCGGGCAGTATGAAACCGCCAGCGCTGATGCGCGTGATCGACGCGAGCTCCGTGCTGGTTCTGGCCGGTTCGGCGCAGCAGCTTCGCAATTACGACGAGCTCTTCTGCATCTATCACGTGAGCCCGGGTTCGGTGATGATCATCGGAGGCGGTCGCGTCGGCCGCGCGACGGCGCGAGCGCTCAAGGAACACGAGATCAACTACCGCATCGTCGAATCCAACCCGGCCAGGATTCACGATCCGACGACCTATGTTGAGGGGAGCGCCGCGGACCGCGAGACCCTTGAGCGCGCGGGGATCGATCATACGCCGGCTGTTGTCATCACAACGCACGATGATGACATGAATATTTATCTGACGATCTACTGCCGGCGGCTTCGCCCCGATATCCAGATCATAAGCAGGTCGACGCGTGAGCGGAACGTCTCGACTCTGCATCGGGCCGGAGCCGACTTTGTTCTTTCCTACGCCTCGATGGGCGCAACGGCCATTTTCAATTACCTGCGCCGAGGCGGCGTCGTAGTGGTCGCTGAAGGATTGCAGCTTGCTGAGACGCCGGTGCCGGATACCCTGGCTGGCAAGAGCCTGGCGGAGGCGGCGATCCCAAGCGAAGCGGGATGCAACGTCGTCGCGCTTCGCTCGGAGACGGGGCTCAAAATAAATCCCGATTCCGCCACCGTTCTCACGAGCGGTGCGGAGATCATCTTGATTGGCACACCGGAATCCGAGGAAAGATTCATGAAGCTTTATGGGGCGAAAGCCATGAGGGCCACGCCGATCGCGCCATCGGAACCAACCACCGCGGGCGCCAAATCGAGTAACTTGCGAGCACCAGCTTCGCAGCGCAGCCCGACCGAAAATCGGCCTTCGCTCAAATGATGACGTCCTGCTAGACTCTGCGGATGGCAAGCCGCACAATGTTGGAAATTTCCCGTGAGTTGGCCTCGATGGCGCAGGCCGGTATCACGTATTCGGTGGATCCCTTCGACAGAGAGCGATTTCATCGAATGCGCGAGATAGCCGGCGAAGTTCTTCAACATGCGGGCAAAGCGGACTTCGAGTGGCCGTCGGAGATCGGCTATTCGACGCCAAAAGTCGATGTTCGCGGCGCAGTGTTCCGAAACGGCGAGGTCCTCCTGATCAGGGAGGCGTCTTCGGGCAAATGGACGCTGCCCGGCGGCTGGGCCGATGTGAATCTGACTCCCGCGGAGAACGTCGAGAAGGAAATGCTTCGAGGAAAGCGGATACGAAGCGAAAGCCCGCTTGATCACGGCCGTCCTGGATCGCGATCGCGCCGGATACCCTTCGAACCCGCATGCGATCTACAAGATCTTCTTCCTTTGCGATCTCTGCGGCGGCGCACCACGCGTGAGCCACGAAGCCACGGACGTCGCCTTTTTTCCTATCGACGCCCTGCCGGAGCTTGATGCCGCACCGATCCAGTGCGCCGAGATCGAGGAAGCTTGGCGAGTTCTTTCTAGACGCCATCGCTGCCGGCCGCTTCAACTGAACTCGAATTTTTACGGCGCGCGTCGGCAAGCCATCGGTTGAAATAACGTTGCCGTTGGTGGCGACAATCTCAAGGTATCCGAAATATCGGCCTCCCTGATCGTAGCACCAAATCTGCCAAACGGGAGCCGAATCCGCTCCAGTCTGTTGCAAAACGTAACTTACAGTGCCGAGGTTTCTGCCGTCGGCAGCCGCGAACTGCTGAGCGATTTCAAACGCGGTGCGTGAATCGATAGTCGATCCTTTCGGTGGCAATGGGAGTTGGACTCTTGAACAACTCGCCGAGATTCAGAGATGGCTTCTCCTGCACAATCTCGCCCTTCGCAATCGTTATGCTAAAAAGCCCGTTGTCCGGGCTGCCTCTGTAAGCGAGAATATACCATTGGGGAGGGTCGGGGTCCCCATTGTCCGCGGATAACTTCACAACATAGCCCTGATATTCGGGAGGAAGGATGCTCAGTGCCCCAAGCGCCGAATTCGAGTCTGGCTGCGGGGGGTCGAACTGTGGAAGGGCTCTTTGCAACGGCGCTGCCACCATTGCGACGAGCAGGAAAAGATATCGAAAGGTCATTCGCAGATTATTGCGGGATCCGGAAGGACTGTCTAGCAACCCATCCCACTTGCAGTTTCGCGATGCACACATAGTATCATTCATGCAATTCAAGTGGATCAGTAGCGAAGAGCCGGCCGCGGCCGCTTCGGCAAAGGAGGTAGCTGCCGAGGCAGACGACACGCTGCTTGACGCCTATTCGGCGGCCTTGGTTCGCGCCGTCGAGACGGCGAGCCCCGCGGTCTTGCACGTGCGCGCGGAGTTTCCGGGACAGAAAGGGCAATTGGTCGCTTCAGGCAGCGGGTCGGGTTTGTGCTTTCGCCCGATGGCTTCGTGCTTGACCAACAGTCACGTTGTGCATGGCGCAACGCGGATTCTGGCGCAGACAGTAGACGGACGCTCGCTAAAGGCTGACCTCGTAGGCGATGACCCTGACAGCGACCTTGCGGTGCTGAGGATTGACGCCCCCGGACTTCGCAATGTCCGGTTTGCGGATTCCGGCCGGGTGCGGGTCGGCCAGATCGCAGTGGCCATCGGCAATCCGTTGGGCTATGAAAACACCGTTACGGCGGGCATCGTCAGCGCCTTGGGACGAACGTTTCCCTCCAGGACGGGACGCTTGATCGACAACGTCATCCAGACGGATGCGGCACTCAACCCGGGCAATTCCGGTGGTCCGCTTGTAAACAGCCGAGGCGAAGTGATCGGTGTCAACACCGCGATTATTGCCGCGGCACAGGGAATCTGCTTCGCGATTGGGAGCAAGACGGCAGAATTCGTGGCGAGCTGGCTGATCAAGGACGGGCGTATTCGGCGCGGTCACCTTGGCATCGCCGGGCAGGATTCCGCGATTTACGAGCCTCTCGCTCGCCGGCACAAGCTGACGCAGCGAACCGGCGTGCGCGTTCACGAAGTTGTAGCAGGGTTCTCCTGCGGAGGAGGCTGGGGTGCGCCCCGGAGACTTGATCATCTGGTTCAACCATGACACGGTGGCCGAGCGTGCATGATCTTCACCGGCTGCTGGTCGGCGAGGGGATCGAGCGCAGGGCGCGGTTGACCGTGCTGAGGGACGGACGTCTTGAACACCTGTGGGTGACTCCGCGGGAAAGGAAGTGACACCCTAGTGGCAGTCCGACGGTTCGGCCAAACCGTTGCGTTGCCATTCGGACAAATCAATGAGATAGCACTTCTCTTATGAGACTTTCATTGCGGCTCGCCTGTCGGGCTATGCCTCGCGGGCCTCTTTTCCGGTTGCACGACGACCCAGGAGTTCTGGACGAAGGTCAACAATCTCGCCGCCGTTGTTTTAGGAATTTTTCGGTAGGCGCCTACAGGGCGACGCCACAACAAATCCGTCTTGCTGATCAGCGGGCGAGCCACCGTCTACAAACGCTTCTCGCCCCAGGAGAAAAAGACATTCAAGGAATCCGGCAATCGCTATCTCGCAGTGCGGACCCCGATCCCACTCCCGCACAGATGGTGGAAATTCGCAAGAATATGCAAAAGCCAGGCTCCTTATACGCCAGGCCCACGAAAGTGCCCCTGCCAAGATTTATTGCGTAATGATTTGGGATACCCAGTCGCAAGGGAGATCGTCGGCACGGATTGCTACGCGGTCCTGAGCCTTCCAACAACAGGAACCGTCGCGCGCTTCGATACTTACACTGCCCAATACATGGGCAGCTTCTGAACCGTTTTGAAGGAAGTAGCCGGTGGAAAAACAGGTATAACCGCGGCGCACGGCGCGCTATTTGCATTCCGGAAGGACGACGCCCGAGCACACGCCAAGCTTCGTACCGGATAGCTGCTTTTAGACTCCCAAGCTTGCTCGAGTGTCTATAGTCGAGGCGTCCGGTCACAGGCAGCCCGTAGTCAAACTGATAGTTACGGATAGCTCGCCTCGTCATCGGTCCGAAGGCGCCATCGAGGGGACCCGGATAATAGCCCATTCTGGCAAGGCGTGACCTGCGCCGCGATAGAGCCTCGGAGCGGAGTAGGTGACATAAGACGGCCTCGAGACATAAACGGTCCTGTAGACCGGCACGGGCGCAACGAAGCTAACCCCGAATGAAGGTCCCCAGCCGCCCCAGCCGCCGCCCCAGTATGGACCGCCGCCCCAATAACCTCCACCACCATACCACCCACGGCCACCCCAGCCGCCACCCCCATCTGCCGCAACGTCCTCCAGCCTGACTCACATCAACGATCGCGAACAACAAAAGCGCCAAGACAAGCAAGAATTTTGTCTTCATGATGAAGTTCTTTTCAGTTCGAGCTTAACCTAGATGCAAAGCCGCGCATCTTCAAGTCTTTCAACCGCCGAAAGATGGGAAAAGCGGACGTCCGTATTTCATGAAGGGCCATGGTATGCTCGCAAGAATAAGCAGGCCCGCAATCGAGTAGAGCGCTGCCGCCCTGAGAAATTTCCCGCGGTCCGTTCGCCGCTCGCTTGGAGATGGAGTATCCGATTTGCGCGACGACGACGGCAAGAAGCATGCCGGCAGATGCTCAACCGCGTAGAATCGGAGCGCGCTGTCTTTCATGGCTGCGGCGAAATTGCTCAGAGCCGAGCGGGTGATCGGACTTATGCGCGTAGAGGATGAGTCCGAGAAGAAGCTGCAGATTTAGGAGAGATGTGAAGACCAATCCCGCCGTCTGATCTTTCCGGGTCCATTCCGCGCGCCCGAAGAATCCGCTCCAGACCCGCGCCAGCGCCCAGAGAGCAGGCAAGTATTACGATCCAACGAAGGAGGCTATGCGTGTCTTTAAGAAAGAGATAGGGCATGGTTTCAAGGCAGAAGTATGAAGGGAGAACGAGGAAGAAAAGCGAGTGTCTTTCAGAAAAAATCGTGCGCGGTTCCGTAGAAGGTGGCGAATTAGTTAGCTGGCATTCTTCTTTCACGTCACTCTCCGACTTTCGGACCGCGTCTTCTTTGGAACTCTGATCGGATCCGGCCGCTTCCTGTTTCCGCAAGTGCGACGGCGGGCAGTCGGCGCGGTTCGCAGAGGACTTTGGGTGTGTTGGCCACACGGGCGCACTTGCGGCAGAAGAAGCTCGGCTCCCGGACGAGTTCGAGCAGTTTATCCGCGTGCTTTTCAATCTTGCCTCTCGACCAGTCGCACAAGGGTTTTTGCCATGCGGAAACGAACAGAGGAATGCCCGGTTGCGCAAGCCCGTCGACGGCGGTAGCATCAATCACCATGAGCACACAAACAGCGACCAAGCAGAAATCCAACGACAGTGATCGAAGGCCTCCAGACCGTTCTGTCCGATTCCTATGCTCTGATGGCCCAGACCCATCTCGCGCACTGGAATGTCGAAGGTCCAAATTTCTTTCAGCTTCACACCGCCTTTCAAGCACAATACGAGGAGCTCTTCGGCGCAATCGATGAAATCGCCGAGCGAGTGCGCGCGTTGGACGTCCTCGCGGTTGGCGGACTACAGACTCTGGCCAAAGGCTCGAGCATCGAGGAACTGGCGGTCGAACCCACGCCTGCCAAGGATTTTGTTGCCCATCTCATTGAATGCCACGAGATCGTTCTAGGATGCTCATACGCTGCGCCAGGCTGCCGGCTCCGCAGATGACCTGGAAACCCAAGACCTCATCATCGGCCGGATCCAGGTTCACCAGAAGACCCTCTGGATGCTTAAGAGCTTTCTGAAGAATCTCTAGGCGGTTGCAAGGCCGGCGGTCGCCCTTTCAGCGATGGCATTCGCTGCAAACTGATTCGCCTCTTGCGTGAATCACGCTCTTGCGAATCAGTCTCAGATGTGTATTCTGACAAGATGTCCAGTTGTTTGCCCAAGTCGGAGAATCTTCGTTGTAAATTCCTGGCGGAACGATGCCGCGCGTATCGTCGAGGATTTGTTTCGCAGCACACCCACCGAGACGTGGAACATGCTTTTGGACTTGCGACAGCATTTGCTTGAGGGAAAGAACTGGGACGAGACGCTGGACTTGTTTCTGTCTTGCCGGGAACGGCTGGAGGCAGAGCAACTATCTGCCATTTTACCGGCTGCGCCGTCTGATGGCTGAGAGTTTGAGGCTTGAAGCGGGCAGCGGTCAGGCCCACGTGGTTTCGCTGAGGGAGGTGCTTCGCCGCAAGCATCGTTCGCTTCGCCGATATCAAGCGCACAGTAACCCGCGAGATTTTCGAGCACGATTTGCGCGATGTGGCAGTCGATCCGATCGAGCTTCGCGTAGTCGAAAGCTAGGCCCCTGAGGACGTTCTGGGAAAGCAACGACGGCCTGGGCGCGATTCCGTCCCGGCAAGTGGAAGGGGCCGGCGCCAAAGAATACCTACAAAACCAGCTCGGGAGTCGGGTCGTAAAAGTAGAACCAGACTGCCAAAATGCCCCAAAGCGCGAGCAGTTGTGCCCCCTCGAGCCAGCTCGTTACGCCGTCAATCGCGATGTACGCCGCGAGCGACACGGCAATTGCAACCGCGATCACTTCCACGACGCTGAAATAGAGGGTTAGAGGGCGCCGGACCAAAGGCACTTAGGAATACGAGCATCGGGGCAACAAACAGCGGAATTTGCATCGCGCCGTTCATCGGAATCGAGATCGCGAGGTCCACTTGATTGTTACGCGCCATTCTTACGCAAACAAGGATCTCGGAAATCGAGCCGGCCATCGGCAGAATGACGACTCCGAGAAAGAGGTAGCTCAACCCCAACGTCGCGCCGAAAGGTTGCACCGACACGCTCACGATTTCGCCGACAGCTGCTATTCCAATCGTTGCAATACCCAACAGGGCGAGCGTATGTCGCATACTCCGACTGGCCTTACCGGGACTCGGAATGCATCGCTCTTGCGGCAAGCCTTCGCCCTCTGGCGCACTGAGCTGGTAGACGACTGTCAGGAGATAGAGGAGAGAATAGGATTGCCGCGACGACCACGCTGATTTGATCGATCGATCTATTGCTGAAAATCCGCGGTGATCGGCGAATGTTGCTGCAGCTCGACGAGAAAGGAGAAAAGCGTCGGCACCAGTAGGCCCACGACGGCAAGAATCATCGTCGTCGTCGCGAGGCCGACGCTTTGCCGGTCGAATTGCTGCATTCCGTTTCTGATTCCACCGAACAGAATTGCGATGCCTACCGTAAATAATAGGCTGATCAGGATGGAACCAACAATGGACGCCTTCAGAAGCTGAATTTGCCCGGAACGCAACAGCGCAAACATGATGATGAGCTCGGTCATTGTTCCAAGCGTCGCGTTAAGCAGTCCTCCAATTTTTGGACCCGTGCGAAGCGCAAGCTCCTCGGTCGCTTCGCCCAGAAGACTCGCCAGCGGAATGAGGGAAAGGAATGCGGCGACAAATACGATCGTCGGACTGAACCGGAGCGCGCTCGCGAGAATAGCTAGGGCGCAGCAGCAACGGATTCGTCGAAACATGGGCTTTAAGCGTGTACGCGTCTCGCTTCCCGCCGGCCAGGATCTTCCAGGATGACCCTTCAGCGCCTTAATCAAGGTCTTCTTCCGGATGGTTCGCCTTGTCGGGCCGAGCCATGGTTCCTTTGCAGGGTTCGGAGAGGAACGCTGTCCGATAAGTGTCATCGAGCCCGCCTACTTCAGCTGACGATAACGACGGATAAGATGATTTGTGGACCCGTCATGGCGGAGGCCAGGCTCGGATTCACTTTCAAGCTCTGGAATGATTCTCTGGGCCAGAACCTTTCCGAGCTCGACCCCCCACTGGTCAAACGGGTTGATGTTCCATATCGCGCCCTGAGTGAAAACGTTGTGCTCGTAAAGAGCGATCAGCTTGCCAAGCATCGCGGGCGTGAGTTGCTCCGCGAGGATGGTATTTGAGGGCCGATTGCCCTCAAAAACGCGATGGGGTACCAGCCAGTCCGCCGTGCCATCAGCCTTCACTTCCTCCGCAGTCTTGCCAAAGGCCAGTGCCTCAGCCTGGGCAAAAACGTTCGCGATCAGCATGTCGTGGTGGCGTCCGATCGGATTAAGGGTCTTTCGCGAAGGCAATGAAGTCGCACGGAATGAGATGAGTTCCCTGGTGGATGAGTTGGTAGAATGAATGCTGGCCATTCGTGCCGGGCTCACCCCAATAGACAGGACACGTCTCGTAGGTGACCTTCTGACCGTCCAGCGTGACATACTTCCCGTTGCTCTCCATCGTCAACTGCTGCAGGTAGGCGGGGAATCGTTTCAGGTATTGCTCGTAGGGCAGGACAGCAACCGTCTGCGCGTTAAAGAAGTCGTTGTACCAAATGGACAGCAGACCCATAAGAACCGGGAGATTCCGTTCAAAAGGCGCGGTGCGGAAGTGCTCGTCCATTTCGTGAAATCCATCGAGCAGCGCGCGGAAGTTCTCGGGCCCTATGGCGATCATGGTCGAGAGACCGATCGCGGAGTCCATCGAGTAGCGCCCACCGACCCAATCCCAAAAACCGAACATATTGGCGGTATCGATGCCGAATGCGGAGACCTTTGCGCCGTTGGTGGAGACGGCGACAAAGTGCTTGGCGACGGCCTGTGTTGTCGCCACCAAGACCTTTGAGCAACCAGTCGCGCGCGCTCTCGGCATTCGTCATCGTCTCCAGGGTGGTGAAGGTTTTCGACGAGACGATGAAAAGCGTTTCCGCCGGATCGAGGTCATGAACGGCTTCCGCGAAGTCGGTGCTGTCCACGTTCGAGATAAAGCGGAACGTCAATTCCGCTCGCTGTAGTGTTTTAGCGCCTCATAGGCCATCACCGGGCCGAGGTCGGAACCGCCGATGCCGATGTTGAGGACGTTGCGAATTGGTTTTCCCGTGTGCCCCTTCCACTCGCCGCCGCGCACCCGGTTGGCAAAGGCCGCCATCTTATCGAGGACCGCATGAACTTCGGGCACAACGTTCTCACCGTCGACAACGATCGAGGCAGCGCGCGGCGCGCGCAGTGCCACATGCAGAACAGCCCGGTTTTCCGTGATGTTGATCTTTTCGCCACGGAACATGGCGTCGATCCGGCCCCGCAACCCCGACTCCTCGGCCAATTGAAACAGGAGCGACAGCGTTTCGTCGGTGATGCGGTTTTTCGAATAATCGAGATAGAGTCCGGCGGCCTCGAGGGCAAAGCGCTCACCTCGCTTTTCATCATCCGCAAAGAGTTTGCGCAGGTGAGTGTCGCGAATTTTTTCATGGTGTGCCTGAAGAGCCTTCCAAGCCGGACGGCTGGTAAGTGGTTGAACGCTTGATTCCATATTCGTTTTGTCTTGTTCGGGTTCTACTCGTGGGGGTTTAAAGGGTCCGATCGCTCAACGAGCCGTAACGGATCTCTCCGCTTCTCGAGTCACCTTATTTGGCTTTTTCTCCCAAGGGAAGCTCCTTTGCCCGGCCAACGCGGCGGCTGCGACTTTTGGCCGCACAAATCCCCCGATGGTGAGGTCTCAGTCCGCGCTTCATGGCTTGAGAGTCAGGTTACATCGCACCGGCAGGCTATTGTGAGCTCCGAAGGAATTCGTTGAGATCATAAGAGAGGAGGTCGCTAATGCGATCGATGGTCACGTCCGCCTTCGGGTAGAGGGCGAGGACCTTCGGGTCTGTGGCGAACTTGCCCTGCTTCGGAAATACGGTGGTCACGCGGTTGCCCCAGCACTTTTTGATCGCGTCGAGAATGCGCAATTTGTCGTCCACCAGCACGTAGTGCTCGGCCGGGAAACGTCGCGTCACGTCATCGAGCGCCTCCTCCTTGTGAACATAGATAAGAACCTGGCCCTCCACGGCCTCGAAAATGCCCGAACGCTCGACCTTGCGGGGCTGGAAGACCACATCGCCGTCGGACAGTATCACTGTGCATCCCCAGCCGCGGAACTTCTGCAGCACATCCAGCGCGCCGGGATAAAGACGGTTTTCAAAAGGGTAATCCACCAGGAATGTGGCCGCTGTTACCATTTGCGGATCGTACGGGTTTTCGACACGGAAGCGCTGGAGGGCGCCCAAGTAGTCCCGATAACCCAACTCCTCGAAGAGCTGCTCCTGAATCGCCCAGAAGCGATCTCGACACTCGGGACCGAAATGGCGCTCGATGTGACTCCGCAGGTCTTCCTGGATGCGATCGTTATCCAGTAACGTATTGTCCACATCCACCAGAAAGACGATCGGATTGCGCGGGGTCATAGTGCGGTCTCAAGACGGCTTCGTTTGCAAGCGGAGCACCTATCGATGCGCGGGCTCATTGCCGTAGTGCCAGTGGGGATTGTACCAGCCAACGCTGCCGGCCACCTGATCCGCTGTCAGACCGAAGAGGAAAAAGTTGTCTTCGCCGGCCTCTTCGGCCATCTCGATGGTCGCGCCGTCGCGGGTGCCGATCGTCAGCGCCCCGTTCATCATGAACTTCATGTTGCTCGTGCCGCTGGCTTCGAAACCGGCCGTTGAGATTTGGTTGGAAACGTCACTGGCAGGAATAAGCTGCTCAGCGAGCGTCACGTCGTACTCGGGGAGGAACAACACCTTGAGCCGGCCGCGCACTGCCGGGTCGCCGTCAATCGTGCGGGCAAGGTTGTTGATGAATTTGATGATGAGCTTGGCGAGCTTGTAGGCGGGTGCTGCCTTACCCGCAAAAAAGAACGTTCGCGGCATCATCTCGAGATTCCGGGTTTTCCCGCAACCGGTTGTAGAGCACAACTACCCGAAGGGCATTGAGCAGCTGACGCTTGTATTCGTGGATCCGCTTTACCTGGCTGTCGAAGATCGTTTCCGGGTCTATCGACTCTCCGGATTTCGCCTTAAGCCAGCCGGAGAAACGGCGCTTCGCCTCGCGTGCGGCGTTTCGGAACGCCTCGCGAAAGCCGCTGTCTTCTGCCAGCGGCTTGAGTTGACCGAGCTTGCCAAGGTCGACAATCCAGCCATCGCCGATGGCCTCGGTGATGACTCGGGCGAGCGCGGGGTTGGCCAGCAAGAGCCATCGTCGGGGCGTCACCCCGTTGGTCTTGTTGCTAAACGTTTGCGGGAACATGTCGGCGAGGTCCCTCACGGTCACCGTGCGAAGCAACTGGGAATGGATTGCGGCGACGCCATTGGTGCTGTGCGATCCGACGATGGCGAGGTTGGCCATGCGGACGTGCCGGACCGGACCCTCCTCGATCAAGCTGACTCCGCGCGATCCGTGCCTCGTCGGCGGAATCGTGGTCGCACTTCGTCGATGAGTTCGGCAGATGATTTCCAGGTGACGCGGCAGCAAGTGCTCGAACCACTTTACCGGCCATTTCTCGAGCGCCTCTGGAAGGAGCGTGTGGTTTGTGTAGGCAAGCGCGCGCCGCGTGATGTCCCACGCGCTGATCCCACCCGAGCTTCGCCTCGTCGAGCAGGATTCGCATAAGTTCGGGAACGGCCATGGTCGGATGCGTGTCGTTGAGCTGAATGGCAACCTTGTCCGGGAAGATATTCCAGTCAGTGTTGGAGCGCAGAAAGCGCCGCACGAGATCGGCGAGCGAGCAGGCGACCAGGAAATACTCCTGCACGAAGCGAAGTCCCGTGGCCCCTGATGGTGGAGTCATCGGGATAGAGGACCCGAGTCAGCGATTCGGCTGCGAGTTCCTCGGCGACAGCGCCGACGAACTCACCGTGGCTGAAGACTTCGAAGTCGAAATAATCGGGCGCGGCGGCTGCCCAAAGCCGAAGCGTGTTGATTGTCCTTCCGCCATAGCCGACGACCGGCCGATCGTATGGGATGCCGATCAACGTCGACGGCTTGCCGACAATGGTTCGAAGCGTACCCTCTCTCACCTCGAAAGCGCAGTTCAGTTTTACCTCCACCCTCTGTTGGTGCCGGGCAACCTCCCAGGGGTCAGCATGGAGCAGCCAGTTGTTCGGCTGTTCCTGCTGCCAGCCATCGCGGATCGTTTGCTTGAAGATGCCATATTCAATATCGCAAACCAAAGCCCATCGCCGGCAGCTGTGTTCGCCAACGAACGTCCAAGAAGAAACTCCATTGAAAGGTAGTAAACACGCTTCGGGTTCTCCCGCTCATAGCTCCTCTCGGTATGCACCCAGCGTTGAGAAAGAACATCTCGCACGGAGCGGGCAATCGCCTCGAAACGCTCCCTGGGATGGGCCGTCGCCGGATCGACGACGTTGTCAAAGATCAGGTGCCGCTCGTAGAGCGCATCGCTGGTCCCCGCGAATTGGATCGGGCCGCATCCGTACTGGCGCAGCAGACGCGAAAGCTCGCCGGCTCCTTCGTTTCCTGGAATGATTTCCTCGCTCATAAGCTTGGACGGCGGTCCGTTCGAGGGCGCCAACCGTGTGAGATCTTTGCCCCAGAATTGGAGCATGGAAAGGTCTTCCTCGGGAATTAGCAATACCGCTCGCTGCAGAATTCAATGAAAATGGAAGCATCGCCTTGAGTCACCTGTTGGCGCGCTTGTCCGGCTACTGAGCCTCCGGGCGATCCCTCAAGACCACTATCGCCAACCGCCCGTCCGTATGCCAGGGATCCCCGCCGCCGTTGCGCCCCTCCAGATGGTGGTGAAACCCGTCAATCCAATCAACTTCCTGGGCCCAGCCTCCGTGCTGGAGCTCGTTCGCAATCCGATCTCGCTCGGCGTCCACATCCGGGCCGATGTGATGCGTCACTTCTCCGGTCGTGTGGCTTAGGCCTACGCTCTTATCGAACGTCGCCGCGCCGAGCCACAGCGGGCGCCCTGTTTCCCAGTCGCTGCTGCGCCAGAATCGCACGTGATGCCGTTGCCTGGGGCTGTTGCCCACAGGTCGTTCAAAGGCAAGGTCCTGCTTGCGGTTAAAAAGGTAAAGGCTGCTCACCGGAGCGTCGTCGTCCGGACGGCGGAAAACCGAGTCCACCACGATCCGGACGCTGCTTCTAAAGGTGATGGGATCGGCCGGATACCATCCGGCCGCCGTCATCGCGCGAATGATCTCTGCTTCAGAGCCGACAAGACCGATGTTCAGAGGGTCGCCCGGATGGCCGTCCGCGGTGTGGGTGACGCGTTCCGCGTCGGGTAGGGCGCGGTGGTGCCGGAAATAGACCTTCCAGATCCAGGGAACGAGCAAATACGCGGCGGCCCCCCAAGCCAGAACAATCCAAAGAACTACCCGCCAACGCAAAATCGCGCGGAGTCGCCATTGCGCGTCCACAACTTCGGCGGGCGCTTTCGACTCAGATTCTGGTGGCATAGTCCCTCTCTCTAGCTGATCCTCCCCGTTGAAAGAAGCAAAACGAGGCCCTGGAGACGTGCCAAGACATTTCGCCATCCGATTTGCATCATGAGCTTCAAGGACCGACTTTAGGCGAAGCGGCGAGGCTTCAGGGTCCCCCTAGAAAAACCGCCGCAGGCGCATATTCGCTGAAGAATCCAGCCGATCCGCCAACAATACCCCAATGAGCTCCACAATTTCCCATACCGCCACGCATTCATTCGTCCATGCTCCAGATGGCGTGGATCCCGCAAATGTGCCACTTAAAGTCCTGCATACGGGAGCGAGAATTCCGGGAATCGGACTAGGAACCTTCGGATCGGACAGGGTATCCGGAGAACAGATTGCCGAAGCGGTTCTGGGTGCCGCTTCCGTTGGCTATCGCCATTTCGACTGCGCAGCTGTCTACGGTAACGAGAAACTGATTGGCCATTCCCTTCAGCAGATTCTGAAGGGCGGAGTTCAACGCGAGGAACTGTGGATCACTTCCAAGTTGTGGAACGACAAACATGCGGAGGACGAGGTGATTCCGGCTTTCAAGAAATCGCTCGAAGATCTCCAACTCGACTATTTGGATCTTTACCTGATTCACTGGCCGTTTCCGAACTATCACCCCCCCGGATGCGATGTTGACTCGCGAAGTCCGGATGCGAAGCCCTACGTCCATGAAAACTACATGAAGACATGGCGCAAACTGGAGGAACTGGTCGGCATGGGGTTGGTCCGGCATATCGGCAGCTCCAACATGACTATTCCTAAGCTGCGCTTGTTGCTGCGAGACGCAAGAATAAGACCTTCCTGTAACGAAATGGAATTGCACCCCCATTTTCAACAGCCCGAGCTGTTTCAATTCGTGACCGAGAACAACATTGTGCCGATCGGCTACAGCCCCATAGGCTCCCCGGCGCGTCCCGACCGCGATCGCTCAGAAAGCGACAGCGTCGACGTCGAGGACCCGGTGATTGTCAAGATCGCTCAACGCCTCGGTGTGCATCCGGCGGTCATATGCGTCAAATGGGCCGTGCAACGGGGACAGATCCCCATTCCATTTTCGGTGAACCGTCGAAACTATCTGGGCAATCTTCGCGCCGTCGTTAGCGATCCACTCACCGAAGAGGAGATGCAGATGATCTCCAAGATCGATCGCGGATGCAGGCTTATCAAGGGACAGGTCTTTCTTTGGAAGGAGAACCAAAGCTGGGAAGATCTTTGGGACGTACACGGGGAGATTGCCGCCGCTTAGTCCAGAGTTCCGCCTGCTAATGGGACTCGTTCGGCGGACGCCTCACATGCACACGTGAGGACGCGTGCGCTCTCCACACTCACCCGCCGAGCGCAGTGAGTCGCTCTTGGGCCCTGGACGCAAATTCGCTATTGGGATAGTCCTTAATCAACTGCTCATACGATGTCCTAGCCCTTCCGAGTTGCTGCCCTTTGAATTTGGCGTCACTCGAACCGTTTGCTTGTTGCTCCAGCAATTGCCCGCCCATCCAAAGTCCCTCTGCCGCCGCGGCTGGCACACCGCCATAGAATTGGGCGATCTTGATGAAGTAGTCGATGGCTGCGCCGAGATACTCCTCCTTTTGCTGCTGGTCTGTGGCCGTCTTCGCCTTTTCGACCATGATGGAACCTCCGAGAAGCATGCTCTTTGCCCGGACCTCCGCAGTGGCTGCCGGAGCGCGAATGAGACCCGTGAGCAACGTGACCGCGTCGTCGAGCTTGCCTTGTTCCTTGAGCGATTGGGCGATGCCGTACTCCGCTTGCAGAACCTTTGGAGACCAAGGATAGAGGGCCTTGAGCTCCTGGAAAAGTTTGCCGGCCTCGGCTGTCTGACCCTGCTCCTGGGCGATGCGAGCGCGTCCGAACAGGGCGATCGCCTGAGCTTCCTGAACGAGCTGTGAAGCCTGGTTCGGAGTGATTTTATCGGGCACCGGATAATCCTTCGCGAGCTTATCAAAGACGGCCGCCGCTTCGTCAAATTTCTTCTGTTCGATCAGTGCCAGCCCGTAAGAATCAACATTCTGCGGGGTGTAGAGAATTTCGGGTTTGTAGGCCTCGCTCATGATGGTGAGAGCGCGGGACTTGTCCTGCTCGGAAACGTAATTCGCAAGCGTGAAAAGGATTTTGCTCCTCGCGTTAGGGGAGGGCACCGAATCAGCGAGCGATTGAAAGTACTCTTCGACTTCGGTCGGCTTCACCAACTCGGCACCCAGGAGCATGCGTTGGGACTGCAAGAGCGTTTGAAGCAAGAGACCCAGAGAGGGGCTCTCGGGTACTTTTTGATCGTTTCTTCGGAGGAGGCAATACTGCCTTCCAGGAACGTCTTCCACTGCGAACGTTCCTCCTCGCTGAGCGCGCTGTAGCGTCCGAGAGCGTCGGCTCTCACGCGTTGGAGTTCGGCGACCTTGTACATCGCTTCCCCGGCCTGCGGGCTATCGGAGAATTTCTCGATGAAATCGCGGTATGTGGAAATGCCTTCATCCGCCTTGCCCGCGTTAATCAAGGTTTGGGCGA
This sequence comes from uncultured Verrucomicrobiae bacterium, assembly GCA_963784465.1. Lineage (GTDB taxonomy): Bacteria > Verrucomicrobiota > Verrucomicrobiia > Chthoniobacterales > Terrimicrobiaceae > DASTFP01. The sequence goes on from CAWASQ010000014.1 coordinate 60,294, forward strand.
TCGATTCGTAAGCAAAGAAGATTTTGTCGTTTCTGGGGTATTTTTCGATGAACTGCCTCATCAGGGTTATCACGTCGTCAGCTTTTCCCTCGCTGGCACGTAACTGCGCGCGCATAAAATAGGTGAACGGAGCCGGCTGGCTTTCGGGATACTGCTCGGCGACGGAGGCGAGGGCGCCGATTCCCTCATCTTTCTTGCCGAGCGCGACGAGGGCGCCACCTTTCGCGTAGAGAGCGAGAGGAGCGAGGGCATTTTTCGGGTTGGCCTTCACGAAGGCGTCAAGGATTCGCGCCGCGTTTTCGTTGTCGCCCTTCTGCTGGGTGCAGATACCGATCCAATAATCGGCTTCGAGAGCCTGTGGCGTCCCGGGATAATTCGTCTTTACCGCGTCGTATGCGGGAATGGCCTTGTCCCATTCCTGATTGTCCTTATGAATCGCCGCGACACCCGCCTGGGCCATGACGCCGGTTTCGGGCGGGGGGTTCTGGGCGAGATAGTCCTGGAAGGTCTTAAGTGCGTTGGCAGGGTTGCCGAGAAGGCTCTCCGCGCCGGCCTTTTGGACGATCGAGAGGCCAGCGAACCGGCCGTTGGGATAGACTGCCAGGGATTCATTGATGTAGCGGATGGCCTCGTTGGGATTGTTCAGGTTCAGGAACATGGTTCCCATGGCCACAGGAAGATTGTCCGCGATCGGGTCGCCCTTGTATTTGGCCTGAAACTCTTCATAGCCCGCCTTCGCGCGATCGGCGGCGCTCTGCATTGCGTAGGTCATCGTGATCAAGTAGAGAGCGCGTTTCTTATCTTGCTCGCTGGCGAGATGGGGAGAGACATGTCGAAGGACGACGCGCGCCTCGTTATTGCTGCCTTGCAGGAAGTAAATCTCTCCAATTTTCAAGAGCGCGCGGGCGGTCTGGTCCGGCTTTGCCTGAATCTCGGCAAGTTTCTTGAGCTCTCGCTCGTGATCCCGGTCGAGTTGCCTTTTCAAGGCAGCGTTGTTGGATCGAAGCGCCGCTGCCTTTCGCGCGGGAAATTCGAGAAGTTTGTCCTCCTGGAGGCGGACAATTTGTTCCTTCGGGACCACGGATCGGAGGGCGGCGAAAGCCTCCGCATAGAGAGCCGGCCGTTCGGGTTCCGGGCTGTAGCCCGCCTGATTGAGGAGAATCTCTCCGAGCTGGAAGTTGGCTTCGTTGATGAGCGCGATATCCTCCTTTTGCCTGATGATCTCGCGCAGGGAATCGATCGCGCGCTTGTACAGCGCGAACGCCTTGGTCGTGCCAGAGGCGTCTCCCTTTACCAGCTCAGCATTTCCCAAGGTTGCCAGCGTAACGGCGAGAAGGTTCTTCGTGCTCGACAACGTGGCGCTCTGCGGAAACCTTTGAAGGTTGAGCTCGAGATCCCTTATGGCGTCGTCGTATTTCTCTATCTGATAGGAGGCGAGGGCGCGGCCATAGATGGCGGTCTCGAGATCCTGTGCCTGAGGATGGTTGCTAATGTAGTCCGTGAACTTGCCGATAGCTTCATCGAAAGCAGCTCTGCGGTTCGGATCTGACGCAGGCATTGCCGAAGCTTTGGCTGAGAGAACTTGAGGCAGCAACCCGTCAGCCACCTGCTTGAGCTCGGGAGGTAGCGGGGGTCCGGACGCGGCCTTCGCGAGGATTTTCGCGGCCTCGTCGAACTGCGCCAGCAGGTAGTAACAAAACGCCAACTGGATCTGCGCCGAAGGAGCAATTCCGTCCGTGGGAAAGTCCTTGAGCAACTTTTCATAGCCGGCTGCCGCCGATTTGTAATCCCCGTTCAAGTAGATTTCGTAGGCCGTGGCGCTCGCATCGGCGGCGGCCTTCGACTGGGCCCGGGCGGGCGCGACCAGCGCGAAGAAGGCGACTATTGCGAGGGAAAGGCGCGAAATCAGATGATCCATGAGACAAGTGAAAAGCAATTACGCTGCTTCACCCCTCATTGCTACAGGAAAAAGACCGGCCTCTGGAAAACGCGAAAAAGCTTCCGCCGTATGCTGAAAGTGACCCGAAGAGGGATTTCGCCGCCCAATGGCAGCATCGTTTCTTGCCGAGGTTCTTAATCCGGCCGGAGCCGATCGGCCGAGCGCCTCCTGCGTGCGACCCTGTCAAACCCGGGTGACTCCGAGGTCGTCGAGCGAGACTTCTGGACGCCGCAGCTTGAATACCGCGATGCCCGCCGCCGTCGCGCCCGTCCAGTCACGTTCAGGATCGTCACCGATATGAAGGCAACGCTCCGGCTCAACCTCCATGACTTCGAGAGCTTGCCGAAAGATCGCCGGGTGGGGCTTCTCGCAACCAATCTCGCTGGAGATGAAAAGCCGTTCGAATCGTGAAGCGACGCCGAGATCATCCAAAATGTGACGCAGGCGCCGATCGAAATTGGAAACGACCGCCAATCGAAATCGATTCGCAAGCCGGTCGAGGCATCTCACAACGTCATCGTAGAGCACCCACACCCCCGGCTTCGAGAAGCGCGAATAGAGTTCCTCAAACCATGCTCGTTCGTCAAACTTTCGACCTGATGGAGCCGACGCCCTAAGCACGTCAAGGGCGAGTTCACGCCACCACGGACGATCGTCGTGCTCCCGCCCTCCAGGCGAAGCGGGGCGAGGCGGACGCGCGCTCCAGACTTCGCGGAACGCCGCTTCCATGCGCGCCTCATCAACCTCCACGGGTGGGAGGGGGTCCCCGGGCTGCTCAACCCCATGCCTTCTTGTCCCGGCGTGCTTTCCATGGTTGAATCATCGGCTCAGGAGAACCGTGGTGGCGATACTGCTGGCGGGGCTGTCCGCGCTCATGTACGGGGCTGGAGATTTCTGCGGCGGCCTGGCGTCCCGCCGGATGCCGCTCCTCACCGTGCTCGTGTTCTCGCAACTGGTCGGGCTCCTGATGGCGGTTGCCGCCGCGCTCGCGTTTCGACAGGCCCTGCCGACCCCGACCGACATTCTCTGGGGAGCCGCGGCCGGGCTGTGCGGCGCCGGCCGGCCTCGCCGCGCTGTACCGGGCGCTCGCGACGACGCTCGTCGCCGTTGCATCACCCGTGGCCGCGGTGACCGGCGCCGCCATCCCCGTGCTCCTCGGCCTGGCCCTCGGTGAGCGCCCCGGGGCCCTCGCGTGGGTGGGAATCGGGCTTGCCGTGCCCGCGATCGTGCTGCTGGCCGCGGGCCCCGCGGAGCACCCGCGGAAGGGCATCGCGCGCAGCGCCATGCTGCTCGGGACCGGCGCGGGCATCGGGTTCGGGCTTTTCTTCTTTGCCATATCCCGGACCGCCGCGGCCTCCGGGTTGTGGCCGCTGGCGGCTGCACGGTGCGCGACGATCACCCTGGTCGTCCTCACGGCCGTCGCAAGGCGTGCCCCGCTCTTTCCCGGCGCGGGGGGGACTGCCGATCCTCCTGCTCTGCGGCGCCCTGGACATGGGAGCGAACATCGCGTTTCTCCTGGCCAGCCGCATCGGGTTTCTCTCCATCACTGCCGTGGTCACCTCGCTGTACCCGGGGCCGACGGTGCTCCTCGCGCTCCTTGTGTTCCGCGAGCGGCTGACGGTGCCGCGCGTCCTGGGGCTCGCGCTGTCCCTCGCGGGGGTGGCGCTCATTTCCGTCTGAGCCGCCGCGCCCAAAGCGTATCCTCCCGCCCTCACGAAAAAAGCCTCCCCCGGCTCATGAGCCGGAGGAGGCTTCGGTATTCACGGAGAAGAAATGTCACCGTGTACGGTGACCACGGTACCCCGTGGCATGTCTACTTGAAGAGCTGCAGGACCGACTGCGGCTTCGTGTTGGCCTGGGCGAGCATGGCCGTGGCGGACTGCACGAGGATCTCGTTCTTCACGTACTCCACCATCTCGGAGGCCATGTCGGTGTCGCGGATGCAGCGACTCGGCGGCCTGCAGGTTCTCCGCGCCGACGGCCAGGCCCTTCACCGCGTACTCGAGCCTGTTCTGGTAGGCGCCGAGGTCCGCCCGCTGCTTGTTGACCAGCCGCAGCGCCGCGTCCAGCACCCCGATGGACGCGTTGGCCCCGTCCGGGGTGGACAGGGAGATGATCTCGCTTGTTGCCGGCGTTCCTGCATGCCCAGGCCCTGGGCGGTCATCGTGCCGATGAAGACCCGCACGCGCTGGTCCATGTTGGCCCCGATGTGCAGCCACATGCTGGCGGTGACCACGTTCTCCCCCGTCGGCCGGGCGAAGCGGCCCGGTGAGCATGTTCATGCCGTTGAACTGGGCGTGGGAGGCGATGCGGTTGACCTCGTTGACCAGCGCGGAGACCTCGACCTGGATCTGCATCCGGTCCTCGTCGGAGTAGATGCCGTTGGACGCCTGCACGGACAGCTCGCGCAGCCTCTGCAGGATGTCCTGGCTCTCCTGGAGGTAGCCCTCCGCGGTCTGGATGAAGGAGATGCCGTTCTGGGCGTTCGTGCTGGCCTGGCGCAGGCCGCGGATCTGCGCGCGCATCTTCTCCGACACGGCCAGGCCCGAGGCGTCGTCGCCGGCGCGGTTGATCCGCAGGCCCGACGAGAGCTTCTCCATGTCCTTGTCCGAGCGCCAGGTCGTTGAACTTCAAGCTGCCGGTCGGTGAAGAGGGCGCTCATGTTGTGATTGATGATCATCGAATCCTCCTTGTGATGCACGCTGCCGACGGTTCGGGACGGGCGCTTCCCTGTGCCCAACGGGCCTTTGAGAGCGGTGGCCCTGTTCGAGCCCGGCGATTCCCCTTTCCTCCCCCCGCACCCCCGCCGACAATCAGACTAAGGAGAGAGAGGAGGGAAGTGCGCCGCCAGGCCAGAGCTCCCCTCGCTCTTTGTTTCGACATCCGGATGTTTAAAAATTACGAAAGAAAAAAAATAATTCGCGCCTGACGGACCGGCTTGACGGACCGGCCGGTACCGTTTCTGAAACCTTACCGAGGAGTCGAGATGTCGAGCCCTTCCCCGCACCGCTACGCCGTGCTGGCAGTCGTGCTGGCGGCCGTTCTCATGTCCGTCCTGGACGGGATCGTCGTCGGCATCGCACTGCCCACCATCACCGAGTCCTTCGGGAACGACGGCGTGCTTGGTCGCCGAGTACGTCGCCCCGCCGGGCGCGCCGAACTTGCCCGCCTGCGAGGAGATGTTGACGATGTGGCCGCGGTCGCGCGGGACCATCCGCGCGAGCGCCGAGCTTCATGCCGAGGATCACGCCGTGGATGTTGATGTCGACCATCCGCCGCGCGGTCAGGTCGTCCTCGTCGATGAAGCGGCCCAGCTGCATGATGCCGGCGTTGTTGACCAGCACGTCGATCGGTCCGAGCTGCTGCCTCGGCGGCGTCGAGGAACTCCGCGAACGAGTCGCGATCGGTCACGTCGAGTGCCAGCGCGACGCGTGCTGGCGACCGAGCTCGGATGCCGTCTTCTGCGGGCGGCCGTCCAGGTCGACGTCGCCGATCGCCACCTTCATCCCCTGGCTCAGCAGGGCCTTGGCCGTCGCGCGGCCAATCCCGCGCGCGGCGCCGGTGATCGCGGCGGTCTCTCCGGCGAGGATGCGGGGCTGCTTGGCCATGGTGATCCTCCTGGTCGTGCCGTGCGGTTGGGCTGCGGCCCCGAACGCTAGCGCTCCCGCGACGGCGCACCGCGGCAAGCGGCGGGTAGTAGGGTGTGGCGCATGTCCTCCTTCAAGTTCGAGGGTCAGCGCATCGCCTACACGGAGTTCGGCGGCGGTCCCGCGGCGGTCACGCCGGCCGGCGGCGCGGGCGGACGGCGACGAGCGCGCCGGGATCGGCACGCCCGCTGATCCTCGTCCACGGGCTGCTGCTGTCGCAGGAGATGCACCGGCCGCTCGCCGAAGACCTGGCCGCGCGCGGCAACCGCGTGATCACGGTCGATCTGCTCGGCCACGGCGAGTCGGACCGCCCGCGCGACATGTGGCGCTACTCGATGGCGCTTCTTCGGCGCGCCAGGTCGTCGCGCTGATGGACCACCTCGAGATCGAGCGAGGCCGTCGTGATGGGCACCTCGCTCGGCGCCAACACGGCGCTCGAGATCGCCTCGACCGCCCCGAGCGCCTGCGCGGGCATGGTGATCGAGATGCCGGTGCTCGACAACGGCGCTGCTCGGCAGCGCGCTCGCCTTCACGCCGCTGCTCGTCGCGCTGACGTTCGGCGAGCCGGTGATGAAGCTCGTCGCGCGCGGCGACGCGGGCGGTCCCGCGGCGGCTTCTTCCCCACTACGGCAACGTGATGCTCGACGCTGATCCGCCAGGAGCCCGGGCCGAGCGGCGCGCTCCTGCAGGGGCTGTTCTTCGGGCGCATCGCGCCGCCACCGCAGCGATCGGCGCAACGTTCCAGACGCCGACGCTCGTGCTCGGCCACCGCCGCGACCCGTGCACCCCTTCTCCGACGCGGGCATGCTCGCCGAGGAGCTGCCCAACGGCCGGCTGATCGAAGCCGACTCGCTGGTCGAGCTGCGCATGCGCCCCGAGCGGCTGACCGGCGAGATCGCCGGCTTCCTCGACGAGGTCTGGAAGGCGCGCGCGCGGGGCGGCGCGGGGCGCTCCGCCCGGGCGGGCAAGGGTCGTCCAAGGGCTCGGCCCGGCGGGCCGGCGGCGGGCGCACGCCGCGCGCGTAGAGCCGGCTGGTCCGCGCCGCCACGAGCGCGCGCCGGGCCCGGCGCGCGACTGCGAACCGTCAGGCGGCGGCCCGGGCAACCGCGCCCTGAGGCGCCGCCGCCAGGTAGTCGTGCAGGAGCCGCACGACCGTCGCGCCTTCCCCGACCGCGGAGGCCACCCGGCTGGGCGCCCCCTCCCGCACGTCACCGGCGGCGAACACGCCCGGCATGCTGCGTCTCGAGCATCATCGGCTCCCGCTCGCGCGCCCACCGCGCGCGCCGGCGCTCGCGAACAGCGCCTCCCGTGAGCAGGTAGCCCTTCTCGCTGCGCGCGATCTCGCTCGGCAGCCAGCCGACATGCGGCTCGCCGCCGATCATGATGAACAGCGCATCCGCGGCCACCTCCTCTGCGCGGCCCGCCGCCCGGTCGTACAGCCTGAGCCCCTCCAGCGACTCGCGCCCGTACCCGTCGACCACCTCCGTGCGGCTGCGCACCGCTACGTTGGCAGGCCGCCGCGATCCCCTCGACCAGGTAGCTCGACATCGACCTCGACAAGCTCCCCCCGCGTACGAGCAGCGTGACGGTCCGCGCGTACCTCGCCATGTGCAGCGCCGCTTGCCCGGCGGAGTTGCCCGCGCCCACGATGAACACGTCCTGGCCGCGCATCTGGCGGCTCTCGCCCGCAGCCGCGCCGTAGTGGACCCCCGCGCCCACGAGCGCCTCCAGCCGCGGGACGCCGAGCCGG
>CAWASQ010000015.1:0-69612 GCA_963784465.1 uncultured Verrucomicrobiae bacterium
AGAAATTCCGGCAGGCCATCCATTGACCCAGGGGGTTTTCTTTTTCGGCTTCCCGCTGCTGTGAATGGGTAAGCGCATATGATGTTATTTTGAGAGTGGCGCGCGGGGCGCGCGACAGATGAGGAACAAGGGCCTCATTGCCGGCCCTTGTAAATCCCCTCTAAGGGGGAACAGTGGGCGATGACACCGGAAGCATTGTTTACGGCGGCCTTGCAACTCGAAGCGGGATGGAAAGTAACGGAATGCCGATTTGAAGGCGAACCACGCCGGTTGCTTCTGAAGTTGGATTTTGAGCAGGGCAAGCGCTTTGGATGTCCGCAGTGCGGCAAGCTTTGCCCGACCCATGACACCAACATCAAACGCTGGAGACATCTGAACTTCTTCCAGTACGAATGCCTCTTGGAAGCGCGGGTGCCGCGCAGTAATTGCCCGGAACACGGAGTGTTGAGCGTGGCAGTGCCTTGGGCGCGGGAAGGCAGCGGTTTTACCCTTCTTTTTGAGGCCTTGGCTCTGCTGTTGTGCCGGGAGATGCCAATGGCGGCGGTGTCCGATACTCTTGGGGAGCACGACACCCGGCTCTGGCGCGTGGCGGCCCATTATGTTGAAGCGGCCCACGCCAAGAACTCGTGGGCGAAAGTGCGAGCGATCTCGGTTGACGAGACCAGTGCCCGGCGAGGTCATCGCTACGTGACCAATGTGCTCGACGCGCAAACCCATGAACTTCTCTTGATGGTTGAAGGCCGTAGCGCTGCGGCTCTGGAAGCTTTCGCCCAAGCCTTGGTGGCCCACGGGGGAAGGACCGAACAGATAGAACTTATCAGCATGGACATGAGTCCGGCCTATCAAAGCGGAGCGAGCCAGTTCTTTCCGCGGCAGATGTTCGTGGCGAGGATCTCGGCCTCCGCGGTTTGTTTCCGCAACCCCTGGCACCCAATCCGCCGCAGCCCCGCCCGAATAGTCCTGAGGTGTCGGAGGAGGACGCGCATCGGGAGAATCAGCTGCGCACCACTTTCGATCGCGCGCTGTCCGGGGCACGCGAGGGGCTTCTCTTGCTCGACCTTTCGAGTAATGCTGACCATTTCGGGGTAGGCTTGGCGCTGCAGGCTGCCGGAGATCCGCCCTCGCAAACCCTAGTTCGCGGTCTCAGCCTCGTCACATTGGCACGCGACGTACGCGCTCTTACCGTCCCACAGATCCAGTGGGAACCTGTCTGGGCTATCCAGAATCCCAGTTTTCCATCTCCCCTAGTTTCCGCCGACGATGGAGGGGCGACCCTTCTTGGCATCGACACGGTGAACCTAGTTCCCATCGATCCAGGGCATGTCGTGCGAAACCTGGTGAGCGAGTTCCAGAGTCAGGATCCCGGCATCACGGCAGCTGCTCTTTTTACGCTTCCCTTCGGCATGAAGGCGGTCGCTGCCCCGCTCCGTCACCCGGTTCCAGAGGCGCCGCTTTCTCAAGATGTCGCCTTGAATCTCGTTCAGCCTCGAAACCCGGAACTTGTCGGAGGCCTCCAGGTCAGCCTAAGGGCTTTCAATCCGTTGACTACAACGGAGAGCGAGTCGCCTGCATTTCCCGGCGCCACCATCCAACTCCGTAACGGTATCGATCCGGCGAGCGGAGCTTACCGCGGAATCAGTGTTCTCGCCGACTTGGTCCAGAATGCTGTCGAGGGCATTTTCAACGCGGAATTCGCTCCGGGCTCAGCACGGGCCCGGGTTCCCGTGACACGTATCGATTTCTCCGGGTACGGCGCGAGCCTCTACAGCCGCTGGCGAAATCCTGCGGAGAGCGCGAAAACGAGTCAGGTTTATTTCGACGTCGCCGTGGGCCGGACAGCGCATGAAGTCGTCCAGGTCCGCAGTGTGCTGTATCCCTGGGGTGTCCGCGTCGTCCGTACCATCACGATAGAGAGGACCTCGGGCGGTGGTGTGTTTCGCCGCGATAGCGGGTGGGTTGCCGAGAGCGATGGCGTCTTCAAATTCAGAGCCCGAGGCGTTTCAACCAGTATCTTCGTCGATTACACCGACACCCGCTTCACCATTGCACTGGACTCCGCTGCTTCCGAATCGTGGAGCTATCACCAGTCCGGAGTCGCGATCGTCCAAAGGCGCAGCGGGCTTGACGCCATGACTTCCAAGGGTGTCTTCCGCGCCTCCAGCGCGGAAGCGACTCGATGGACCCTGTTGCGTCAAGTCTTCGGCGACACCTTCGCCGACGCGAAAAACCTTATGCCGTTGATGAAGCACGGCATCAGCAGCCCGGCTGCAGGTAGTCCGGGAGGCAGCATCGTCGTACCTCCCGGTAATGAAACCGTGCCGCTAGCAATGTTCAAAGCCGAGGATGCGAAACTCAAATCCGGTGGGCGCCTGGAATTCACAATCCCTGAGGGCATTCCCATCTTCATCGGCCGCACCGAAGGAGGAAAGGTGGAGATAATCTTCGGCTTTCAGAAGTTCTTTAAACTGGAAGTCTCTCTCCAATTCCGCATTCTCGAAATATTCCCGGGTAATGCTCTTTTCAAATACGAGTGTGCACAACTGCGTCGTGAGATTGGTTCCAGTAAAGTAGCAGCAGGGTTTGAGGAAAAGCTCATCCTGGCGATCGGCGTTGGATTCGATCACACCGTCGTGGTCGTCCCCTTCGCATTTGAATGGGAGTTTTTTCTCGGCATTGGCTTCGCTCAGGAGAGCCGCCCCGACCGTGCAAGGGTGGGGACTGCCATCATTTATCAAGCCTCCGGCTCCGTCCAATGTCCCCCCGAAATTCCAATCGTTGAGGTCGGAATCAAAGTCGAAGGCCAAGCCTTCGCCACCGAGAGAAATGGCGAAACGGTCATCGTGTGCATCGGTAGCCTTTCGATTGAAATCACGGTCGCGTTTCTTCTCGATATTGAATGGGAAATCGTCGAGGGGGAGATCTGTAGCTTGAACATCTGAAAGGCTGCTATGGCGTCGCTCGACGCTTTCGCTTTCTCCTTCCCTCGAACTAAACTGGCCTTTACGGATGGCAGTTTTCGCTGCGCTCTCCGGACGCCGCCTGACCCTACCATTCCGCTCCCGCCGCCATCCCAGGGCATGCGTTGGGCACAAGTGATCGCGGCTGTGCTGTCACAACCGCGTCTCGCGGAGCGCCTCGGGCTTGTCTATCGGCTTTCGCTCAATATTCCCGGCACCATTCCTATCGAACGGGGCGGATGGCTTTATGTCTCCTTCGCCGCGGACACCACCTACAGCGCATTGCTCCCTCCTGAACCAAGTATCAGGCTCTACGCGGCACGCATTCCCCCGCTCAATGCTGAGCAAGAACGGACCTTGTTCGCCTCCGTGCTCTTTCCCGTACCGGCGCCGCCCCTTTCGTTCGATGAAAATATCCTGGAAGCGCAGACTTGGGATGACGGTTTTGCCAAGATCGTCCATTGTGCGCAACCTCGCACCGGCGACCTTGTTGAGGATAGCACCGATTCGGCCGCCCCTGTGCGGGACGCGGGTATCCAGATTGGCTGGGATGATGAGCAGTTGGTAATCTGGTTCAACCGCCAGGCCGACTCCGATCCGCTGGTTGAACGAACGGATTCGCCCTTGGGAGTTTCTGGCTATCGCGTCGATGTTCGACGCGCAGGCATGCGGACGTGGACATCCCTTGTGAGGGTCGAGGGTGAGCTCAAGTTTGGCGATTTCAGCGAGCGGTTCCTCGGCGAGCACGCGGTGCGAGTGGCTCCTGTCCAACTGCACGGCCTGCGCAAGGGAGACTTCTGGATGCCGTCGTATTTCGCTCGATGGAACGGGAAGTCCCTGTGCGTCGGAGACGACTTTGCCCGCACCCTGAATGGCGATGCTGCTTCGCCCGTTACGTGGAAACCTGTTGGCGTCGGGGAGGTGCCACTTCGCTATGGCGGGGTCTACGAGTTTCGTGTGCGCCTAGCCGATTTGAGCGGAGGTGGACCTGGCTCAGAACGCGATCCGGTTCACCCAGCCGACGCTCCCATAACGACCTGCTGCTTCCGCCGCTTCGTGCCACCAAAAGCAGTACGCGTAGCAAAGGTCTCGGCGGTTGATCCAGACGATCCGCAACTCAGTTACGAGGTGCGGCGACCCCTGCTCGGCTATCCGAGCCTTGTATACACTGGATTTCCGAACGCCGAGCAGGCTCTACTCGCTGACGCGCCGCAAGCTCTCAAGGAAGGCCGCGAGCTCGGCCTGCCTGACCCCGACGTTTTCGAACTCGAAATCGAAGTTGCCGTCGCCGATCCCGCACTTGATGAAGAGCTCGCTTACCGCACGCTGTACATTACCACGCGCCAATTCCCGAGTGACGCAACGCAGCCCCTAAGCCTGAGGGTCGCTTTCAAGGACAAAACCGACGTAGCACTCCTTGCAGCTCCGGCCGGCACCGGTCCGCTGCTGCTGCCCAGCGCGCGCGACGTGCGCCTGCGCCTGCGCGCTGTCTGCCGGGCCGACCCCGACTTCGCTTACTTTGGCTCGCAGGAAACCCTCCGCGGCGCCCCCCTTTTCATTCAAACCCAAGCAGCGTACCGTCTTCGGCTGCTCGGGTGCCCTGCGCCACATCCTTTCACCCGACCATGGTGCTATTACCTTCGGCTCGAAAAACGAACTTACGCATCGTTGGATTGCTGTCCTGTCGCTTGTAATTTCGCGCGACTGGACGTGGGACGGACTTGCTGACGAGGGCTTCGAAATCACGCGCCAGGTCAAGCGGCTGCCGGGCGACGACGTCGAGACCGCCACCGTGGGCACTCTCGAGCTGCGCCACGGCATCCACCATATCGCGCGTCAGTCCGCCGATCCCAAGAACACGCGCATCGTGTTCTTCGACGCGATCGATCCGAAGCCGCCGGCCGGCGAGTTTCCGAGTGAACTCGAAGTGACTTACATTCTCACGCCGAGATGGAAGCATCAACCGACCACCCTGGACTTCCAATTCATCGCTTCGCTGAAGCTGCCGATGGCTGCTCCACCCGTTCAGACTCCAAAGCTTTCTTCTGCGGGGATAGGACTCTCTCCTTACGACCGGTCGCCCGACTATTCCTCATCGCAAGTTCGCCGGCGCGCGTTGTGGCTCGAATTCGCCGAGCCCGTTGCGAACTCTCGCGATGGTCTATTCGCCCGCGTCCTTGCCTATGCGCCCGATCCAATGCTTACAGGGCTGGAGCCACCTCGACCGCCCACACCGATCGAGCCTCCGCTTCCTATTCCTTCGGAACTCATCCGAAGCATCACGCCCGGTCAGTCACCGGATAGCGCCGGACTCGACGCGATGCAGCCCCTGATCGCGACGGATTCGCCGCGCCACTTCTATGTGCCTTTGCCGCCGGCCCTATCGCCGGAATCTCCCGAGCTCTTCGGGTTCTTCACCTACGAAGTACGCGTTGGACATCGCGACGGTTGGTCGACCGCGCAAGCGCGCTTCGGGCCGCCTCTGCGCGTGACTGGTATTCAGCATCCGGCCCCAGCACTCCTCTGTGAGGCCACACGCCGCCGCGCAGAGCTGTTGGTGAGCGCCGCCTATGCCACGCCGGTTGCCGCGGGCCAGAACTTGCTGCCCCGCATGCCCAACACCGAAATCTGGGGCCTCCTGTACGCTCGAGTGGCGCAGATTGACGGCGAGGACTATCGCAATGTCTTACTCGGCCGGCGGCGCACCGTGCCTCAGCTTCCACAAACGGATGAACGCGAGAGGCTCGAAACCGTAGGCATTGCCCGCTGGGAACAGAACGAGATCGATCGTCAGCTAAAGGCGGCTGGCCTGCCTCGTAACGCACCCCTCGGCGTGCTCGCAGCAGAGCTCCTCCCCGAGTTCGAGCGCAAACCCGACCCGCTCGGCGCAGACCTCGGGCATGTTCGCATACTCCGCACTTCCCCGCTCATCCCCGTGCCAGAAGTCTGCCTCTGAATTGCTTTGCTCACAAGCATGCATGCGGCCATCCACCATTTCCGGAACGGAACGCTTTTGCGCTCAGGCAAAATCAGCTCTGCTATCGGCCAGCGCGATTCTCAGAACGGCGGAAATGCCAGTTGCGATCACTTTGTCGCTGTCGCGAGGAAGGTCTCAAACCTGGGCGCCTGTGTTTCTCGCGAGACGATATCGATTTCAATTCGGGAGAAGCCCGCGCGCTTCAGGATTTGCTGCAGTTCGACCTCGGAGAAGCCGAGCCAGACGTCGGCGTAGAGCTCGCGCGCCTGTTCGTGGCTGTGGCTCGCGAGGTCGAGGATGACGATCCGGCCTCCGTCGCGAAGGATGCGATGCGCGGCCCTCACGGCTTTCTGCGGACTCGAAGCATGATGGAGCGCCTGGCTGAAGAGCGCCAGGTCGACGCTTTCGTCCTCGATCGGCGGGTCTTCGATATCACCGAGACGATATTCAAGATTCTTGCAACCATGTTCGCGCGCGAGATTGCCGCCGAATTCCACCATCTTCTCCGAGTTGTCGATGGCGATGACTTTTTTTGCGCTGCGCGCGAGCAACTGCGAAAGCGTGCCTTCGCCGGCGCCGAGGTCCGCGATGACCATGGGCGGCAAAAGCCGCAATAACGCATGGGCCAGGGCCTGCCAGGACCGACCCGGAATGTAGGTGCGCCCGAATTTTCCAGCCAGCTTGTTGAAATACTCGGCGGCCTTGTCCTTGCGCTTGCGCAGCGCAAGACCCAGCGCGGCGGCATCGTGGGCGGCTTCGGGAAGCTCGTGCCTCGCCGCCGCAAGAATCGGGCGAAGCGACGAAACCGTTTCCGGAGTGCACGGAATAGAAAATGTTCTTCCCGACCCGCCGATTGCTGGCGATCCCCTCCCGCTTGAGCAAAGTCAGGCTGGCGGAGATTCGCGACTGACCCATCCCGAGGATCTCCTGCAACTCGGCGACCGTCAGCTCCTCTTCGAGGAGCAACAAGAGCAACCTCAGACGCGTCGGATCGGAGATTGCGCGCAGAGATTTGACAATTGACGCCATCCGACCTATGAAAATATACTGATATTTTAATAAGTAAATGCCCCGCCGCTACATTTTCTCCTCCGAATCCGTGGGTGAAGGCCATCCCGACAAGGTCTGCGACACGATCTCCGACGCGATTCTGGACGCCTGTCTCGCGCAGGACAAGCTGAGCCGGGTGGCATGCGAAACCTTTGTGAAGAGCAATATCGTCGTCGTCGGAGGCGAAATCACGACGAAGGCGCAGTTCGACTACAACGCGATCATCCGCCAGGCGATCCGCGAGATCGGCTACATGAACAAGGACGATGTGTTTCATGCCGACCACGTCTTTGTGAACAACTACATCACCGCGCAAAGTCCCGATATTGCGCGAGGGGTTGATGCACGCCGAGGGCCAGGGGCAAGAAGACCGCGGAACAGGGCGCTGGCGATCAGGGTCTGATGTTCGGCTACGCCTGCGACGAGACTCCGGAGCTGATGCCCGCGCCGATCATGTTTGCGCATCGTCTCGGGACGGGAGCTCACCCGGCTTGCGCAAGAGCGGCAAGGTCAGCTGGTTGCGCCCCGATGCCAAGAGCCAGGTGTCCGTCCTCTACGAGGATGGCAAGCCCGCGGCCATCACAAACGTCGTCGTTTCCACGCAGCACTCCGCGGACGTCGACCATCCGGAGATCGAAAAATTCGTGATCGAGAAGGTCATCAAGAAAGTTCTCCCCAAAGAATCTTCTGACTCCGAAGACGGAGTACCTCATCAATCCGACCGGGCGCTTCGTGATTGGGGGACCGCAAGGAGACAGCGGCCTCACCGGGACGCAAGATCATCGTCGATACTTACGGCGGGATGGGACGTCATGGCGGCGGCGCGTTTTCGGGCAAGGATCCCTCCAAGGTTGATCGCAGCGCCGCTTACATGGGCCGCTATGTGGCCAAGAATGTCGTGGCAGCAGGTCTGGCCGCGAAATGCGAAGTGCAGTTCGCCTACGCAATCGGGCATCCCGAGCCGGTGAGCGTCCATATCGACACGTTCGGCACAAACCATGTTTCCGAGGAGAAGATCGAGACAGCGATTTTGCAGCACCTTTAGCTTCAAACCGGCGGACATCGTCGAGCAGCTCAATCTGCTGCGCCCCATTTACTCGAAAAGCACGAACTACGGTCACTTCGGAAAAGACGATCCCGATCTGACGTGGGAGCGAACCGGACCAGGCGACCGCGCTGCGCGGTGCGGCTCAATAAGGTCTAGCCACAGATTCACAGATTTTCACGATGAAGCATTTGACTCGACTTACTGCGAGCGACGAGAGGCTCTCGACAGGAACTCTCAACTGCAAGACGCCTCGGAATGCCACGAAATCTGTGAAATCTGCGGATCAAAAAACCTATGACTACTGCAACACTTAGCAGAACATCCGACTTCAAGGTCGCGGACATCATCCTCGCCGATTGGGGACGCAAGGAAATTTCAATCGCCGAGAAGGAAATGCCCGGGCTGATGGCCATTCGCGAAAAATACGCGTCCGACAAGCCGCTTGCGGGGGTCCGGATCACTGGTTCGCTTCACATGACCATCCAGACGGCGGTGCTCATCGAGACGCTCGTCGAGCTGGGCGCCACCGTGCGCTGGGCAAGCTGCAACATCTTCTCGACGCAGGATCACGCCGCGGCGGCCATCGCGAAGGCCGGCATGCCCGTCTTCGCGTGGAAGGGCGAAACGCTCGAGGAATACTGGGACTGCACATGGAAGGCAATCCTCAACGGTGAAGGAAAGGGCCCTCAGCTCGTCGTCGATGACGGCGGCGACGTGACGCTGCTGCTGCACAAAGGCCATGAACTCGAAGAAGGCGACGATTGGGTGAACACGCCCAGCGAAAGCCATGAGGAGAAAGTCATCAAGGATCTCCTCAAGAGAATCCACTCGGCTAATCCCTTTATTTTTCACGAGATCGTAAAGGAATGGCGCGGTGTCTCCGAAGAGACCACAACCGGCGTCCATCGACTCTACAAACTCCAGGAACTTGGGAAGCTGCTAGTCCCGGCCTTCAACGTAAACGACTCCGTCACGAAGTCGAAGTTTGACAATCTTTACGGCTGCCGTCATTCGCTCGTGGACGGCATCAACCGCGCGCATTGATGTGATGATCTCGGGCAAGGTTGCCGTCGTGTGCGGCTACGGCGACGTCGGAAAGGGCTGCGCGCAGTCCCTCAAGGGCCAGGGCGCGCGCGTCATTGTCACCGAGATTGACCCCATCAACGCGCTCCAGGCGTCCATGGAAGGCTACGAAGTTGCGCACCATCGAAGAGACACTGGGCCGCGGCGATATCTACGTGACGACGACCGGAAACGTGGATGTCATAACGATCGAGCATCTGGTGAAGATGAAGGACCAGGCCGTGGTCTGTAATATCGGCCACTTCGATAACGAGATCCAGGTGGACAAGCTGAACGCCTTTCCGGGCATCAAGAAACTCAACATCAAACCCCAGGTGGACAAATACTCGTTTCCGGACGGACACGAGATTTTCCTGCTCGCCGAAGGCCGCCTCGTGAACCTCGGCTGCGCCACCGGCCATCCGAGTTTCGTGATGAGCAACAGCTTCTCGAATCAAACACTCGCGCAGCTGGACCTTTGGAAGAACCGCGACGTCTACAAGCCGGCGGTTTATGTGCTGCCCAAAAAGCTCGACGAGGAAGTCGCCCGCCTGCACCTGGAAAAGATCGGCGTGAAGCTGACCAAGCTCACCGAGAAGCAGGCCGACTACATCGGCGTGCCTGTCGAAGGTCCCTACAAGCCGGACCACTATCGCTACTGAGCTGGTAAGCTCGTCGCCGAACGAGATGTAGAGGCGCTTGTGGCAAGCGCCTGCTGAAATAGCCAGGCCGTTGACACAACCGCCTCCACAAAAATCGGCGTGTTTTTGGGTCGAAACCGCGTATCGCTCTGCTCGATGCTCGAGAGGGTATTTCGACTAAAGGAATGCGGCACGACGGCCGGTCGCGAAATCGTGGCCGGATTGACGACCTTCGCGGCGATGGCATACATCCTCGCGGTAAATCCGGACATTCTAAAAAACGCGGGTATGCCGCAGGCCGCGCTGGTTACAGCTACGGCTTTGAGCGCAGCCATTGCGACGGCGCTGATGGCTCTGCTGACAAACTTTCCCCTCGCGCTCGCTCCAGGAATGGGAATCAACGCCTATTTTGCGTTCAGCATCTGTATCGGCATGGGAATCCCGTGGCAAAGCGCGCTGGGCCTGGTGTTCATCAACGGGTGCCTTTTCCTTCTTCTCTCGGTCACCGGTATCCGGGAGAAGATCCTCGGCGCGATCCCGCATTCAATGAAGATTGCCATCTCGGCGGGCATTGGATTGTTCATCGCATTCATTGGACTGGAAAACGGGGGCCTGATCGTGGCCAATCCCGCGACGCTGGTGGGCATGGGCGATCTCACGAAGCCGGAGGTTGCCTTGTTTGCGGGAGGCATCTTACTGACATGTCTTCTGGTCGCGCAAGGAATGCCCGGAGCGATAATCCTCTCGATGGCTGTGGTGACCGCGGTGGGATTGCTCGTGCCCGACGGCAAGGGCGGCACGGTGACGACACTGCCGCCTGCCTGGGTGTCGTGGCCGGCGTCACTCGAACCGACCTTCTTCAAGCTCAACTTTGATCTTCTTCTCAAAGATCATCTTAGGGCTCTGCCGATCATTCTTACACTCCTGTTGGTAGACATGTTCGATAACATTGGCACTTTGATCGGCGTCACGCGTCGCGCGGGTCTTATGGATGCTCAAGGCAACATTCCGCGCGTCGGCCGGGCCCTTGTCGCAGACTCCAGCGCAGCAATCATTAGTTCTCTCTTGGGCACCTCGACTGTCGTCAGCTATATCGAAAGTGCGGCGGGCATCCAGGCTGGCGGCCGGACGGGTCTCACGGCCCTAACGACGGCGATATGTTTTGTGCTCGCCCTCTTCCTGACTCCGGTGATCCTAATGATTCCCGGGGCGGCGGTCGCACCCGCGTTGGTTGTAGTCGGCCTGGTCGATGTTTGAGCAGGTGGTGGATCTCGATCTGCACGATTTCAAGCTGGCTGCACCGGCGATCCTGACAATCCTCATGATGCCGTTTAGCTTCAGCATCAGCACCGGTATCGGCCTCGGATTGATCCTGCTCTCGGTGCTTTCCGTGGGACCGGGCGGGAGCCAAAGGGCGACTCCGATCACCCATGCGCTTGCCGCGATCTTCTTGCTGCACTTTTTCGAGCCTCTCATCACCCGATGGTTGACGCGGTGACTTCGAAAGCGATTGCCCCCTTATACCCTGACCATCAACCCTCGCTCGAAAACATCACGTCGGGCGCAACGGCCCTGAGATGTCCTTGACCGTGGCGACGTATGCTTCGAGCGATTCGCGCGTGATGGTGTGCCTTGCGCCGCAACGCGGGCAGTGGATGCGAACGACCTCTTCGCCTTCGAACAGCTCATCCGGCTGCTTGCGCATGACGGGCGCCAGCATGGCGAGCATCTGGTCTTGATTGCAACCGCATTCGAACCGGTATCTGCGCTTCTCCAGGAGGGCAAGTTCGACATCCTTATCGAGTCGTCGGATCGCGACCTCGTCGAGAGATCTCATCCATAGGAGGTCCGCGTCGGGCTGCGCCGTCACCATTACAAGGTCTTCCTCGTCGTAGCGAAAGAAGCGCGCGGGGCGCTGCTCGCTCTGGACATAAAAAGTTTCCACAGCATGCAAAAAATCCTGCCCGGAAAACTCCGCCACACTGCGACGCGGCGGCAGGCTCTCCGCGACGATATCCGCATAAAAGAGGTTGTTCGGTGCCGTCTTGACGTTTTCCGTGAAGACGTTGCCAATGACCGTGCCCAGGCCGTTATTGCCGCTGACAAAGACATTGGCCAGCGGATCCTGAAAATTCACGGTCCAGGCTACCATTTCATTCCACGGCCGGGAGGCGCTGTGCAAGGTAACCGCGGCGAGCGCGTCGCGCAGGAGCTGGTCGGAGGCGCCCTCGAGGTGATTCCCGCAGTCCATGCGATGCAAGTACAGCGCGGCGTAAAGCTCGGAAAATTCTGCGCGCGCCACGAGGACATTGCGCCCGCGGGCAAAATAGGTCCGCACTTCAATGCCAGGGTCTGCGGGTTTTTCTGGATCCGACATTTCACGTGAAACTATTCAACCAAAGCCGGCCCAGACAAGGGCCAGACGCCGAAAAATTTGCCGGTCAAATTGATCCGCTTCCACGGCGGGCGCCCGGCCGGATCCCGGCCGGATTTGGAGGTCCAATCAAGAAGGTTGCACATCGCATCGATCTCTGGGATTTCCGGCCATCACGCCTTCTGTCCAGTGTAAGGCTGATGCAGTTTAACTGGGTGCGCCGCCTTGCGACTCCTGATGTTGAGGACCTCGACGAAAACCGAGAAGCCCATCGCGAAGTAGATGTAGGCCTTCGGAACGTGTTGTCCAAAGCCGTCGGCGATCAGCGTCACACCGATGAGGAGAAGGAAACTCAGGGCCAGCATTTTCACCGTCGGATGCCGCTCCACAAAGGCGCTGATCGGACCGGAGAAAAACATCATGAAAACCACGGCCACCATGACGGCGGCGACCATAATGGGAATATTGTTTACCATGCCGACGGCGGTGATAACCGAATCCAGCGAGAAGACGATGTCGAGAAGCACGATTTGGGTGATCACGGACGAAAAGCTGATGGCCTTGCGTTCGGAGCCATCGCCCTCCTCACCTTCCAGCTTTGAATGGATTTCGTGTGTGCTTTTCCAGACGAGGAAAAGTCCTCCCATGATGAGGATTAGATCGCGTCCGCTCACATCGTGCTGAAACAGCGAAAAAAGCGGTTTGGTAAGCCGAGCCATCCAGGCGACGGACAGGAGGAGGAGCACCCGCGTGACCATCGCGAGAGTCAGGCCGATGAAACGCGCCCTCGCCTGCTGATGCGACGGCAGCTTTCCGGCAAGGATGGCAATGAAGATGACATTGTCGATGCCAAGGACGATTTCGAGCACGCAAAGCGTGAGAAACGCGACCACAAGCTCCGCGGGGCTGGAAGCCGCGATCTCTGCGGCCGCGCCAAGTAATGGAAAAATGAGATTCGAGTCCATAGCGATTCGCGGTTTTTAACGTGCACATTTCACTTTCGCCATGAGATTCGGCAGGCAACCTGCCGGCGATAGTCGAAGCTCACTTGAGACGGGGGCGCGCAAACGAATTTCAAATTCCGGAGCGAAATCCACACTGCAAGATTTCCACGAATGAAATTGCCATGACTTAAAGCGCGGGTTGCGGATATAGCCTCTGCTCGTGCGATCCGCCGTCAAAAAGCTTGCGAGGTGTTCCCTGGGGTTTTTCCCAACCCCGCTCGTGCCAATGAAAAGGCTATCGCAATACCTCGGTGGTCCACATTTGTGGATCAAACGCGATGACCTCACGGGGCTGGCGCTTGGAGGCAACAAGACTCGAAAGCTTGAATTTCTCCTCGCTGACGCGCTCAAGCAGGTGTCCGATACGGTGATCACAGCGGGCGCCGCGCAGTCCAATCATTGCCGTCAAACCGCGGCAGCGGCAGCGGCTTTGGGCCTCTCATGCCACCTGGCGCTGGGAGGATTCCCTCCTCCCGTCGCCAACGGCAATTTGCTCCTGGATAAGCTTTTTGGGGCTACGATCCACTGGAGCGGAGCGCTGCGTAAAGGCGAGGGCCTCGCACGCATCGAGAGAGAGCTTTGTTCGCGAGGGCTGCGACCCTTTGTAATCCCCTACGGCGGCTCGAATCCGCTGGGCGCCGCCGGATTCGTCGCGGCCATGATCGAACTCGATGAGCAACTCGAAGTTTCAGGAGTGCGCGCCGATGCGGTCGTCTTTGCGTGTTCCTCCGGAGGAACGCATGCCGGCTTGCTAGCAGGCGCCTCGACAATAGCAAGTTCTGCGCGAATCATTGGAATAGGCATCGACAAGCGAGAACCTGATGAAGAGCCCTTCGATGCGTTTATCGCCGGGCTCGCCAGCCGGACCGCGGAACTCCTTGGCGCGGAAACGCAATTCCGCGCATCCGATGTCCTCCTCAAAACGGATTATCTGGGCGCGGGCTACGGCGTGGTCGGCGACCTCGAACGCGAAGCGATAAGGCTCATGGCAGAGCAGGAAGCCATATTACTCGACCCTGTCTATACCGGAAGGGCCTTTGGGGCGCTGCTCGATCTCATCCATCGAGGCGAGTTCGCTTCCAACGAACATGTCATTTTCTGGCACACGGGCGGAGTCCCTGCGCTTTTCTCCTACGCCGAGACTTTGACCGAATGTGGTGGGGAAGCTTGAGCGATTCGCTCGGGATAAAGCCAGGCAGTGCGCGCAGGGAGATATCGCGTTCCGCCTTTCGAGAAGAGAAACTGAAAGACCTGAAGATCCCTGGCACGAAACGCGCCGGCGCAACTCAGGAGATAGTAGCGCCACATGCGGCAGAACCGCTCTCCATAGCGACCCTTGAAGCGATCCCACGAACGGGAGAAATTTCTTTCCCAGGCGAGAAGTGTTTTTTCGTAGTCCGCGCCAAGGTTCTGAACATCTTCGAGAACAAAAAGCTTCTCTGCGGCTCTCGTTACTTGCGCGGCGGAGGGCAGCATCGAATTGGGGAAGATATAGCGTGTGATCCAAGGGTCGGTGTAGGTGCTCGACCAATTTCCGGCGATTGTTTGACAGAGAGCGACCCCATCGTCCTGCAGGCATCGCGCGACAATTTCCATGTAGTTTCTGTAATTCTTCGCGCCGACGTGTTCGAGCATGCCAACGCTAACGATGCGATCATACCGTTCCCTGAGGTCACGATAGTCCTGAAGCCGGATTTCGACGGGGAGGCCCCGGCACGCCTCGGACGCATAACTGCACTGTTGTTCGGAAATAGTGATCCCGACAACGCGGCATCTATAGTGTTTGGCAGCATGCTTGGCCAGCCCACCCCATCCGCAGCCAATATCCAGAAGATTCATCCCTTTCTGTAGCCCTAGCTTACGGCAGATCAGATCCATTTTTTCGCGTTGCGCCTGGGCCAGATCGGTTGTGTTTCGAAACCACGCGCAGGAATATTGCATCGCCGGATCGAGCATCCGCTCGAAAAGATCGTTACCGGCGTCGTAATGGCGTTTTCCGACGACCCGGGCACGGCCGCGACTCTGAAGATTCAGCAGATGCGATGTCAAAACTGCCAGCGCAGTATGAAAATTGAGCTGAACCTGCTGATCGAGCCGCGCACGGAGTGCACGGCAGCACATCTCATCGAGGGCGTCACAATCCCACCAGCCTTCCATGTAAGACTCGCCCAAGCCGAGAGTTCCGCCGGTGAGGACGCGACGGAAAAAGCGCTCATCGTGCACATGAAGATCCCAGGGGCGCTCGCCGTGAAGAAAAATATCCGCCGAGGCGAAAAGGCCCTCAACTGTTGTTTGCGCCAAGCTCGTGCGAGGTAGCCGTCGGGACATGTCTTGCACTCTTTGCTGATCGTGATTTTGCTCTCTTGCCGCGCTTTTGCAAATCTAATATGGCGCCCGGGCGCCGACGTTTTGACCGGAGGAGGTCACACCGACCCGAGTTTGCAGAGCGACTCCCTACCGAACGTCGCCTGGACTTCGCCCAGGCACCCCGGTTCTTCGCCTCTCTGCCATTGCGAATCGCAATCCGTCGGTTGACCAAGTTCACATCTCCGACGCGCACGCATTCCAAAAGGCGCGTCCCGCTCGCGGAAATCAAGCGACGGATCAAGCCATGGGCGCCGCCGACCTGCCCGGGCACGCCTTCGATCTCCTCCTTCAACATCACGGTCGGCTCGTGCTTCGACTGTTTAGCTCGCGCCAGGTCCCAAGCTTACCGCGCTCGTTCGCCTCGCACAGCAGGGGGCCGGGTCTCGCCCGGCAAACCGCCGCTGATGTTCATTATTATTTTCAATTGCGCCGCACATTACTTTTGTGTAGGATTTTTGTGTGGCGACAAATCTTGATATTGATCAATCATTGCTTGAACAAGCCAAATCCTTGGCTGGGTTGTCCACCAAACGAGAAACGGTCAATGAGGCCCTCAAGGAGTTCATTCAGCGCCGCTTACGGCAGCAACTGATTCAACTAAAGGGGAAGATCGATTATTACGAAGACTACGATTACAAGTCGTTGCGACGTAGGCGACGGTGATGATTGCCTGTGATACCTCTTCCCTTTCACAGTTCTTTCGGCGCCAGAAAACTCCCGACAATGGGGTTGCTTCTGCTGTCGAAAAGCTAATCAACTCCAATCGAATCGCTTTATTTGGAATAGTAAGACAAGAGCTCCTTTCTGGCGTCAAGCATCCCGAGCAGTTTCGTCAAATCGAGACCAGCACTCGTGCATTACCTTTACACTTTGCCGGGGATGAGGACCACGTTACTGCTGCCAATTTCTTCAACGCCTGCAGAGCCAAAGGGGTCCAGGGTTCTCCCGTGGATTTCTTAATCTGCGCAATGGCGGCCAGGCGGAAGTTCGCAATTTACGCCACAGATCCAGATTTTGATCTGTACAGAATCGATTATTCCAATTAAGCTTTATAAACCGAAGACGCCCAACTTTGAAGGTTAGGTGGCGCGATAGCCTGGGTGCCTCAGCTTACAGCCGCTCCTTGAATCGATTGCGGAAGCGGAAGAAAGCGGTTGAGCGTTCGACGGGCAACAACGCGAACGGCGTTTCAAGAATCTGAGAAGTCTTTCGGCCACGCGCGCACCTATCGGCCTTCGAACAAGTCGCCTTGCGGCGGGCTTCTTGGGGGTTCGAGCCCGAGTTTTCGGTAGGCGCGCGGCAGGGCGGTTCGTCCCTGGGCGGTGCGCTTGATATAGCCCTGCATGATGAGATAGGGCTCATGCACTTCTTCGAGCGTTCCAGGCTCTTCCCCGACGGCTACCGCAAGAGAATTGAGACCAACGGGACCGCCGTTGAAGAGGGAAATGAGCGCCTCAATGATCCGCTTGTCCATTTCGTCAAAGCCGTCCTCATCGATCTCGAGCATCGCGAGGGCCTTGACTGCGATAGGCGCGGTGATTGCGCCGCGCTCTTTAACCTGCGCGTAGTCGCGCACCCAGCGAAGCAGATTGTTGGCGATGCGCGGAGTGCCTCGGGACCGGCGCGCAATTTCCAGGGCGCCTTCCGCATCCGTGTCCGCCTCGAGCAGCCCCGCGCTGCGTTCCACGATCGTTTGCAGATGGCGAACGTCGTAGTAATCCAGACGGCAGGTCATTCCGAAGCGCGAGCGTAGCGGAGCGCTGATCATGCCGGCGCGGGTTGTTGCGCCGATCAGCGTGAATCTTGCCAGGTTGAGCCGGACGCTGCGAGCGCTTGGCCCCTGGTCGATCACGATATCGAGCTTGAAGTCTTCCATCGCAGGATAGAGGTATTCCTCAATGGCGGGCTGAAGGCGGTGGATTTCGTCGATGAAGAGAACTCCCCCGCGCTCGATGTTCGTCAACAGGCCGGCAAGGTCGCCCGCTTTTTCGATCATCGGGCCGCTGGTGGTCTTCACGGGCGCGCCCATCGCATTGCCAATAATGTAGGCGAGTGTCGTCTTGCCCAGACCCGGCGGACCGCTCAGCAGGATGTGCTGCAGAGCTTCGCCGCGTTGACGGGCGGCTTCGACCATCAATTGCAACCGCTCGACCGTCTTCTCTTGACCCGTAAATTCCTCGAAAACCGGCGGACGCAGCGATATGTCGAAAGCTGTATCCGGTGTGTCTTCCGTCGGGAGCTGGAAATCAGGTTTCGGCATGGTTGAGAGTTGAAGGTTGAGGATTGAAAGGATCAGTT
The DNA here is from genome assembly GCA_963784465.1 of uncultured Verrucomicrobiae bacterium. GTDB lineage: Bacteria > Verrucomicrobiota > Verrucomicrobiia > Chthoniobacterales > Terrimicrobiaceae > DASTFP01. Next base: position 17,779 of record CAWASQ010000015.1, read on the forward strand.
TCTCTCAACCAAAGGCGCAGCCGTTCTCTCAACTTTCAACTCTTTTCTGGGCGAATGACCCGCTCGAATTCTCCGAGGCAGGCGCGAATGCCGCGCGCATCGCGCAGAAGCGGCCGTGCCGACCAGGGCCGAGTCGAATCGCTCGCGCACCTGGATCACGTGCTGGGGTGAAAGGCCGCTCTCCGCGACGCGCAAAATCCCAGCCGGAAGCTTCTCGGCCAATTCGAATGCGGAATAGTCCAGGCTGAAGTCGGTTTCCGAAGAACCCTCCTTGCCGACAAATCCGCTCTTCGCCTTGAATTTTCTGCTGTTGATGCCCACTACACGCGCATCTTCCGGCAACGAGGAAATCTCTTCTTCGGTGTGCACTTCGAAGAGCGCCTCCATGCCCAATTCGCGCGCGAGTTCGTAAAACCCACGCAATCGAGGCGGATCGAGCACGTTGGCCATGAGAAGAATCGCGTCGGCCCCGAAGGCGCGCGCCTCGCGCACCTGGTATTCTTCGACGACGAAATCCTTGCGCAGAACGGGCTTCGAGCCCGTTCGGCGAATCGCGGCCAGGCGTTCAATGTCCATTCCGAAATGGATGCGATTGGTGAGCACTGAAATCGCGGCCACGACTGGCGATTCCTCGTAGGCGGATGCCGCCGCCGGCCACGTTCTCGGGCCGCATCGGACCGACACTCGGCGAACGTTCCTTGATCTCGGCGATGAGACAGAATCTCTTCGACAAAGCGACAGGCAGAGGTCGGATTGATGGCGCATCCAGAACCATACGGCGAATTTCCGACGAGAGGGCGCTTTGCTCTTGTCGCGTCGAGTTCGGCGCGCACATCCAGCAAGATTTCTTCCAAAAAAGTCTTCATTGCGAAACTTTCCGAGCACCTGCGCGTCGACGGTTCCAACGGGTGGTTGGCAAGAAGGTTACTCACTTGGGCCGCAACACTCAATCACCCACGCGGCGTATTCGCTCGAGACCGCGGCCGGATCAAGCGCCACGATTTCCGGGGTTTCATAGGGATGGATGGCTCGCAACCTCGCTTCTAGGCTGAGGAAACCCTCGACGGAAGTTTTGAGGAGGACCAAAGATTCCCCGGTGTCCTCGATCGCATCCTTCCAGCGGTAGATCGAGCGGGCGCCGGGCAGGATAGTGCCGCAGGCCGCGAGCCTTTCCTCGACCAGCGTGCGCACGGCTCTTGCCGCGTCTTCAGCGCTTGCAAACGTGGTGAAAACCAACCGAATCATGCCGGAACGAGAGCGGGTTGGCGGGCGATCCATCCGCCCCCGAGAACCCTGTCGCCGTCGTAGATAACGGCCGCTTGTCCGGGCGTCACCGCGCGTTGAGGGACCTGCAGCCAGACGCGGGCGCGGTGGACGTCCAGTCGCCTCACGGTGGCCGGCGTGCCGGGATGCGCATAGCGAATCTTCACGGAGACTTCTTCCGGAATCTCCTGGACAGGAACCAGCCAGTTCGCCCGATCCACCTCAAATTCCTCGGACATCAAGTCTTCTTCGCCGCCAACGATCACGCGGGGCTCAGTCGGATCGATGTCCACGACGTAGAGAGGTCTTGGCGATCCGCCGGGAAGCCCCTTGCGCTGTCCAACAGTAAACATCTCGATGCCATCGTGCTCGCCAAGGTGCGCCCCGTCCACGCTATAAATGCCGCCACGATGGAATTCGCTCTCGCCGAGATGGGAGCGAAGAAATTCCTTGTAATCGTTTCCAGGAACAAAACAGATCTCCTGGCTGTCCGCCTTGTCCGCCACTCTGCAGGCCGAGTTCGCGGGCGATTTCGCGGATTTCGGGTTTGGTCATGGTGCCCAGCGGCGTTAGCGCGCGGCTGAGCTGCCTGCTGGCTCAGGCTGAAGAGGAAATACGACTGATCTTTGCGCGCGTCGCGGCCCTTGCGCAAAACGGCGCCAGCCCCGAGATGCTCAATGATCGCGTAGTGTCCGGTGGCGATGTAGTCCGCTCCCAGGGCGGCGGCCTTGCTCCACAGATTGCCAAATTTGAGCAATTCGTTGCACATCACGCAGGGATTCGGCGTGCGACCGGCCTGGTACTCGCTCGAAAATAGTTGATGACGAGCCTCTCGAATTGGTCCGCCTCGTCCACGACGTAGTGAGGCACGCCGAGCTTGTGCGCCACACCGCGCGCGTCCGCTATGGCCGAGGGACCGCAGCATTTATCCTCGGCGCGCGAGATGCAGTCCTGCGGCCAGACCTTCATGGTCACGCCGATGACTTCATAGCCCTGCTGCTTGAGCAGGTGGGCAGTCACGCTCGAATCGACCCCGCCGCTCATGCCGACGAGGACACGCTTGTTTGGTTGATGACATCGGCGCAGTATAGGTCGGAATTCTGGAAGGGCAACCGTCGTCGAAGCGGAGCAACGCCTCCAGAGGCCTGCCGATTTTTCTCATCGAAGTGCCTGATCCCACCGACTTTTGGCCCGAAGGATGCTTGCCACAGAAAGTCGTTTTTCTTAACCACCTGCCATGTCCACGGAATCTGCTTCAGGGTATTCACGGAAAAATCCGTTTCCAGCCACTCTCTCTGTCAATCGCAAGCTCACCGGAGAGGGGTCAAACAAAGACACCCGGCATTTCGAAATCGCTCTTTCGGGTTCCGGTTTGGCTTATGAGGTCGGCGATTCTTTGGGGGTTTTCCCGAAGAATGATGCAGAACTTGTGGAAGGCATTCTCAAGAATCAGGGTTTTTCAGGCGATGAGCAGGTCACCAATCCCGACGGCAAGACCGTCTCGCTTCGGGAAGCATTGACCAAGGATTTCATTATCAGCGAGCCGGCCAAGCAACTCTTGCAGGCACTGCCCGAGAAAGATTCCTCTTCGGCTTTTCTGAAGGATCTTCTCGATCCCGGATCCAAGAGCCATCTCGACGATTACCTGTGGGGGCGCGACGTCCTTGATCTTCTCGAGGAGTTCACCGCCGCAAAGTTTACGCCGGATGAATTCGTCAAGGTCCTTCGCAAGCTCCAGCCTCGTCTCTATTCGATAGCTTCCTCGCAAAAGGCTGTTGGCGATTCGGTTCACCTTACAGTGGCTGTCGTCCGCTTCCAGCCCGAGCGCAGCGGCCACCTGCACCGAGGCGTCTGTTCGACCTTTCTGGCGGAACGCGCCGAGGGCAACGGGAAAGTTCCTGTCTTTGTGCATACCGCGAAGCATTTTCGGATTCCCGAAAATCCGGACACCGCCACCATCATGGTGGGACCGGGCACAGGCATCGCCCCGTTCCGCGCATTTCTCCAGGAACGCAAGGCCACGGGGGCGAAGGGCAAGAACTGGCTGTTCTTTGGCGAACAGAGGGCCACCTCGGATTTCTTTTACAAGGAGGAGTTCGAATCGTGGCAATCGGAAGCGATATTGACCAAGTTTACGACCGCGTTTTCACGGGATCAGGCCTATAAGATTTACGTGCAGAACCGGATGCTCGAGAACGCTGCTGAACTGTATGACTGGCTGGAGAACGGAGCGATCTTCTACGTCTGCGGCGATGCCTCCCGCATGGCAAAGGATGTGGACACAGCCCTCCACCAGATCGTCGAAAAGGTAGGCTCCAACACCCCGAGCAGGCCAAAGGAATACGTCGACGCCCTCAAGAAAGAAAAGCGCTACCGCAAGGACGTCTACTGATTTTGGAAAGCGCGCGAAGGGGCGCCCAAACTGTAAGTTGACGCTGGAGCAACCTTCCCAGCGAAACTGCCCTCAAACCGTCAGAAGTAATCAATCCGTTAAAGCGAACCGGAAGGTCTAAGGCAATCAAGCTGGCATAGGCGCAAGAGCCTCGGCAACTGACTCTCCTGTCCAAAAAGGAAAAGACGCATAAAATCCGCTTGACTATACCAACTAGTTAGTATATTTGGAAGTTCAAATGGCGAATGGGTCCAGAGAGCGTCTGCTTGCCGGGGCAAAACAATTGTTTTTGGCCCGCGGTTATGCGGGCACGACTGTTGATGCGATTTGCGAGAAGGCCGAGCTGACGAAGGGCAGCTTTTACCATTTTTTCGATTCGAAGGAGGAGCTGGCTTTAGCGGTATTGGATTGGTCACTTCAGCGAGGCGGGCAGGTCTTGGCACGCGGGGGTCCCAACCAGATCGCTGACCCAGTCCAGTGGAGAGGGCGTTTGCCTTCCTCGAGCATCTGGAGGAGTGCTCTCCAGAGCTTTGGAGTGGCGGATGCCTGCTGAGGATCTTTCGCACTGGAGCTCGCCGACACGAATCCCCGCATGCAACAAGCTGTCGCCGAAATGTTTCAAGCCGTCACAGACGACTTCGCTGAGAAACTTCAACCGATCGCCGCGCACTGCGCAGGAAATCCGGCTCCAACAGCCGCCGAACTCGCCGATACGCTTCTGGGTACTCTCGAAGGCTCCATCGTCCTCGCCAAGGCGCATCGCGATCCCACCCGCATCCCCAAGGCCATTCGCGGATTCCGACTCTCGCTGGGCGGGCTGGTCGTCTCCGAACCGGTCTAAAATTTTTTTGCAAAATAGTATACTAACTAGTTGGTATAGAGAGGAAATCGAATAAATGAATACAACGACTGAATGTGAAATGGAGGTGCGTCCTTCGCTGAATCCCGATACGCTCGACAAACTTGCAGAGAGCTTCCGGACTGGCGCGGCGTCCCTTGGGGTGCTCACCATAACTGCCTTTTCTGCGGCGTAGAGCGGTTCTTTCGGCCAGGTTACGAGGCCAATCTCACCGACGGAATGGATACCTGCCCTTGATAATGTTCAGCAGAAGCTCGAGTCCGGAATTCGCGTTGCGGACATCGGATGCGGGCATGGCGCTTCCACCCTCATCATGGCGAAAGCGTTCCCGAATAGTGAGTTCGACGGGTTCGATCTGCATCCGGCGTCCATCGAGGCGGCCAATCGGCATGCGAAGGACCAGGGGATCACGAACGTCGACTTTCGGGTCGCCACGGCCAAGGATTTCCCGGGTCACCATGAATTCGTTACGATCTTCGATGCGCTGCACGACATGGGCGATCCGGTTGGCGCGGCGTCGCACATCAGGCGATCGCTTGATCCTGAAGGGACGCTCATGATTGTCGAGCCAATGGCGGGAGACTCGCTTGCCGAGAATTTGAACCCGGTTGGACGAGTGTGACCTATGGCTTTTTCGACGATGGTCTGCACTCCTGGTTCGCTCAGTCAGGAAGTTGGTCTTGCCCTTGGAGCACAGGCCGGTGAGCGGCGCTTGAGGGAGGTTCTTTCCAAGGGTGGTTTTACGCGAGTTCGTCGCGCCACGGAAACGCCATTCAACATGATCCTGGAAGCCCGGCCATAGGGGAGCTCTGTCCTCGCAAAATCGAGCCTCGAGCCTGCGAAGTCCAGCCCGAGCGACTTGATCAGCAAGAGCGCATTCCAGGAGCGCCCGTTTGAAAGCGAATATGAATACACGATCAACAAAACTCAGCCGGTCCGATGAAATCTTGGACCAAAGAATCGCTGCAGGGCGGGCCCGACACGCGAACGTGCGCGCTTTTTCCCGTTGTGAAGAAATCCTCTCGACGCTTACTAGGGCCTTCGGCCTCGGCGGTGTCATGCGTCGGATTTTCCTGCAACCGTTTCCGAGCGCCACATACTTTACGGAGTTCTTGAGCACACTGGGTGGGCAGGCGTTAACGGCGCATTGGGATTGCCCGGCGCGGAAGTGACCGGAGGCGAGGCGACAGTCGCATTTCGTTCTTCGTAATTGAAGGGATTGCGGCTTAAACTTTGGTGGAAACGCGTTCGCTTAGTGAGTCATCCCTTCAAGCACGTCCATTTTCTGGGCATTTGTGGCACGGCCATGGGGGCGGTTGCCGCTGCGATGCGCGAGAACGGCTTCGTTGTGACCGGCCAGGACGACAACGTTTACCCACCCATGTCGACTTTCCTGGAGGGCAAGGGCATTGCAATTACGACGGGCTACCATCCAAGCGATATACCACCGGCGGCGGATCTCATAGTGATCGGCAACGCGATGATGCGCGGAAATCCCGCCGTCGAAGCTGTGCTCAACCGCAAGCTTTACTATCTTTCGCTTCCGGAGACCTTGAAGCAGTTTTTCCTCCGCGGCCGGCACAACCTGGTCGTCACCGGCACTCATGGCAAGACGACGGCCACCTCGCTTCTCGCGTGGATCTTTCAACGCGCCGGGCTTGAGCCGAGCTACCTCATCGGCGGAATTCCGGTCGACCTGGGCCAAGGTGCGTGCCTGCGAGGCTCTAAGTATTTCATCCTCGAGGGGGACGAATACGACACGGCCTTCTTCGACAAACGGGCGAAATTTCTGCATTACCTCCCTGAACTCGTCATAGTGAACAACATCGAGTTCGACCACGCGGACATCTATCGCGACCTCGAGGAAATCAAGACCAGCTTTCGCAGATTGCTCAACATCGTGCCAAGTGAGGGAATGGTTTTGTTGAATGCCGATGACCCGAATTGCCTGGATGTGGCAAAGGAATGTCCTGCTCCCATCGTCGAGGTCGGATTTTCGGATAATGCGGGCGACCACATACGCAACCCGCGCCATCGGCACGGGGTGTCCACCTTCGAGTTGTTTGGCGTCCCGTTCGAGGTTCGCCTCATGGGGGAGTTCAATATTCGCAATGCGGCTATGGCAGCCTCCGCGGCACACTTCTATGGTGTGCCCGTAACGGAGATCCAAGGAGCACTGGCGGGGTTCAGTGGTATCAAGCGCCGGCAGGAGGTGCGCGGGGTGGTGCGTGGCATCACGGTGATTGACGATTTTGGTCATCATCCGACCGCGATCCGCGAAACCCTCGCCGGCCTGCGGGGCCGCTATGCCGAATCGCGGCTTTGGGCGATCTTCGAGCCGCGGTCAAACACCACACGCCGGGCAGTCTTCCAGCACGAGTTGCCAAAGTCCTTCGCACAGGCCGATGGCGTCTTTCTTTCGCGCGTGGCGCGCCTCGAGCAGATTCCCGAACGCGAACGGCTCAATCCGGAGCGTGTCGTTGATGATATCGCCGCAACCGGAAAGCCGGCCTTTTATGCGCCCTCAGTGGATGAAATCATCGAGAAACTCAAGCCGCTGGTGAAATCGGGAGACGTCATCGTCGTTTTCAGCAACGGCGGATTCGACGGCATCCACCAAAAGCTTCTGGAGCGGTTGGCATAGCTCGCGAGTCGCGGGCTTGCTCCAGTTTTTGGCTCCAACTGAACCGTTATGACGGGTAGGAAGAACTTGAAACTTTTCTCATTTTGGCATGGAATCTGACTCAGGGCTCTGATAGTAAACCCTTTGCCTTGACCTTGACTCTACTGCGCTATCTACGCTTTTCCTTGACCCTGGCCTCGATGCTCATCGTGTCTGAGGGCCTGCTGAGAGCTCAGACCGTAGAATTGCGACCGCGTGTTGAAATCGTGATCAGTGTGACCGAGCAGCGACTGGCGCTCATTCAGAACGGGGTGGTTGTCAGAAGATTTCCCGTTTCCACCTCGAAGTTTGGTCTTGGAGATAATTTCGGCAGTTACAAGACCCCGCTGGGTCGGCTTCGTGTGTGCGGAAAGGTCGGCGGTAATCTGCCCCAGGGGGCGGTCTTCAAACGCCGAAGCTTCAGCGGCGAGGTCCTCCCGGTCAATGCGCGCGGACGCGATCCGATCGTCACGCGGATCCTGTGGTTGGAGGGGGATGAACCGGGCAACCAGAATGCGCGTCGACGCGGCATCTACATTCATGGGACTCCGCAAGAGCGAACCCTTGGTAAAGCCAACAGCTTCGGCTGTGTCCGGATGCGCTCTCGCGATGTCGTGCAGGTTTTCGATGCCGTGCCCGTAGGCACGCCTGTCATCATCAGCACCAAGAAGCTTCCCCGTGTTCAGGGCGCGGAGTCGTTCACGCTGATGGCCTTGCTGGCGCACAATCATAGCCGTACAGGGTCTTGATCGGACGCAGTGCCTAGCTGCTGCGGAACTTGGCAGATAGTGGCTCATGAGGCTCCCTTTTTTCTCAAATAGGGCCGGGCTCATTTTGTCGTTGAGCCTCGGTTTGGCTTGCCATGCGCTTGCCGAAGAGGTCGAAGTGAAACTCGTCGTTAATGAGGCGCGCATAGCAGACGCCTTGCGAAAGTTCACCAACGATAAGCGCGGGGAGGAGCGAAACATCTACTTTTTGGAGACGGACGACATGGAACTTTCGCGGAGGGGGATCATCCTGAGGCTGCGTGAAACCCCGGGGAAGCGCGATGAGTCCACAGTGAAACTGCGCGGCGAGGAGGCTGCGCTGCTGCCGGATGCGGAGTTTCCCGTGATTGATAGCAACGGCGAGGAATCCAAGGCGGAAAAGGACAGGGTGATTGGCGGCAGGGAGGCGCGGTCGTTTTCCATCACGGCCAAGCAGCAAGAGGGGGAAGTCGCCGAACTGCGCAAAGGCCAACGCGAACTCAAAGAGCTTCTCTCAAAACAACAGGAGAAGTTTCTGAACAAGTACGGGAGAGGCGTTGACTGGCAGAAAGCGCGACTGCTGGGGCCGGTGAAAACGGAGAAGTGGAAGCTTTCGCCCAACGGCTTCTCCCACGAACTCACCGCAGAACTCTGGCTCCTGCCGGGATGCGACCAGGATCAAATGCTCGAATTTTCGACCAAGGTGGACGAGAGCGACGCAGCGGAGGCAGAGACGGACTTGCTGGACTTGATGAAAAAGGCGCAGATTGGACTAGCGCGGTCTCCCGAATCCAAGACCCAGACCGTGCTGAAATGCCTGCTTAAAAAAACGGCGCCGTGACGAACGTCCGATGCCAGTGGCATTCCCCGTGTGGCTCTGAGTCGCTTTCTCTTAGCGCAGCTCTTTGCGAGTCCAATAGATCTGACGGGTCTTGCGCCCGCCCGAAAAAGATTTCGGGGCGACTGCCGATGCGTGACGCCAAGCTTTCAGTCGTTTAATCTCATTTCTTCGGAGTCAACGGTTACGGAGGAAAATGGGCTTTTATCAGAGCCTTTTGCAGCGAATCTGGTGAAGGCCCTGTTTCGAAATCTTGCCTCCACGCCTGCGATTTTCGTCCGGGCGCTGCGTGCCCAGCGGTCGCATTTACCGGTTCAGCGGATTCTCCTACTGGAGAATCGACTTGCCATTCTTCAACGAAATGCCTACCTCAGCTGCGTCGTATGCGTGACGAAGACTCACACCGCGTGGCAAAGACCACCATAGACTTGGAGCGCGTTGTGCAGGACCCTGCCTCGGGAAACTTGAGAGCAAAACCGGGCCTTCCTACCCTCGGCTGAGGGCATTCCTATGCGGCTGTGACCCTTTGCCAATGCCCGAGATCCTCACAATCGGAGGGGTCGTGCAAGGGATGGCAGCGACGTGGCGCTGTCCTCATCCGGATAAAGTAAGAACATGATTCACGACGTGTTGCGGCTGATCGTTAATCAGCTTAACCGGAGCCTCGGAAGTTCCAGCGATGGTGAATCGGTCGTGCTCGGGAACATCGCGACGGTGGAGTCTGCAGGGGATCGGCGGTGGCGGCGGAGGCGCGGCGAATCTCTCCCGCGTGGTGCTCAGCCTGGTCAACATCACCGAGGATCCGACGTTGAAGAACGGTCCGCACTCGCATCTTCGGGACGGGCGGATCGTCTACGAGAACCGGCCAGTCAACCTTTACCTTTATCTCCTCTTCAGCGCAAACAACCCCGTCTACTCGACTGCCCTCACTCAACTTTCGCGCGTCATCGAATTTTTCCAGGGGCAGAACGTCTTCACCATCCGCAATTCGCCGGATCTTGTCGGCGTTTCGCTCGCCGCCGATGAACTCGCCGGGCTGCGGATCGTTGTTGAGCTGCAGTCATTGACTTTCGAGCAGGTAAATTACCTGTGGGGTTCGCTCGGCGGGAAGCAGGTGCCGTTCGTTCTCTACCGCGCGCGGCTCATTTCACTCACTGCAGGCGACATCGTCTCATCCGGGCCGCCTATCGAAGAGATTGCTGTCGATAGCTTCTCCGCTTTCCCGCCATGAGCTTCCAGATCCGATTCCGAACGATTTGCGCCGTTCACCTCTGGCACGATTTTCTCATGGCTCGCGGGAGCGCAGAATTCGATTCGCTGACACCGGAGCTTCAGGAGCGCATCCTCGCGGAGTACTCAATCGGCGACAGTTTAAGTATCGCACCCACCGATGACACGGAGGTCATGCTCGCGCGGCATAAGATCCGATTCCTCTCCCGGCCGACAGGTTTCGCACTCGCTGGAGCCGTATCGGAGAGCGAAGCGCAGCCTGGGCTTTTCCGGCTCGACGTGCCGCTTCCCTCCGATTTGGTCTTACGCTTTGCGGTGAACGTTATTCGCCCTGCGTTTCTCGAGGAAGCAAATCTCCCGGTTTCAAGATCGTCACTGTTCCTCTTGGCGAATCGGACGGGCATGGTGGCGAATGATGAACTCCATCTGACTCAGCCAATCGCGGCGTTCGATCCCGCGAGAAGCTATCAGGCCGGGGACCTCGTGGTCGATCAGACGCCCGACCCGACGGTCTTGCTGGAGGCCTCCGCGGATGTCGGCCCAGCGGACGCACCGGCCGCAGGGAGGTGGGTCGAATTGCCCGCACCGCGCTTCAATGCCGTCGCGGCCTACCAGGCTGGCGATCTCGTGCTCCATGACCGAGCAGTCTTCGCCGCAAAGACGTCCGGCACGCTTCCTGCGCCGCCGGCAACGGCGAACTGGACAAAGCTCTACGATGCGAGTTTGCGCGCCGGAGTATCCGGGGCGGACTTGATTCCTGGTCTGCCAAGAGTGGCGCGGTTTCCGCTCGTGACACCGCGCGCTTTCGTGACCATTACCGTTCGTGATCGTGACGGACAGGTCGTTTTCAGCGACCTCCAGCTTCGGCGGGATGATGAGCTGCTGACCGAGGCTCAGGTTTCGCTGCAGACCGCTCCTCCCGGGCGCTATACCCTCGAAGCCAGGGCCCCCGACGGCACTCAGATCGCCGAGTTGCCGACAGCTTTCTATCTGCACCCGGGCGCGGAGCGTGGCGTTCCCTTCGCCATTTTCGAGCTATCGAACCCGGCCGGAGCGTTGGCGCTTTTCAACGCATCCGGTCACCTGCAGTCCACCGAGTATCACATTCGCTTTCGTCACCGGCGCGCATTCTGGAGGTACATTTTTCACGGCGACCTCGCCTCGTTTCCGCCGGCAGACCTCGGCGAACTGGTCCAGGAAGACCCGGCAGACAATTCACGCTACGTCACGAGCCGCCCTCTTCCGCTTACGGTCGGGCTGGTGGCGCTCAAAAATTTCGATGGAAAAAGACCGCTTCCCAACCCTCCCCCATCCTCCACCCGCAAGGAAGGCGGGAAACTCTTCGCTGAAACCTTTCTCAAGAACTGAAAAACCGTAATCCCTCGAAACCATGGCCACTGTATATAAGACACCCGGAGTCTATGTGGAGGAGATCTCCATCTTCCCTCCGTCCATCGCCCAGGTCGAAACCGCCGTGCCCGCCTTCATTGGCTACACACGGTTCGCGCAAGACCGGGGCCAATCCCTCAACCTCGTTCCGACACCAGTCAGCTCGCTCGTCGAATTCGAACAACTCTTCGGCGGCGCGCCAGATATCACTGTCGATTCCATCACGCTCGACAACGACAACAATGTCAGCGACGTGAAGCTCAAGGATGGCTTTCTCCTTTACGATAGCCTTCGTCTCTTCTTCGCGAACGGCGGTTCGAAGTGTTACATCATTTCGATCGGCGGAATCCCGGCCGCGGCGATCGATGCGAAAGAGGAGGATTTCACGGCGGGACTTGCGGTGCTCGAAAAGGAAGACGAGCCCACGCTGATCTTGTTTCCCGACGCGGTTTTACTTGCGAACGACAAACTCTACTCGCTCCAGCAAGCTGCACTCGAGCAGTGCGCAAAGCTCGGCGATCGATTCGCCATCCTCGACCTCTACCCGAAATCCAGCGCGCTGCTTGATCTGGAGGACACCGTGCAGGACTTTCGCGACAAGGTCGGCATTCGCAACCTTCACTACGGAGCAGCCTACACACCGTATCTTCGCACGAACCTGTCGAAGACGATCACCTACCGGCAGGTGAAGTCTGAGCTGGAGCGCGGTGGGGTGGCCCTCGATCTCAAGGGTCTCGCGCCCGCCGACGTCGGCAAGGCTCTCGATCAACTCGATAACGCGGTCAGCGATGTCGACGAGCTCGGTAAGCTCCTTCCGGCCATCGCAGGCAACCCCAGCGCTTCCGTCGCGGATCGGCTCGCCAAGCTCGAAACCGACTTTCTGGCGGCCGAGAATACATTCAAGGCAACGCCAAACGCTGGAAATTACGCTGCGCTACTCGAAGTCGCTTTCGACTACGTAAAGTCGCTCGCAAATACGCCGGCGAAAAATACCTGGCGACGTGTTGTCCTTCCACACCCCGGGGCCGGGCGAGACAAAACAAAAGTATGTCCTCGACGACATCCGCACCTCAACGCAGAGCGGCATTTTCTATGCGAACGGCAAAGGGACTGGTTGCGCTCGGCTTTCACGCCGGCCGCGTTGCCGAGGGTGCCGAGGCAGACGCGATCCGCTCGAAGGTCGACAAGGAGGCCCTCGATGCGGGCCACTGGGGTTCGTTCGCGGATGCCGACCTCGGGAACGCCGGCGACTACTACCCGAACGATACGACAGGTCTGGCTGACGCCGCGCTCAACAATGCTCGAGTCGCGAACATGCGCGAAGGCGCAGCCGAGGCCGGCGCTCTCTTCAAGGGGTTCGTAGCGGAATTCGACCGAATGCTGGATGCCGCCGCGGCTTACGAGAGCACCTACGAGCAGGCCGTTGTCGCCGTCTTCCCGCTCCTGAAAACGATCATTGATCAGGCGAAAAACGCCGTGACCTCCATGCCTCCTTCCGGAGCAATCGCTGGTGTCTATGCAAGCGTGGATGCCGCGCGCGGCGTGCACAAAGCTCCCGCAAACGTAAGTCTCAATAGCGTCATCGGAGTCACCGACATGATCAGTCACGACGACCAGCAGGACCTCAATGTCGATGTCGTCGCCGGCAAGTCGATTAACGCCATCCGTCCGTTCACAGGCAAGGGCATCCTCGTCTGGGGAGCGCGAACGCTTGCCGGAAATGACAACGAGTGGCGATACGTGTCCGTTCGGCGCTTCTTCAATATGGTCGAAGAATCCTCCAAGAAAGGAACCGAACGCTTTGTCTTCGAGCCGAACGATGCGAACACCTGGACCAAGGTGAAGACGATGATCGAGAACTTTCTCATCAACCAGTGGCGCGCGGGCGCGCTCGCCGGCTCCACACCGGATAAGGCGTTCTTCGTCAAAGTCGGTCTCGGCCAGACGATGACGCCGCAGGACGTTCTCGAAGGGCTGATGATCGTCGAAATCGGGATGGCCGCAGTTCGGCCGGCGGAATTCATCATCCTGCGCTTTTCGCACAAGTTGCAGGAAGCATGACCACTCCAATCAACTACAAAATTAAGCACTACTAGGCCATGGATCCAAACTACCCACTTCCAAAGTTCCACTTCAGCGTTGAATGGGGCGGAAAGCGCATCGGATTCACCGAAGCCAGCGGACTCGACGCCGAAACAGAGGTTATCGAGTATCGCGAAGGCTCCAGCCCGGAATATAGCAAGGTGAAAATGCCGGGAATGCAGAAGTACTCGAACATTACGCTCAAGCGCGGCACGTTCACGAGTGATAACGACTTCTTCGACTGGTGGAAAACCACGCGAACGCTTGGAACACCGGAGCGGCGGGATATCATCGTTAGCCTCCTCAACGAGAGCCACACGCCCGTCTTCGTTTGGAAGATCAAGAACGCGTTCCCGACGAAAGTTCAGGCAACCGATCTGAAGTCCGACGGCAACGAGGTGGCCATCGAGACGCTCGAGCTGGCGCACGAAGGCATTGAGATCGAGGCGATCTGATCGTCTTGCGAGGCTGTAGACCGCGCCCATTTGCGAGCGCGGCGGCCTTTCCGCTTTCAACATGGATCGTTTCGGCTTTCTCGCTGCGTTTCACTTTCGGGTGGAGTTTCTCAGCCTTGAGGGAAGCGATATCGACACGCGCTTCCAGTCGGTTTCCGGCTTGAACGTGACGGTTGAAACCGACTCGATCTCCGAAGGGGGCGAGAATCGCTTCAAGCACCTTCTGCCGAAAGGAACCTCCTACAGCGATCTTGTTTTAAAGCGCGGCCTCGTCACTTCTTCCAAGGTGATTGAGTGGTGCCGGCAAAACATTGAGACTCTGGAGATTCAGCCGGTCGATATCAACGTGAGCCTGTTGAACAAGCAGCACGAACCGGCGATGACATGGCAAGTGAAACATGCCTGGCCGAAAAAATGGTCTGTCGCTGATCTGAATGCGGAGAGTAGCGCCATCATGATCGAAACACTCGAGATCGGATACCAATACTTCACCATCGCCACATAGGAACCCTCACTATGCCCATAGAGATTCGAGAACTCGTTATTCGGGCCACTGTCGAAGAAGAGCCTCAAGCCGGCGCCGGCAAGCCTCCCGCAACGATGGCCAGCGGACCGCCGCCCGGCGCAAGCGCAACGGAGCGTTCGCGGCTCATTGCCGAATGCGTCGACCAGGTGATGGAGGTTCTGCGCGAAAGGAAAGAACGCTAGTCCACGTCCAATCCTCCATGGCTGAGATCGAAGGACAACTGGCCAAGCTCAAGATCATCGCCTACAAGGACGAACGATTCGAAGAGGCGGTCGAGGATGGCGAGTTCGTGGCGCAGCTCAATCCGGAAAAAGTTTCGTTCAAGTACCAGATCGAGCTCGAGGAACAGCAGGCCCAGGGCACAAGCGGCGCCCAGCCGCGATTCGGCAAGACGAAACCGGAGGAACTGACGTTCCAGTTCCTGTTCGATGCCACCGGCGCCATTCCATTGCCGGATGGTGCGAGCGCGATCAGTGAGGACGGCGTTGACGCCCGCATCTCAGCCTTCAAGCGCGTCGTGCTGCAATTCAACGGCGAGGAGCACAAGCCGAACAACCTGAAACTCATCTGGGGCCGGCTCCTCTTCAAATGCGTGCTCAACGAGCTGAACCTCGAATACACGCTGTTTCGCGCGGACGGCACACCGCTGCGCGCTTCGGCCACCGCGAAATTTGTCGGATATGTCGAGGACGAATTGCGCGTGGCTACCGAGAGACGGGAGTCTACGGATTTGACGCACCTTCGAGTGATTCGCGACGGCGAGAAGCTTCAGGACCACGTCGTCTCGATTTATGGAGATGCTACGCTGTACCTGGAGGTGGCGCGCGTAAATCGGCTCGTGAATTTCCGGCGCCTGGCAACGGGCCAAACCCTTGTGTTTCCCCCAGTGAACAAATCCGATGTCTAGTCCCAATCTTATCGCAACCGCCGCGACCAAGGATGTGGCGACCTACACGGTGAAGATCGATGGCGAGGCGATTCCGCGCGCCGTCCGCATCGCCGGGATCGTCGTGTTTAAGGAAATTGGCAAGATTCCGTTCGCCCGCATCGAAATTCACGATGGCGATCCCGCGGCGCAAACTTTCGAGGCGAGCGCCGGCGATCTCTTCGTACCGGGAAACGAGGTGGAAATTCTTGGCGGCTACCGTTCCGAGGAAACACCGATCTTCAAGGGCGTCGTGGTCAGCCAGCAGCTTCGCGTGCGCACCCCGGGCCCCAGCGCGCTGACGGTTTATTGCCGGCATCCGCTCTTCAAAGCGACGCTCTGCCGGCGGTCGCGCACCTTTGGCAATGAAACTGATGACGCCGTCATCGAATCGGTTTTCGCGGAGTATGACGTCTCGCTCACTAACTCTGCGCCGGCGCTCCCCGCCCAGGAGAGTCTGGTGCAGTTCCAATGCACCGACTGGGACATCGCCCTGGCGCGCGCGGAAGCGAATGGCCTTCTCTTGATTCCAACCGACGATGGCGCGGAGCTCCTGCCGCCGCCCGAGTCCGGAGAGGCCGTCCTGTCGTTACTGTTCGGTGCGACCATCGTCGAACTTGATGCGGAGATGGATGCGCGAACGCAGCCTTCGGAGGCAACCGGACTCGCTTGGGATCCTGCGGCGCAGGAGGCGGCCTCCTCCATAGGTGCCGAGCCCGCGCTCCCGCAAGCGGGAAACCTCGATGGACCCACACTCGCCGATGCGCACGGGCAGCCCGATCACGTCGCACACCCCGCCGCAATATCCCAGGAGGAACTCGATGCGTATAGCGCTGCGCGCTTGATTATGCGCCGCCTGGCTCGCATCAACGGCCGGGTTCGCTGCGAGGGAACGCCGGATCCCCTCCCAGGCGGATTGATCGAGCTCGCCGGACTCGGCGATCGCTTCTCGGGGCACCTTCTCGTTTCCGCCGTGCGCCATGCCTTCTTCCGTGGAGCCTGGCACACCGATATTCAATTCGGCTATCCCTCGAAGCCGCTTCTCGAAACTGAGGAAAATGCTTCTCAGCCAGCCGCGGCCGGCATGCTCCCGGCGATTCACGGACTCGCGATCGGTGTCGTGGCGGCGATCCACAATGATCCGGCGTCCGAACTGCGCGTGCAGCTCTCGATTCCTTCGCTTGGCGATTTGGCGGCGCCGGTTTGGGCAAGGCTTGCGCAGTTCGATGCGGGTGATGGCCGCGGCGCGTTTTTCCTTCCGGAAGTGGGAGACGAGGTCGTATTGGGCTTTCTCGCGGGCGACCCGCGCCACCCCGTGGTCCTTGGCTCTTTGTATAGCAGCGGGCACGTCGCACCTCTCGACCCCACTGAGCCGAATCCGGAAAAGGGCTACCTTTCCCGGGAAGGCTTGAAACTGCTTTTCAATGACGAAGCGAAATCGATCCTGATCGAGACGCCGAACGGGAAGACCGTCGAGCTGAGCGACGAGGCAGGGGCGATCCGTATCGAGGATGAGCACGGAAACAAGATCCTCCTGGATTCGAGCGGAGTAACGATCGAGAGCGCGTCGGACCTCAACCTGAAATCTGGAAAGGATGCGAAGGTCACCGCGGGTGCAAATCTCGACCTTGAAGCCGCGGCGCAACTCGCCGTATCCGCCTCGGCGAGCCTGGAAGTCTCCGCAAGCGGCACCACCACGATCAAGGGCGCACTCGTTCAGATTAACTAGCTTTTCTTCAATCGTGAACACCGCAGCGAGTTTTTTGAGTCCGCAGATTGCGGGCGGATGCAAAGGAAAGGGGAGCATACGCGTCTCGCGTGTGCCGTTCGGCGTCTCGCCGAACAAGGCTTCCGGCGAGACGCCGGAAATTGCACGCGGGGACGCGTGCGCTCCCCAGCATTTGTCTGCGAACTGTTTGAAAATCGTTGCCCGCTCGAGGCGAACCCCCGCTAGACTATGAAGCCCATTGCGCGGATTACAGACCAGCACGTTTGTCCAGCGGTGACACCCGGTGGGACGCCGCACGTCGGTGGTCCGATACTTCCTGCGGGCACGCCGGTTGTGCTCATCGGAGGTTTGCCCGCGGCGCGTGTTGGGGATTCCTGTGTTTGCGCCGGGCCCCCGGCGACCATCATCAGCGGATCGGCAACGGTAATGATCGGTGGGAAGCCGGTCGCGCGACTCGGAGATTCCACATCGCACGGGGGCGTGATCATCGGTGGTCAATCCACCGTTCTGATTGGAGGCTGATGGCTGAAGAATTCCCAGCGCCATTTCTCGGCACCGGCTGGGAATTTCCGCCGGCCTTTGTGCCCGTGGAAGAAAAGTCGACGGTGGCGATGGTGTCGGGCCGCATAGATATCGAGCAGAGCCTGGGAATCTTGCTGAGCACACTGCCGGGCGAACGCATCATGCAACCTCGCTACGGTTGCGATCTTACCCCTATGCTCTTCGAACCGCTCACGACCTCGTTAATTACGGATATCTCCGACCGCATTCGAACCGCGATCCTCTACTTCGAGCCGCGCATCCTTGCAGAAAACCTCCGTGTGACGCCGGATGACGCACTGAGCGGGCGAATCTTAATCGAAATCAGCTATCGCATCGCCGCCACGAACTCGCGCCATAATTTTGTTTTCCCGTTCTACAAGGAGGAGGGCTCTGAGATTCGATGAGCTCCGCTCAGAACAGCTCGGTTTCGGGAGCAGCCGGTTCGTCCAGTCAGCCCACGCGCTTTCCTGCGCCCCTTGATTCCGCAACAGCGCCTCTGGAAGGACGCACGCAGGCGGAGCTCGCGGCGCTGGCGCGCACGTTCGCCAAGGGGCTTGCCTTCTGGCAGCCAAGCGGTCAGCTCGACCCGAACGAATCGTGGTCGAAATTTCTGCCGGATCTCAGCTCTCCGGCGCAGGCGGAGGTCATGGCTGGCACTTGTCCGCAGAAGGCCTTGTTCCTGGCGTTTCTTCAAATGTACGAGGAAGCGAAGAAGGAACTGAACGGCGTTACTGCGCGGCATCTCGAATTTTACTATCGAGAGATCTTGGGGCTGGCGCCGCGCGGTCCGGTGCCCGACCAGGCGCACATGGTAGTCTCGCTGAAAAAGACCGCTCCGGAACTTCTCATTCCCGGCGGAACACGATTCAAGACCAAGGATGGGCTGGAATACGCCTCGGAACTCGAGGTAGTCGCGAACCGCACAGAGCTCGTGCACCGGAGAATCCTCGCAGTTGATTCCAGGACTGGGAGGTTGCGATACGCAGTGGAAGCAGCCTCGTCGGACGGTCTTGGCGAGCCGCTCCCCGAGGAGGATACCGCGTGGCATCCGTTCGGAGACGGTCACAATCTTCCGAACGCCTCGCTGGGATTCGCTGTTTCGTCGCCCGTTCTGCTGATGCTGGAGGGCGAGCGAACGGTAACGCTCACGCTCACGCTCGCAGGCGTGGCGGGTTCGCTCGCGCCGGACGCAGTCTCCACTTCGCTTGGCGGGTATTTCAGCGGAGAAAAGGAATGGCTGGATGCCGGCTCGCCAACCGAGGCGAGCGTTGGAAAGAACAGCCAGGGTTTGCTGGAGCTCAAGCTGACGTTCGCGCTCGATGGCAAGGCAGGGCCTGTCGTGGCGTATGATCCGACCGTGCTCGACGGCGGATTCGACACGCTGGCTCCCGTGCTCAAGATTCTGCTTCTCGACGCCGCCGCCGATGAAGTCGCCGCGGCACTGACGGCTGCCGAGGTGGACGCGATTCGCATCGAAGTCGAGGTAACGGGAATGAAAGCCATGATCCTGGAGAACGATTTCGGGCGGCTCGATCCGGCGAAGGTTTTCATGCCCTTCGGCCCGGCACCGAAAATCGGGAATTCGTTTTACATCAATGCCGAGGAAGCATTCGTCAAGGACGTCACCCGTGTGAAGTTGCACCTGCAATGGAGCAATCCGCCTTTGGACTTCGCGAAGTACTACCAAGGCTACACCGACCGCAACGGACAGAGCGTCACCAACGCCTATTTTACTGCCGGCCTTGAACTTCTCCGCGACGGAAAATTCCAGCCACTCCTGTCGGCTTCCTTGTTTGAGGCGGATCCACCCAAGGTTCACACGATCGACTCGGAGGACAGTGAGGCAGCACAGATTAGCGCGGGAGGAGTTTCCTATGCACAGTTCGCCGGACAGTTCTCACGGAGCGTTTCGGTGGCGAAAGTGCAGATGCCGTTTTCGGATGTGAAGGTTGCCCAGCCGCTAAAAGCGATCGCGGTCTCGCCCGTCAGGGCCTTCCGTGAGCGGCTTTTTCTTCCGTCAAAATTCACTCCCTCGAATCTGCGAGCGTTCAAAGCAGAGGGATTTCTGCGTTTGCGATTGAACAAGGATTTTCTCCACGATCGCTACGCGGAACTCTTCGCCGATGCGATCGTCTTCAACCAGGCCAATCCCGAAAATCCAAAGCCCGTCCCATTTCCTGCCTACACACCCGAACTGGCCTCATTTACCCTGGATTATTCGGCACGTTCGCCGATCTATCGCCCGAACTCGGCGGACAGGGGTGCTTTCGAAGCGCGCAACATGCGTCTGTTTCATCTCACCCCTTTCGGACAGAGGGAGGAACACCGATATATCAGGGAGCAGGTCTCTGCGGAGTCCCTGTCCATTACCCTGTTTCCTGCGATCGAAAACTCGGGCGAGCTGTATCTTGGGTTGAAGAACACCGCCCCCAGAGAAAGCATCTCGCTGCTCTTTCAGTTTCTCGAGGGATCTGCAAATCCACTCTCGGTTCGCCAACCCATTACCTGGAGCGTGCTTGCCTCGAACCACTGGGCATCGTTGCCAACAGAACAAATCTTGGCGGAGCGCACGAACGATTTTCTCATCTCGGGCGTTGTCCGGCTGCTGCTTCCTCCGGAAGCATCGACCAACAACACTTGGCTCGAGCCAGGCTTCGTCTGGGTTCGGGCCGCGATCGCCGGGGATGTGACCGCGGTCTGCCGCCTGCTCGCGATCCATCCGAATGCGGTTCCCGTCCTGCTGACCAATCCCGAACACGCGACACATCTCGATGCTTCGCTGCCCGCGGGATCGATCACGCAGGCGCCTGCAACTCTCGCGGGGTTGAAGGAGGTTTCGCAACCCTATCGGATCCTCGCGCGGTTTGCCGGCCGAATCAGCGCGATCCTTTCATACCCGCACGAGCGAGCGCCTTCGTCACCGCAACCGGGCGATCACACCATGGGATTTTGAACGATTGGTTCTCGACCGCTACCCGGGCGTCTTCCGCGCCATGTGCCTGCCCCATACCAATCGTGAGGTGCGACCCGCGCCGGGATGCGTGACGCTAGTCCTGATTCCTGACACGCGCGGGCGAAACCAAGCCAATCCGCTCACTCCCTTCACCGATCTAGCAACGCTCTCGGGCGCCGAGGGCTACCTGGCCGGTTTGCAAACTCCATTCGCGCAAGTTGCGGCGATCAACCCGCTCTTCGAGCCGCTCAAGGTGAGCTTTAAGGTCGCCTTTCAGCCCGGAAAGCCCTTTGCGACTTTTCGTTCGATTCTTGAAGAGGACCTCAAGCGTCTTCTCTCCCCATGGGCATTCGATGCGACGCTCACGCCAGAGTTTGGCGGCGTCGTGTTGAGGAGCGAAATATTGAGATTCGTTGAGTCGCTGGATTACGTGGACTACCTGACCGAATTGGCGCTGGCTCCCTCGACGCCGCATGCCAATCCCGCCTCGATTCAACGCATCACCCCTTCCACGCCAGCATCCATCGTCACGTCTGCCCCGTCGCATCAAATCGAGCCGATCTGAGTATGCCGCAGACCCAGCCGATCTCCCGCAAGCTGCCCGCCGCCGCCGCTCTGAATTTCGCGGAGCTGCGGCAGGCGGGAATCGATTACCTCGAGAGAGTGGTCGGCGCGCTGTGGAGCGACTACAATGTGCACGATCCGGGGATCACGCTCCTCGAGTTGCTCTGTTACGGAATCACCGATATCACCTATCGCACGACCTTTCCGGACGCGGAGATCTTTGCCCCGGCTCCAGGTGAGCCGCTTCCCGGTCCTGACGATCCGCCTTTCACGACGGCACGGTTCGCCTTGACCAATGGCCCGGTGACGATCAACGATTACCGAAAGCTCTTTCTGGACCGGTTCGCAGAGCTGCGAAACGTCTGGCTCGATCCGGTGACCGAGAGACTGTTCGCCAACACGAAGACTCGCGGCCTGGCGCGAAAGGCGGGGGTGGATACCGTGCCGTTCGAGGTTCGTGGTCTCTACAAGGTTCGGCTCCTTTTCCGCGATGTTCCGAAGGCCAAGCGACGGAAGCAAGTCATCGAAGAACTCGATCGCTTCTTCCACCAGAATCGGAACCTCTGCGAGGACCTGGCGGATATCGGCGTCACCCCGCTGCAGGATATCCTCGTCTGCGCGGAGATCCAGCTGACGCCGGACGCCGACATTGAGAAGACGCACGCCAGTGTCGTCTTTGCGCTTCAGAACTTCCTGAGCCCGCTCATTCCGCGCTACTCGCTTGCCGACCTTGTCGAGCGCGGCCTATCGCCCGAGAACATTTTCGATGGGCCGCAACTCGCGAACGGCTTCATTCTCGACGAGGATCTCAATAAAGCATCCAGCCCGTCGGCGATTCGTTCATCGGACCTCCTCGCAGAGATTCTCGGCATCCCCGGGGTGGCTGCCGTGATCCGGTTTCAATTAAATTATCCGCCGAAGGAGGGTTCACGTTCTCAGCCGAGCGAATGGGAATTGCCGATCGAGCCGGGCCATCACCCGCGACTCTCTGATGAGAACGCGCGGCTGGACTTTTTCAAGGGACCCCTGCCATTGCGCTCCGACCCGGTCAAAGTTGCCCAGCATCTGAAGGTCTTGAGGGAGGACGCCTCAACGGTCGCCGAGGTCTCGGGACCGTTCGATCGGGCCATTCCTGCGGGCACATGGCGTGATCTGGGCGATTTCAGCACGCTCCAGGAAGCCTTGCCGCTAAACTACGGGGTCGGCCGGCGGGGCTTTGACGCTTCGGCGCCGCCGGACCGTCTGGCCAAAGCCAGGCAACTCCAGGCGTTTCTCCTCATCTTTGATCAATTACTCGCCAACTATCTCGGGCAACTCGTCAATCTGCGCGGATTGCTCTCGGCGAATGCTGAGCTTCGGAAATCGTATTTCTCAAATGCCGTTTCCGATTTGCCGGAGCTGCGCGAGCTTCTCACCGAGGTCGCGGGCAACCCAGCAACCACGCCCGCCGAAGTTCGGGCCGAATACACAAAGCTGAGGGAGGAATCCACCGCTGCCCACGACGATTGGGTCGGAAGGAGATCCCGGATTGTCGACCACCTGCTCGCGCGATTCGGTGAGACTTTCACGGACCACGTGTTGATGCACTACTCCGTGGCAGGCGCGAGCACACCCGAGGAAACGCTCAAGAAGAAGTGCGCCTTCCTTACGGGATTGTCTGGCCTGAGCTACCACCGGCTTCAGGCGCATGACATTCTTGATGCCGGGAGGACCTGGGATACCGCGAACGTTTCCGGATTCGAGAAGAGGCTCGGTCAATTGCTTGGATTCTTATCCTCGAACCGGCGCAACCTTTCCGATGCTGGCACGCAAGACAGCGCTGAGGGTGTTTTTCTCATTGAAAACTTGCTGTTGCGCCCCCGTCCGGGCGCTCCGCAGAGTTGGCCACTGCTCCCCGCGTCGTGCGCGTGCGTCGAGTCGACGGGGCCCGCGGCGTCCTGCTCTGCGGAGGAATGGGATCCCTACAGCTTTCGTACCCACTTGATATTCCCGGGATACTCGGCGCGGTTGATTGATCCCGGGTTTCGCAGATTCGTCGAAGAGATTGTCCGTCGTGAACTGCCTGCGCACCTCGAGGCGAAGATCTGCTTCGTCAGCCGGGAACTCCTCGCCGATTTCGAGCAGAAATACCGGGCATGGCTCGAATCACTGGCCTCCGGCAAGCCAAAGGCGACCGTGCTTCAAGCCCTTGTAGACTGTCTAAACGAACTCCACACGATTTACCCGGCCGGAACCCTGCACGACTGCAGGGAAGACGGCGACGAAGCCTCCGCAATCGTTCTGAATCAATCGCGCCTCGGTACCTTGCCCCCAGACCAATAACCCAACAGTCCGCCATGAATCCCGTTTCAATCCACGAACCGGTCAAGCTCCTCACACAGGTCTCCGATTTCTCATTCTTCGCCGACGACCAAGTGCTGACGGCCGGTCAACTCAATCGCCTCATTCAGTATCTCGATTACCAGGAGCGAGCAGCTCGCGCGTGGCTGGTCGGCTCGGGTATCGTCTGCGGACTCACCCATCAAATCAGCGGAGCGAGCGTAGCGCTCGATCCGGGATGCGCACTGACATCAGACGGCGACCTCTTGACGATTTCCTCAGCTGTAAAGCTGACCCATATACGCGCTTTTCCGGATGCGAACGCGAAATACGCGCCGCTTGCCGACCTCGCGCCATTTGCCGAGATCATCACCTCTAATGAGGCCTCGGACGACTCGTCGGCAAACCAGCTTACCGAGGATTCGTTGAAGAACACGGTTCTGGCGCTCTATCTGGAAAGCTTTGCGAAGGAACCGGAGTTCTGCACGGGCGACAACTGTGACAACCAGGGACCTGTTCAAAACAACCAGCTGCGAGTCTCCTCCTGCCAAAGGCGAAAGTTACGCCGCTGCCGCCATGGCTCCCGGAAGTCGCCGAATCGCTCCCTCCCGTCGCGCTGGCCAGACCGAAGCTTACTTCCGGAATAGTGAAGCTCGAAGGCAGCGGTGGCCTGCAGGCCGCTATTACCTCCGCGATCGACGTGACGCGAAAGGACCTGGTTGAGGCTCTTACTCAGCTCACGTCGAACGAGCGATTCAAGGCCGCGATGGCTGACGCCGGGCTGGATAAGGCGCCCGACTGGGACACCAAGCTTCCCGGAAAAAGCCTTAATCCAGCCGCCGAGATCAGGGGGCTTCTGTTAGTCTACGGATTCTATCGCGATTTTTGCCAGGCCTATAAGGAATGGCGCGAGTCTCTCTACTGCCTGCGAGACGTCTGCGTGCCCGAACCTGAGGCATTCCCCAAGCATGTCCTGCTCGGCGAGACCGGGAGGATCGATCAGTGTCCGAGAGACATCTTCCGGTTTCCGCTCTTGCGCGCCGGCGCGCTCGGATCGTGTCATAGCGCCTTGGCAAGGACACGCCTTTTGTGGCAGCGCCTGATCGAGCTCGCTTTGGCTTTCAAGCAAACTCAGGCGGCGCCTGAGATTCGCCTTACGCCGTCGGCAGCATACAGCCAGTCGCTCGGCGAGCGGGCGCTGCCCTTTTACTACGGCGAAACCTTTTCCGCGCCATGGAATGTCGAGGCGCGCCTGCGCTGCGCTCCGGATGAACCTCTCAGCTACCATCGCAACCCTGAGAGAGCCTTCGCCTTCGATCTTTGCCAGCTGCCCTTCTACCGGATCGAAGGCCATCTCGGGATGAAGCTTGCCGATGCCGAGAGCGCGATCAAGAAGCTCCGCTCAGCCCACAATCTCGCGTTTCAGATCCTCTCAATACAAATCGAGGACGATCCAGATCGCGTCGTAATCCCGCCCATTCGCTTCCTCGACATCGAAACTCTTTTTCACCAACACGTGCTAGACCTGAAGCTCCGGCTGCAGGACGTCACCTCGTTCGCCGGCGTGGTGAGCGATCAGACCGGCAAGGCGCCCGATACTTCGGTTTCCAAGACGCAGGCCGCCGCCGTATCGAAAGCGTGCGGAGAGCTCAAGACCAGCGCGGACGCCGCAAAGCGGGCGATTCCAGCCCAGTTCTCGGCCTTCGCGAGCGAAGCGAATGTCGTGGCTTTCAACAATGCGGTTACCAAGGCCGCTGCGGACGGCGTGCAAGTCAACAAGCTGACCTACGATTTCGCCAAATACTCGCCCGTGACGCCGACGGACAGGCTCGCCCAGCCGGAGGCACTCAGCGGCTTTGGACATCTTTTCGACGTTTACAAGAAGCGGCTTGCCAAGGTCCGTCAGCGTTCGGTGTTCCAGAAATTTGTTTCCGAAAATCCTGGTCTCGAGCATCTTGGCGGGGTGCCAGCCGGAGGGACATTCGTGCTTGTCTATGCGGCATCCGATGACGCTGACAGGCGGCTCGTCAAGGCCGACTTCTGCCTGCCGTACTATTCCATATTTTGATACTTACAACCCTCGAAGAGGAGGACCCACCCATAGATGTTACTGTTGGAACTGCGGATTGGGTCTTCGAACCCAATCCTGGACGGATGTCTACCAATGGACGTTTACGCCCATTACCGAGGTCTACGTTGACGGGAAATTCGACACTCTATCGAACGAAATTTCCGAGACCCAAACCCAAATTACCAAAGATGTCGACGCGATCGTAAACGCGAAAATCGTCGACGAGCTTTTGCCAATACCCCGTCCGACCCCGAAAGTGGAGGGAAGGCCGGATCTTGCAGGAAATCAGTTTTTCGCTGACGCGGCCGGGACGATCGAGACGAACAGGCTGGAATCGGACAGGATTCAGGATCAGAGGAGGCGAGGGGTCAGCGCCCCGAACGCAACTGCGCGCCTCGCCGAATTGGAGGGGCACAACGCCGACTTGCTTGCCAAGCTTATCGGAATGGTCGCCGAAAACATGGCGAAGGCCGACAGGGCGAAGGTCGAGGTCGGCGCCGCCGATCAGGCGATGGCGAACGTGATCAAGACAAACGCCGTCATGCTGCAATCGGACAAGGCGAGAGCGGCGTTTCAGAAGGGTCTTGAAACCGGCGATGGATCAGCATGCCGAGAGCGCCTCGGGCGATGTCCGCAACTTCGGGCAGTTCGCGAAGATGTTCTGAACAGAATCCGCAGGTGACTCAGATTCGCGCAGATGGAAAGAAAAGGGGCGCATACGCGTTCGCGCGTGCTGTTCGGCGTCTCGCCGGAGCAGGGTTTCCGGCGAGACGCCGGCGATTGCACGCGGGGACGCGTGCGCTCCCCAGCCGAAGCCGGTGAACCACCTCATCCATCGTGTCAGAGTCGAGCTTCGCACGAATACCCGCGTGGCCGCGATCGCGGCCCAGGAAGCGGCGTCGCGCGCTTTGCAGGACGATTTGGACGCGGTGGAAGCCGCCTTCGACACCCGTTTTCCCGAGGATACGACGCTCCGGCTGGACCGGCTTGAAGTTGAACTTGGGCCACTTCCGGTCCGCGGGTTCCGCCAGGCCTTCATAGCCGCTCTCGTTCAATCGCTAACGGGTATCGACGCAAAAGTCATCCCCTCTCGCCCGGGTGTTCGTATTTCGGAATTTCCGCGATCCAGCCAATGGAAAGCCAAAGCAGCGGCCGGAACAGCGGAGAGCAACGACGCTGTTGAGGTTTTCCTTCACTACGTTACTCACGGATCACTGCCGTGGTTTTTCCCGCTTGAACGCTGGCGGGACGAGATCCCCAAGGTGCTGATGTCTCGCGAGGCGTTTTCGGCGCTTCGTTTGCGGCTGTCCTCGCTTGTCTTGGAAGAACCCGCGCGTCTGCTGCGCCTGGTATCCTTTCCCAGTCTGGTGTCCGCTCTTTTCAGCCTGGAATTTCCAGTGGCCAAAGCGAGCGCCGCTTCCGTTGCAGAGGCTTCATTGCCGCCCGGCCCTTTCCGCGGACGCATTAAGCTCGGCGCTCTGGTTCTTTCACCTTACTCCCGAGCCGGCAGCAAAGGTGGAAGACGCAAAAGCGGAGATGGCCCTCTTGGATCTCCTCGCTGGCGATCGGGGCCGCTCTGCTGCTATTGAGCTGCGCGATTCTCAATCGATCATCTCAGCGCTGGCTGCGCTTCGGAAGGCGGCTAAATCGCCGGAGATCGAGCGTCTCTCGCGGTTGGTCAAACGGGCAGCGCGGCAAGTTTCCGATTTCCGCGCCACGGGCCGCATGGACTTCGCGAAGCCCGAGCGTTTCGATGCAACAGAGGATCAGGCCGAAAATGGCGTTCCAACAGAATCGGCTGGCATCGTTCTGCTGCATCCCTTTCTGATTCGGTTCTTTCAGCTTTTCGGGTGGCTGGACGACCGCCTGCACATTCTCGACAAGCACCGGTGGTACGCTGCGCATGCGATGCATTGGATTGTCCACAAGCATCCGGCGCGTGACGAAGTGGATTTGGTTCTTGAAAAGGCTCTTTGCGGCATCCCCCTTGGCGAAATCGCTTGCTGGCCGGAGCTTGAATACAAAGTCAAAGAGGAAGCGGATGCGCTCCTGCGCGCCGTCATCGCGCATTGGCAGGCGCTCAAGGACACCTCGCCGGACGGGCTTCGCGAGGCATTTCTTGCCCGGCCCGGCCTTTTCTATCCTGTCGAACCGCCGCGTCTGCACGTTGAAACCCGCGCTTACGATGTGCTTCTAAGCCGTTTGCCGTGGTCGTTCGATCGCATTGCCTTGCCCTGGCTCCGCAGCCCGATTCAAGTGCGATGGCAGGAGCCATCCTAAGCTGCTCGGCTCCTGATGAAAACCCTTTCTCCAGTCGCAAAGCCGGGTGCTCAGTCGCGGCAGGAAACGAAGGGCCCGTTCTTCCGCAGGCAATCGCAGCCCGGCTCTATGTTCTTTGCTCCGGCCCTTCATGCCCGGCTTAAGGTCAGCCAGCCCGGTGACCCTCACGAAGTCGAAGCTGACCGGATGGCGGAGCACGTCATGCGAACCTTGAGCGAGCCGTTCTTTGCTCCGGCTTCGCCCGCCTCATCCGCTCCTGTCCCTGCGATCAGCCGGGTTCCGACACCGCCTTCCGCTGCTGCCATGGATGAAGAGCCGGCCACAAAGGAGGAAGAAGAGGCCTCGGATTCGATCCTGCGCATGGCAGATCCGTGGTTCTCCGGCGGCGCAAACGACGAAGAGAGTGCACCTGACTCGCCGCCGATTCAACGCCGAGCGATGGGTCCCGCCGCCACATCTCTCGGCTTCGGCGCTTTACCGATATCCCATTTCGCAGCGCAATCCCACGCGAACCCGCCCGAGACTCTTGTGCCTGCCCGAGCCACAATCTCATCAGGATGGGTTACGCGCACTCCTGTTCGCTCGAGACCGGACCGGGCCCGCGGCCCGCCACGGGGCGGAGAAAGCTTTTCTAATCTTCTCAGTCAATCAAAAGGACGCGGCCAGCCGCTATCAAAACAATCCCGCGCCGAAATGGAGCCAGCCTTTGGCGCGGACTTTGGAGTTGTTCGCGTCCACACAGGCGAAGAGGCTCATCGTCTGGCCCATCGGGCAAGTGCCCTGGCATTTGCCCACGAGGGGGACGTCTATTTTGGTCGCGGCCAGTTCCAGCCAGACACCGCTCCGGGGAGAAGGCTCCTGGCGCACGAGTTAACCCACGTCGTTCAACAGGGCCGCGCCGTTCAGCGCAGCTCCATCCAACGTTCTCCGTTCGCGTCATCCATTGCGCAGCGGTCGTATCACGCGCGCGCGCCACCGCAGATTTCTCTCGCGGAGCCGCAGGTTCAGCGGCTCGGCTGGAGCGACATCAAAGAGGAGATAAACTCCGACGCCGAGCTGATCCACGGCTTCACATTGATGACCGCGGTCGTCGGGTATAATCCGATTCTCGACCAGGACGTCGAATGGACGGCCAAGAATTTCTTTCGTGGTGCGGCCGGGCTCATTCCATTTGGAACGCTCCTCTTTGACAAGCTCGACGAAGCCGGCGTCATCGATTCGGTCTTCAGCTGGGTCACCTCGCAGATCGATGCGCACAACCTCACTCTCGCGCGGGTTGATAGCCTCTTCAGCCAGGCGTGGGACCAGATGGACTTCGTCCGTCTCGATCCAGTCGACTACAACGTCGAAGTTGTCCGCAGCACGTTCAGCGGGCTCCTGGGCGACGTCGCAGATTTCGCCGGCGCCTGTGCAGAAAAGCTCATCGAGGTCTTCAAGGACCTCGCGATCAGAGCAGTTCGGGCGCTTTTTGGAGAGAACGCCCCCTTCTACGACCTGATTTGCCAGGTGCTGGGCCAGGACCCGCTGACCGGCGAGACCAGGGAATGGAATACGGCTGATTTCCTTCGCAGCGTTTTGCGCCTCCTCGGGTACGAAAATCACCTCGCGAAGATGGAAGAGACCGGCCAGGTCGAAAAGGCTGCCGCATGGATCGAAATGCAAGTGGGCCTGCTCGGTCCGGCCTACAGCGGACTGATCTTCGGCATCATCGATCTCTGGACCTCGCTAAGCCTCGAAAAGCTCGTCCACCCGGAAGAACTGCTTGGCAAGACTCTAAGCATCGTTCTGACATATGTCAGCAAGCTCTCTCTCTTCGCCTTCAATCTCGCGGCGAAGGTGCTCGAGTTGATCAAGGAAGCCCTCATCACGCTGCTCAAGGCGCACGTCCACAAGGTGCCCGGCTATCCGCTCTTCACGGTCGTGCTCGGCATGGATCCGGTCACAGGAGAAGAGGTCCCGCGCACGCCCGAAAACTTCCTCAAAGGATTCCTGAGTTTCGTTCCCAAGGGAATTGAAACCTACGAGAACATCAAGGCCAGCGGAGCCCTTCCGAAGGCAATGGCTTGGCTCCTCGGGTTGATCAACGAGTTGGGGCTCTCGCCATCCCAGTTGCTGGAGCGGTTCCTGACTCTCTGGAACAGCTTCACCATCGACGATCTGATGAATCCCATCGGAGCCTACATCCGGATCGCCGAGACCTACCTCACTTTCGTTGGGGACGTCTTGATGCTGGTGTTGCGGGTTTACTGGAAGGTTCTCGAAATCATGTTTGTGTTCCTTCTCGGTCCCGGCGCGGCGCGGGTGATAGCCGCGCTGAAGCAGGGAGAGAATACCTTCCGCCTCATTATTGAAGATCCTGTCGGGTTCTTCGGCAACCTCCTGGCTGCAATTGGCAAAGGCATTAAGCAGTTCGGGTCGAACATTTGGAAGCACATCCAGGCAGGCCTGATCGGCTGGATGCTCGGCTCCTTGCAGGGTGCGGGAATCGAGATGCCTGAGAAGTTCGACCTCCAGGGAGTCGTCTCCATCGTGATGCAGCTCCTCGGGCTCACCTACAAGCAGATCCGGCCGATCCTGGTCAAGCGGCTGGGCGAAAACGTGGTCGAGAACCTGGAAAAGACCTTCGAGTTTCTCAGGCTCTTCCTCACCGAAGGCTTTGCCGGGGTCTGGCGCGCAGTTCCTCGAATGGGTCGGCGATTTGAAAGGCATCGTCATCCAGGCGGTCACCGAATGGGTGGTCACCAAGATCGTTATGGCCGGGCTTTCGCGCCTGGCAACGCTCTGGAATCCCGTCGGCTGGGCCGTCGAAGCAGTGATGGCGATCTACAACACGGTGATGTTCTTCATCGAGCGCATGGAGCAAATCCTCGATTTCGTTGAGGCCGTGATCCAATCGATCAACAACATCGCCACCGGCAAGCTGCAACAAGCCGCGGACTATGTGAAGAACGCCATGGCGCGCACAATACCCGTCATCATCAGCTTCTGCACCAGTCTCATCGGCTTGGGCGGGATCTCCTCCAAGATCCGAGGGGTAATCCAGAAGGTGCAGGACAAGGTCCACAAAGCCATCGACACGATGATCGCCTGGATCGTGAAGCAGCGGCGCGCTGATCAAGAAAGGCAAAGCGGGTATCGAGACAGTCACGGCGACCCTGGGGAAGTGGTTCGGATTCGAGAAAACATTCAAGATCAAGAGTGGGACGCAGCATTCCTCAGTTTCAGAGGAGCGGCGAGAAAATTGAGATTGTCATGGCGAGCTCGCTTTGGCAGCGCATCAAGGACTGGTTCGCATCTCTGATAGTGCTTGCGAGGAGGAACAACGCTCCCGAAAAGCAGATCGAGCAGCTCACGGCAGCGTCAAAGTACGGCTCAGAGCGTCGAGGAAAAGGCGGAGCAGCTTCCGGAAGGGCCTTCCAAGGAAGAACAGTTGGCGGCGGCCTTGCAGGCCCTTACCCAGGAGCTGGAAAACTTGGAAGTTCTGCAATACTCGGCCGACGTGTTACCATACGTCTCCGACTTCCCGCCCGAAATTCGTGAGGCAATTGATAGATTCGCAAACACTTCGGACACGAGAGCTCCGTACCAGCTCTCTGTATCAAAACTCCATGAAGGCTCCAACGCAATAAGCAGACCTGCAGCGACGGCGATCCTACAAAACTCAAATATCGACTATAGCGATAAGCCCAAACCGGCGCTGATCCGACGGCAGGTTCCATCTCGATAACCGGCCGGGAAATCAACCATGCTTTAGGGCGATAATTCGTGTCAGCGGCTCCGACAGGATAAGTTCATTTGTCCATGAAATTAACCACGCCTTCGATATGAGGGCTCTCAGGACAGTTTCGGCCACGCGAATAACTATTTCGGATCCCGCGGAGTTTGAGCGCATTACCGCGATCGCCGACTTTGACACGCTTTGCGCCGAAGCCAGGAAACACGGAAGAGATCCCGCGACCGATCCTCGATACGCGGCGAATTTGATCATGGTGAATTTCCGGTTTCTGTGGCCGAGCTCAGTAACCACATCCGAACAATCCAGCTAACGAAAGGATATCAGAATCGGACCGCATACGATCCACGACCGCGAGGACGATCGATCCAATCGATTTCATGGGGCGGTTACATCAGTTGGCGAAGGAGCCCTTCCGCAAAGGGATCAATCAGTGCTGGATGAGGGAGGGAGAAAATTTGAGATGCGAGATCACCCCGGCCGGAGAAGCCGCCGGGCGCGGCATTCATTTCCGGCAGAACAGCGAATTGATTCCCGCCGACCGGAGCTGGTCCGCAGATCAACCAGTGCGAGCCGCGACCACGGCGATAGCCGAAGGCGGAGAGCTTACCGATGTCCCACTGGAACGCGACAGGCGATCGGGTCGGAGCTCTGTATAAGCTCAAGCAGGGTCGCGAACGCTCGACTGAACGAGGCCGCACGATGCGCGATTTCGTCGCTGCGATTCGGCGCAACGGCCTGGCGCGACGCGCCGGCACCGCAGAGGCGATCCTGTCTGAACAGGCGGATCTTATCGGCGTTTGCCGGCGCGATTCGGACTCCAAGAGGGTCCGGCGAGCCCTTGCCGCCGTCCGAGACGTCAGAGCCGGATGGAATCATTTCGGCACCGATTTCTCCAGGGTCCGAATTCGCGACACGATCGGGCCAGCGGCTCGCCGCCACGCTTGCACGCCCGCGCCTTTACGCATCGGCAGCGACATCTACTTCAACGCCGGCGAGTATGACCCGCACAGCCGCGCGCGGGCGCCATCTCCTCGCTCATGAGCTAACGCACGTCGTCCAGCAAACCCGCCCAGGCGCGACACCTGCCATCCAGCGGCAGGCCGATCCTGCGCACGATCTCACGTCGCCGGGCCTCTCGGGCGATCCGAAGCTTGAGGAGATCTTTGATGAAAAGGGCTCTCTCGGACCGCCGGCAAAGGGTCCTGAGGTCAGGAAGGTCCAGGAGGCGCTGCTGGCGCTGGGCTTTACGCTTGCCGAAGTTCGGCGCAGACGGAGACTATGGCTCGGAGACACGCCAGGCCGTCCGCGAGTTCCAGATCAAGGCGGGACTGACCGGAGCACAGGTCGATGGCATCGTCGGGCCGGTCACGCTTGGGCTACTCGACCGGGCATCGCGCCAGGGAAGCGTGACCACCGACACGGACCCCGCGGAGCAGGACCTCAAGGTCACCGGAAAGGCGACCAGTAAGCTGGAGGACCATTTGAACAAGGACGGAACGCCCAAGGAACCTGTGCGCGTGTTCTTCGAATTCGACAGCGACAAAGTGGCTTCCGACGAGAAGGACAAGCTCAAAGCGCTCCACGACAAGTTTCCGGCGCAGACGCTCACGTTGAAGGGACTCGCAAGCGAGGAAGGCTCTGCAAGCTACAACCTGGCACTCGCTGACCGCCGGCGTGAAGCGGTGAAGAGTGTTCTGCGCGACGAGCATAAACACGACTCCGCGCTGCTCGTCGATCACCCGTCAGAAGTCGCCAAGGGCAATATCGAATACAAAGAGATGCGCGCCGTTGACGTCGCGATTGGCAGCACGGCTTTCAAGGCGGAAAGCATTGTTGATACAAAAACGAAGGCGAGTACGGCCTGCACGGAAGAAGAGTCGAAGAAAGTAACGGAAGCCGTGCAGAAAGCGGCGCCCGAGGGCGTGAAGTGGATCGCGGACGCAAGGAAAGAGCTGCCGCCAACCAAGCAAGCCACCACCGATTTGTTCGACAAACTCTTTGGCGTTCGTGCGGTGGATCCGAACACGCGCGCCGCAGAGCGCGGTTCCGCAGTCTCTAAGGTAAACCGGATTTTGGATAAGCTGAGTCCGCATCTCGATAACACAAAGCGTCCCTGCGCGACGGACGCAGATCTGGCAGCCGGTGGATGCCATGTTTGCCGGAACGAGCAGGACGGCGGCTGCGCTTCGGGGAGTCCGGCTTACAATCGCGATCCTTCGCCGCAAACCGCGGGGATAACGCATGTGTGCACTTCTTTCGTTGGCGAAAGCTTCGACGAACAGGTCACGATCCTGATTCACGAAGGACATCACGGCACCCCGGGCATTCCGTCCTCGGACCTGGCCTACTCGCACACGCGGCTGATCACGGCGGTCAGCACCTCGAGCGCATTGGAAAATGCGGCATCGTTCCACCTCTAT
The DNA here is from genome assembly GCA_963784465.1 of uncultured Verrucomicrobiae bacterium. Lineage (GTDB taxonomy): Bacteria > Verrucomicrobiota > Verrucomicrobiia > Chthoniobacterales > Terrimicrobiaceae > DASTFP01. Next base: position 51,761 of record CAWASQ010000015.1, read on the forward strand.
ATCCGGCCTCGTGAAGAGGCCGGGCTCTGTGGAGGTGGGGCATGAAAAGACGCAAGATGTCCGCGTTGGATTGAGCGACGCTGAATTCGCGACGATCCAGACGCTCCTGGGCCTCCTGGAGCAATGGTTCAGTCTCTCGACATTTGATCTGTCGAACGTCTACGCGGCGATCCGCCGTGCGCGGGCCTTCGGCGCCTGGCAGAGCGAGGATGAGACGATCCGATTCGCCGGGATGGGCCGTGTGGCACCGCGTTTCGGCCTCACGCCGCCGGAATTCCTGCCTATCGAACGGGATCAGACGGGCCTGGCCGCGATCTACGATCGTTTCCAAACCATGGAGCGGGGCGTAAAGCAACAGCTGACAATTGAGAAGACAGCCACAGGACCGAGCGCGTGGGACCGCGGACCAGGCAGGTCGTTAAAGCTGCCGGCGGCATTCTTCGCCGAACCACGCAACAAACAAATGACCTGGCTGATGCAGGAACTGGTCAGCGCGACGCCCGACATCAGCGCCGGGCTCGAGCCACGCTATGTGGCACTGATCGATGACCTGCGCCTCGCGCGCGACCTACCGCTCAATCCTTAACCTAAACACCGAGGTCACAGAGAGAAAGCCGGAAAGAAATAGGTCATTGCTGCTCCACTACTCCCTTCGCAACAAGGCAACTATTCTCGCGTCATCTAGATTCGACCTCTGTGTTCTCTGTGACCTCTGTGGTTAGTCTCATACTGAATTTACAATCGGAGACAACAACGGCATACTGAACTCGTTCTCGGCCATGAAACTCGCCGCACCAATTCGCCGTCATTTCCGCAGACCTCCAAGGCTTCAACAACAGGTCGGCTTTTTCGCCAAAGAAGGCGAAAGCCCGGCATTCTTCCAACCCGGCTCCGAGCCTCGAATGAAGGAGGAATCCTCGTTCTTTTCCGCGAAGGGACTGGAAGAAGAACCACAGGCCAAGGAGCCGGAAGAACAGGAAGCCCCTGCCGCAAAGGCCGCCGAGGAGGAGGAGCCCGTGAAGGCGAAGCAGAAGGAAAGCGAAGCGCGGCCGATCGCGGCAAAGTGTTCGTGTGGTTGCGGAGGATCGGATACCTGCGGAAAATCCGCCGCTTCGGTCGAGCAACCTGAGCAAGCCAAGGCACCGGCGGATGCGGCGAGCGCGCACGAATCGGCCGCGTCCCGCGTTGGCCAGACCGATTGCTCGCCGACACAGGAGAGCGTCGCAGCGTCGGCTGCCAGCGAGGCGAGATCGCTCGCTGAACGCGCGCGGTGGGTCGCTGCGGAAGTCGCTTCGTTGGGAGACGATCCGGCATCGAGCGCGACCGGCCACTATGAACGCTGGTTCGGAACAATCGATGGTCATCGCGCGCGACTCGTTCGCGATACCTTTGCTGCAATCGCGTCGAGCCTTGGCGACACCCTCCACTTCCGTTGCGATTCTGAAAAGGACGTCTATCGCGTACGTCCGGTCCTCGGGCAGCCGGGAGAGTATGCCTGGGCAGGCTATTCTGGAGCCGGGCAGGAAGCTCGGGAATGGATTCGCGTCCGGGCGTGATTCTGCACGAAATGGCCCACGATGTCTCGCCTCTCATCGGCGATCATAGCTACGGGGTCGCGGTGCGCGAGGCCCTCGCCGCGAAGAATCCTGACAGGCAGTCAGAAGCGCGGACAATTACGAGTATTTTGCGGAGTCGCTTTAAACGGGCCTCTTCGGCCAGAAGTTCCTTTTGAGCGGACAGCCCCGTTGGGTAAGGCGAGCGTGTTTGAGACAACAAAGTGTTCTGCCGATGCTTGTGGTGACTCGTGCCAAACTTTGTCGCATATGCGACAAAGTTCGGTCGATCAATCTACGGCTGTGATCTTGTCGTGGTTTCAGGCGAGGCGGCCTTCCTTCCGATACTCGCGGTCGATGGCCAGCTGAATATCTGAGAAGCGAAGCACCTTTTCACCCCGACTGATCGCCTGCAGGCAGGCGAAGTGAACGATATTCGCGACGTTCGCACCTGTGAGTTCGTGTCGCTGAAACAGCGCCGCAAGGTTGACGTGATCTTCAAGGCTGACATGGTCCGGAACGATCTTGCGCCAGATCCGCAACCGGTCATCGGCGCTCGGTTTCGGGAAATGGACCACCGCCTGAAATCGGCGCAGGAAGGCGTCGTCGATATTGTTCCGAAAGTTTGAAGCGAGGATGACTAGCCCCTCGAAATTCTCGACGCGCTGGAGGAGATAGGCAACCTCCTGGTTCGCGTAGCGATCGTGCGCGTCGCGCACCTGTGTGCGCTTTCCGAAGAGCGCGTCGGCCTCGTCGAAGAAAAGGATCCAGTCCCGATCCTCCGCCTGCCCGAATATCTTCGCCAGGTTCTTCTCTGTCTCGCCGATGAACTTCGAGACGACGAGCGAGAGGTCGATTCGATAGACGTCGCGGCCCGTGTATTTGCCGAGCAGCATGGCGGTGAGCGTCTTGCCCTGTCCCGGGCGGCCCGAAAAAGAGGGCGCGGTATCCGGGGCGCAGGCGGCGTCGCAATCCCCACTCGTCGAGCAAGGTGCGGCCATGCCTTACCCATGTCTCGAGCTCCCGGATCTGGTCCAAGGTGCTCTCGTCGAGCACGAGATCGTTCCACTCGAGGGTTGTCTCAATTCGCTCGGCGGGAAAATCGGTGCCCGACCTTGGTCGCCTCCTTCGCCCCGCGGCAATGCGGTCGACGATCTCCGGGCCCGCGACCAGTCTCGCCGCCCATTCCGGCTCGTGAGGAGGCTGCGATTCGAGGAGGATGATACGCCTTCGCGTGAGCCGGTGATCCTCCTCGAACAATCGCATCACTTGCAGCCTGTCCGCGACCGTTTGCGCGCCTGCCAGGAAGAGCAACGTTTCACCTGTCGGAAGGAATACGCGGGACTCCCTGCCACGCGCCCCACCGATCCGCGGATGGTTCCCCGCGGATTGCAGTTCGCTTGAAATCGCCTCGTCGAACAGGTGCGGTTGCAACTCCGCCGCCAACGCCACCGCTGCCGCCAGTGATTCGATCAGGGTCATATCAGGCAGATCGAGCGATACCCCAAGCCTCACAGTCGGAAAATCTCGAAGGACTTCCGCCAGCGGAGATAGCTCGCTCGCCTTCTCCAATTCCCTGACCCGATGCCGGACGAGCTTGGCCAGTTGCGAAAGCATCTCGTCGAGCCAGCATGTGGACGTCTGTTCGCTAAACGAAACACAATCCGCCCCAGAGCGAAGGTCACTCATCGTTTCTTATCTCACCATCGACCTGACACTCATACAAGACCGGTTGTTGCCGGAACCGCGCTCATGAGGGACTCTGGGCGTCACGAGGGCGGCATCATAGGAACCATCAACTCATGAGGCGCCAATCAGGTCCTGAATTGCGTCGGCGACGCGGTCCGCATCGCCGTTGATGAGCGCCTCGTCGCGGCCCTCAATGAGGAGCCGAATCTTAGGTTCGGTCCCGGAGTAGCGGAGAAGGACACGTCCCTTGCCATTGAGGCGTTGCTCGATCTCCTTGAGCAGTATTTGCAACGGCCCAAGCGTTTCCAGCGCTGGTTTTTCGCGTACCTTGAGATTGCGCTGAGCCTGCGGGTATTTCTTCAACACCTTTTTCAGTTCGCTGAGCGGCTTTCCCGTTTCGATCATGATGCGAAGAATTTGCAGAGCGCTAACGATTCCGTCGCCGGTCGTTGCATAGTCGCGGAAAATCATATGCCCGCTCTGCTCGCCGCCGACATTAAAACCGTCACGCATCATAGCCTCGATAACGTAACGGTCGCCAACCCTCGTGCGCAGCACCTTGCCTCCCTCGGCCGATAGCGCTTCATCGAGCCCGAAGTTGCTCATGACCGTTGCGACCAGAGTGTCACCTGCCAGTCGGCCCCTGTTCAGAAAATCGATGGCGGCGATGGCCATGATCTCGTCTCCATCGACCAGTTCGCCGTTCTCGTCGCAGAGCAATACGCGGTCCGCGTCTCCGTCGTGTGTGATTCCCAAATGCGCGCGCGTCTCCTTCACAAGCCTCTGAATCTCGGCCGGGTATGTGCTGCCGCAGTTCGCGTTGATGTTGGTGCCATTCGGGGCGTTGTGCACGACGTGAACTTCCGCGCCGAGCTCTCGCAGAATGCAAGGGGTGGACTTGTAGGCGGCGCCGTTTGCGCAATCGACCGCGATTCGCAAAGAATCCAGCGTTCGGCCGCGCGGAAAGCTCTGCTTGGCGAACTCGACATAGCGGCCCAGAGCATCGTCGATCCGGAAGGCTTTGCCGATCTTCGTCGCGGTGGGCCGGATATTTTCGATCTCTCCACTGAAAACGATGTCCTCGATGGAAGTTTCGATTTCGTCGTCGAGTTTGTAGCCGTCGTGCCGGAAGAACTTGATCCCGTTATCCTCGTAAGGGTTGTGCGAGGCCGAGAGAACGATTCCCGCGTCCGCGCGAAGCGATCGGGTGATAAAGGCGACGCCGGGAGTGGGCAGCGGGCCGATGACCAGAACATCGACACCCAAAGAGGTAATGCCCGCCACCATGGCAGTCTCCAGCATGTAGCCGGAGAGCCGTGTATCCTTGCCCAGCACAATCTTGCGCCGGTCCGAAGGATGATGCGAATTCTGAACCATGCTAAAGACATGGGCCGCCGCCCGCCCCAATTTCAAGGCCGTTTCCGCGGTGACCGGCTCGATATTGGCGACGCCCCGGACGCCGTCGGTTCCGAAAAGCCTTCGCTGCGCTGTCATATCTCGGGTTTCCAGATCTGAGAGGGGGTAGCCCTCTGTTCAAGCCGTCGCGGATTTTTCTCCACGTTCTTGCTGATGAAGTACCACAGTGCGCACGCGAGGAGCAGACAGGTGACCTTCGGTCTCCAGTCCTTCGTCACCATCTCTTTGATTAGGTTCATTGTGAAGCAGCAGTTTACTGAGCCGGCGGCGGAACTTGTCCACGCTCAAGATTGCGTTCAAGAATGCCATTGTGGCAAATGGAAACCTGGCCTGTTTCCTCGGAGACCACGATGGCGACGGCATCGGATTCCTCACTCAATCCAAGGGCAGCGCGGTGACGAAGACCGAGGTTGCGTTCAAGATCTTCACGCTGGGTGAGAGGAAAAATGCAGGCCGCCGCCACCATGCGGTCGTTGTGGACGATGAGGCCTCCGTCGTGCAGAACGGTCTTGGGATGGAAAATCGTCAGCGCGAGCTCCTTCGAAAATTCGGAATCGAGCCTGACGCCGGTTTCGATGAACGGTTTGAGAGAGATTTCCCGTTCCACCGCTACCAGGGCGCCGAAGCCCTTGCTGGCAATTTCGAAAGACGGTGTCGGTAATCTCCTCAATCGTTTCACGCTTTTCGAAAGCCGAAGTGAAGAACGGATGGCTTCCAAGATCTGTGAGCGCCCGGCGAAGCTCCGGCTGAAAGATGACCACCAAGGCGACGGCCAAGAAGACCGAGAGGCTGCGCAGGATCCAGCCGATCACGGCGAGCTCCAGAAGTTGTGAGAGAAAGGTGAAGGTCAGGAAGAGAAGCGCCAGTCCGATGAGAATCCGCGCGCCGTGAGTGCCCCGCAGATAGATGTAAATGTAATAGAGAACCGCCGCGAGAATGCCGATCTCAACGGGGATGCGCCAATTCTGCGCGATAAACTTTCCGATGGTCTCAAGCATTAGCAGTTTGTTGGATCCTAGAATTGCAGCGCGCTGAAGATTTCGGAAGCCGCGTAACCAAGCGCAGCGGCCCTTTCCACAAACTGCTTATCCCCCGCTTCGCGGACTTCGCCGCAGGCGAAGCATAGCAATCTGCCGAATCGGCTTGTTTTCTCCTCGCAGACTTCCAGCAATACACGACCGCTTCCATTTCTAGCCCAGGCAGATTGCTTCGGTCATTCGCAAGGCATCGTGGTGCGGCTTGGGTTCATGCACCCGGAATATCCGGGCACCCTTCTCGCGACAAAAGCTTGTCAGTGCGACACCCGGCCAGAATCTATCCGCGATCGCCGGAGCATCAGCCAGCCAGTGCAAAAAGGACTTCCGGGAGACTCCCACCAGGATGGGACGCCCGAGGTCGGTAAGCCTTTCGAGTGATCGAATGAGGGCTAGATTGTGCTCGGGCCTCTTTCCGAAGCCGATCCCCGGGTCGATCGCGATGCTCTCTACGGCCATGCCGTAGCCTATCGCGGCTGAAACCCGCTGTCGAAGAAATTCAGCTACCTCAGCAACCACGTCTTCGTAGTGGGGATCTCTTTGCATCGTCCGAGGTTCTCCCCGCATGTGCATGAGAATGATCCCCACTCCGGACTGCGCCGCTACTTCCGCCATGCCCGGGTCACCCAGCAACGCCGTGACGTCATTGATGATATCCGCTCCGCATCTGACCGCCTCCTTCGCCACGGCAGCTTTCGAGGTATCGATAGAGATGAGGACGTTGCTTCGCGCCCGGAGGCCGCGGACTACTGGCACAACGCGTCTCAATTCCTCTTCCAGGTCGACCTTTAGGGCCCCGGGGCGAGTGGATTCACCACCAACGTCGATGATCTCCGCGCCCTCAGCCTCCATCCGCAACCCATGAACCACCGCGGTTTCCGTTTCGAGGAAGGTTCCGCCGTCCGAAAACGAGTCGGGCGTCACGTTGAGCACTCCCATGATGATCCCGCGGTGAGTGAGATCGAACGAACGGCGCTTAGTCTTCCAGATCACAAATCGGTTTTAACCACAGAGGGCACAGGGGGACACAGAGATGAAGAAGAAAAAACTCCATACCATCAGGGTGTTCTTCAAAAAGGGTACTCATTTTCGCTTATTCAAATTCGACCTCTGTGACCTCTGTGTTCTCGGTGGTTAGTTTTTAACTTTCGTCGAGTTCAGCCGGATCGACGCGGAGCGGCCATGGGCGTCGAGGCCCTCGATCCTGCTGAAGGTTTCGATCACTGGCAGCGAAGCGCGCAACGAGGGTTCATCGAACATGACGATACTGGTTCTGCGCTGAAATTGGTCCGCGGTAAGTCCTGAAAAGCTCTTTGCAGCTCCTCCGGTTGGTAACTCGTGGCTCGGGCCCGCCATGAAGTCGCCTCCTACCACCGGCGAAATTCCGCCCATGAAAATTGCGCCTGAAGTGGTGAGCCGGGAGGCGATTTCCCCGGGATGCGTCGCAGCAATGGCCACGTGCTCCGCGGAAAATTGATTTGCGAGCGCCACCGCAGTTTCCAGATCACCAACAAGAACCAGGCTGGTATTTTTCATGGCAAGGCCGAGTTCCTTTGAGCGCGCGGAAAGGCGGCGTTGCCGCAACATCGAGTCGGCCACGTTTTCCAGCAAACGCGGCGAGGTGGTTAGGAGGATGGCAATACTGCCCTGACCGTGTTCGGATTGCGCGAGGAGATCTGCGGCAATCCACTCGGGATTGGCGGAGTCGTCCGCGATGACAAGAATTTCGCTCGGGCCCGGAAGCAAGTCGATCGCGACGTGACCGAATACCTGCCGCTTTGCTTCCACCACGTAGGCGTTGCCCGGACCGAAGACCTTTTGCACCGGCCGGATTGTCTTGGTCCCGAAAGCGAGAGCGGCAATTGCCTGGGCTCCCCCGACGCGGTACACTTCCGTGGCGCCGCACTCGACCAGCGCGCCGAGCAGCGCGGGTTGCAGCGAGCCATCCCTCGCCGGCGGCGTAACGGCGACGATCTCGGCAACGCCCGCGGCGGCTGCAAGTGTGCAGGTCATGACAGCTGTCGAAACGAGCGGCGCCGTCCCGCCGGGAACGTAGATGCCAACTCGCTGGAACGGATCAAATCTTTCCCCGACGATCGCGCCTTGTCTGTTCTTCGTGAACCAGTTCTTCCTCAGGCCGCGTTTGGCGAATGCGCGAACATTCGATTTCGCGGAGAGGATCGCTTTCCGAACGTCCTTCGAAAGCCCGATCCGGGCCGCATCGAGTTCGTCGCGCCCAACGCCCAACGCCCGCGCGTCCAATCGCGGACCGCCGAATTCCCGGGTGAATCTGACGACGGCATCATCGCCTTCGCGGGCGACAGATTCGAGAATCGCCGCAACTGTCGCGCGAACCTCCTGGTCAGGCTTATAACGCCGGTTAAGCGTTTTCAGCAATTTGTCATACTCTCGATCTCGCGGCCGAATTACTCGCATCGCGCAGAGTTACCGTGTCTGCGCAGCTCTCGCCAGCCCTTTGCTGTTCAACGCAAGCGACGGGTCATCCATTTGTGTGTGCGACGTGACTGCGGGGATCGTCCGCTGACAAAGGCTGCGGAGCTAGTTCGAAGAAGCGAAGAAGAAAAGCGCTGTGAGCGCCGCATTGGCTACAAGCATGGCGATAATCGATGTTACCACAGCACTCGTGGTGGCCTGCCCAACGCCTTCCGCCCCGCCCGTCACCTCGAGTCCGGCCTGGCTGCAGATGGTCGCGATCAACCAGGCGAAAACGAAGCTTTTCACGATACCCGCGTAGAGATCGACGGGGTGCGCTGAGCCCACGAGGCGCAGGATGTAGGCCGTGGTGTTCATATCCAGGGCGAAATAACAGATGCTCCAGCCGCCGACGAACCCAATGTAGTTGCCGAAGATCGTGAGCACCGGAAGCATTACAAGCATTGCAAGGAACCGCGGCACAACCAGGAATCGCACGGGGTTAATCGCCATCGCGCGAAGCGCCTCGATCTCCTCCGCCACCTTCATTGAACCAAGCTCGGCCGTGATCGCCGACCCGCTCCTGCCAATCACAACAACCCCCACCAGCAACGGACCGAGTTCGCGCAACAGCGTCAGCGAGACGAGATCCGGAACATAAGCCGTTGCCCCGAATTTCGAGAGTTGATACGCGCCTTGCATGGCGAGCGTGAGTCCGATGCTGAAGGCTACCAGGGAGGCCATCGGCAAGGCCTGCACCCCGATGCGGACCATTTGACTGAAAACCTGCGAGAGATTGAAACGCGGTTTTCCGCTTAGCGGGGCAACGAAGATCCAATAGAGAATCTGCGCGTTCAGCGCGAAATAGTTTCGCAATTCGGTCACGGCCGACTACTTCGCGGCCAGCGCGGCCGCGGCCGAATCGGCCGAGTCTGTGATGGTAAAAAGCTCGTTGAGCCGCACGAGGTCGAAAATCGTACGCACCTTTTGCTTCATTCCGAAAAGCGCGATCTTTCCCTTATAGGCCGAGGCATCGCGCAAGTATTCGATGAAGGTCGCCAATCCCGATGAATCAATGTAGTCGACCCCAGCAAAGTCCACGAGGAGCACGGGTGTGGCCTCGCTGGCGCACTCCTGCAGTTCGGCACGAAGCGCCGGCGAAGCGTGCAGATCCACTTCGCCTGATAGCTTAAGCGTGGTGACGCCACTTTCCTTCGACTTTTCGATCTGCATGGATGCCAAATAGCCCCGGAAGTGCTTCGTGGAAAGCTCGATTTGAGGGGCCATCTTGTGCCGGCTCCAGAAGTCGCTTAAATAGTTCTATGGAATTTGCCGACGGGAGATCCTGGGAAGAGATCCGCCTGGATTTTCCTGTCTTAAACCAAACCGTCAACGGCTACCCGTTGATCTACTTCGACAATGCCGCGACCTCCCAGAAACCGCGCGCGGTCATTGACACCCTGTCCCACTTCTACGAACGCGACAACAGCAACGTCCATCGCGGACTCCACGAACTAAGCAATCGGGCAACCGCGGCTTATGAAGGCGCGCGAAGGAGGCTGGCCGCCTACCTCGCTGCCGAGCCCGAGACGATAATCTTCACGCGAGGAACCACCGAAAGCATCAACCTCGTCGCTCGCGCGTGGGGAGAAACCCACGTGGGCAAAGGCGATATCGTTCTTCTCACCGAGATGGAGCACCACAGCAATCTCGTGCCGTGGCAACTTCTAGCCCGCCGAAAAGGGGCAACGCTCCGGTTCGTTCCCATCACTCCAGACGGCCTGCTCGATTTGGACAACCTCGATGCGCTGCTCGATGGGCCCGTCAAGATTTTCTCTTTTACGCACATTTCCAATACCCTGGGAACAATCAATCCGGCGGCCGAACTTTGCGCGCGGGCGAGGCACGCCGGTGTGACTACCCTGGTCGATGCCGCCCAGAGCGCGGGGCATAGGCCGCTTGATGTGGGTGAGATAGGATGCGATTTCCTTGCCCTCTCCGGCCACAAAATGTGCGGTCCCACGGGAGCCGGGGTGCTCTATGGACGCAAGGAAATCCTTGCAGGTATGGAACCCTTCCACGGGGGAGGCGAAATGATCGTGAGCGTGGCATTTACCGAGAGCCAATTTAAGCCGCCACCTCACCGCTTCGAAGCCGGCACCCCGGCAATCGCCCAGGCCATCGGCCTCGGAGCGTCGGCCGACTACTTGGACAAGATCGGCCGCCAGCGCATTTTCGACCACGATCAGGCGCTCGCCTTGCAGGCGAGCGCGCTAATTGAGGAAATCCCGGGCGTTCGCATTTTCGGTCCGCGCGAAGGACGAGCCGGTCTCGTTAGCTTTGTCATGGAAGCCGTTCACGCGCACGATGTGGTCAGCATGGCGGATCAATACGGGCTGGCATTACGTGGAGGCCATCACTGCACCCAGCCGCTCTTGCGCAAACTCGGCGTGCCGGCGACGGCCCGCGCCAGCTTCTACTTCTACAACACCCCGGACGAGGTCACTCGAATGGGCGAGATCCTCCGAAAAGTCCATGCCTTCTTCGCATGAACATTGAAGAGCTTTACCAGGAGGTGATCCTCGATCACAGCAAACGGCCTCGGAACTTCGGACCTCTCCCCGATGCCACGGCAACGGTCAAAGGCGACAATCCGTCATGTGGCGACGAGGTGGAGCTGGCCGTTAAATTTACGCCCGCGAAAATTGAGGATCTCAAGTTCCTGGGCCACGGCTGCGCAATTTGCATGGCGTCCGCCTCGATTATGACGGTCAAAATGCGCGGCAAACCTCTGGACGAGGCGCGTGCAACGATTGAGGCATTTCGCCATATGCTTGTCGCACCGGAGCCGGGTGACCCGCCACCTAACTTTGGGGATCTGCTGGTTTTCGGCGCGGTACGAAGATTCCCCCAGCGCGTCAAGTGCGCGACCCTCGCCTGGCGCGCCCTGGAACAGGCCCTCTCCACTTCACCGGCGCGCTCCGTAAGCACCGAGGAATCGGAATCGTAGGGGCCGGATGGCAGGCCCGTGGAATTTCCGGCGTCCCGCCGGAAAACCATGTTCGGCGAGACGCCGAACAACACACGCGAGACGCGTATGCTCCCCGTTTGCGCTACTTTCTGTCGTCGAGTGCCGCCTGGGCGGCGGCGAGACGGGCAATTGGCACGCGAAAAGGCGAGCAGCTCACATAGTCAAGTCCGATCGAATGGCAGAATTTGACGCTCTTCGGTTCGCCTCCGTGTTCGCCGCAGATCCCCAGTTTGATATTTTTGCGGGTCTTCCTGGCGCGGTCGCGTGCGATCTTCATCAGCTCGCCGACACCGTCCTGGTCGATCGAGGCAAACGGATTCGTCGTGACGATCTCGTGTTCGAGGTATGTCGGCAGGAAGCTCCCCGAGTCATCCCGGCTCATTCCGAGGGTGGTTTGGGTGAGATCATTGGTCCCGAAGCTGAAGAACTCGGCGTCTTCGGCGATCTGTTCCGCAGCGAGCGCGGCGCGCGGGATTTCGATCATCGTGCCGACGAGATACTTGAGCTTTGTCTTTCGCTCTTTGGCAACCTCCTTGGCCACGCGATGCACGATTTCGATCTGAAGATTGAGCTCCTTGGGGAAGCCAACCAGTGGGATCATTATCTCCGGGTGAACCTTGATGCCTTCGGCCTGGACTTGCGCCGCAGCCTCGAAGATCGCGCGAGCCTGCATCTCCGAAATTTCCGGATAAACGATGCCGAGGCGGCAACCCCGGTGACCAAGCATGGGATTGAACTCGTGAAGCTCATGAACCCTTTTCGAGATCTCGTCGGTGGGAATTCCCAGTTTGCCTGCCAGGGCATTCTGCGCGGCATGATCGTGAGGAAGGAATTCGTGCAGGGGAGGATCGAGAAAACGTATGGTTGCCGGAAGTCCGTCAAGCGCGTGAAAAATCGCGATAAAATCTTCCCGCTGGTAGGGCAGCAATTTCGCGAGGGCCTTCTTCCGGTCGTCGGTGTTGCGTGCAAGAATCATCTCGCGCATCTCATCGATTCGGTCGCCTTCGAAGAACATGTGCTCGGTGCGACAGAGCCCGATGCCCTCGGCCCCGAAGGCGATCGCGTTTTCGACCTGCTCAGGCGTGTCAGCATTCGTGCGAATGTCGAGCTTGCGGTACTTGTCCGACCACCGCATCAGGGCCGCGTAGTCCTGATAGTTCTTGCTTTTCTCGGGTTGCAGCGTCTTGCTGACGAGGACCTGAACGATCTCGGACGGCGCGGTCTTCACCTCTCCGGCGAAAACGACGCCCGCCGTTCCATCGATCGAGATAAAGTCTCCTTCCTTGAGTGTGTGGCCATTGGCCGTCACCGTCTTGCTGATGTAGTCAATCCTCAAGTCGCTGGCGCCGCAGACGCAGACCTTGCCCATCTGGCGGGCGACAAGCGCCGCGTGTGACGAAACGCCGCCGCGCGCCGTGAGGATACCCTCCGCCGCAATCATTCCGCGAAGGTCTTCAGGAGATGTCTCGATGCGGACCAGAAGAACCCGCTCGCCGCGATGAGCGCGGAGGACCGCTTCCTCGGCCCGAAGGACAAGCCTCCCGCTGGCCGCCCCGGGTCCCGCGGGCAACCCGGATGCAATCTTGGTGGCATTTCGAGCGCTGGCCTTGTCAAAAATCGGCGCGAGCACGTGGCTCAGGGAGTCGGCAGGAATTCGCAGCAGCGCTTCCTCCTTGCTGATAAGTTTCTCCTTGACCATATCCACGGCAATCTTGATCGCAGCGAGGCCGGTGCGCTTTCCGTTGCGGGTTTGGAGGATGTAGAGGCGGTTGTCCTCAATGGTGAACTCAAGATCCTGCATGTCGCGAAAGTGCTTCTCGAGCAAGTCGCGCACTTTGAGAAGCTGCTGATAGGACTCAGGCATCTCCTTGCCAAGCTGGACAACGGGATTCGGCGTCCGGACTCCGGCCACAACATCCTCACCCTGCGCGTTAACGAGATATTCGCCGTAAAAGACTTTCTCGCCAGTTGCCGGATCTCGCGTGAAGGCCACCCCGGTGGCGCTGGTCTCACCCATATTTCCAAAGACCATCGTCTGCACGTTCACCGCCGTGCCCCAATCGTGAGGAATACCGTACTTTCTGCGATAGACTATGGCCCGATCGTTGTGCCACGAGCCGAACACTGCGCCAATCGCGCCCCAAAGTTGGTCGCTGGGCGTCTGCGGAAAATCCTTGCCAGTGCGCTCGCGAATGAGGGCCTTGAAACGGAGAACAAGTTCCTTGAAGTCGTCGGTGCTGAGCTGGGTATCCGGAAACTGGTGGTTGCCATATCGCTCGTCCTTGAGCTGCTCGATGACACTTTCAAACGGCTCGTGGTGCTCCTCGGGGCGCTTCTGCACCCCCATGACGACATCCCCATACATCTGCAGGAAGCGCCGGTAGCTATCCCAGGCAAACTTCGGGTTGCTCGACTTTGCCGCGACGATCTCCACAGTCGTATCGTTCATCCCGAGGTTCAGAATCGTGTCCATCATCCCTGGCATCGAATCGCGGGCGCCGGAACGAACCGAAAGCAGAAGCGGGTTTTCGCCGCCAAACGTCTTGCCCACCGCTTTTTCTACCTTCGCGAGGGCTTCATTAACCTGTCTGGCGAGCTGTGGCGGATAGGAGCGTTTGTGGGCGTAGTAGTAGGTGCAAACTTCGGTCGTGACGGTGAATCCCGGCGGGACTGGAAGGCCGATGCGAGTCATTTCGGCGAGACCGGCACCTTTTCCGCCCAGCAGGGAGCGCATCGTGCCATTCCCGTCCGCCCGACCATGACCGAAGGAATAAACGTACTTTCCCTTTGGAAGGGAGACTCTCGAAGGGTTGGATTTTTTGGGCATAAAAGAAAAGCGCTGTGAGGAATCCCGACCCGTTGCAGAGGCTTGGGGACGCGCCAGCGAGGCAGTGATCCGACTTTGCCTAGGGGGCGTCAGGCGCGCGCACCGACAGCGAGCACTTCATTCAGGAGGCGTTCGAATTCCTCGAGCCCCGTGCTAGGGATAATCACCGTGTTACGGCGTCCGTGGGCTTCTTCGGTGATTCGCAAAAATCGGCCGCGGTCGTTTTCACGAAATTCGATGAAGAAGTGCTTGCGCTCGACCTGAACCTCGCGCGACTCAAGTATGGTATCCATCAATTTACAGAGTTGGGAACTTTCTCATTGAAAATCATCTCCGCTTCACTCACAACTTAAATCTTTAGAGTTTTAGCGAAATCTGTTGGGAGGCTCCACGAGCTGGAAATCCACCTGCTGCTTGAAAAAATCGACCCGAGCGACCTGGACTTGGACCTCGTCGCCGACCTGAAAGGCCCGGCGCGAGCGCCGGCCAACGAGACGCGCCCGAGGCGCATCAAGGACGAAGAAATCGCCGTCCAGCGAAGAAACATGGATGAGGCCGTTCATCAAGAAATCGGGCAACTCGATGAACAATCCGTAGTTGCGCACTTCGAGTATCCGAGCCCGAAAGGATTCTTTCGCACGACGGGATGTGACCTGATCCTGGAAGTACTCGAGCCTCTTGAGCCTCACCGAGTCTTTCTCTGCGTCCGCCGCTACCCGTTCGGTCGTTGAGAGGTGTTCGGAGATGGAAGACAGCGTCGAGGAATCCGGACCCCGTTTTGAGAGCCCGAGCAACTGCCCCATGGCGCGGTGAACAACGAGATCGGAATAGCGCCGAATTGGGCTGGTGAAATGGGTGTAATTAGCCTTGTTCAATCCGTAGTGTCCGATCGGTTGCGGGGCGTAGCGGGCGCGTTTCAGGCTCTTGAGCAATCCGATCTTAATCGCGTATTCCTGCGGCTTGCCACGAACGGCGCTGAGCAGCTTTTCCAGTTCCGGGCGGCGGGAGAGGTCTCCGCACGGAATTCCATGGATCAGCACCGCCTCGCGAAACTCGAGCAGCTTTTCAGCATCCGGCATTTCGTGAACGCGATAGATAGAAGGCTGCCGGTGCCGCATGAGTTCGCGCGCGGTCAGTTCGTTGGCGAGCAGCATCAGCTCTTCGATAAGCTGATGCGAGATGTCGTTCTCGATCTTCTCGAGGCGCAGGGGTTTGCCCTGCGCATCCAGCCACACTTTGACTTCGGGGAATTCAAGATCCAGCGCGCCGGCGGCGAACCGTTGCCGGCGCAGGAGCGATGCCAGCTCCCAAGCGACGTGAAGTTTACGTGTCAGGGCGTCATGCGGGGGACGCTGGAGATGGGTAAAAGCCTCTTTGTAAGTCAGACGCACCACGCTTCGAATCACCGTTTTTGCAAAGCGCACGTTGCGGACCCTCCCGTTGCGAGTGATTTCGGCGAAGACCGAAAAAGTTAGATGATCCTCGTTGGGGCGAAGGCTGCAAAGCCCATTGCTAAGGACCTCGGGAAGCATCGGAATCGCGCGATCCGCGAGGTAGACGCTGTTTCCGCGCGATATCGCTTCGCGATCCAGTTCGCTTTTCGGCGGCACGTAGTGCGACACGTCCGCAATATGAACGCCCACGCTCCAACCGTGCTGTATGCGCTCCACCTCGATGGCATCGTCGAAGTCGCGAGCATCGTCGGGATCAATGGTGAAGATGAAGCGGCTGCGAAGATCCTCGCGGTCCTCAAGCTCCTTGCCCTCAATTTCGGAGGGAAGGGCCTCCGCCTCACGGAGCACCTCCGGAGGAAACTCACCGGGAAGGCGATACTTTCTGACGATCGAGAGTATATCGACTCCCGGACTGCTCGCGGGCCCGAGCACCTCGACGATATGGCCCTCCGGGTTGACGTGGCGCGACGGCCAGGCATCCAGTCGCGCGACAACTTTGTCTCCGATGTCCGCAAAAAGCGGTGGCGATGGCCCCGGAACGTAAAGGTTGTGGACAAAGCGCGGGTCATCAGCGACGACGAAGTAAAAGTTTCGGGATTTCTGGAGGGTGCCTACGATCGTGTCGTTTGCCCGCTCGAGGATTCGAATAACACGACCCTCGCGGCGCGGCGGTGTTTCCGCTTGGCCGAGTTTCCATTCAAACTGGGAAGTCTCCGTAACCAGACGGGCCACAACGCGATCGCCGTGCATAGCCGTGAAAGTGTTTTCACCGCTAATGTAGAGATCCTGCTGGCCTGCCTTCTCACCGAGAACATGCGCCGAGCCGGCAGGATGGAACTGGATCGTTCCTGTAACCAGATCAGCATCTCGCGGGAGGACATAGCAATCCTTGCGAACCCGGGCGATTTCGCCGCCGAACTCCATTTCCCGGAGCAACTCGCGCAGCTTCGCCCGCTGTTGAATGGGCAGACCCAGCGATTTCGAGATCTCAACCTTGTTGAGAGCCCTTTCACTGAGAAGTCCTACAATCCGCGAGCGCAGTTCGTCCTTTCCGCGCTCACCAGGCGGTTTTTTTTCGCGGGCCACGTTTGCTTTTCGCGCAGATGGAGCCTTTTACGCAAGAAAATGCTTGCTCCGCTGAATTTCAGGTTTCACCTTCATGCAGGCATGAGCGCTCTGAAATCCCCCCGGGGCTTCACGATAATCGAGTTGCTTGTGGTGGTGGCCATCATCGGGGTTCTCATGAGCCTTCTGTTCCCGGCGGTTCAAGGTGCGCTCGATGCCGCCAAGAAAGCGCAGGCAAAGAACGACGTGACGCAAATCGCGACCGCGATCGTGGCTTTTGACATGGAATATGGGCGGATGCCCTCGACGAATTCAGCTCCCGAGCAGCTCACTGGGGGCCTCCTTAATGCCTTGGTAGGGAGCAACGATACCATCAACCCGCGTAAGATTGTTTTCATTGAGGTGCTCAATTTCAAGAGGGGCAAAGGCGGAATTTTGAACGGCATTTTCGTTGATCCCTGGGCGAAGCCTTATTATTCTGCGTTTGATATCGATTACGACAATCAGGTGGGCGTTTCGACCAATGGCCAGACGACCGCCAACTCGACGATCATGAAGAAGGTTGGAGTGTGGAACAACAACACCAACAACCGCCAGCAGGTTCGGTCGTGGGATTGATCTAGCGCGGGTGTAGTTCAATGGTAGAACGCCAGCTTCCCAAGCTGGACGCGAGGGTTCGATTCCCTTCACCCGCTCAGTTGATTATCAAGGACTTACGGCGAGATTGCTGTAAAATTGCTGTAAATTCTTACGGCAGAGAAAATTCTTCCGGGAGGTGCCAGTTGGCACTTCTCGCTATATCAATCCACACCGTCTCTTTCACGGCGTGTGGCTGCCTCAATGGCTTGAGGAGCGTCCGGAGGTTTCCGAGAAGGCGAAGAAGCTATACGCGTACCTGACTTACTTCGCGGGCGGCAAGGGCTACGCTTGGCCTTCGTTCAACCATCTTGCCGCGAAGCTCCACATTTCGCGCCGCTATGTGATGCAAGCTCGTGCAGGAGCTTTCTGCGTCACGGCCTCATTGTGGCGACCAACGTTAACGCCCCAACCAAGGGCCACTGCACGAATCACTACCGATTTCTGTGGCATCCTTGGATGCAGACCGAGCGCGACGCGAGCTTTGTTCTGACAACGGTAGAAAGCGGACCCCTCAGTTTTTCGGAGGAATCCTCGCCGGACGATTACCAGGCAGAGGCGCCCGCTAGTGACATCGGTGTCACTAGCCCCCTGGTGACATTGCAGTCATCAGCTCCTAGTGACATGTCCATCACTAGTCCTGGTGACATCCGTGTCACTCCCCTGGTGACGCCCATGTCACCCCAAGAGAATAATAAGAAGAGAATAAATTAT